>NZ_JBTZUG010000002.1:0-457575 GCF_054890645.1 Alteromonas sp. HB246098 | reverse complement strand
ATCATCTTCTAGCAAGCTAGAAATGTTACCGTTCGACTTGCATGTGTTAGGCCTGCCGCCAGCGTTCAATCTGAGCCATGATCAAACTCTTCAATTAAATATATCGAAATATGAATCGTCGTTATGTGACACTCTTAACGAGTGCCCACACAGATTGTCTTGTCTAAATTGTTAAAGAACATCGTGCAGAATCATGACGCTTTTTGTCGTGACTTCTGCGCAAGGAGGACCAACATTACTCTCAGTTGATTCGTTTACCTTGCTATTGGACAACCTTGGTCGTCGCAATTCACTAGAAGCCATTGCTTCTCAGTGACTCACCCTGCTCGAGTGAGGTGCGCATTATACGCTGCAAGTTTTCGTTGTCAACACTTTTTGAAAATTTATTTTCTGAAGCGTTTCTTCTAAACTCCCGTCTTTACTGGCCTATATAGGTAGTAGAGACTTACTTCAAGAGGGTTGCTGCTTTGCTTTTCCCCCGAAGCGGATGCGCATTTTAGGGAAATGAGCGCTCACGTCAACACTTATTTTAAATAAATACAAAAAAAGCGACCATTCGGTCGCTTTTCACTCTATTCGTTTATTATGCAGGCAGAATTATGGAAAAGAGCTCTGTTTAATAATACTAAAAGAGATTTTCCTTCTTTTCATAAAGACTAGAACTGCCTACTTACTGCTTAGAAACGTCTTCACTTTCGCTTTGGTTCTTTTTATCAGCATTGAAGTCCGCGTCTTCTTCGTGATCGCCTACCACGTCATCTAAAGTCACTTTCTCTACCGTGCGGAAAGTATTGATAGGCCCTGCCAGTGCATACAAAGCAAATACTAAAAATAGTACAAGCGCTGGCTCTGTTGCAACAACAACGAATATTAAAAGCACTAATAGAAGGCCAACGAATGGAACCTTGCCATGCCAGTTAACTTCTTTGAAAGAATTATACTTAAAGTTACTCACCATAAGTAAGCCAGCTAAACCAGTTACTGCGGCCACAATTAATCCGTAGTCAGTCCCTACTGCATCATACTCGACACCAACCCAAACAAGACCGGATACAACTGCCGCTGCCGCTGGACTAGCAAGACCTTGGAAGAAACGCTTATCAGCGATGCCAACCTGTGTATTGAAGCGAGCTAGACGCAATGCTGCACCGGCTACATATACAAATGCAGCTAACCAACCTAACTTGCCTAGTTCTGTTAATCCCCAATTATAAGCAACAAGCGCAGGTGCCATACCAAAAGAGACCATATCGGCCATAGAGTCATACTCTGCGCCGAAATCACTTTGCGTATTTGTCATTCGAGCTACGCGTCCGTCCAGTCCATCAAAAATCATCGCGACAAATATAGCAACCGCTGCAGCTTCAAAGCGGCCGTTCATTGATGATACAACAGCAAAGAAACCAGAAAACAAACCTGCTGTTGTTAATAAGTTGGGAAGTAAGTATATCCCTTTACGTTTTTGTTCAGACATATGTCCTCGTACTTCTACATGTAATTGAGTTAATTATTTCATAGATATGCAAGAAGGCATAGCAAAGTAAAGATACAGCCAGCTTCCATACATAAATTTCTGCGATGACATATTCAAAAAGCTTTGCAATACATTTAGATGAGTCCACTTTATCAAATAAGGACAACGCACAAAGGCTAATAATTTAGAACCTGCTACCTTACTTACCTCGCCAAGCAGTAATAACTAGGTATACGGTCACATACCTTAAACAGGTCACCGTTTATATATCATACAACTCCATGTTGAAACTAAGTACTTTTCGAAAAAGTGTGTGTATATAAATAGTACAACGCTTGGAAGGATTGTACTTGAAGCGCTATGCGCTTTTTAAATAGGAAAGTAATGATGCGATTACTAGACAAAACCCTTTCTTCCAAGACCTTGCTATTGCTTTCGATAGCGTTAGTATCGACGCTGAGCGCCAATTCTGCATTTGCTACCTATTATAAAAAGCACGATTACTCTTACTGCGGCTCATCGGGTAGCAGCAACACCCAGAGTAAACAGTGTAACTCGCCGCTTGGTGAGTATACCTATGATCTAGTCGACGATGGTGTTTACAATAGTGTTAACCCTGATAACTCTCCTGTGGAGATTGATGGCGTAAACATTTCTTTGTCCGCATTTTCAGATACTAATAATGTGACTGGCGAAACAGTGGTTGCCGCTAGCCTACAAAAAATCTCAAATACTTGGGCTTATGGAGTTACCAATAATGACGAAGCTTACTATAACGGTAGTTCTGACCATGCTATCGACAACCTAAACTATTATTATGAAGGTAGTAAAGCTGCTTATAAAAGCGGAGTGACAAATGTTGAGCGTGATTACGACTTTGTACTGCTTTCATTTGACTCTGCAGTGACGCTAACTGGCGCGAGCTTTTCATGGTTATATAGCAGTAATGATAGTCAAGTTTCAGTAGCTGCCTTAAATGACACCTCTGCTTTGACCTCTGGTGTAAATACATGGAGTGATATTGTTGCAGACGCGCTTACTTCTGCATCTTACGATATCGAGAACTGCGACTACCTAGAACACCGTGCAGATTTCGCATTCACTGAATCTGCGCAATATTGGCTCGTAGGGGCATACAACACAGTATTTGGCAATATTGGTGGGTACATTGGCAACGATGCTTTCAAACTTGCTAATGTTGGTTTCTCAATTACAGAAACGACAGGAACACCGGACACTACAGGAGTGTCTGAGCCTGGTACTATCGGCTTGTTAATGGCTTGCTCTCTATTCGTCATGTGGCGCCGTAATAAAGCCATTTAAGAAAATTAGACTTTAGATCACTGACAGGTGGTACAACCTGTCAGTTTTTTTTACTGCATGTTATTTTGTAGTAAAAATAATACCATTAAAACAAACACTTAAACCTTGGCCTCTTTTATGCATAAAAAACTTAGTAGTAAGTTTTTTGAAGTATAAATGTATGAAGTTATCAAAATTTTTATTGGTATTTACAGTAGCCTATAGTTTTACAGTTCAAGCAAAAGATTCTGCTATAAGCGAATACAATTACGACCTTGTCGATAAGAACGGTTCTTATAATCTTTCTCAAACCCTCGACGCAGCGCAAAGCTCAACATCCATTTTTATAGATGACGTTGAAGTTAAAGTAGGTTTAACGGCTTGGTCAGACACAGGCGGCAATCGCGATAATTATATTGAGCAAATCCACAAAATTACTAATTGGCAAGGCGGATTGACCTTAACCAACAATGATGATGGTGACTTGCATTACATTGATAACTTTTCCGGTGGCGGCGATTTCGATATGATTTTGCTTAGCTTTGACACCGACGTAGTTTTAAATGCAGCCAATTTCAATCGAGTGTATGGTTATAATGATGAAAGAAAGGTTACTGTAGCTGGCCTTAGCGACATAACAAGTTTTCAATCAAGTAACAGCACATGGAGAAATGTAGCCGGATTCACCGTGTCTGGCGCAGTCGCTCACAGTGGTATTTCTAGTCGTTCAGGTAGTTACGAATCAAAGTTTACAGGGCTTAATTCAGCCAAATACTGGCTTATTGGTGCGTATAATACTTATTTTGATAGCTCTGCTGAAAAGTTCGACGGGTTTGGCTTTAAATTACAAGCACTGAACTTAGAACTCGGTACCACGACAACGCTCCCTCCTACACAAGTAAGCGAACCAGGCGCCCTTGCATTAATGAGCTTAGGTTTAGGTCTTGTTCTTTATAGACGTAAGCGCCGAGTTTAATTGTTTAAAAACGCTTAGAAAACACGTATCTTTAAAAGGTGGCTTAGGCCACCTTTTTTTATGCTATTTTTAAGCCAGTGGCTAGGCTAAATTTCGAAGGTTTATATGGATTTTTTTAATAATAAAAAGCGTATTGTAAAACGCGCTGTTGTCTCTGCAGTTGCCTCTTCACTAATCACTTTAAACAGTTTTGCTACTACATCGGAAGATTACGAAAAAGCGCTCACAGCGTTTAACCAAAACGAGTACGATGAAGCCTATATCCACCTTAAAAACAGCTTACAGAAAGATCCTGAAAACCTAGCTGCTAAAATATTAATGGGCGAGATATTGCTTATAAACGGCTACTTAACTGCAGCCGAAATGGAATTTGTGGAAGCGCTAGAAATGGGTGCCGATATTAACCTTCTGGCAGAGCCGCTGGGCAACACTTGGCTTTTCTTAAACAGATATAAGGAGATTGTAGACTTTTCAGATTTGAACAAGCTGTCGGGTGACTCAGAACGCGAATGGTTAATGATTCGTGCAACCGCGTGTATTAGATTAGAAGATGAGCAGTGCTCCTTACGCGACTACAACAGCATCGTTTCCCGTTCGCCAGACTTCGTACCTGCCATTAATGGTCTAGCGTCTATTGCCCTTCAAAACGAAGATTTATCTAAAGCAAGCTCTCTTATCAATAAAGCTATGTCATTGGAACCAGAGAACGCAATAACGTGGCGTTTGAAAGGACAACTGGCTTATCGACAGGGAAATACCGATGCGGCAACTGCACATTTACAAAAAGCCCTAACCTTTAACCGAGACGACCCTATTGCCCTGCGTAATCTAGTTGACTTGTATTTAGAAGCGAAAGACTACGATAAAGCAAAGCTATTCGTTGATGAGATCATTGAAGACACGCCTAACGATCCTTTGGCCATTTTACTTAATAGCTGGTTGCAAAGCAGAGACAACCAACAAGCTATTGATAACGAAAAGCTAAAAGAGCTTAATGATTTTATGGCACAGCTTGACCCTGAGCTCATAACTTCGCAGCCTATGTTGCTATATATAAGCGGTTTAACAAACTTCTTTAACAACAACATGGAAACGGCCGCAAAAGATTTTAATAGCTATTTGCAACAAGAGCCTGATGATTTACAGGCAGTATTGATGCTAAGCCAGGTCTATATGGCGACACAGCAAGATAAACAAGCGCTTGCCCTACTTGAACGCCATCAAGATGCGTTAATGGAAGACCCTGACTCGGCACTTCTTCTAGGTGACTTATTTATTCGCCAAAACAAAGCCTTTAAAGCTGAACGACTGCTGCAGAACCTTGAATATAAATACCCAAATGAAAATAAGCTTCAGCTTTTTAAAATCAAATTGATGGCAGCGAGGGGAAAACAGGACGACGCACTTTCGATCCTAGAAAACAATTTACCTAACTACAAAGATAACGCAGGTTTTCTATTCACTTATTCATTAATGAATTTACAGGCGCAGCAATTCGATAATGCGCTGAAGGGTGCAAATTTACTGAGTAAGCTTTTTCCTGATGAAGCTGAAGTATATAACCTTAAAGCCGGCATCTTGATTAGACAAGGTCAGTTAGAAGAAGCTAAAACCAATATTGAAAAGGCGCTGGCACAGAACCCTACCCTCTTTCCAGCAAAATTCAATTTAGCAGCTACAGAGAGTCGTTTAGGGAATGTAGATAAATCTAACCAACTTGTAGAAGAGCTACTTGCTTTGTCCCCTCAGCATAACGAAACTTTAATGCTAAAGGCGTTTAATTTAACCAAAGCGGGCGCCGTAGAAGACGCGAAGCAAATTTACCTCGATATATTAACGCTCGATCCTTCGAATATCGGTGCTAGAGAGCGCATTTCATCTTTATACCAGCAACAAGGCGACATCAAGAACGCACTGTATCATTTAGATTTGCTTATAAAAGATGATTTCGACAATGCTGACTACCTCCTTCGCAAAGCTGCGCTTCAGTTAGGGAATAATCAGCGTGCAGATGCGGAAAAAACGCTAAGCATTGTAAGAAACTTTATTAACGACGACGCGGGTAAATTAATTGCCTATGCCGACCAAGCCCGAAACATTGGTGATAGCGAGGGCGCGTTAAACGCCATGGCTCGCGCACACGACATAGCCAACACGAGTACTTTTGTAACTTTGCGCTATACCAGCTTATTGTTAGATTTACAGAAAAACGATAACGCACAGTCGCTATTAGCGACCATTCCAGCAAACCAGCAAGAAAATCCGGTCTATCACTTTCTGAAGGGAAGATTAGCTGCGAATAAGGGTAATGATGAAAGCGCAATTGACGCTTTTGAAAAAGCACTAGACGTAGATGCTGCTTTTGCACAGGCATTTATTGCAATCTACAACTACGCATTAAACGAACAATTTGTTGATGTTTTTTTGAAAACCGCGCGAAAACTTGTTCGTGAAAATGAAAATAACCTGCTGGCGAAAAATCTGCTGGCTCAGTACCTTTTCTTTATACAAGAGTTCGAGGAATCAACAGCACTCTATAAAGAACTTATTGAAGAGCCCAACCTACTTAATCCAGCTGAAGCCTTTAATCGCTTAGCTATCATGCATATTGAAAAATCGCTAATTACCGCGAAAAACTATGCGCGACAAGCTTATGGGCTACAGCCTAACTCTTCTAAAATACTAGACACATTTGGACACATTAAAGCGCTACAGGGAGATTATGAGGGTAGTCTTAAAATGCTTAGAGACGCTTTCGCAAGGGACGCTAATGACCCCAACATTCGCTATCATTTGGGGTACACGCTAGCAAAATTGAATAGAATTGAGGAAGCGAAGAAAGAGCTAGAGTATGCAGTAAATGTAGAACGACCTTTCTTTAAACGCCCTGAGGCCCGAGCACTATTAGAGCAGTTGTGATCGTGACTTTTACGTAGTCTCATTAATTAGCCTTAGACCTAAGTTCAAGCTCTAGGCCTAAGGTATAAAAGGCCTTTTATTATTTGTCAGTTTTCTTTACGTTCAAAAAAGCAAAACGCCACAAAACCTCTAATATCAACAGCTTATAGACTGGCCTAATTCCTGCTTAATATAGACAAATAAAAAGGGAGACCCACTTAGATGTTGTCGTTTAAGCAGTTATTATGTATTGGTATGTGCATCTCGTCGGCAAATGCGCTGGCAACCGTTAGAGTATTGGATTTTGACTTAGATGCTAATTATAACAAGATAAATAACGGTCAGGTTATAGATGATGAATACGCCGATTGGGGCGTTTTAATATCTAGCTGTAATACTGATGGAGCAGCTGCACAAGGCACAGACCGTGTAAACGGGGTGTGTAACGATTCAGCTAACGCTGACTTCAGTGGCAGGCAAGCAGCTTTTAATACGCAGGCAAATAACACTCGCGACCCAGACTTGGAGTTCGATAAAGTTAATGGAAAATGGCAAGGCGCAATTTCTGGAGATAAATACGACAGGCTTACAGACTATAAAAGTTATTATACTGATATAAGAGATGCAGTTGGTACTGGTGGCGGTTTGTGGACTCGACCTGGTAACGCGCTTATTCTTAACGAACAAAGTTGTAGCACAACGTTCTGCTCTAACCCAGACGATGAAGGTACCCGCCCAGGTGGTTTTTTCGTATTTGACTTCACAAACGGTCCTGTAGATGTCCTGAATTTAGACTTCTTCGACGTTGAAGGGGTCGAGCGCACCGATACGACGTCACCACAAAATCTTATCTACTTTTTCTATGCGGATGGCACTTCGGGTAGTACCCAGGTATTGGCACCTGGCAATAACCAATATGCGCGAAAAGACTTTGTTGCCACCGAGTTAGAATCACTTTACACGAACGTGACTAAACTAGTTGTTAACCTACCTGGCTCTGGTGCAATAAACAATCTAATTGTAAAAACGACTGAAGTTTCTGAGCCTGCTGGAATCGCTTTGTTTCTGGGCGCAGGCGCATTTATGATTCGACGTCGTTCTAAAAAATAACATGTTTTTTGTATAGTACAACGGCGCTGAAAAGCGTCGTTTTTGTTTGTACTATAAAATTTTCACCGTAAACTAAACTACTTGTTTTCTATTATTGGTTGCTACATGCTTTATAGTCGTTTCGCTACAGTTGCTCTTATCCTGTCTTGTTTTTCGTTTAACACACTGGCTGTTGAAAAAGAAGAGAGATATTACGAATCGGCTTTAGAGTCTATGTCACTAGACGATATTGATAGCGCTTATATACATTTAAAAAATGCCCTAGCTGAAAACGGAAACCATGTGCCCTCTAAAATTTTAATGGGTAAACTTCTTTACGCTAAAGGTTTCTTCAATCCTGCCCTTGAAGAATTATATGAAGCAGAACAATTAGGTGCTGATAGCAATCTTACCGCTGTAAGTATTGCGAGATCTCTACTCGTTCTTAAAAGCTACGATAGAATTTTGGATATTGACACTTCTCTATTTAAGAAAGACGTGGCGTTCGAAATATATTTAATTCAAAGCAGTGCGCAAGAACAATCAGCTTCTCCTAAAAAGGCCATCGAGTTTCTCAACAAAGCTAATAAAATTCAGCCAAATAGTCTTCGAATGTTACAAAGTTATGCTTCGCATTATCTCCATATTGGTGAATATGATAAGGCTAAAAATTACATGCAAATGGCTTTGGAGATGTATGGTGAAACCGCACAAACACTTCATCTGCAAGGGCAATTAGCGTATCGCCATAAAAAGATTCCTTTGGCAATTTCTCTATTTGAAAAAGCACATGAACTATCTGAGTCAAACCCTATTATTATGCGTTCTCTTTCCAGTACTTATATGGAGAATAGAGATTATGCAAAAGCCCTGGATATAGCCCAGAAAGTTGTTAATAAAACTCCTGGGGATCCATACGCAAAATTACTCTTAGGGCAACTTCGCGCGCGCAACAATCAATCAGAACTTGCCAAGCAGGTTTTTGACGAATTACTTGCTTCTCTTACATTATTGCCCGAAGAAATCATGCAAAGTAGCGATGAGCTGCAATTCGTGAATGCTTTTGCCTCTTATCTGAACCAAGACTACGAGGTCGCTGCTAAAGCGCTATCGAGTTATCTATCCTTCAATTCAAATAGCATGAAAGCACTAGCACTTTTGGCAGATACTTACATTAAATTAGAGACGCCGAAAGAAGCGCTGACATTATTAGACAGACGTCAAAACATGGTTGTTAGTAACATCCCGTTAAGTGTGACGCTTTGCAATCTGTACATAGAAAATAATCGAAGTTTCAAATGCGATAAGGTTTTGCAACAAGCTGAGGCTATCCATGGAAAACAAGCAACGTTTGATTTTGTGCGTATCCAGTCTCTTATGGAGCGACAGCGGTTTAACGATGCACTAATGATATTTGAACGTACATTCAGTGAAACTGAGGACGAAACACTTATATTGCTTGGTATACAGCTGAAGATGCAGACTGCTGCCTATACTGATGCGCTTAGTGACATAAATGATTTATACAAACACTCCCCTGACATAACCAAGGTGAAGTTAATTGAAGCACAAGCTCTTTTAAAGTCGGGGCGCGCTGTAGAAGCAAAGGCACTCACTGAGAGTGTCGTAAACAGCAATAGCTTTCATAGAGAAGGCCTTGCCTTGCATGCAGAAATATTACTTGAACTAGGGGAATATTCAGAAGCGCTAACAATAGCTAGGGATCTATACGAAGTCGACTCCTCTATTTCTTACTCAGTACTTTTAGCTGAAGCGCTGTTCAAAGCAGGAAACCCCAATGAAGCTGTAACTATTTTGGAAGATGCGAGAGCTGTCAATCAAGGCAATATTGCCATATCAGGGTTACTACTGGATATCTACCTTCAATCTGAAGAGCTACAAAAAGCATTAACGGAAGTAGATAATCTCCTTAAGACAAACCGTCTAGATCAAAAAGCATTAGTTGCAAAAGCGAATATCTTGAGCCAACTAGGAGAGTTCGAAAAAGCGCAATCTGCGTTAAATATTTTATATGGGATGTGGAACGACAATCCTCGCCATCTAGTACGATTAAGTCAAATGCAAATAGCTGCCGGTGACCTTAAAGGAGCGGAAAAATCCCTTAGTGAAGCCGAAAATTTAGCTCCAGAAAGTATTACTATCGCGTTAGAAAAAGCTAAGCTTCAATTGAAATCAGACCAACTAAATGGTTTAGAAAAAAATATAAAGGCGTTGCAATTAAGAGCCCCTAATAGCGCAGACGTACACATTTTAGCAGGGAACTATTATAAAGCGATTAATGAGAAAGAACTGGCTTTTGATGCCTATACTCAAGCTTTTAAACTGAACCCTCAGTCTTCTATAAACGCCGCTTACCTCTACAAAAGCGCGTTATCGAAGAGTATGCGCTCCAAATTTGAAAATCTTGTTTCTACCTATTTAAAGAACAACGATAATGCATACTTTCACAAAAGACTTTTAGCAGATTTTTATGTTGTGGAAAAAGCCTATGACAAAGCCAGACCGCTATATAAAGAGTTAGTTAATGTAGAAAATCTCTTCGACAAAGCAACAGTTTTTAATAACCTCGCAAGTATTGAGGCATCTAAAGACTTAGAAAAAGCGGTATCTTATGCCAAAGAGGCACGCAGAATTTCACCTAATTCTCCGCAAATATTAGACACCTACGGTTGGCTTCTTGCTCAACAAGGGAATTATGAGGAAGCTTTGCCTTTTTTACGAAAAGCATATTCCTTTAACGCCGTAGACCCCAACATAATGTATCATTTAGGCGCGGTACTGGCGAAGCAAGGAAAGAACACACAGGCTAAGATTGAGCTAAGCAATGCACTCGCTTCAGACACTCCATTTGATAGTCGCATAGAGGCTAAGCGATTATTAGAGTCACTTTAAAGACAGCACGAACAATTGCGTTTGTGCTTCTCCATCTTACCAATGCCTGGGTTAAAGGTATTGGTAGGGTCTAGCTCTCTGTAAAACTGCTGTAAAGTACTCTCTGCTTTATACAAATGCCCAACATTATGCTCGGCAGGATATTTGGCGCCTCGGCTATCTAATAGTGCCAACATGTCTGCTTTGACTTTGTGAGCGTCGCTGCCCTTTTTTAGTATGTAATCTTGATGGAAAACATGGCAAAAGAAATGCCCGTAATAAAGCGGCTTTTCAACATGTTTGGCTATGTGCTCAGGCAATTCTTCTACCCAAAACTTGTCATTGCGGCGCAGGGCAATATCTAACGCCAAAATATCCCCTACTTGTTTGTGATGCATCATTTGATAACGCACCGCGGCACCTGCCGCTGCGAAGCGAAGTAAAAAGGCTTTAGCCGCCTCCTCTTCATTACAGGTAATGTAGTCACCATCTAGCTTCTCTTCAGTAAAAAGTTTGGCTAAAAGTGCCTTTGCCTCTTCAATACCGCCGTCGCTCATTTTAAGGATAAGGTGGTGTTCGTACTTGTCACGAAAGGCTCTTAAACTTGCGGGGATCTGGTCAGAGAAAAACTGACTCCCAAACTGCATAACTCTGTCACTTAGGTAACGAGGCATAAAAGGCAGTTTGTTAAGCACAGCATCCACCCGCCCTTTAAGTGCAAACATTTTAGGTAGTGAATCTGTACCCAAACGTTCAATACTCAATATCGTGTCTTTGCCATACACATCTGCAATATCAAACATTTCTCTATGCAGGTATTCACCTACTTCAGGAATATTTTCAAACGTCGACAAAATGTCTCTGCGTATACGGGTAAGTACACCAGCATCGTTTGTACCGATATAAAACGTTTGTTCTTTTTTTGGTACTTCGAATGTATCTAAGCGAACGGCAAAAACGGCAATTTTACCCGCGCAACCGCTGGCTTCATATAGTCTTGATGGGTCAGCATTGAAGCGACTAGGCGAACTAGCATTTACATCTCGAACGAGTTCTTCATAGTCACTAGCTGACGCTTTTTCACTCGTTTCTGGGAGTGACTTTGGAAAGTTGCCTGATGCGAGATTACCGATAATTTCTTCAGGTGTTTCACCCAAGTCTATCCCTAAGTGATTCACCAGCTTTAAGTCACCGTTAGCATCTACTTGAGCGAATAGCGACAACTCCGTATAAGCGGGGCCTCGTTTAACCAATGCGCCGCCAGAATTATTTGCTACACCACCAACGATAGACGCCCCCAAACAGGACGAGCCAATCACCGAATGTGGCGCGCGGCTAAGGGGCTTTAACATTTTTTCAACCTTAAACAAGGTTGCCCCAGGAAAACTCAATACCTGCCTACCATCATTTATTAGAACGATATCATCCATTGCTAGGGTGTTAATAACTACCACAGGTCTATCGTAATCGTCTCCGCTTGGTGTAGAACCTTCCGTTAACCCGGTTTTGGCTGCCTGCATAATGATGATGCAGTTATATTCAACGCAAACCTTAAGCACTTCCCAATATTGCATTAGCGTGTTTGGAAACAGTACGGCCAATGCCTCACCTTCGCCCGAGCGCCACCCTTTTCTGTAATGCTCAGTCTCACGTTTTCCAACGGCAAGGTTGCTTTCCCCTAGTACGCGTTTAAATGCGTTAATAATTGGGGCTGTTTCCATGTATGACTCCTAACACTCATGCTGAAATTGCTCTAGCAAGTAAACTAAAGGAAAATACAGTGCCATGGCAATAATAAAGCAATAAAAAAAGGCACTGTCTCCAGTGCCTCCAAATTAAAGGTTTGGTTTGCTGATTAACTGCTTACTACAAATAGACCGCTTTCGTCAGCATCAATACGAATGGTTGATTCCGGTATTAATTCACCTGCCAGCAGTTGCTGTGCGAGTGGATTTTCCACCTGCACTTGTATCGCTCGCTTAAGTGGCCGTGCACCAAACACAGGGTCGAAACCTGCGTCTGCTAACTTATCCATTGCCGCAGCAGAAAGAGTAAGTTTGTAACCTTTTTCCGCTAGTCGTGCTCTTAAGGAAGCAAGCTGAATTTTAGCAATAGACTTAATTTGCTCTTTACCTAACGGATGGAATACCACTATATCATCGACGCGGTTAATAAATTCAGGTCTAAAATGCTGCCCTACAACGTTCATTACCGACGCTTTCATATCGTCATACTGACTTTCGTTGTGTTTATCTTGAATGATGTCTGAGCCTAAATTAGACGTCATGATCACCACGGTATTTTTAAAGTCTACCGTGCGACCTTGGCCATCAGTTAAACGGCCGTCATCCAACACTTGAAGCAGAATGTTAAATACGTCTGGATGTGCCTTTTCAACCTCATCCAATAAAATAACCGAGTAAGGTTTGCGACGTACCGCTTCGGTTAGGTAGCCACCTTCCTCATAGCCAACATAGCCAGGAGGCGCCCCGACTAAGCGTGCTACCGAGTGTTTTTCCATAAACTCAGACATATCGATACGCACCATGGCGTCTTCAGTGTCGAACATGAAGCCAGCCAAAGCTTTACACAACTCCGTCTTACCCACACCAGTTGGTCCTAAAAATAAGAAAGAGCCAATAGGACGGTTTGGATCGGCAAGCCCCGCCCGTGAACGGCGAATAGCATTTGAGACTGCTTCAACGGCTTCTTCTTGTCCAACAACCCGCTTGTGAAGCACATCTTCCATGCGCAACAGCTTCTCGCGCTCGCCTTCAAGCATTCTCGCTACCGGAATACCTGTCCATCGAGAGAGAACATCAGCAATTTCAATGTCTGTTACTTTGTTTTTAAGCAACGTGGTCTCTCGGGTCTCATTTTCAGCCGCTTGCTCTAACTTTGCTTCAAGCTCAGGGATACGGCCGTACTGAAGTTCCGACATACGATTCAAATCAGATGCTCGACGGGCAATTTCTAAATCTAGCTTTGCTTGTTCAAGCTCCCCTTTGATAGTTTGGGTGCCCTGCATGGCATCTTTTTCATCCACCCACACTTTTTCAAGC
The DNA here is from genome assembly GCF_054890645.1 of Alteromonas sp. HB246098. Lineage (NCBI taxonomy): Bacteria > Pseudomonadati > Pseudomonadota > Gammaproteobacteria > Alteromonadales > Alteromonadaceae > Alteromonas > Alteromonas sp. HB246098. Next base: position 443,882 of record NZ_JBTZUG010000002.1, on the reverse strand, counting down.
TCTGCATACTTGGTTTCTGCCTGCTCGCGCTCAAGTTCAATCATTTCAAGGCGCTTATGGCTCGCATCATCTGTTTCTTTAGCAAGCGCTTGCTCTTCCAACTTAAGCTGAATAATCCTGCGCTCCAAACGGTCCATATCCTCTGGCTTAGAGTCTATTTGCAAACGGATGCTAGAGGCCGCTTCATCAATAAGGTCGATGGCTTTATCAGGCAATTGACGGTCACTAATATAACGATGCGACAAACTTGCCGCTGCGACAATAGCAGGGTCAGTAATATCTACCGAGTGATGGAGTTCATAACGCTCTTTTAAGCCTCGAAGAATAGCAATGGTGTCTTCTACGCTAGGCTCTTCAACCAATACTTTTTGGAAACGACGCTCAAGCGCAGCGTCTTTTTCAATGTACTGACGATATTCGTCTAAAGTGGTTGCTCCCACACAGTGAAGCTCACCGCGTGCCAGTGCTGGTTTGAGCATATTCCCGGCGTCCATGGCGCCATCGCCCTTCCCTGCCCCCACCATAGTGTGCAGTTCGTCAACGAATAAAATTACGCGGCCTTCTTCTTTAGCTAGTTCGTTAAGAACGGCCTTTAAACGTTCTTCAAACTCACCACGGTATTTAGCTCCCGCCACTAACGCGCCCATATCTAAGGCAAGAACGCGCTTGTTCTTCAAACCTTCAGGCACTTCGCCGTTAATGATGCGCTGCGCTAGCCCTTCAACAATGGCCGTTTTACCCACACCTGGCTCACCAATAAGCACGGGGTTGTTTTTGGTTCTGCGCTGTAGCACCTGAACGGTACGTCGAATTTCGTCATCACGCCCAATTACCGGGTCGAGCTTGCCTTGCTCCGCTCGCTCAGTTAAGTCTGTGGTGTACTTTTCAAGGGCCTGGCGCACGTCTTCAGCGTTAGGGTCTGTCACCTTCTGTCCGCCACGCATATCATCGATAGCGCCTTCAATGGCGTCTTTGGTGATATTCAAACTTTTAAGAATTTCACCTAATCGCCCTTTATCTTCAAGGGCAGCTAACACGAAGATTTCCGACGTTATATATTCGTCTTTTCGCTGCTGAGCTATTTTGTCGCAAAGGTTCAGCAGAATACCACTATCCTTACTCAACTGAACATCGCCACCAATACCTTCTATTCGAGGTAGGCGTTCAATAGCCTGACTCAATGCAGAGCGAAGCGCATTGACATTGATGTTTGCTTGGTCAAGTAAAGGTCGAACTGACCCACCTTGCTGGTTTAGCATGGCGGTCATTAGATGGACAGGTTCAATATATTGATGGTCTCGCCCCAATGCGAGTGATTGAGCATCGGATATCGCGAGCTGAAATTTACTGGTAAATCTATCTAGTCTCATAATCTCAACCTAATGAATAAACAACTATACCTGCGATAACACGCCGCGATTACGAACATTTTAACTCTCGCCGAGTGGGTAATGATCTGTGCGGAATGGTATTCTTTATGTTCTAGTTATGTAGGCTGCTCAATTGCGATTCAAGTACGAGATTGAAAAGTTAGCCAAAAAGATAACAAATACTGTAGGAATTTTGATGTAGCGCAAATAAATGATGGGATTAAGAACTACTGCCCTTAGGGTTGGGTATCTAAAGCATACCTATTACGCTAACCATTCGCCCAGTTGTGCGTTTGTTTTGGTGAGTAGCTCTTCGATGCGAATAGAAGCGTCGCTCGTCAGTGTAAGTACACAGATTACTTTGCGTAATGTCTTCAACGTCAACTTGCTGCAATTGCATCTGTGCTACTAGAGGTAAATCTAATAAGTACTTCCCTTTATTAGTACTATTGGCAATAGCGCCATCTATGTGGCTAAATTTACTTGCCAACTGTGCATCTACTTCATAGCAAGCGCCGCTAATTGCAGGTCCTATCCACGCTATGAGCTTATTAGCATTACAGCTAAAGTGTCCAACGGCATTGGCGATAATGTTTGTTTCAAGACCTTTCCAGCCGGCATGCACTGCAGCTACTTGTTCACCACTTTCATCACACAACAAGATGGGCACACAGTCTGCGGTCATCACCGCACAAAAGTGTGACTTGGAAGAAGAGTAGGCTGCATCCGCAGTGGTATCCACGCTTGGCAGTGACACCACGCGATTACCGTGTACTTGCTCTAGCCACGTTATCTTTTCGCTGTGTGGGATCAGGCTTCTATTGGCTTTAACTAATAAAAGGTCATCCCCCACGTGTGCACCAACATTTAGACCTGCAAAATCCCCCATACTACCGCCCCCCAATCTTGTCGTTGTATATGCGACAATGTTAGAGGGGCATGACCATGCCGGACTGATTAAATCCAACGATGACGTAATAGGTGAATTTGCAGCTGAAAATGTCATAGTGTCATCTGCTTAAAGCATATCTTGCGGGTTGTCTGCAGAGTCTTTCTTCACCGCCTTAAGCAAGTCTTGCATATCTTGAGGCAGAGGTGCCTTCCAGGTCATCCACTCTTCGGTCTCAGGATGGAATAGCGATAGCTGAGCGGCATGTAACGCTTGGCGCTGGAATCCGCGAAGTGCAGCAATAAATTCCTCAGACGCACCTTTAGGTAAACGCGGACGCCCGCCGTACACCTGATCGCCTAACAGCGGATGCTTTATATGCGCCATATGCACGCGGATTTGGTGCGTACGACCGGTTTCAAGCTTCAAACGCAAGTGAGTATAAGCGCGGAACTTTTCAATAACGCGATAATGCGTTACTGCTGGTTTACCCATTTCGCGAACCGCCATGTGCGTGCGCTTTGTGGCATGCCTGCCGATAGGTTCATCTACAATACCACCCGCAACCATAGTACCTAAAGCGATGGCTTCATATTCACGGCTCATCTCACGGCGCTGTAGCTGATCCACAAGGTGCGTTTGCGCAGGTATTGTTTTTGCTACTACCATCAGACCCGTAGTGTCTTTGTCAAGACGGTGGACAATGCCTGCTCGGGGAACTTTGTCAATTTCAGGATAGTGATTTAGCAATGCATTAAGCACTGTACCGCTTGGATTTCCCGCACCTGGATGCACGACCAAATCAGCAGGTTTATTTATAACTAAAATATGCTCATCTTCGTAAACAATATCTAGCGCAATGTCTTGCGCAACACTTGTTACCTGCACGTCCATTTCGGCTAGTACAGTTATGAGTTCATCCATTTGCATTTTGTGTCGTGGAACGGTGATTACTTCACCATTTACCGCAACATTCCCGTCTTGAATCCAAGTTTTTAACTTAGAACGAGAATATTCAGGGAACAAATCAGCCAAAACCTGATCTAAGCGTAAACCAAAATGCGCAGCTTCCGTTGAAGCTTCTAATTGTATTGTGTTCGGCGACTGTGTCATAACACCATTGATTACGTCTAAAAAAAGGTATTATAACAAGTATTCACGCTGTACACTTCCTTGTTTACGTTTTTGTATGGTTTTTCTCGTCGTTAGTACGTTAGAATGCAATTAAAGTGTTGTTGTTTAACACATGAGCTTAGACAGCGAAGTATTAAACTGTTTAGCAGGAAAATAGAATTATTATGAAATCATTTCGTCTACTGGCTCCCGTTTTATTGGGCGCTATGGTATCTGTCGCAGGATGTAGTTCTTCAGATAAAGAAGAGAAAGCCGTTTTAGCTAACATGGGTGCACAGCAACTGTATGACAGAGCAAAGCAAAGCATGGAAGTCGGTAACTTTAGCGCTGCTGCTCAAACGTTAAGTGCGCTAGATTCCCGCTACCCGTTCGGACCACTGTCTCACCAAGTCCAGCTAGATCTTATTTACAGCTACTACAAGTCGGGTAAGAATGAAGAAACACTTGCCACCATCGACAGATTTATCCGTCTTAACCCTAATCATTCGGATGTTGACTACGCATATTACATGCGTGGTTTAACTAACATGGAATCAGACAGTAACCTATTCCAAGAGTTAATGAACATCGATCGTACGGATAGAGACCCATCAAAATCTCGCGCAGCGTTTGAAGACTTTCGTCGTTTGATTCAGCAGTATCCTGATAGCAAGTATGCGGCTGATGCGAAGCAGCGTATGGTTCATATTAAAGACCGCTTGGCGCGTTATGAAATTGCAATTGCACGTTTCTACATGAGAAGGGAGGCGTATGTTGCTGCTGCCAACCGTGGTCGCTATGTTATTGAGCACTTCCCGAACACTACGCAGGTCCAACAAGCCCTGGAAATTATGGTTTCAAGCTACGAACAGCTTGGTCTAACTGAGCTTCGTGATAACGCCATGAAGACACTTAGACTTAACTATCCGGATAGCGAGTTTATTAGCTAGTCGAAGCAAGTTCGAAGCGCGAACGACTATAGAACATTAATAGTTAAAACGAAAAAACGCACTTAAGTGCGTTTTTTGTTATTTAGCGATTGTAAGCAAAGAAGCAGACAAGCAACCGTTTTAAACCTTAGCGGAAGAAGAGATGGCTAAATGGATTTAATAGTCTCGCTAAACCGGAAGTAAAGTGTAATGGCTGATCTACAATGCTAAATACTAAGCAACCTTCTTTTCCTTCAGCTTTGGGCGTATGGGTCTTTTCACCATCCATGAAAATAAAGTCGCCGGTATCATAGCGGCTAAGTCCATCGCTAAATTCACCATCAATAACTAGCGTGTATTCGGTTCCTCGGTGAGTATGCTCTGGCACACTACCGCCACCGCCCATAAATATAAAATTGGCTACACCCTGATTACCTAAATCAACTGGGGCCTGCCATAGCTTACCGACTAAACTAGACCAGTTCCCGGTCTTGTCGATATACCGGTGAAGGGTTCTAGGCAAAGTAAACGTCCTGCCATCCAATTCAATAGTATTTAATTTTTCTGATTTAGATGGTGCAAGAGGCTTTTTAAAAGATTCTCGATACTCAGAAACACCAGCAGTTTCGACACTGCCGTCAGCGGTTTGTGGGAGTTGTGTAATTTGTGAAAACATATCGCCAAACTGAAGGGAAGCATCAGAAGTCGCGAAAGCATTTTCGCTTACAGATGACACCATTTGTGCAGCTAAGCTTTCTGTCTCAATCTCAACAAATCGTTGGCATTTCGGACACATATCACAATGTGCTGAAACCATTAAAGATATAGCAGGTGACAGCGTGCCCTCAACGAAATCTTTAAGTTGTTGGGCACTGGGATGAAACCTAATCATTATCGTTTAACATGACCTTTAATCGTTGAAGCGCCAAACGCGTGCGTGACTTTACCGTTCCTAACGGAATGGAAAGTTCATCGGCAACTTCCTGTTGAGACTTGCCATCAATGTAGATAGCTTCAACTACCGCTTTTTGTTTTACCGGCAGTGATTCAAACAAGTGACCAATTTGCTCTAAAGTAACTTGCTCGTCAAGTGGCGCCTCATTAGCATCTGCAGTTTGCTCACAAAGCACTGGCCACAGGTCATCAGAGCATACGTCTTCTTTTCGGTTCTGCAACTTACGCAACATATCAAAGCGTATGTTACGCGCAATTGTGAATATCCATGTCGATGGAGACCCTTTCTCAGCGTTGAAAAGGTGCGCTTTTTGCCAAACATTTGACATAGTATCTTGCACAAGCTCCATAGCTAACGCTTCATTACCCATTTGTTTTAAAGCATATGAACGTAAGCGAGGTGCGAAGTAATTAAATACTCTAGCAAAGGAGCGTTTGCATCTGGCGTCAGCAACCGCCACTAGGTAATCAGACATTTCAGTAGCACATTCTTTAGGTTTGATTGTGCTGTTGCTTTGTTCCAAAGGAATTCCAACTAACATAAGATTCGTCCGCTTTTCCGTTTTGGTTGTATCATTCTACGACGTTCTGACTTAAAACGTTTGCGAAAAACGCAAATATTGGATTACGAATTTGTAATGTCAACTTCAACTCTCAAAACTAGGCAATCAGTGCAGAAAGATAATTTACCAAACTAGTACATTCTCTTTGTGCTAAAAAATGCTGTTTTTGCGAGCCATCCACTGGCAGTAACTCCAACCATCTATTTAATACCCAGTTGGGACAATCAAATTTTGGTGAGTCGTATAACGACGCCAGTTCTTCGTAATTTCCAAATATTTCTTTAAGCCGCTCGTCCATAGGCGCTATTTGTTGAGGGGCCAAATCGCATTTCCAAGGCGCTAACACCTTACAACTTCCAGTGCGAAGACCGTCTTTTTCGACTTCAATACTACTTACCTCAACTAAGTGAGAACCAGCAACCTTTATGCCAAGCAACCCATCGTCGAGCATATCAAAGTCAACAACCTGTGCGTATGTCCCTATTTTATGGATATGTTCATTTGAATCTTTGTCACCGTTTGCATTTAGCATACACATCACAAAGCCTTTATTTTCGGCACATGCCTGCTTAACCATACGCACATACCTAGGCTCAAAAATACGCAACGCCATTCTGCCTTCAGGCAAAAGATGCGCAGATAAAGGAAATAAGGGAAAACGTTCTACACTCATACTCAACACTTCCGAAAACACGAAAATACTTACGCGACCGAGTACAAATAGGATCGAATGGGAAAATTTTTCACAGATAAACTGAAAAACATGATCTTAAGTTCAGCAATTAATGTAATTTAGATTTTGTATAAAAATACTAACAGATTTGATATCAGAGACTTGCAATCGATAATCAAAAAATGGTCGAGAGATTAAAAGAAAGTCACAACTTATCTGTCAATCGGTACCTAATATTTTAACGTGAAGGATGCTATATGGATGTAATCGCGCGCTTTTGTAAAATTTACACAGATATATGTCAGATATCTCCAGATGACTTGGAAGACATCTATGCCAGCGATATTACATTTATCGATCCCATCACTGTGCATAACGGAATAGACGAAGTTAAAAGCTACTTTTCTAACCTTCTTACCCAGGCCGAAACGTGCAAGTTCGATATAGCAAACATTTTCCAGTGCTCTGTACAAAATAACCAATGTCAATCCGAGGTGACTCACGTCATAAACTGGACAATGACCCTCGTCCTCAAAAACAAGACTAAAAAGATAACGTTAGACGGTACAACGCAACTTGGCGTTGCCGATGACATCATCATTTACCACAAAGATTATTACGACTTGGGCGAAATGGTTTACGAGCACGTACCTATCTTAGGTTTTATAATCAAAAAGATAAAAGGGAAGCTGGCAAAATGAAGAGTATCTTAATTACTGGCGCAACATCTGGAATAGGTAAGGCATTAGCAATCAAGTGTGCAGATAATGGGTATAATGTCATTGCCTGTGGACGAAACCAAGATGCCCTCGATGAGCTTAGCAAACATAGTAATATTAGCGCTTGTCAGTTTGATGTGTCAGATATGGAAGATACAAAGCGAGCATTAGCAAATGTTAAGTTCGATATTGCTGTACTTAATGCTGGTACTTGTGAGTATGTCGACCTTGAAGATTTCGAACCAGACATGTTCCGCCGCGTTTTCGAGCCTAATTTTTTCGGAGTAGTCCACTGTGTTGATGCGCTTCTCCCGAGATTAAAAGATGGCGACAAGCTAGTGATAGTCGACAGTATGGCCCGTCTATTACCTTTCACACGCACGCAAGCTTATGGTTCTAGTAAAGCTGCCCTTCATTATTTTACGAAGTCTTTAGAAGTCGATCTTCACCATAGAGGTGTGAAAGTACAGGCAGTATCGCCCGGTTTCGTTGAAACACCTTTAACCGACAAGAACGACTTTGAAATGCCGATGAAAATTAGCGCTGAAGAAGCCGCTGAGGCCATGCTAAAAGGAATAGAAAGTAATAAGCAAACCGTTTTCTTTCCTCGCTTCTTTGGGTTTATTCTGCGATTAATGCACATATTGCCGACGCCACTTCAAAAGCGCTTATCCGTGGCCATGCGAAAAAAACAATAAGAGAAGTAAGAATGAATAATAAGATTGCCATAATAGGCACAGGTATTTCAGGGTTGACCTGCGCACACCTTTTAAATAGACAGCATGACATCACAGTTTACGAAGCTAATGACTACATTGGCGGTCACACGGCAACAAAGAAAATCGATGATAACGGCCAGACACATCATATTGATACGGGTTTTATCGTCTTTAATGACTGGACTTACCCGAACTTCATAAAGCTTATTACTCAGCTAAACGTTGACTACCAACCAACAGAGATGAGCTTCTCTGTTATGAGTAAAAAAGCAAACCTAGAATACAACGGTAATAACTTAAACAGCTTATTTGCACAGCGACGTAACATTCTTCGACCTAAGTTTTGGCGCATTGTTAAAGACATACTGACGTTCAATAAAGCGTGTAAAGCCATGGTGGCTGATAAGCGCGATACGTCTTCGTTAACGCTGGAAGATATTATTAAAGAATTAGGGCTAAGCGACGATTTCGCGCGCTACTATATACTACCTATGTGCGCAGCAATTTGGTCTAGTAGCCTCGAACAGACGAGGAAGTTTCCGTTAACCTTCTTCCTGCAGTTTTTTAATAACCATGGCCTGCTCAATATTACTGACCGACCACAGTGGTACACGATTAAAGGTGGCTCTAGCCAATATATCCCCCCACTGATTGCGCCATTTGAGTCTAAAATTAAATTATCTACGGCTGTGGTTTCTGTGGCCAAAAACGATGATAAGTGGGAAGTTACCGATTCATCTGGTACAACTGCGACCTTCGATCATGTCGTGTTTGCGTGTCACAGTGACCAAGCGCTAAAAATGATTCATTCTCCTACTTCACTGCACAAAGATATTCTAGGCAATATTCCCTATGCGGAAAATGATGTAGTAATGCACAAAGACACTGACCAATTACCTAAAAGAAAGTTGGCGTGGGCTAGTTGGAATTACAGCTTAAAAGAAGACGCAAGCGAGGAAGCCCGCCCCGCTTCTGTCACCTACAATATGAACATTCTCCAGCGATTAGAAGCAGAGAATACTTATTGTGTAACGCTGAATAATACGCCTGAAATCGACGAAAAGAGTATTTTGCGAAGCTACCAATACGCGCACCCGCAGTATAGTGCCAACATGGTTGAAGCGCAGTCACGAAGAAATGAGATTTGCGGAGTAGATAACTTACATTTCTGTGGTGCCTACTGGTACAACGGTTTCCATGAAGACGGCGTTACCAGTGCACTAGACGTTTGTGCTCGTTTTGGTGAAGCCCTGTGATAGAAAGCGCGATATATAAGGGCAAGGTATACCATCAACGTTTCAAGCCTACCCAACACAAGTTTGACTACGACATTTATCTGTTTTGGTTAAAGCTTGAAAGCGACGAACTTAACGAGCTATCGGATACGCTGAAGTATTTTAGCGCGCATTCCAAAGCACGAGTTCGATTCAAGCGAGAAGACTATTTAGGCGACGCTTCTATTCCTTTGAAACAAGCCGTGTTGCAAAGAATGACCGAATTAAATGATGGTAAGGCGCTAAGCGGCGACGTTTTTATGCTTGGCCAATTACGCATGTGGGGGCTTTATTTTAGCCCGGTGAATTTTTATTACCTTCGCAACGCAGAGGGTAAATACACCCATATGCTTGCCGAGGTTAGCAATACTCCTTGGAATGAGCGCCATCACTATCTTGTAAACCTAGACAGCCAAGCCGATACGCCTAAGGCTTTTCACGTGTCGCCTTTTAACCCTATGGATATGACCTATAAATGGTCGATTTCCCAGCCTTCGTCTAGACTTTCTTTAGCGATGGATTGCGTAAGAGAAGACAAAGAATTTAGCGCTGGGATTAATTTGACCAAATTTACTTTAGATAATGCGAATCTATCTGCTGCACTTAAACGTATACCCAGTATGACAATAAAAACCGTGGCCGGAATTTATTGGCACGCGCTTAAGCTATTGCTAAAACGAACGCCACTATATACACACCCAGAAAAGAGTCAGGAACAATAACAATGTCTTTCGGTGAATCTGTACTACTGACCACCTCAGAGGTCTCTTTTGTAGATAAAACTTGTAGAACACTATTTTTGAAGTGTTTAAATCAGCTTCCATTTGGACGCTTAACTATCCAAGAAAACGGCGATGTTGTTGCGCGTTTCGGCACAGACGAAAGCGACCTGCGCGCTACGGTAAATATCAAAGATGTGCAAGCCTATCGACAGTTGTTACTTGGCGGCAGTGTGGGGGCTGGCGAGGCGTACATGGAAGGGTTATGGGACAGTGACGATGTAACAGCCGTAGTAAGGATTTTCGCACGGAACTTACCCACCCTAGATGAGTGGGAAAATAAGTTCAAGTGGCTGACCATGCCTATCAATAAAATTCAACATTTTGCGCGTCGAAACACAAAAGACCAAGCTAAAAAGAACATTGAAGCGCATTATGACTTGGGCAATAAGCTTTACACCCGCTTTCTTGATCCAACAATGATGTATTCTTCAGCAATATACCCAGATGCAAATGCAACGTTAAACGACGCGCAGAATTACAAATTAAAAGCCATTTGTGACAAATTACAACTTTCTGAAGCAGACCACCTTTTAGAAATAGGCACTGGCTGGGGCGGCCTAGCTGTTTTTGCGGCAAAACATTACGGCTGCAACGTAACAACAACCACCATTTCAGAAGAACAGCACGCTTGGGCAAAGGACTGGATTGCACGAGAAGGTCTAGAAAGTAAAATTACGTTACTTAAAAAAGATTATCGTCTACTTGACGGTAAATACGACAAGCTGGTTTCCATTGAAATGATTGAAGCGGTTGGCAAACAGTATTTAGGTAACTTTTTCGAAAAATGTGCTTCTCTTTTAAAAGACGACGGCCTTATGTTGCTTCAGTCGATAACCATTGACGATAGACGTTATGATAGCTACTCAAACAGCGTAGACTTCATACAGAAATACATTTTCCCGGGTGGCTTTTTACCATCGCAATACCAGCTAAATGCCCATCTTAAAAAATACACGAACATGATGATCCGTGATTTACACGATATTGGTGTGGACTATGCAAAAACCCTTAACCACTGGTATGAAGCATTTATCGCGGCGAAAGATGAATTATTAAATGATGGTTACGACGAACGCTTTATGCGTATGTGGACCTACTACCTGAAATACTGCGAAGGTGGCTTTCTAGAAAGAACTATAAGTACTGTACAACTTGTTATATCTAAACCTCAATACAGAGAGGAATTGGCTAGAGTTTGATTCTCGTTGTTGTGTGAATATCCAGTAAGCAATTTGAAACCAAAAAAGCGGTGCCATATGGCACCGTTTTTTTGTGGATATTGCATTTCAAAGGAGTAACGCTTAATCGTCTACCACTGATATAGGTTTGGATATCATTGGTTTACCTTGGTTAATATTAATCTCCACTCGGCGATTCTTAGCTCTATCACTTGCAGTCGTGGCATTTTCGACAATAGGATTAGTATCTGCTTTGCCTACAACAGACATACGGCTTTCATCAAACCCAGGTGCTGTACGCATGGCTTCGGCCACCGCGACGGCGCGTTGTGACGACAAATCCCAGTTCGAGCGATAAAGCTCATTGGCAATATGCTGTCCGTCACTATGGCCAGAAATCTCAATTTCACCAGGCACATCCGCTAACAATGAACCAATTTTTCTTAATACGGGCTGAAATTGTGGCTGCAAGAAAGCAGACCCTGCTGAGAAGGAGCCATTCTCGCGAATACGAATGGTAAGCTGTTGCCCCAGCGACTCCATCTCAACCGAGCCATCTAAAATTTGCTTTTCCAATTGTTGGGCCACCTTTTTCATCAACTCAGCCATTTGAGATTGATCAGTGCTTTGCTCAGCAGATGAAGATGACTCAGTAGCCGTTTGTTGAGACTGACCGCCGCGTTGTTCGCCACGCTGCTTTTGCCTTCCGCCGGCCGAGTCCTCGTTTCCTGCCTGAAACTCTAGCATCTGCTGTGTCATTTCGTTGGTTTGCTGTTGTATAGATTCAATTGGCGTAGGATCAGGCTTACCAGGTCGAAACTCCATAGCTATTACACTGGTACCCTTTGGAATATCTTTTACTTCGATTTTGTTTTGTACACCGAAAGCGAACTTCATCGAACCCGCAATCTGCTTAAATTTAAGTACATCCATCTCTGAAAATGAAAGCAGAAGTACAAAGAAGCACATTAGCAGTGACATCAAGTCTGCGAAGGTTCCCATCCAAGCTGGAAGCCCCTCGGGGGGGCATTTTGGGCATTCTTCTTCTGCCATTACTCTTCCTCTGCGCTTCCGCGTTTACTCGCCGCCAGGTAGTTTTTCAATACGCCTTCAATAACTCGCGGGTTTTGACCGTCAGCTATACCGACAATACCATCTAGAACAAGGCTCTGATTTAGCTTTTCTTCCCCCGCTCGCACAGACAGCTTGAATGCTATTGGCAAACAGATAACGTTGGCGAAAAAGGCACCATAAAGCGTTGTGAGTAGTGCTACCGCCATCGCGGGGCCGATAGCTTTCGGGTCATCCATGTTCGATAGCATGGCAACCAAACCAATCAAGGTGCCGATCATACCCATGGCGGGTGCAATATCGCCCATACCTTTAAAAAACGAGGCGCCGAAATCATGTCGCTCTGACGTCATAGAAATATCTTTAGCAAGCGTCTCTCTAACCACCTCAATATCGTGGCCATCAACCAGCATATCTACGCCTTTTTGCATGAACTCATTTGAGATTTCCGCTTCCTCTAAAGCCAAAAAGCCACCTTTTCGCGCCGCATCCGCCATCTCTACGATTTTCTCAATAAGCTCTTCTGGCGATTCAATCTTAAACATGAATGCTTTACCAGCAATCTTACCCGCACCGAAGAATTGACCTAAAGTAAATTGTGACAAGACAACAAACAAAGTCCCACCAAACACGATCAATATCGATTGGACGTCGATGAACATGCCTAAGCTGCCGCCTAGAATCATAGCCATAACTATGAAACCAATGGCGCCCAACATACCTATGACGGTTGCTAAATCCACTCACTCTTCCCCATTTATGCGCAGTCAGTGCTGTTAATGTACAAATATTCTATCGGCAACAGATAAAAATACTAAAACGACATTATTGAAAAATATCATATTTATTTGTTTTTTATTAAGTGTGACTTTAAAAAACCTTGTTTAAAGGTTTTCTATCTATCTACCATGCTTATAGGGTTCGCTTATCTATCAGAACACGCATACACTTGTTTATTTAAAGTAATGTAGTCACTTATTTCGAATATAGCACAATATCTTCATATTCAACGTGGTCAACTGCATGAAAAAAAAGCTATATTACTGTGATATAGGCGATATACGGACAAACCATTTGACCCTTGTGCGGCCCTCGGTTAATGTGCGCGGTACACGTATTTTGGCCAATGTATTGAGTGTTTTTATGACGACAGAAAAAGCATCAGCGTCTTTTGAAGAAACTTTATTAGAACTAGAAGCTATCGTTAACGAAATGGAAAACGGTGATCTGCCGCTTGATAAAGCACTGGAAAAATTTGAACGAGGTATAGCATTATCTCGTCAAGGCCAGCAATCACTTGAAAACGCCGAGCAAAAAGTAAAAATACTGCTTAGTGAACAAGGCGAAGAAACGCTTCAAACTCTTCCTGAAAGTGAACAGCCGTAAAACGTTCATTTTTAACTTACAGGCGACCTATGAATTTTTCTGCTTTGCATCAGCAAGTAAAACAGCAAACTGATGCATCCCTTCTTACCTTAATTGATGATTTACCCGATTACGCACCGCGCCTTAAAGATGCGATGCGTCACGCATTGCTTGCGGGTGGTAAGCGTATGCGTCCTCTACTAGTACAGGTTGTAGGAAACACGCTAGACGTGCCTAAAAAAGATCAGATGGCTATAAGCATGGCTATTGAGTGCGTGCACGCCTACTCGTTAGTTCATGACGATTTACCAGCCATGGACGATGATGATTTACGTCGTGGAATGCCAACTTGTCATATCGCCTTCGATGAAGCTACGGCTATTTTAGCGGGGGATGCTCTGCAATCTCTTGCATTTACTGTACTAGCTGATGCTCCTTTAAGCGTATTTGCCGAAACCAAGCGCGGACAACTGTTGTCTGTACTTGCTAAAAGTGCAGGATATGTAGGAATGTGTGGTGGCCAGGCAATTGATTTGGCCAGTACAGGTGAGGCCATCTCGTTAGAAGAACTAAAACAGCTCCATAGATTAAAAACCGGAGCATTGCTAAAAGCCTGTGTTGAAATGGTTGCTATTGTCAGTGAAGGCTTATTGCCACAAACTAAAACTGACTTAATGGCTTATGCCGCCAATATCGGGCTAGCTTTTCAAGTTCAAGACGACATTTTAGACGTTGAAGGCAGCAGCGAGAAGTTAGGTAAACCGGCAGGGTCGGATGAAGCATTGGGTAAAAACACGTTTCCCGCCAAGCTTGGAATGGCTGGCGCTAAACAAGAATTAGAAATGCTTCACAATAATGCACTTCAAGCATTGACGCGTTTACCCTACAATACTGACAGTTTAATTGCGTTTAGCGAGCTTTTGGTAAAACGCGACCATTAGCCACGCGCCATGTTGAAAAAGATAATAAGTACATGAGTTTAGATCTCCAACATTACCCAACGCTTGCGCTTGCGCAAACACCTGAAAAATTGAGGCAACTGCCCCAGGATAAATTACGCGAGCTCGCCGATGAATTACGTGAGTATTTACTCAATAGTGTAAGCCAAACAAGTGGTCACTTCGCTTCGGGCTTAGGCACAGTAGAGCTGACCGTCGCGTTACATTATGTGTACAACACACCTTTTGACCGTTTATTGTGGGACGTAGGGCATCAAGCCTATCCTCATAAGATTCTTACTGGCCGTGCAGAGCGCATGAGTACCATCCGTCAAAAGAATGGTCTGCACCCTTTCCCGTGGCCGCCTGAGAGCGACTATGACACCTTTGCTGTGGGTCATTCTTCTACATCGATTAGCGCGGCGCTGGGCATGGCCGTAGCGGCAGAAAAAGAAAGTGAAGATCGCAAAGTGGTTGCCGTTATCGGCGATGGCGCAATGACCGCAGGTATGGCGTTTGAAGCCCTTAACCACGCAGGTGACATCAAAAAAGATATGGTGGTTGTACTTAACGACAACGAAATGTCCATATCTGAAAACGTAGGGGCGTTAAACAGCCACCTAGCCCGCTTGCTAACGGGTAATTTTTTCAATTCAATTCGGGATGGCGGCAAAAAGCTGTTAAGCAATGTACCACCTATTAAGGAGTTCGCTAGCCGTGCAGAAGAGCACCTAAAAGGCATGGTCGTTCCAGGGACCATATTTGAAGAACTAGGCTTTAATTATATTGGTCCTATCGATGGTCACGATGTGAACGCTGTAGTCGATACCCTTCGCAATATGCGTAACTTTGAAGGTCCTCAGCTTTTACATGTTGTGACAAAGAAAGGTAAGGGCTATGCCGTTGCTGAAGAAGACCCAATTAAGTTTCACGCGGTGCCAAAATTTAACCCAGCAGATAACGCTCTGCCAAAGTCGAAGCCCTCTGCCCCAACCTACTCTGCTATTTTTGGAAAATGGCTATGTGATATGGCCGCGCAAGACCCAAAATTAATGGCTGTGACACCTGCTATGCGTGAAGGTTCTGGTATGGTTGAGTTTTCTCAGCGTTTTCCCGAACAGTACTTCGATGTTGCCATTGCCGAACAGCATGCTGTGACCTTTGGTGCCGGTCTTGCCAAAGATGGTATGAACGCGGTTGTTGCGATTTATTCATCGTTCCTTCAGCGCGCATACGATCAGCTTATCCACGATGTGGCAATACAAGATTTGCCGGTATTATTTGCTATAGACAGAGCGGGTATTGTGGGCGCCGATGGCCCTACTCACCAAGGCGCGTTTGATATTGCTTTCCTTCGCTGCATTCCAAATATGGTCGTTATGGCACCGTCAGACGAAAATGAATGTCGTCAAATGCTCTTTACAGGCCATAAGCTACAAAAGCCAGCTGCAGTGCGCTACCCTCGTGGTGCAGGCATGGGGGTTACACCAGATGAGGCGATGACGGCACTTGAAATAGGTAAATCACGTACCTGTCGAGAAACCTCTAAAGATAAATCTGAAAGCGTTGCTATTTTGAACTTCGGCTGTTTATTGCCCTATGCACTAGAAGCAGCAGAAGCTATTGATGCAACGGTTATCGACATGCGCTTTATAAAACCACTAGATGGCGATGCCGTTTTAAAAGCAGCCAGTGAACACAGCGCCCTTATAACGTTAGAAGACGGCTGTATTATGGGTGGAGCTGGTAGTGCCGTACTAGAACACTTGCAGCAAAACGGCGTACTAAAGGCAGTCAAAATGTTAGGTCTGCCTGATAGCTTTATTCTGCAAGGTACGCAACAGGAAATGTACAAAGAGCACGGCTTAGATGCTGAAGGTATTATTGCTGCTGCAAATAGGTTTACAGCTAGCTAATCAGTTATCTAATTCGTTATAAAACTAGCTTAGTAAAAGCGACTACTATGCTTTTCGTTTAAGCCTGAGATCAAAAAGCCCGCAAACTGCGGGCTTTTTCGTTATGTATTTTCGCTATTGCCTGACTCTTTATTACCTGAGTTTTCATTGCCTGATTTCTCACTGCCTAACTTTTCATTGCCTAATCGTTCTCTGTCGCCTATCTATGAGAGCGGCCCTGAATCTTTACTTTTAGCTAGAACAACGCCAGCGCTGCAGGCCAGAACACCATTAATAAATGTAAACAGCCACACGCCATGGCTCCAGCAAGAATATCATCCAGCATAATGCCTGTACCGCCGTGTAAGCGCTTGTCGATAATACCTATTGGCCAAGGCTTTAAGATGTCGAAAAGTCTGAACAGAACAAAGCCCACGAGTAAAGATGACGCTGAGATAGGTACAAATAGAAAGGTGATAAACATGCCCGCTATTTCATCCCACACTATAGAGCCGTGGTCGTGTACCTGCATATCGTCTGCAGTCTTGCCACACAGATAGATACCTACCACTGAAAATATCAGCGTAAGCGCGATGAAGGAAACCACCGAGATCTTGCTGCACGCTACAAGTAGCGGTAGTGCAGCAAGCGAGCCAAATGTACCTGGCATAAAAGGAACAAGCCCGCTACCAAAACCGAGTGCGAGAAAATGAACAGGGTTTTTCATACTCACTCTAGCGCGATATTCCGCCTGCATGCTTCTTCCTTTATTTACTATTGTAAAATGTGATTTGCCTAAAAGGCGTGCTCGTAGCCAGATGCATTAGCTGGCGTATACTTTTCGTTATCTTTTAGCAACGAAAGTGTACCGCTATGCCCGGTCAATTGGCCAATACACGTGGCTTTCACATTCGTACTTGCCAACGAAGTTTCAAGGCTACCGCGCTGCTCTTCACTTACAGTGAAAATAAGTTCGTAGTCATCGCCAGCGGATAGTGCATATTCAATAGCTTGTTCAGGTGTGACTGCACTTGTTAGTGCTCGTGATAGCGGTAAACGCTCTACATGAACATTCGCACCGCAATTAGACGCTTTTAAAATGTGCCCTAAATCTGAAATCAAGCCATCAGAGATATCAATGCAAGACGTTGCAATACGACGAATCGCCGTACCCACAGCAACACGAGGGGTTGGGAAGTAATGGCGATTCACCAAAACGTCTTTCGCTTCACCACTTACGCTGAGATTTTTTTGCAGAATATCTAAGCCCGCTCCTGCATCACCTAGTGTTCCGGTGACATAAAGCCAGTCACCTGGCTTAGCGCCGCTGCGCGTTAGTTCGGAGCCAGGCGGTATAAAGCCTTGAGCCGTAATGGTAAACGCCATTGGGCCTTTAACCGTATCGCCACCGATAAGCTGTACAGAATAGTACTGAGTTAGCTCGTAAAGGCCCGAAACAAAGTCATCTAGCCAAGCTTCGTCTACTTCTGGCAGCGATAGAGATAAGCTAATCCACGCGGGTTCTGCGCCCATTGCAGCAAGGTCGCTTAAGTTTACAGCCACTGTCTTGTAAGCAACAGACTTAGCTGGTGCGTCTTTTAAGAAATGTACACCTGCAACCAGGGTATCTGTGGTAACGGCAAGTTGTTGGTTTTCAGGAACCGTTGTTACAGCACAGTCATCACCAATACCAATAACAACGTCTTTGCGTTTGTGGCCACTATTTGAAAAGTAGCGGCCGATAAGATCAAATTCTTTCACGGTAATTTTTTAAACCCTTTTAGCGGCAATCCATGCCGCCACGGTAAGGTTAGTCGCGCTCGTCTTTGCGCAATGTGCGCACTGCTTTATCCAGTGCGCCATTAATGAACTTGTGGCTCTCTTCAGCACCAAATGCTTTAGCAAGCTCAATCGCTTCATTAATGATTACGCGGTACGGTACGTCAATGCGCTCAGTCAGTTCCAGCGTCGCAATGCGCAAGATCGCTTTTTCAATAGCGTCTAACTCTTCAGGCAAACGGCCAAGGTAAGGTTTAATGGTTGCATCAAGGTTGCTTGCATTGTGTGCAACACCGCGAAGCAAGGCTTGAAAATAGGCCATATCTACCTTTTGCATGTCGTTACTGGTGGCTAGCGCCAGTTCAACCTGCTGAATATCGTTGTGACTCATTTGCCATGAATACACACCTTGCAGGGCGAGTTCACGGGCTTTACGACGAGCTGAAACTTTCACTTAATGTTTACCTTAAAGCTTTTCAACAGCATCGATAACGTTAACCATTTCTAGCGCGCCAAGTGCAGCTTCTGCACCCTTATTGCCCGCTTTGGTTCCCGAACGCTCGATAGCTTGTTCAATTGAATCTGTTGTGATTACGCCAAATGATACAGGTACGCCGTATTCAAGTGATACTTGCGCAAGACCTTTATTGCTCTCGCCTGCTACAAAATCAAAGTGTGGCGTGCCGCCACGAATAACTGCACCAAGAGCGATGATGGCGTCAAATGACTTCTTCTCAGCTAATTTCTTAGCAATTACAGGTAACTCGTAAGCTCCAGGTACACGTACTACCGTGATATCGTCATCGCTTACTTCACCGTGACGCTCTAGTGTGTCTAATGCGCCTTCCAGTAAGCTTTCAACAACAAAGCTATTAAAGCGTGATACAACGATAGCAAACTTCTTACCGGTTGCTCTGATATTACCTTCAATTACCTGCATGGATTCATTCCTCGAGAAAAAACGGCGCGAAGTATACCATAACTGCGCCCAAACTAAATCGATTGTTTCTTTAACTTCAACTATTCGTAAACGGCCACTTTATGCTTAACAAAATGTGGTGAGGGAATGCGCGTCGCAAACCCTCCACCGCATGGATGCGGTGGCGGAGCGTACAGGGATGTATTCACCGCGTGTTTGCGACGAGCATTCCCTCTCCACTTTCACTGTGGCCAATACCCCAGAGCTAGTCGTGCACGTACTCTACAACTTCAAGGCCGTAGCCTGAAAGTGCATGATATTTAATTGGCTTACTAAGAAGACGCATTTTGTGAACGCCCATAGAGGCAAGAATTTGGCTACCCACACCAATAGTGCGTGACGACCCCTGCCAGTCAGCGCCAGCTGGGCGTTCGCCTCTATCTTCTGCTGCAAAGCGGCGTACTTGGCTCTCAATATGCTCTTCTTTGCCTAATAGCACTAGCACACCACCTTCTTGTGAAATTTTGCGCATGCCATCTGCCAACGTCATTGAGCGTTGAATACCGCGGGTAGACCCAAGAAGATCACTAAACGTATTGTGAAGGTGTACACGTACAAGTGTCGGCTCATCTTCTTTAATTTCGCCTTTTTTAAGTGCGAAATGAAGTTGGTTGTCGATGCTGTCTTTAAACGTGTGAAGCTCGAAATCACCATACTCGGTTGGCATATTGCATTGAGCGACCTTTTGAATGGTGGTTTCGTTGAGATTGCGATATTCAATTAAATCAGCAATGGTGCCGATTTTAAGATTATGTTTTTCAGCAAACTTTTCTAGTTCTGGACGACGGGCCATCGTGCCGTCTTCATTGAGGATTTCTACAATAACCCCAGCAGGCTCTAACCCTGCCAAACGCGGTAAATCTACACCGGCTTCAGTGTGACCTGCGCGGTTTAACACGCCACCGTCTTTAGCAATTAGCGGAAAAATATGACCCGGCTGCACAATGTCTGTCGCTTTCGCGTCTTTCGCTACAGCAGCTTTAATGGTCGTTGCGCGATCTGCCGCCGAAATGCCTGTGGTCACGCCGGTTGCCGCTTCAATAGACACAGTGAAGTTGGTAGAAAACTGTGCCTCGTTTTTATCCACCATAAGCGGAAGATTCAGGGTGCGACAGCGCTCTTGCGTCATGGGTAAACACACTAAACCGCGAGCGTGGGTTACCATAAAGTTAATGGCTTCAGGCGTCACATGCTCTGCCGCCATTATCAGATCGCCTTCATTTTCCCTGTCTTCGTCATCCATCAAGATAACCATTTTACCTTGGCGAATGTCTTCAATAATTTCTTGTGTAGTGTTAAATGCCATGTTGTGTGCTTCTTGTAGGGTTATTTTCTTAAAAATCCGTTCTCGGCAAGAAATGCCATGTCAATGCCTTTGCTTTTTGGCTCGGCGGCTTTGTCGCCCAGCATCAATCGCTCTAAATAGCGCGCAATAACATCAACCTCTAAGTTCACCGCTGTGCCCACCTTATAGCTCCCCATAATGGTTTCTTGCAATGTATGAGGAATGATCCAAAGCATAAATTCTGCGCCATTAACTTCGTTAACAGTTAAGCTGATACCATCAACGGTGATACTACCTTTATGCGCAATATATTTAGCCAAGGCTTCTGGCGCTTTTACCCAGAACTCTACGTAGTCTGAGTGCTTAATGATTTGTGTAACCTCGCCTACACCATCAACGTGACCGGAAACGATATGACCACCTAAACGGTCGCTTGGACGCATCGCTTTCTCAAGATTCACCGTAGAGCCTGCGCTGTAATGTGCAAAGCCTGTTAATTTGATGGTCTCTGCCGACACATCTGCACAATAATAATCGGGGCCCATATCAGTAACTGTTAAGCAAACACCATTGGTCGCAATACTGTCGCCGAGTGCGACATCAGACATATCAAGCGTAGGCGATGAAACGGTAAGTCGAATATCGTTGCCACGGTTATCAAGCTTCTTGATTGTACCTAGCGCTTGAATAATTCCTGTAAACATAAAGTTCCTCTTTAATCGCGTTAACCACGGGTGTTGCTAACATCAGGACGGAAGATAAGCTTAATATCGTTACCCACTTGACGATTTTCAATAAGCGAAAGCGAAATACATTCATTTAGCGACGTGAACGCGGGTAAATTAACCATACTGACTCCCTTATCACCTAAAAGCTTAGGCGCTTGGTAGCAAATAAGTTCATCCACCAGCCCTTCTTGCAATAATGCACCGGCAAGGCCTGGGCCTGCTTCCACCCACACTTCATTATATTGCTTATCGCCTAGTGCTGACATAAGTGAATGTAAATTGAGTTTACCGTCTTTTTCGTCCAGTTGGAGATAGTGCTGAGTAGCGGTGTCTGGGTGAGCCTGTGACGTCGCCGTGAACGTAATATTGCCGTCGTTAAAAAGTGTGTAGTCTCTACTAAGCTTACTTTTGCCATCGATAACAACACGGGCAGGTTGACGAATGTGTTCCAGAGGATAATTAGTGAACTGTGCTTCTTGTTCTCTAACCAACAAACTAGGGTTATCGGCTTTCACCGTACCTGAGCCTGTGAGCACCACGCAACTTTGTGCACGATACTGTTGCACATCCCGCCTTGCTTCTGCACCAGTAATCCACTGACTCACCCCATTTTGAAGGGCTATTTTTCCATCTAGGCTAATGCCTAATTTCACGCGAACAAAGGGCTTACCAGTAAGCATGCGTTTAATAAACCCGGGGTTTAGCGCTGCGGCCTCAGCAGCCATCACTTCGCTTACCACTTCGATGCCTGCTTCCTGCAGAATGCTAATACCGTTACCGCATACGTTTGGATTCGGGTCGGTCATAGCAATAACAACACGCGCTACCTTTGCTTCTACCAAGGCAACAGCGCAAGGCGGTGTGCGACCAAAATGACTACAAGGTTCAAGTGTAACGTATGCAGTCGCGCCCTTTGCGCCTTGCGGACGTGCGTTAGATGCATGTCTTAATGCATGCACTTCGGCATGGGGTGTACCAGCTTGAATGTGATATCCCTGACCGAGCAATTGATTGTTTTCGTCAACAATTACACAGCCTACGCGAGGGTTAGGAGAAGTGGTAAAACGCCCTTGTTGGGCAAGCTGAATGGCTTTTGCCATCCAAAAATAATCGTTTTTAACCGTATCGTGGTTCACTTGGATTCCTGTTGTAGCCCTAAGTGCCTGATGTTTGAGAGGTCGCCGACTTAATCTCCTAATCGTGCAATCTCTTCTCCGAATTCACGAATATCTTCGAAAGAGCGATAAACGGAGGCGAACCGGACATAAGCAACTTTATCGAGTTCTTTGAGGGCTTTCATAATTAGGTTGCCGAGCAGTTCACTGCTCACTTCGCGTTCACCGGTTGCGCGCAACTGTGACTTAAGTGAGAGGATACATTGTTCAACTTTTTCTGTGCTCACAGGGCGCTTTTCGAGTGCGCGTTGCAAGCCTGCACGAAGTTTATCTTCGTTAAACGGTTCACGAGAACCATCGCGTTTAATAACGCGAGGCATCACGAGTTCGGCACTTTCAAAGGTCGTGAAGCGCTCGTGACACACCATACATTCACGGCGTCTACGCACCTGTTGCCCTTCTGCAACCAAACGAGAATCAATGACTTTTGTTTCTTGTTCTGAACAAAACGGGCAAAACATGAATAATCCTTAAATATTGCGTACTTAGGTATCTAAATTGAATCTAGACTAGTTAGTCCAGCATTAGTACCAAAGTACGCAATAAAACACAAACCTATTTATTTATAAACAGGGAATTGTGCGCAAAGTGCAACCACTTCGTCTTGAACACGTTTGATAACAGACTCATCGCCCATGTTATCTAGAATGTCGCAAATCCATGTTGCAACTTGCTTAGCTTGTTCTTCTTTGAAACCACGGCGAGTAATCGCTGGGCTACCAATACGAAGACCGCTGGTTACAAATGGTGAACGCGGGTCATTTGGCACTGAGTTTTTGTTTACCGTAATATTTGCGGCACCAAGTGCTGCGTCAGCATCTTTACCGGTAATGTCCTTGTCGATAAGGTCAAGAAGGAACAAGTGGTTGTCAGTACCGCCAGAAACGATGTTATAACCGCGCTCTTGCATTACAGAAACCATAGCTTTCGCATTTGCAACAACCTGCTGCTGATACACTTTAAATTCTGGCTGTAGTGCTTCTTTGAATGCAACCGCTTTAGCTGCGATCACGTGGCAAAGAGGGCCACCTTGGTTGCCTGGGAATACCGAGCTGTTTAGCTTTTTGTAAATCGCTTCATCGCCACATGAAGATAGGATAAGACCACTACGTGGACCCGCTAGCGTTTTATGAGTAGTCGTTGTTACCACGTGAGCATGAGGAAGCGGGTTTGGATAAACGCCTGCTGCTACAAGACCTGCTACGTGCGCCATATCTACGAGCAAGTAAGCGCCAACGCTATCAGCGATTTCACGGAATTTTGCCCAATCAACAATGCCAGAATACGCAGAGAAACCACCGATAATCATTTTCGGCTTGTGCTCTTTAGCAAGTGCCTCAACCTGAGCGTAATCGATTTCACCCGTTTCTTTGTTCAGACCATACTGAACAGCATTGTAGGTTTTACCAGAGAAGTTTACGTGTGAACCGTGAGTAAGGTGACCACCTTCAGAAAGGCTCATTCCCAATACCGTATCGCCTGCGTCAAGTAGTGCCATGAATACGGCAGAGTTAGCTTGTGAACCAGCGTGCGGTTGAACGTTCGCGTAGTCTGCACCGAATAGTGCTTTTGCACGATCGATAGCAAGTTGTTCAACAACGTCTACGTGCTCACAACCACCGTAGTAACGCTTGCCTGGGTAGCCTTCCGCGTACTTGTTAGTAAGCTGCGAACCCTGTGCTTCCATTACACGTGGGCTACAGTAGTTCTCAGAGGCAATTAGCTCTATGTGATGTTCTTGACGCTCAACCTCTTTAGACATTGCATCGGCTAATTCAGGATCGAAGTCGGCTATATTCATTTCGCGAGAAAACATGGGGGCTCCTTAACTGCGGTTTTTATATGGCGTTACGCACTGATTGCTCAAATTCGAGCCATATTCTAGTCATTTTCGGGGGCTTGTATACCGCTTTGTGACCAAATTAATATAAATGGCGCAGGTTTAACGAAATACCTGCGCCAGCGCGAGATCAGACCTGTTTTTCTAGGGCTTTAACACGGTCAAATAAACTACCAATTTTGGCAAGGCGAACCGTATTCTTGCGCCAGTCACGGTTGGTTTGTGCTGGCTGGCCAGAAGAATAAACACCCGGTTCAATGATATCTTGTACAATCATGGTATAGCCAGTCACCTGAACATTATCGCAAATGCTAATGTGGCCATTAATGCCCACTCCACCACCGATAATAACGTGCTTGCCGATATGACAGCTACCAGCAATTCCTGTAGCGCCGCAAATACAAGAGTGATCACCAATAATACAGTTGTGGCCAATTTGTACCTGGTTATCGATAATAACGTTAGTGCCCAAAATCGTATCTTCCATGGCTCCGCGGTCAATGCTGCTGCTTGCGCCAATCTGACTGTCGTCACCAATGCGAACCGACCCTGTTTGTGGAATAGGGATCCAAACGCCTTTATCGTTTGCGTAACCAAAGCCTGCCGCACCAATAACTGTTTGGCTATGAATTGTCACGCGCTTACCAATCACAACGTCATGATAGATAGTTACGTTCGGGTGAATGGTGCAGCCTTCACCAATATGGGTACCTCTACGAATAACCGTATTCGCGCCTACAGTAACTCTATCGCCCAACACCACATTATCTTCAATGATTACATTGTGGCCTAGCGATACATCACTGCCGATGCGGGCAGATGGCGCAATAACCGCTGTCTCAGCAATACCTGTCGCTACCGCTGGAGTAGTATCAAACAACTGAGCGATAAGGGCGAACGCTGCATGAGGGTTTGCCACAACCAACGCTGGAACTGGGCTATCATCTTTTAAGTTTTTGTGCAGAATTACCGCACCAGCCTGAGTATCTTTTAACTGCGGCTTGTATTTAGGATTTGTTAGAAACGAAATTTGGTGCGATGCTGCACCGGATAACGTACCTACTGCAGAAATAGTAATGTTTCCATCGCCCTGCACTTCCCCACTTACATGTTTGGCGAGCTCATCCAGACTATATATGCGTTTATTCATAGCGGTCATCTTAATTGCCTGTTCAGAAATATGAATAGTATTGAGTCTATCGCTTTGGGTTCTTTATTGCTTTTTACTAGATCAGTAGCTCACCCTAAAGCCCATGTTTACTCATGCTTATAAAAACAAGTTTACCTTAAATCAACTCGCCAACCGATGCATAAATCGATCTTTTTGGCATGAGTGATTAAAATATCGCCAAGCACAAATACACTAAGCGTAAGTAACTGGCACAAACTACCCTGTTACGAGTAGAATAGACCACAATCACTTTTTTATTTTTCACCGCTTATTCAGCGAGGATAGAGCATGGCGCAATACGTTTACAGTATGCATCGCGTGGGCAAAATCGTCCCACCTAATAGACACATTCTAAAAAATATCTCACTTAGCTTTTTCCCAGGCGCCAAAATTGGTGTGCTAGGTCTAAACGGTGCAGGTAAATCTACCTTACTTCGCATTATGGCCGGCGTAGATACCGACATCGAAGGTGAAGCGCGTCCTCAACCGGGCTTAAAAGTGGGCTACCTTCCACAAGAGCCTCAGCTTGATGAAACAAAAGATGTTCGCGGCAATATAGAAGAAGCCGTCGCCGACGTTAAACACGCATTAACTCGCCTAGATGAAGTATATGCAGCTTATGCAGAAGCAGACGCTGATTTTGACGCCCTTGCTAAAGAGCAGGGCGAGTTAGAAGCTATTATTCAAGCCAAAGATGGCCACAACTTAGAAAATGCATTAGAGCGTGCTGCTGATGCCCTTCGCCTTCCAGCGTGGGATGCGGACGTTAGCAAACTATCTGGTGGTGAACGCCGCCGTGTAGCGCTGTGCCGCCTACTTCTAGAAAAGCCTGAAATGTTGCTTCTAGACGAACCCACTAACCACTTAGACGCAGAATCAGTCGCATGGCTAGAGCGTTTCCTTCACGATTATGAAGGTACGGTAGTCGCTATTACCCACGATAGATACTTCCTTGATAACGTTGCAGGTTGGATTTTAGAACTTGACCGTGGTGAAGGTATTCCGTGGGAAGGTAACTACTCTTCTTGGTTGGAGCAAAAAGAAAACCGACTTGAGCAAGAAGAGCGTACCGAAACGGCACGTATGAAGAGCATGAAACAGGAACTTGAGTGGGTACGCTCAAACCCGAAAGGTCGTCATGCTAAAAGTAAAGCTCGTATGGCCCGCTTTGAAGAACTATCTACCAGCGATTACCAAAAGCGTAATGAAACCAATGAGCTTTTCATTCCACCAGGTGAACGCTTAGGTGACAAGGTTATTGAAGTAAGCAACCTTAAAAAGTCGTATGGCGATCGCGTGCTTATCGACGACTTAACGTTTAAAGTACCAAAGGGTGCCATTGTAGGTATCGTTGGCCCTAACGGCGCGGGTAAATCAACCTTGTTCAGAATGCTTACTGGTGCTGAGAAACCTGATTCAGGCACCATCGATTTAGGTGAAACCGTTCAAATTGCTGCGGTAGAACAGTTCCGCGACCACATGAACGAAAACAACACCGTGTGGAAAGAAATTTCTGACGAGCAAGATATCATTCGCATTGGTAACTTTGAAATTAACAGCCGCGCCTACTGCAGCCGCTTTAACTTCAAAGGCACCGATCAGCAGAAGTTCATCAAAGACCTGTCAGGTGGTGAGCGCAACCGTGTTCACCTTGCAAAACTGCTTAAAGCGGGCGGCAACGTGTTGCTGCTGGATGAGCCAACCAACGACCTAGACGTTGAAACCCTTCGCGCACTAGAGAATGCGTTGCTCGAATTCCCTGGCTGCGCCATGGTTATCTCGCACGACCGTTGGTTCCTAGACCGCGTGGCAACGCACATCATGGATTACCGCGATGAAGGTAACATTAACTTCTTCGAAGGTAACTACTCTGACTACGAAAGCTGGTTGAAGCAGGAGTTTGGGCAAGATGTGGTTGAACCCCATCGCCTCAAATACAAGCGCATGTCTAAATAAAGGGAATTGGGGATAAAGATTTCCTTACCTTAAAAGGCCGAAAGCCGCTGTCATCGATAGCGGCTTTTTTTATTTGTTTGCTTTACGTTGCGAACGGGAGAAAATTAGCCAATACTGAGGTCGTCAATGATAATTAGGTATTTGAGTGATGACAGATAAGCGTCAATTCCAACGAGTCCCGCTGAATGTAAACGGCAAACTGGCACATAACGACAATAGTATCGATGTAGTAGTTAGTGACGTGTCTCTGCAGGGCATAAAACTACAAGCAACGGAAACCGCATTGTCAAACTTACCTTTCGACAGCCATGAACCTTATGTTGCTACCTTCCAAGCAAATGAAGACAGCCCAGTTATCACCCTTTCAATCTCACAGTTATATCGCCACGCGGACAGCAGACAGAAGCTAGTTTCGTTGGGGTGTAAAGTAGAGCGTATGGATGTGGAAAGCATAAGCGCCCTTCGCCGTTTAATCTTACTAAACAGCGATGATGCTAGTATTGAAGAGAAAGATCTTAATGCGCTGGTTAATGCGGTTTATCAAGCGCCAAATTAAAACAAAAAAATACGACTAGTCTCTGCAGAGCTTCAGAAAAGGCTCCACCCTCAAACTGCGCAAAATGACGTACTTCACAAGTTTTCTTGCGCGTTCCCTACAGCTTTAACGTTAATGCATTTCGCTTTATTCCAAGGCATCTAACGCTTCAGAAAGCCGAGCCACGGGCACGACTTTCATGCCATTTATAGCTTGTTTAGGGGCATTGGCTTTAGGCACTATAGCTCGTTTAAAACCATGCTTTGCCGCTTCTATTATGCGCTCTGTTCCATTGGGAACCGGACGAATTTCACCTGCAAGGCCTACTTCACCAAACACAATCAAGTCGCGCGGTAATGAACGGTTTCTGAAGCTGGAAATCATCGCCAGTAATAACGCCAAGTCAGCACTGGTTTCAGAGACTCGTACACCGCCAACTACGTTCACAAATACGTCTTGGTCGTTCATTTGTACATTACCGTGCCGGTGAAGTACTGCTAACAGCATGGACAAACGATTTTGATCTAGACCCACAGCTATCCGTCTTGGGTTAGACATCTGTGAATAATCCACCAGCGCTTGTATTTCCACAAGTAACGGCCGGGTGCCTTCCCAAATGACCATAACGCTAGACCCAGGCGTTTCATTTTCACCTCGGCTTAAGAAAATAGCTGAAGGATTACTGACCTCTTTCAAGCCTTTTTCCGTCATGGCAAATACACCCAGCTCGTTGACTGCACCGAAGCGGTTTTTGTGGCTGCGCAACGTACGGTAACGACCGTCACTTTCCCCTTCCAGCATCATAGAACTATCGATACAGTGCTCAAGTACTTTAGGGCCCGCTAAGTTTCCGTCTTTCGTTACGTGGCCAACAATAAACATGGCAATGTGATTTTGTTTGGCAAAGCGCGTTAAATAAGCCGCGCTTTCTCTTACCTGGGATACGCTGCCCGGTGCAGATTGAACATCTGACACATGCATAACCTGAATAGAGTCGATAACCATAATTTTAGGCTTTTTCGTAAGCGCTAAATCGCAGATGGTTTCCACGTTAGTTTCGGCTAACATCATCAGCTTATCGTCAGGGAGGTTTAAACGCTTGGCACGCATTGCCACCTGTTGGAGAGACTCTTCCCCGGTAACATAAAGGGCGGTTTCGCTTTTCGCCATCTGACACATTACCTGTAGCAAAAGTGTACTTTTTCCGGCGCCAGGTGAACCACCAATTAACATAGCGGCACCAGGGACTATTCCTCCGCCAAGCACTCTATCTAGTTCCTTAAACGTTGACGAAAATCGTGGCAGTGATTCTAAATCTATTGCGTTTAGCGTCTCGATTTTGGCTGCGGTTTGCCCTGCATACCCTGAAGTAGTTTGTCGAGCTACACTTTTGGCACTCGCTACCACAAACTCACTTATCGTGTTCCACGCTTTACACTCAGAGCATTGTCCTTGCCAACGTGGGAACTCGGCCCCGCAGTCAGAACACACATAAGCAGTTTTACGTTTTGCCATATTCCAGTTTTATCCATTGCTTAAAAAGAGTATTCTAACACTTAATAACGGTGAATTAAGCACAAACCCACGGTCAGTTTTCATTCAGGAATATACTTCCAAAGCATAAAAATTCAGGGATTAATGAGTTTTGCTGATTTGCCGATAACAACTAAAATAATTGATACTTAACAACAAAGTTGCGCATTCATGAGTCAAGATTTAAAGCAATATGCTGATATTATTGAACAGCTAAAGCCCATGGTTAATGAGCCTGAATTTAACCAAGTATTGCTTCAAACTGCTTCTGACGTACCTAAAGAAAAGCGCTTTCTTATTAAAATGGAAGTGAAGCGTTTAGCTAAACCTTGTATGCGTACTATAGATTTGCGCGGTCACGTAGATGGCAAGTGCAAGAAATATGTCCACGAAGGACGTAGCCACTACATGGACGACGTGGCTGTTGATAAGTTTGAAGAACAACTGCGCGTATTCGGCCGCTACACCTACGGTGTATACGAAGCCGTTCAAAACACTGAAAACAACTTTCGGTTAATGCGTGAAAAAGAACTCGCACAAGAAAGAGCTGATAAAGAAAACCCAGAACTTAAAAAGCGTTCAGCCGTTTTAGAACAGTTCAAAGTTCCTACCGTAAACCTTCTCGATTACAGGCAGCGCAATACAGAGCGCATGAACTTCGCGGTTGCCGTAGAAATATTTAACACTGAGAACCGCTCTGTGCGAGGCTTAAGCGTAGATATTTCTCTTGAAGGCCTTCAGATAAAATTGTCTAAAGACGCCTTTTTCAAAAAAGGTGAAACGCTCTTTATTTATTTCAGGGGGCTTGAAAGCGAGTTTGCCATGGATAAAAAAAATGGCATTGCTTACAAACTAGTAAAAATCATTACGAAAAATGATGTTAACTATTTAGCCTTACAGCGCGATAAGACTCATCCAAGCCCAGCATTCGATAAGTTCCTAGAAAGCTTTATCCACGGCAATAAACGCCGCTATAAAGTGAATATGACGAACACCATCGAAGCGATAACCAGTAAAACCTGTGAACAATATTTTTCACCTCGTAGCCCTACGCTTCCTGTTTTTATCGATGTCGTCAACGAAACTTTAGTGCCTCGCTATGCGATGGTAAATGAAGTAAACCGAGAAACGGTACAGTATTGGCAAGACGAAGAAGAAAATTGTCGTCTTAATTTCTTGCTATCGCAAGAAAGACTTACTCGGTTACTAAACAAATCTGATGAAGTTCGTGAAATATTCGTCTTCAGCTTTACCCATTTGCACACAGATAAAGTTTATTTTTATTCAGCCTCTTATGAAGAGTTACTGCAGAAAGAGGTCTTATCCCGTGTATTTTTGGGTTTCGGCTCAAGAAAAGCGAGTTGGCGAGTGTTTAAAATAACTCTGACAGACATGGACCCAGAGCAGGCGCATATTCCGCTTTCTATCCCAGACTCTGTTGGCAATAAAGTTAAAAAGCTTAATACACCGCCTTCTGCTCGCTTGATGTCAAAGCTTAAAAACCTGCGTTATCTGGCTCATGTTACAGACGTGACCTCAGTAACAGGGCAAGAGACGTACAACGAACTTAAGTTTAATCGCGACAACCTTTCGCATTTAAGGATTTTCGGTCACCCAAGGAATCGTGCAGCATCTAACATTCATATTGTACGTTTTAAGTACGAAGAGCAGCGCATTGAAAGCCGCTACCAGCTAAGAACGCAAATTGAAGCAAGGTTTAATGGCGAATCGACGGTCCATCGAGGGATCAGCGAAGACATCTCAGTACACGGATTAGGTCTTCGTGTTGAGCTCGCAAAAGATTATAAGGGTAGTTTGGAAGGAAGAGTAGAAGTTGCCTTTCCTCGGCTTCAGGAAATAGCGAACAACTTTGACGTAATGCACCTTCAGTATGAAATTATTTATCATAATGTCGAGAAGAATATCCTTCACCTAAAGACAGCTACTGGCGAAGAGGGCAAAAGCGCTCGCAACTTTTTTGAAGAATTAATTAAAAAGAACAAGGCCAATCTTAAAGTCGATAACGATGAAGAAGAAGTAGAGGGCATGGGCCAAGCACTGCGTTGTATAAACGCAAGAAATGCGACCTCCTTATCTTTCCTGATGAGTAAAGAAGGTGTGCGCTATACTCCGCAGGCCTGTATAGTTGGAAAACAAGACGAACGCATCACTACCCTTACCACGCAATACGCAGAGCGAGGTAAAGTAAATTTGGAATTTTTGTTTAGAGATAGAAAGCAAGACTCTCCTTTCGTACAAAGTGGTATCAAAGCAGTTAAGCTTGAAAACATGCCCTTACGACAAGAGCTATTCATATCTTTCGATGCGTCTCAAAAAGAGCCGCGAATGGCGATCATTCCTCGTTACTCACATAAGTTTGAAAGCAATGAACAACGCCGAGCATTTATCAGAGAAGCCATGGTGCGCGGCCAGTTTGTCGCTATACACGTTATGCTGACCACAACTGGCAAGCCTGACTTGACCATGCTGCAAACAGAAATTAACTACGTCACCATGTACGCCATGCACAGAGCTCGTGAGTTAGAAAAGAAAATGTGGAGTATTGCTGCCTGTTCCCATCTTGTCGATGTCACGGACGAGGTGCTCATAAGATATGGTTTTACTATGCAAGACATTACGGCGAATAAAACGCTAAAAAGTGCAGTACAACCTAAAGCCATGGTTAACAACGCGTAAGTAAGAGGCAGTATTTTTACGTACATATTCAGGCCTGCGTTTAGAAAAAACTAAGCTCAGACCTCTGATTTATTTAAGCGCCAATTTTTTAATAACTGGCGCCTACATACCAGTGCGTACAGATAATTGTGCATTCCGAAGGCGCTGGTAAGTTTCCTAGCAAAGCGTGGGAATGCAGGAATGGCTGTTCCCTTTCCAGTTCCTTTAGCGTCTATTTATCTAAGAAATAAAGAAGACTGTGCAGACTACCAACACGTACGGCTACGTCCGCTTTCTCATTCACTAAAGGTTTGCCGTGACACGCAACGCCTAAGGCTGATTCAGCCATCATCACCAAGTCGTTCGCCCCATCGCCCATGGCAACAGTTTGGCCCGATGGTATTTGCCACTTTTCAGACAGCGCTTTTACCGTGCGTGCTTTTACATCAGCATTAATAATTTCGCCTTCCACTTTCCCTGTTAAGTGCCCGTCTTTTACCGAAAGCGTGTTTGATATCGCATAGTCCAGTCCCAGCCTCGCTTTTAAGTGGTCAGCAAAGAAAGTAAAGCCACCTGATGCAATAGCGAGTTTCCAGTTATTTGCTTTTAAATGTTTAAGCAGTGTCTGAATACCAGGCATAATAGGAATGCTGTCACGAATTTGATTTAGGTGGTCAATGGGTACCCCCTCTAAACACGCCACCCTATGCGTCAAGCTATCGTTAAAGGCAATTTCTCCGCGCATTGCTCTTGCTGTCACTTCGGCAACCTGTTCACCAACACCAGCCAGTTTTGCTATTTCATCAATACATTCTATGGCAATAACGGTGCTGTCCATATCCATTACCAGAAGACCAGGTTCAGACAAAGACGGTCGCGAGGTTTGCAGTCCAACATCAAGGTTGTAAGCATCACTGACATCACCAAGTAGAGACTTTATTTGCTCAGGCTTTGCATTAATTACCTGCCCTCTTATTTCGATAGCATCATCTCCCATTTGCTGATGCAAATGATGAAACGCAGCACTTACTGGCGAAAATACGTTTTTGAGTTTATCTAATACGCCTTTTAATAAATACGGGGTTATAGCTTGTCCGATTACAGTTAGCGTATGCGAATACGCTTTTGTATTGTGCTCGCTGCTGACAATGTTTGCCAGGTATGAAGCTAGATGAATATCGTCATTATTGATTTCGATGGTGAATATGTCTTTCATAACGCACACAGAATCTGTGGTGATTGGCAAATGATGCTCTAATGCTAACCAATTAGGCTAACTAATAAAATATCCCCTTTAAAATTATTTAGATTTCACCTACTGTTAGGCAACTCATAGCAATTATGGAATTACGCATTGTTAAACGTGCTGAGCAAAGCCCCTTCACAATCAAAAAGCAATTCGCACTCACTTTACACGGCGTTGAAAAGACTATTTCATACGCTGATTGTAAGTACGGTGTTTGCGCTGGTGATTGTATTGATACTTTTGCTGCAGCAATACCAAAGTGACTGGCTAACGGTACAGACTCGTTTTTCTGGGGAGAGCATCGCAAGGCAGTACGCTAAACTACTTCGCACCGCATTTGAAGCTGATCAAGCAGGCAACCAGGGAACCGAAGTAAGAGCTGACTCGACGCTATCGAGTACCCTTGCCCAACGAAACTACATT
Source organism: Alteromonas sp. HB246098 (assembly GCF_054890645.1). Classification (NCBI taxonomy): domain Bacteria; kingdom Pseudomonadati; phylum Pseudomonadota; class Gammaproteobacteria; order Alteromonadales; family Alteromonadaceae; genus Alteromonas; species Alteromonas sp. HB246098. The sequence goes on along the minus strand of NZ_JBTZUG010000002.1, from coordinate 410,124 downwards.
GAAGGTGTCGCCACCGTTTTGGTTAACGAGCCGCATATTCTTGCTCTATCAGTGTTTGATAAAGACGGAAGGTACATTGCGCCTTTACCTCAAATAGATAGCGTTGTGTCGATGAGCCAGTCCCAAGGCGTGACGCCGCTAACCTATGTAGGCGTGATCACCGACGACAATGATAATGTTTTAGGCTATGTGAACATTCATATGGATACGCAGGCGATATTAGAAAGTCCCCTTGCCCTGCGTTATCAACTGGCGTTAATTGCGTGTATTTTAGTGTTTTTGGCTTTAATGTTAGGCATTTACCTGACGCGGGCGTTTTATAAGTCTCGCCCTTGGTTTATACAAGCCATCGAATCTATGAGAAAGAACAAAGATACGTAAGCAGGTGTTCACGATACTTTTACACGAGCTCACAATTCTAAACTGTTTCAAACAAGCGTAAATAGTTTTGTGTTGTAATAGATATTATTTGTTTAGGCGATATAGCGAAAAGCTCGTGTATAACGTCAACAACATCAGATAGATACTGTGGTTCATTAGGCGCACCCTGCCTGCCGTACATGGGCATATCAGGGGCATCAGTCTCTAGTAGTATCTTATCGAAATGGTTTTCTAGCAGATACTTCAGGGTGTCTCGCGTCTTTCGTGCTCTTTCATAGGTTATGGTACCACCTATTCCTAAGTAAAAGCCTCGCTCAATATAGGCTTTAGCCGCCTCCACACTGCCAGAAAAAGCATGCACTACCCCAATACCTTGATACTTAGCTTGCTTGAAAGCTTCAAGTAGTAAATGATGACTTTTTCGGTGATGCAGAATAACAGGGAGCGCTTTTGTATCGGCGAGTTTCAAATGGGCATGTAGCACTTTCTTTTGAAGCGTTAATGACACACTTATGTGCCCATCAATACCGGTTTCTCCCACCGCTTTTACCGAAGGGTGTAAAGTGGCAGCAGCGGCTTCAAGCTGCCCAAGATTTTCATCAATTGCCTGCTCAGGTAAGTCAGTGGTCGAAGCTGTATTATCTTGGTTGCTATCGGTCAAAAAATAGGGATGAAGACCTAGCGCGGTATCGATAGGCAAAAGGCTGCTGTGCTGCTCACTAAGCGCTTGAAGCGCTTTCCAAGACCGTGGGTTAATACTTGGTGCCATTATGCGAGTAAGCCCAGCGGCCTTGGCACTTTCCAGCGAAGTATGAAGGTCTACTTTTGATGCAAGTAAGTCGAGGTGGCAATGACTATCAATCATGGCGTTGCTCCTTTCTCGCTTTACGCTCAATCAAATGCTAGGTACTTAAAATGTCTAGCGGCTGCATAAGACTCGCTACCCTATGCAGTCAATATGCGCTTTTACGGCATTAAGCGCTGTGTTGCCCATGCACCATCTTCGGTTTTGTTATACTCAAAACGGTCGTGAAGCCTATCTTCTCCGCCCTGCCAAAATTCAATTTGATGAGGCACAATGCGAAAGCCTCCCCAAAAGTCCGGTACAGGAAGTTCTTTGTTCGCAAACTTATCTTTCAGTTGCTTAAATTGGGTAAGCAAAAGCTCTCTACTGCCAATTGGCTTGCTTTGTTTAGACGCGTAGGCTGCCAACTGACTGTCTTTAGGGCGAGAGAAGAAATAGGCTGCATTTTCAGAAACAGAAAGCTTTTCAACACTGCCACAGACGCGAACTTGGCGCTCCATAAAAAACCATGGGAAGTGACAGGATACTTTTGGGTTAACCGAAAGTTCTTGCGCTTTTCGACTGCCGAGATTTGTGAAAAATACAAAGCCTTCTTCACTGACATCTTTTAACAGAACAATACGTTGAGAAGGTTGACCGCTAGCGTCAACGGTGGCAACCGTCATCGCAGTAGGATCGGGGATACCAGCTTCAATGGCGTCTTTCAGCCATTTATCGAACAAAATAAATGGGCTTGAAGTAATATCAGTCTCGCTCAAACTGCCTTTCGAGTACTGTCTGCGCATATCTGAAATTGCCATATACCGCTCCTGAAAAGAGATTACTATACGTGCCAGTGCTTATTGTAAGTGCTTGTGCATACCTTTACGCGAATGCTTCTGACTTCATGTTCACCAAAAGCACTTTAGAATTAAGCGCTAATTAGCATTAGAACAAGGCTCAACGTACTAATGCTAACAACGATATAGGCTAAAAGTTGCTGTCGTCACCGTAGCCTAGTGAACGCAAAGCGCGCTCATCGTCTGCCCAGCCTTGTTTCACTTTAACCCAGAGTTCCAAAAATACTTTATTGTCGAACAAGTTTTCCATATCTTTACGCGCTTGCTCACCAATGGTTTTCAAATGCTTACCGCCTTTACCAATGATCATGCGTTTTTGCGTTTCGCGCTCAACCAAAATTAAGCCACTAATACGATAAACACCATTGTCTGTCATTTTGAACTGCTCAATTTCTACCGTAGTAGAGTAAGGCAACTCATCGCCAGTAAAGCGCATCAGCTTTTCACGGATGATTTCAGCAGCCATAAAGCGACTTGAACGGTCAGTGATATAGTCTTCTGGGAAGAAAAATTCACTCTTAGGTAACGACTTAGCCACTAAGTCTCTAATATCGTCTACCATTTTGCCCTGTTTAGCGCTGATAGGGATCATGTGCTCAAACGGGTGTTTCTCACCAAGCTTTTGTAGGTGAACCATAAAGTTTTCTTTATCTTCCACCTTATCCATTTTGTTTACGATAAGGTAGCAAGGAAGGTTTGCCTGCTTAACTTTACTTAATACCATTTCATCTTCAGCATTAAAGCGATCACCTTCCACGACAAACAGCACAAGGCCAACTTCAGCTAATGAGCTAGACGCGGCGCGGTTCATGTAGCGATTAATCGCGCGTTTTTCGTCTTGGTGAAGCCCTGGTGTATCAACGTAAATCGCTTGATAGTCGCCATCAGTATCTATACCTAGAATACGGTGACGCGTGGTCTGAGGCTTACGTGAGGTAATACTTACCTTTTGACCTAGTAAACGGTTAAGTAGCGTCGACTTGCCCACGTTAGGGCGCCCGACTATGGCAACTAGGCCACAGCGAGTTTGAATATCTGGCATCTCTGGCAAATTCGGCTCATCATGCGTTGTCATCAAGCTTCTCCAATGTTAAACGAGCAGCTTCTTGTTCTGCTTTACGACGGCTATTGCCAGACGCCACTACTGCTTTTGGTAGACTTTCCACCTTGCAGCTCACTTCGAATGTTTGGGCATGGTCTTTACCGGAAATAGACAGCACCTCGTACGTTGGCAGTGCCTGCTTGCGACCTTGCAGAAATTCCTGAAGACGTGTTTTACTATCTTTAGGGTGGGCATTAGGGTCGAGCTTGTTTATACGAGTCTCCCACAAACGGTCGATAACGCCACGGACTTCGTCCATACCTGAGTCAAGATAGATAGCACCTAAGATAGCTTCAACTGCGTCAGCCAAAATCGAGCTTCTGCGGTGACCGCCACTTTTAAGCTCACCTGGCCCCAAGTTGAGTAGTTCACCCACGCTAGCTTCTTTAGCGAGTTCAGCCAACGTCTCGCCTTTAACCAATGTAGAGCGCATACGGGTAAGCTTGCCTTCAGGTACTGTTGGAAAACGCTTAAACAGTGTTTCTCCCACAATCATGCCTAAAATAGCGTCGCCCAGAAACTCCAAGCGCTCATTGTGCTGTTTGGCTGCACTGCGGTGAGTGAGCGCTTGTTCCAATAACGCCTCATTGGTAAATGTATAGCCTATCGCCTTATAAAGGCGACGATATTTATCAATTCCCTGCATTAATGAATGCCACCTGCACGCTCAAATCGAATACCTGTTGGAACCCACGTAGGAAGAAAGTCTGAAGGGCTTCGCTCAAACTCAAAAGAAATCCAAATTGCTACGGCTTTCCCAACCAAGTTTGCATCCGGGACAAAACCCCAGAAACGACTATCGCGGCTATTATCGCGATTATCGCCCAATACGAAATACTGACCTTCTGGAACTATCCACTCGTTACTTCGTGTTCCCGGCTGGGTGTAAAAGTTAACCGGTGAAATTTCACGAACGGGATGGCGTAGAATATCATGCTCTACTGTACCAAGATCTTCGGTATAGCGCATAAGTTGCGCCATGTCTTGCACAAACTCACCGCGCTCTTGGAACGTTAATGGGACTGCTTTTAATTTTGGACAATTGCTACCAGATTCACACTTAGGTTTGATGTAAACCTGCTTATTTTGATAAACCACGGTATCGCCCGGCAAACCAATTACGCGCTTGATGTAGTCGATTGACGGTTCTTCAGGGTATTTGAAAACCACCACATCGCCGCGTTCTGGCACACCCGTTTCAATTAACTTACTTCTGAAAACAGGGTCTTTTACGCCGTACGCAAACTTCTCAACTAAAATGAAGTCACCCACCAATAACGTAGGCATCATTGAACCTGATGGAATCTGGAACGGCTCATATAAAAACGAGCGTAATACCAAAACGAAAGCAATAACAGGGAATATCTGTTGTGAGGTGTCAACCAAGTACGGCAGCTGAGGGTCTTCTCCATAGCCCGCACCTTCTGCAGTCGCTGCAGCCTGTAAACGCGCTTTTCGCTTCGGAGCAAACACCAGGCTATCCACTAGCCAGACTAATCCTGTTATTAAGGTGAGCGCCACCAAAATTAAGGAGAAATAATTTGCCATTATTTGCCCACCTTAAGTACTGCAAGGAACGCATCTTGTGGCAATTCAACATTACCCACTTGCTTCATTCGCTTTTTACCTTCTTTTTGCTTTTGAAGTAGCTTCTTCTTACGGCTTACGTCACCGCCGTAACATTTCGCGATTACGTTTTTGCGCAGCTGCTTCACCGTACTTCTTGCAACAATATGGTTACCAATGGCCGCCTGAATAGCGATATCGAACATCTGGCGTGGGATAAGCTCGCGAAGCTTCTCTACCAATTCACGACCACGACCCTGAGAGTTTTCTCTGTGAGTGATGACTGCAAGTGCATCCACACGCTCACCATTAATCAGAATATCTACGCGCACCATATCTGAGCTTTGGAAACGCTTAAAGTTGTAGTCAAGAGACGCAAACCCACGGCTGGTAGATTTTAAACGGTCAAAGAAATCAAGCACTACTTCGGCCATCGGCAGCTCGTAAGTTACTGCTACTTGCTTGCCGTGGTATGTCATGTTGGTTTGCATACCGCGCTTTTCAACGCAAAGCGTAATTACGTTACCTAAGTATTCTTGAGGAACAAGAATGTTAGCTTCAACCATAGGCTCACGAATTTCTGCTATATCATTTACCGGCGGCAGTTTAGCTGGGCTATCTACGGTAAGCGTCTCGCCTTTGGTTGTTTCAACTTCGTAAATTACCGTAGGCGCTGTGGTAATAAGGCCAAGATCATATTCACGCTCTAAACGCTCTTGGATAATTTCCATGTGCAGCATGCCAAGGAAACCGATTCTAAAACCAAAGCCAAGCGCTGCTGAGCTTTCTGGCTCATAGAATAGTGAAGCGTCGTTCAGACTTAGTTTAGCAAGGGCATCGCGGAAGTCTTCGTAGTCATCTGAGCTTATTGGGAAAATACCGGCATAAACCTGAGGTTTAACCTTTTTAAAGCCTGGCAGCATAGCTTCAGCTGGCTCGCGAGCCAAAGTAATGGTATCACCTACTGGTGCACCTTGAATGTCTTTAATACCGGCAATGATAAAACCAACTTCACCGGCTCTCAATGTGCCTGTATCTAATGGCTTAGGCGTAAACACACCAATTTTATCTACTTGGTGAGTTTGTCCGTTAGACATTATCTGGATTTTGTCTTTCTTGCTAAGCTGACCTTCAACGATTCGTACTAATGAAACAACGCCTTGGTAGTTGTCGAACCACGAATCGATGATCAACGCTTTAAGTGGCGCTTCGCGGTCACCTTCTGGTGGTGGAATTTTATTTACGATGACTTCAAGTACATCTTCAATACCAATACCTGTTTTCGCTGAGCAGCGCACAGCATCAAGTGCATCAATACCGACAATGTCTTCAATTTCTTCTGCAACACGGTCTGGTTCAGCCTGCGGCAAGTCGATTTTGTTTAACACCGGCACCACTTCCATGTCCATCTCGATAGCGGTGTAGCAGTTTGCTAGCGTCTGCGCTTCAACGCCCTGCCCGGCATCAACAACAAGTAGTGCACCTTCACAAGCTGCCAATGAACGAGAAACCTCGTAAGTGAAGTCAACGTGTCCTGGCGTATCAATGAAGTTTAGCTGATAGGTTTCACCATCGCGCGCTTCATAGTTCAGTGTCACGCTTTGCGCTTTAATGGTAATACCGCGCTCTTTTTCCAGATCCATTGAGTCGAGAACCTGCTCGGCCATTTCGCGATCGGTTAGCCCTCCACAGTGCTGGATTAGACGGTCTGATAGCGTAGACTTACCGTGGTCAATGTGGGCGATAATACTGAAGTTACGAATGTGCGATTGTTGCATAATGCTGGAAATTACCTGCAGAAAAATTCATTAAACAAAAAATGCTGCTTGCCTTGGGTTCAGGCTTACACGCAGCGCGAGCGGATTTTACCCATTTCTAGCACGAAAAGCGAATTGGCATGGCGGAAATTTTAATACAAATAGAACGCAAAGCGCATAAAAGTGGCAACTTGGCGTGACTTTGCTCTCTTGCTCAGAAGCTTAAAACACGTGAAGCTCTGCTAATTTGGGCCTCTACAGATTAAATGAACACATCAAAAAGACAAAACCCACTTATAAGCAGGCACTTCACTCAATTCAGGCCTTGCTGGCCTAATAAAACAGGTTGATATTTCGTGCGCTCAACTCGATGTAATTTATGAGCAATAAGCTTATATGTTATGAAAGTAACCAAAGCACTCGGTCCTAGAGCCCACAATTCATGACTAAAACCTGTTGAGCTAAGCAGTGATATAAAAACTGAATACGCGCCAATAAAAGCAATAAGCGGTAGCAAATATAAGAAAGCCGAAGCGCTTAAAATACCCGCTTCGGGTATACCCACAGTCACCTGCTGACCCACTTGAACAGGCATAGGCGTGCGTAAGGTCAATTGCTGGGTTTTAGGTGCAATTGCACGGGAGATGACACCGGTGCCACAATCACTTTGGGCCTGGCATGCATTACAGGTGGATTTAATGGCCGCTTCAACTGTTACCGTATCACCATCTACGGCAACTACAGTGGCGGTTTCTTTAATCATACTTGTCTTTTTACCGTGTTTTAGTACTGCTTGACCTTAACTCTCTATTGCCCTTTATTAGCAACAGGTCGTAAAGACGTAGCAATAGCATTAGCAGTCTGCAGTGGAATCTCCCCCACTACCGTCACTTGGGCCTTCCCGTCGGTTAGCGTTAAAAAGGTGCTAACTTCGTTTCGTAACGCAAGGGTTTCGCCGAGCGCATCTTTGGCTGGCTGAACATAAACAGATACGTCCACTAGACCATCCGAAAAAAGTTTATATTCTACGACCTGCCCTGTTAATGCTAAGCGTCTTGTATCTTGCTTTATTTCTCGCATTCCCGCTGGCAAATATGTGACATCCCACTTATGTGCCCGACTTGGCGTATTACTCAAAGCCATAGGCGCTGGTAAAGATGCTGAGTTTATTCGCGAAAAGTATTCCGAAGGTTCAGGCGATATGGCAAAAGCGGTAACTTGAATTTGCTCTAACAATGCCCCTTGCAAATCAAGCATATTCAGCTTTAGCAACATGCCAGAGGACTCATCGAGCCACAGTTGATAGCCGAACCGTGTGTTATCTCGGCTAACTATACGAATTTGCTGTGCCGAACGTCCTGCTACTCGCGCTCGACCCACGGCGACAAACTCATAGGCTGAACTGAGTTGTTCTGGGTGGTAAAGCAATGCACTAGGAATTGGACCATTTATATGCTTTGACCGTAAGCTGTAAGGTTGAACGTCTGGTTCAAATACGCTCACTACATCATTAACGCGAATAAGCTCGCGACCGGGCCCATTTTGAAGGTTTAATTGCTCTAGTTCAGAACCATCCTCCATTATCCCATGACGCCACAGGTAAGGAACCGTTTCCTTTCCTGCGACAGTTTGCACAAAAGACACTTGAAAATTGGCGTTGGTGATAATGTTTTGAAGTTCGGCCAGCCACTGATTCGCTGACTGAAGCTGTGGCGTACGTGAAGTAGATGTGTTTGCCTCATTACGACTTTCTTCAGCTTGTATTTGAAAGCCATCTTCCTTTCCAGCACCTTCCTCTTTTGGAGCGTTTGTGCTATTACCAGCGTTATCTTCTGATTTAGCATCAATATCGCTATTCGCTTGAACTTTTGCACCAGAAGAAATCGCCACTTCGCTGGGTGCCGTTGCATGAGAAAACGTGGGATTGATAGCCCCGCCCGAAATGAAAAGAAGTGCAAGGATAGAACTACAGCGCATTATTCCCGCCTTAAAACAAACATACCAGCAGTATATGCTGGTATGGTTAAAATATGAAATGCATCTTAATCGCACTTAAGTGCGAACACACATTTCAACTCATTTTTAATAGCTCAACGATAATCTATGGGCGCTCTGGCTCGCTTGTCTCGCTTTCACTTTCTTCTTGCGCTTGCTTGAGTTTTATTTGCTGTTCGTGGTCGGCAATCAGCGCATTTATTTTGCGCTTTTTCTCAAGCATTTCATTCATATCGTTACGCGGTAAAGTTCGGGTCTGCTCCAAACTCACTGGAGACAATCCCCCTTGAGGCGCAATTGTTGGCGCTGTCATAAATGGCTCGGTTGGCGCTTCTTGATTGGTGTATTGAACACCAAAAATAACTGCCACCGCCACAGACGCTGCCACCGCAAACTGACCTGACTGCTTCGCAAAAGGAACGACACTGCCAATTAATGGAATTGACTGCCAACGCGAGCGTTTAGGTGCGACTATCGCCGGTTCATTTTCAAGCGCAGCTGCTACGCTTGCTGTGATATCCAACTGAGGGGCTACGCTTGCCTCTTTTCGCATTGCACCGCGATACACGTGGTAACGTTGCCATTTGGCTTGAAGCGCTTCATCTTGCTTAATAGCGTCGATGATTTCATTGCCTTCTATCTCACCATCCATGAATGCGGACAATTTTTCTTGCTGTTGCGTCATATATTCATTTCCAGATCAAAGTGATCATTAACTACCCTAACACAGCTGTTAGTCATCGTGGAAAAAAGAAAGTTCATCTTTTTTTGATTTTATTTCTTTTTAATTTTCTAACAACGGTTGAATAACTTTATCAATCGCCTCTCGAGCCCTAAAAATACGGGACCTTACCGTACCAACAGGACAAGACATTACGTTGGCGATTTCTTCATAGCTCAACCCTTCAATTTCACGTAATGTAATTGCCATTCGCAAATCGTCTGGTAGCTTTTCAACCACCTTGAAGAGGGTTTCTTCGATTTCCTCAGATAGCAGGCTTCGCTCAGGGGTGGATTGCTCTTTTAAAGCGTCACTTCCTTCGTAAAAATCCGCTTCATCGGCATCTACATCGCTTGCAGGTGGTTTGCGACCTTGAGATACAAGATAGTTCTTGGCACTGTTCACCGCAATGCGATAAAGCCAAGTATAAAATGCACTGTCGCCACGAAAATTAGGTAAGGCGCGGTATGCTTTAATAAACGCTTCTTGCGTTACATCAGCTACATCACCGGTATTTTTCACATAGCGAGAAACGAGATGCATTACTTTGTGTTGATAACGAGTTACCAACAAGTTGAACGCATTTTTATCGCCACGCTGTACTTTTTCGACCAGTTGTTGGTCGGTTATCTGCTCGCTCATTCGAGCCATTACTCCCTACTTCAACTACACAATAGCTCTAACAAGCATGTGTATAGACGCGCTCTTTTTACAAAAGTTCTGTAAAAGCATTAAATTTTTTAAAAAATGCTTAGGTCAGCAGACAAGAATGATTGTGTTTTGCTACTCATCCTTTAGACTTGCCGGACCTTTGCTCGTTTGAATTGATATAAAAATACATGAAATCTGCATCGTCTTCACTAACTTCCACTTCAAATGCAATAGAACACCGTTGTGATGTATTGATTATTGGTAGTGGCGCGGCGGGATTAAGCTTGGCGCTTAAGCTCGCCGACCATTGCCAGGTTATTGTACTAAGTAAAAGTGATCGCAATGAAGGCTCTACCCGCTATGCACAAGGTGGTATAGCTGCCGTATTCGATGAACAAGACTCCATAGATGCTCACGTAACAGATACGTTAGCAGCAGGCGCAGGACTTTGTGAAGAGCCTGCCGTGAGGTTTACTGCGGAGCGAGCAAAGGCATGCCTTGAATGGCTTATCGGTTACGGCGTACCCTTTGATACAGAAAAAAGCGAATCTGGCGAGGAACGCTTTCACCTTACCCGCGAAGGTGGGCACAGCCATCGCCGTATTCTTCATGCCGCTGACGCCACAGGTGAGGCACTTCAGATTACATTAAATGACGCGGTATCGACACATCCGAATATCCACGTTTTCGAGCGCTACAATGCTATTGACCTTATTCCTTCAAAAGAAGAGAAAAAAAGTGTTGTAGGTGCCTACGTTTGGAATAGACAACAAGAACACGTGGAAGTCATACGCGCGCCTTTCGTAGCGTTGGCCACTGGCGGTGGCAGCAAAGTCTATCAATATACATCTAACCCTGATGTATCAAGCGGTGACGGAATTGCTATGGCATGGCGCGCAGGCTGCCGTGTAGCGAATATGGAGTTTAACCAATTCCACCCAACCTGTTTATTCCACCCGCAGGCACGTAATTTCTTGATTACTGAAGCACTACGCGGTGAAGGAGCAAACCTCTGCCACGCTGATGGCACCCGCTTTATGCACAAATTTGACGAACGAGGCGATTTGGCGCCTCGTGACGTAGTAGCCCGGGCTATTGACTATGAAATGAAGCGTTTAGGTGCTGACTGTATGTATTTAGATATTAGTCACAAGCCTGCTGATTTTATCGTTAAGCACTTCCCTAATATTTATCGCAAGTGCCGCTCTCTTGGTATAGATATTACCCGCGAGCCTATTCCAGTAGTACCGGCTGCGCATTATAGCTGTGGCGGGGTAATGACAGACTTTAATGCTAAGACCGATTTAAATAATGTCTACGCAATTGGCGAAGTTGCCTACACAGGTCTACACGGCGCTAACCGTATGGCTTCTAATTCTCTACTTGAATGCGTGGTGTTCGCCAGCGCCGCTGCAGACGATATAATTAAAAACCTTCACAGTGCAGAATGTGAAGAGGCTATAGCGCCGTGGGATGAAAGTCAGGTATCAAACTCAGATGAAGAAGTTATCATTCAACATAACTGGCACGAACTTAGACTATTCATGTGGGACTACGTAGGTATTGTACGCACTGACAAGCGCCTTGAACGGGCCATGCGCCGTATCAAACTGTTAGAGCAAGAAATTACTGAGTATTACTCACACTTCAGAGTAAGTAATAACCTGCTAGAGCTTCGAAACCTCGTTACGGTTGCAGAACTCATTGTGCGATGCGCGATGGAACGAAAAGAAAGCAGAGGGCTACATTTCAACTTGGACCATCCTGAACAATTGGACAATCCAGCCCCCACAATTCTTACACCAAGAAAGCAATTGTCGGGTTCTGACGTAGGTTTATTAATAACCCAAGACAGCTTTTCTAGCGGCGACTAAAACATAGCGATACACGCTTGCTATGTAGGGCTAATTTAAGGTTTACGTTCAAATTAAAAACGCCAGCTAGTGCGAACGGATGCTTTAAAAATACAGCACTTGCAAGCAAACAGTGCTATTTATAAACGCCCAAACAAAAAAGAGAGCATACTTGTATGCTCTCTCAATCACTCTTTCAGATGCCTTTTCTTAACCCTGGATTCAATTCAGGGCTATCTTCTTTTAAAGCTTTTTTTGATTAAATACCACACTGATTAAACGCCACGCTCGCTGATAAATGTACAAGGCTATCGTCACTATCGGTTACGTCTAACAGCGCACTAGTATCCGTTTTACAGTGTTGCTGAATATGAATGTTATTAGGCAAGAAAACTGGCTTTTTAAAGCGACAATTTACTTCTTTCACGGTTATAGATTGACTGTTCTCTTGGTGACTTACAAACGCTGACACCGCACAAGATAAGGTCCACATCCCATGTGCTATGGGCTGTTTGAACCCAAAGGCTTTGGCGGATATAGCAGACAAGTGAATAGGGTTATAGTCGCCAGAAAGCTTAGCGTAGCGTCGTCCGGTATTTGCCGATGCATTAATGTCAGCAATTAGCGCTCTATCTTCAAGGCTACATTCGTCACTTAGGTCGTTTTTTGGGCCAAGCGGTGCAACATGTACGGCTTTAACTTTCACCAAATAGCTACTTATGGCCCTATAGACCAGATTCCCCGACTGAAGTGCTTCTAGCATAACGTCCACTTCCCACCCGCGGCTATGGGGTCTCACGTCGTGAAAGCGCACTCGACATTCAAATGGCTCGCTTAAATCACAATGCTCTAGCACAAACACCTTGTTCGCAGCGTGAATCAAACCGAGTAAAGGAAATGGGCTTTGTTTGTCTAGCAAGCACTGCATCTGTAACGGCAACGAAAGCATTTGCAAATAAAGAGGATGAGCATGCTCATTCGCCGGCCAATCAACTTCTTGACAAAAAGAAGCATAGTGCACGTTATCGACATTGAGCGTTTTTGTGTATATGCGCTGCGGCAACGTAGGCGGCTTAAACTGCATAAGTTGCCTGGCGTCAACGCGTTTGAATAACGCTTTAGTATACTCACGAAACATCTGTTAAATTCCTTTAGGGCGTCGCTTTTCTTGCGAAGATAATGGCTCTTGCCAACCTGCGGTAGTCTGCCTCGCAGCACTCACCTTTTAAGACCCACGTCAAATGGTTATGACCTTTTTCGAACCAATGCCGTTTATGGCGCAACACGTTAATGCACATTCCCCAAGTAAATAACTGGGAAGACTGATGAATCTTCATCGATGTGCCATCGGATAAAGCATCGGTTAACACACTGGGCATGGTCGTGCTTGATGGTTCTAAAAGAAGCGCACTATCGTCAATAGCGCGAATAATACCATCGCTGGTCAAAGAGAGTGCATATTGAGTAGTAGAAATATTGTTACTAAACGCGTCATAAAGACGCCAGACTATCATTAACGTAGCCACGGCAACTATGCCCACTAATTCCGCAGTGAAGCCCAGCCAAGACCATAGGTATTGAGGAAGGCTGCATAGTGCTGCCATAAGGCAAACGGCCACGCATAATTCCCCAAATACTTTTCTAAATCTATTGTGCTTTATGCTAACTCTATACTTTGACACGATTAACAATAGTCGCCACCATGGCGGCTAATTCAGGATCTTGGCACTTTTGATGTCCCATTATCCAAGCAAACAAATCAGGGTCATCACTGGTAAGTAAACGTTCAAATATTTCTTGGTCTTCATAACTTAGTGAGTCAAAGGCTTCTTCCACGAAAGGAAGCAATAGTACATCTAACTCTAGCATGCCTCTGCGGCAGGCCCACTTTAATCGGGCTAGTCTTTTTGGTTCAAACATATGTCTTTTATACCGTTTTTTATTCGCCATCAATAATACCATGCCCTGCGGCTGGGGATCACTGCTCTTTTGGTCTGATAGGCAAACTAAATAGAACTTAATCTGCACACATTAGTGTGTACTACCCTTGAATATTGCTGGTTTTACCATACCTTGAGTACATACAGCGAACTTTACAGTGGTGAATATGACATCTATCGCAGCATTACAAGATCTTCCTCATGAGTTTATGGCCAAGCTTTCAAACACCATGACTATTTCATTGGTAGGAGAACAGGCTGACAGCTACCTTCAAGGTCAAATCACGGTCAATATCAATAAACTTGATGCAAATACGGCAAGGCATTTTGCGCATTGTGACAATAAAGGCAAGACGTGGGCTACGGGGTACGTGACCCGCCACTTAAACAAATTATTGCTGCTTACAAATGACGATGCGGGCAGCCATTCGTTAGCCCAGCTCAATAAGTATGGCGTATTTTCTAAGGTCGATATTGTTGACGATTCGCAGGCGTACAGCGCTCACTTCATTTCACTTGATGCAGCAAAATCTGATGAGGTTAAAGCCCTACTAGAGCAACTTTTTTCGAGTGATAAAGTCGCACAACTCGTTGACGGCGATACTGCAGACAAAGGTATGCTGCCGAAAATAGAAAGTGAGCATGGCGTGGCATTTGTAGCCAACACTACTCGCAAAGGCATTGTTGTTCTTTTAGATGAAAACGGCACAAAGCAATTAAATGCGTTAATTGAGACAAAAACTGTGGAGTGTTATTCCCACGTTGTGTTTGACGCCATTCAGATTGAGAGCGTACACGCCTTAGTACAAGGTGAAGCTGTAGCGGAATATGTACCACAAATGATTAACGTACATGCGCTTAACGGTATCGACTTTGATAAGGGCTGTTATATGGGGCAAGAAGTGGTTGCACGAACACGCTTTTTGGGCAAAAACAAACGTGCCGCCTATAGCTTCAAGCTTGAAGAAAAAGTAGATATCAAACCTGGCGATAGCCTTGAAAAGCAATTAGGTGAAAATTGGCGTATAGCGGGCAAAGTACTCAATGTTGCGTCGCTCGATAACGAAACCTGGTTTATTGCTGTGTTAAATAACGACACTACCCCCGAAGATTTGCACAGACTGGCTGATAACAACGCCATTACCTGTTACCCTAATAGCTTGCCGTACAGTATTGAGCAACAAGCAAGCAATATTGTGAAAAAACGTCGATAAGCAGTTTACTGCTGCATTAAATTTATTGCCCTTTTTTTAATCATAGGGCCAAGATAGGATTTGTTATGACAATTACTTCTGACAGCGTTGTAACGCTACACTACACCGTATCTACCGAAGACGGCACAACGCTAGACTCTTCAGAAGGTAAATCGCCGCTAGTTGTACTTCTAGGCCGTCGCTTCTTAATTGAAGGACTAGAAGATGCTCTTATCGGTAAATCGAAAGATGATAGCTTCAACGTTTCTGTAAACCCTGAGAAGGCTTACGGTGAACGTTCTGACGAACTTGTTCAAACCGTACCTCGTTCAATGTTCGACGGTATGGATGTTGAAGTTGGTATGTCTTTCCGCGCCACTACTCCGCAAGGTGAGCAGTCTGTAATCATTATCGAAACAACTGACGAAGAAGTTGTTGTTGACGGTAACCACCCGCTAGCAGGTATTCCGTTGACGTTCGATGTAACGGTTGTAGACGTGCGTGAAGCGACGCAAGAAGAGCTTGAGCACGGTCATGTGCATCAGGAAGAAAGCAGCTGTTGCGACCCGAAAACAGGCGAATGCTCGGAAGATAAGCACTAAGTTGTGTTGAACGTATCAAAAAGGGAGCCAAAGGCTCCCTTTTTATTTTCGAAGAATACGGTTAAATTATATTGCGTCTTCGTTTTGTTCACCGGTACGAATACGCACAGCACTTTCAACGCTGTAAACGAAAATTTTGCCGTCACCTATTTTGCCCGTTTTAGCAGATGACTGAATGGCTTCTACCGCTTGTTCAACGCGGTCATCATCTAACACAAGCTCAATTTTGATTTTAGGTAGGAAGTCAACTTGGTATTCAGCACCGCGATAAAGCTCGGTATGACCTTTCTGGCGGCCAAACCCCTTCACTTCTGATACTGTCATCCCTGCGATACCGACTTCAGCTAGCGCTTCCCTAACGTCGTCCATTTTGAACGGTTTAATGATAGCTTCAATTTTTTTCATGACTACAACTCATCGTAAATTGTTGGAATTGGTACACGTTTGTGTTGTGTACGCTCATAAATATAGAGCAATTTCTCTTCCACTTCTGCAGAAACAGGCTTGCCTTCCAAAAAGTCATCGATTTGGTCGTAGGACATGCCCAGCGCTTGCTCGTCAGCTTTTTGTGGCGAAAGGCTTTCTAAATCAGCGGTTGGGGCTTTAGTGATTACATTGTGCGGTGCACCTAAATGGGCTGCCACTGCACGCACTTGGCGCTTACTTAGACCAAATAAAGGCGCTAGATCACACGCTCCGTCACCGTACTTAGTATAAAACCCTGTAATATTTTCAGCCGAATGGTCTGTACCGAGAACAAGCCCATCAACCATTCCCGCAATTTCATACTGAATAACCATACGAGTACGCGCTTTGACGTTGCCTTTAACGAAGTCCTGCTTCGCATCGCTTTCAGGAAGAAGGTTGGCAATAGCAAGCGCTTGTGAAGTAGAGGCGTGAATTGCGTCTGCACCTGGTTTAACGTTCACCGCTAGCGAATGTGAGGGCTGAATAAAATCGATAGATTTTTGTGCATCTTCTTCGTCAGCTTGGGTGTCATAAGGTAAGCGAACCGCAATGAACTGATAATTTTCATGATGTTCGTCATTTAGCTCGTTCACCGCTAACTGTGCTAATCGACCCAAAGTACATGAATCAATTCCCCCACTAATACCTAATACCAGCGAATTCAAACCTGAGGTAAGCAACTGCTTTTTGATAAAAGATACTCGACGTGCAACTTCATATTCGACGTCAATTTCAGGCAGCACTTTCATTTCATCAATAACTGCTTGTTTTTGCATTGTAATATCCACGTATTTTTGAGGCGTCCTGGAACTCGATTCTACGACAATATCACTTCAGATGTTAGTGATATCCTCGCATCTATTTGATTTACCTTGCACTTACAGTGCAAAAGAAAACGCATCGGATGTATATTTTATTATTTTTGAGCGTAGGCATGGGTTGTGCGAAACAGTTAACCGTAAGGCGTATGGTCAACTATGCGATATCACGGTAAAACATACCTTTGCTAGTGTATTTTAGTTTACCCTAAAAAATAGGCGAGTAATGCATATTTATCGCGTAGTATCATTACATCGAAGATAGAATAAGAAAGTAAATTGAAGGTGAATTAGTTTCTTGCTCAAGGCAAGCTCTGAAGGCTCAGACTCCCTAAAAGCAATAGCTTTACCTGCGGTTTGTATGGCGCAATTCATTAGTTAATGATTTAAAAAGTTTGGAAAATAACAGTCTCACAATGATAAGAACAAGATTAAAAAAATATCCAAAAGCCTTTGTTAAACAAAAAGGTCTTACACTGCTGGAGATGTTGGTCGCCGTTGCTGTACTGGCGATTATTCTCACTACTGTTGCGCCCAGTATACAAAGTGTTCTTATCAAAAATAGAATTACCTCAGATATAAATAATTTAAGTGCCGTGGTGCAGCGGGCCAGGTTTACCGCGGTAGACGAACAAGCAAGTGTTGTTTTGTGTCCAACAGAAAATTACACCGCCTGCACAAGCAGCTGGAAAAAGGCGAAAATGGTATTTGTGGACAAAAACGGTAATGGTAGTCGTGACAATAACGAGGCACTTATTGTTGCAAGCGATCCGCTTAACTCCGCAAACGCTATCTACGGTGTAACAGGAAGCTTAATCTTTGACGAGCAAGGCGCAATCGATACGGCTGCAACAATTACGCTGTGCCCCAAAGATAACGATGCAGACTATGCCTCTGCCCTATTACTGTCGCTATACGGTCGAATTTCGATAGCTGTAGACAGTGACGACGATGGTGAAAAAGAAGATTTAGATGGTGATGCGCTATCTTGTAGTTCATAGCCGTAGTTGCTTCCCCCCCACTTCCCACCCGAAGTTAGTATACGCAGTTAGTAAGCTGGGTTGAAAACGCTATTACCAGCATTCTTTCGGGGCCAACGAGGTTTCACTAATTTTTAAAACCCTACAACTGTCATTTTGCTTTTTAAAAAATAGCGTAGCTGCCACTTCATATCCACCACTTTGACTCATCGTCTGTGCAATGCTGACTTTATCGATATTGGCTTGAGGCAGAGCAGTCAACGGTAGGTAGACACCTGACTCTAACCAACTTCTCGACTGCATTGACTGTATTGATAACAAGTACGCTTTAACTTGATTTACTTGGCTTAATTGCCAACTTGAAATTATCGCTGTTGTAGTTGCTAAACTTAATACACTAACGATAGCGAGCACAGCCAATACCTCAACTAGCGTAAATCCTGTGTTAGAAATTCGATTGTTTAAACCAACGCTATTCCCTTCCATGGTACAGCTTTCTCTCATTGTGTTTTTCAGTACATTAAGCCTATCAATTTAGCACGGGCACTATTACTGGACTTACGCATGGCTTTTCCTGGACGAAGAAATAAAAAAAGAGAAGATAATGGGTATATGCGCGCAATAGGTATGTCGCTCATTGAATTACTTATCGTGATAAGTATTACAAGTATATTGTCGGTAAGCGCGATTCCGTCATTTCAAACGTGGCTAGAGCGAAACGATTTTAAACATTTCGCGTCGCAATTAGCCAACTCAGCTAAGCAAGCACGTATTTATGCACTTACCCAAAAAAAGCCCTATTACCTCATCGCAAAATTCGAAAATGCAAACTGCGTAATAATCAGTAACGATGAAAACTGCACCTGTTCAACATACCAGAACTGTGCGTTAAATGACGCCGCGTTTTGGGAGCTTCCAGCAAAATGGAATTCAAAGCTAACCACGTTAAACGCAAAAGACAAAACCGTAGCTTTCAATCAACAGGGTACAGTTAATTTCGGCAGTGCCACCACATTTGAGCTTTCCAGTGACCATTTTGCTGCCAAAGTCACGGTCAGCCCGCTGGGTCGTGTGAAGTTGTGTAGCGAACAACGCATTACAGGTATTACGCTGTGCTAGCTTTTCCAAAAACATTGAACGATTTTAGTACAAATAAAACTGGCGGCTATAGTATTACAGAGCTTATGGTAGCCTGCACTTTATCGGGCATACTGATAGCAGCGATAACGACTTATAATGTGCAGTCTTACGTTAGTTTATCTTCACTACAACATGCTACCGCAATAGAAGAAGACGCCCGAGCACTCCAAGATACTATTTCACGACATTTGAGCAGAGCTGGGTTTATTGAAAATAGCAGCACGCTTACGCCTTTTATAACCCTTGCGAGTACCCCTCAAACAGTGGCTAACGTGAGCCTTGGTCAACAAACTGGTGAAACAGCAAATAGCTGCATCACGTTTTCCTACGATAAAAATCGCAGTGGCGTTATTTCTACAGCGCAAGACGAAATGTTTGGATATCGACTACACGATAAGGCAATCGAATACAGGGTTGGAGGAAAAACCTGTACGCAAGGGGGATGGTTTGATTTAACCGACCCAAATACTGTCGAAGTAACTCAATTTGCCGCAATGGTACTGCACAACAGCAGCTGGGGTGCCGCTTATGAAATTAAATTAAGTCTGCAAAGTGTGATAGACCCCAGCCTTGTTGTCAGCAAAACATTTGTGGTGGAGGCGACCAATGAGAAATAAAGAGATAGTGAAACAGAAGTCTATTACCTCATACACACCAACATTTACGTGTAAGCCTTACTTTTCAAAAGCGAAGCATGAAGGTATGGCACTCCTCTCGATTGTCGCTATTCTTCTAAGTGTCGTGACGTTTACGACTATAGTTACCTCGCAAAGCGTTCAGCAGTACTATGCCATACAGAAAATCAGGCAAGAGACGGTAAGCTCTCGAATACAATTAAAACAACATCTCAAAGAAGTGGCGACAGCGCTTAGAACGGAAAGTATTTCAACGGTGCTAACCACGACAAATCAGCCCTTTCTATCAACCACAGTTAATCAAGAAAGCCTAACGGGTGTTGGTCAGCAGTCTCTCACTCAGTACGAAGTGAACGTTTCTCACAATGCAGAAAACATTCAATATAAAGTTAATTTTCTTCGTTACCCTGCCCTTCTTAGATTGCCCACCACATCACAGCTATTTTCATGGGATAACCAGCTCACTCATTGGCTATTCAATCGAAGTGAAGCCGAGCTAAGTCCAGCATTTTTTCCCAACAGCGCGACAGCTTCTCATTGCTACAACTTGGAGAATGCCACAGTCTATTGGATAAATGGTGACTGCGTTTTAAGCCATAGTGATCTAACTCATACATCAAGTTCAGCGCCTGCCTTGTTAATAGTGGTAGATGGAGATCTTACTATAAGTGCGAATACTCACTTCTTTGGGCTGATCATCATGCTCTCAACGACTACAGCTACTCATGAACTTCACCTGACACATTCCAGTTCAATTAAGGGTGCATTCGTGTCTAATACACAGTTACAACAGCAAATTTATGGCCTTTTGACGCCTTCAGCGCAAGTACTTAGCAACCTACAGGCTAGCACTCATATAGCGAAAATAATTCCCGTTCCTGGAACCTGGTATGACATCAATTAAAAAGCCCCAACAAAAAGAATTCAAAAGCGTATTGGCGATAATGCGTAGAATCACACCTGATGATAATCGTCTTTGCTCAAACTATAGTGGTGCGAATAGAGGTGGAGTGTTAATAGAGGTACTCATAGCGCTTTTAATTTTTATGACCTCTAGTGCTTACCTACTTTCAAGCGATATTAAAACACGAGTGCTTTGGCAGGCAACGTTAAAGTCACAAGACGAACAAACAAAACATTTAAATACTACAAGATTGGCACTCACACAAGATAGCGTAGATCAGCGTTGGGAGGATATAGCCGTGTTTGGTATTCCGACAATCACACCTTAGCGTATTATAGTTTGCTAAGGTGCAATAATGAGGTGAATCAGCTAATCCTTAACAAGACCAGCAATATTCATCGGTTTCAAGAGAGCCATTATTATTTTTGTCCCACCCTTTTCTTCCATCGCTGAAGTAGTAAAGGGTACCATCTGCGGCTTGACCAGTTCCCGATACAGGGGTCGCTCTCAATTCGTAATCAGTCACTCCTGCAGATTGGATAGTCAGATTATAACGACGATTAGCCGTTGGCTCTGATGAAGGTGAGTGTGTTGCAAAAATAGAAGGCGCTCCGGTATCGCCTCCGCTTGCGCCTGCACCTTTGTAGCTAAAAGAACCACTATGATGACGCTCCATCGCTGACGCTAGACCTAACAAGTCAGCCTGACCGGTACCGCGATACCCATCAGCAATAACTCCCTGATAAGACGGATAAGCAATAGCCGCGATTATGCCTACGATAGCCACCACTATCATGAGTTCAATAAGTGAAAAGCCCTGAGCGTGTTTTTTTGCTTCCATGATTATTCCCTTTCAGTTTCTGAATGCCAGCTACCGCGTTGTATACGTTCAAATCGCCCGTAAATGTTTTCAGCTAAGCACTCAAAAGCACTGTTACAAGCTTCGTCATTGCCGTCCTCATCGACCTCTATTACCGCAGACACACACTCAGTACCTAAACATACAACCGGGCTAACAATATCTTCAATAAGTATTTTGGTTTCAGGTGCAATACCGGTTTGCTTCAACTCAGCAACGCGATCATCACCATTCACATCACCGTCGTTATTCACATCTGTAACAGCATTGCCATTAAACATGCTAACAAGATATGCACGACTGTTTCCGGTAGGCGGTGCACAGGCGCTGGTACTGCTTGCAGCCGGAACATAGGTGGTAAAGAATACTTTGTAGTCGATTATAAGCGGAGACGACAGCACTTTCTCGCCATTTGTTGTTAGGTTTAAATACCAGCCATCTTTATTGGCGAACTCTGCTGCCGCAAGAGCTCGCTCGCTTTCATCACTGCTATTTAGCGCGTGACTGGTAGCGTTGTACATTTTATTTTCGGTCACTGTAGTCATGTACGTGTACTTGCCGTTTTCATCGCGTTTGAATACTCCGCTATCTTTAAGCATGTAGAAGTTATCTTCCACTACGGTATCTAGTGGAGATGCACGCCAGCCACTCCCCAACGCAACGGCATAATACAATTCATCACCTAATGCGATTTCTGTGACATCCGGCCCATAGTAAAAACGGCGATTGGTTTCTTCAGTATCGCCACCGAAATCGGCAATACGTGCACCTTTTATAAAGTCAGAACCAGACTCTCCATTATAAATATCCAGACGAAATAGTTGGCCCCCTGTATCAGCAACATACATGTGGTCAGCTTCACCATCATTATCCCTATCGATGACAGAAATGCGCCCCGGGATACTATAAGTCATATGGGTTAAATCAAGATCAGAATCTTCATTACTGGCGTGCCAAAGTAGGCTTCCCGTATCAGCATCAAACATGTAGACGGCATTACCAACTGCGTCGTTGGCTCGTATCGCACGATCATCTTGAGCGTCATCATAACCGCCTCCAACAATCATCACGTTTTTAACTTCACCGCCCATATTTACTTTTGTGATAGTTGGTCTCGACCACGTTTGACCTAACTTAGTTAAATCACCTTCTCCGCCAGTAAGTTGATACTTAAGCTTAGGCGAGTTTTTCGCAGTAACGTCAAAGACGTAATAGTTGCGGCCACCTCTACGCATGCCAACATAAAGATACATTTTGTTATCCACTGTACGCAGAACCATATCGCCATCTAGTCCATACTCATGGTTTAGCGACGGAGTATCTTTGTAGAAGTGATGTAAATTTTGTAGCAGCTCTTTTGGCATGATGGCAAAGTTTTCTTCGCCGGTTTCTGTATCAAATGAATGAAGCATTCCTTGGTTAGTCGCGACAAAAATGGCCGAATCGTTAGTACCATAATTCACAATGATAGGCTGTGAATGAATGGGGTCGCCCATTTGGGTTCTGTAGTCACTCGTACTGCCATTTCCATTGCTGTCTTTTACATCAACACCTCGTGCCCATTTTAAGATAGCCTCTCTTAGCTCATCCGCGTCGGTCTCATTTTGGATAGCAAGATCTTCATTCGTAATATCAGAGTTATCTTCATGAAGTTCATTGTCCTCATCGACAATAGACCCCGTTCCGTCAAAAACATAGATGTTGCGGTTTGTACCCATACGACTTGCGGCTCCACCTTCGCTCACCTCACTGCCGTCAGCGAGTGTTGACCAATAGCTATGAGAATTCTCAGCAAAGAACCCGGTTTCGCTATCCACAGCACTGTGACTGTTCTTATCGAGAATTTCGTCTCCACTCAATCTGTAGCGCTTTAAGTTGCCAGGCCAAATCGCGCCTTCGCTAGGCTTAAACAGCGCAAAATAAAGCTCATCTCTGTGGGTAAGACGGTTTAACTGGTTTACGGCAACACCGGGGGAAACGAACGTGGCATTCACGTCTTTTACAGAGCGTAAAATAGTATTGAAAGCTTCAAGCAAATCAGTGCTGTTGTCCGCTTGATAGAAGCCACCACCGCTTTGCAGCGCGAGTTGGTTGAGGAAATTATTAGCAGTATTATTCGCCGCGAAACCTATCGTGTGCGTTATAACTCTTGGCCCAATAACCGATGTAGACGTATCGCTGATGTTTTTAACCAAGTCAAGGCCGCACTTTTCGCCGCCACTACCCGTACAGTTTTTACCTAGCAGCGTTTGAATTTTAGACACACTATGGTTGTTATTTGCTTCACCGTCAGATAACAAAACGATGTGATTATTGGTTTGACACTGTAAGTCAGATACCGGCGAAATATAGGTCGCGGGAGTGGGAATTTGCTCTGTAACGCAATCGCTGTCAGATAGATTATCTTCTGAACATCCAAACGGTAAAATAGAGTCTGCACCTATATAAGAGCTACGATGGCTTACTCTGGTACTTTTTCTAACGGAATTGTTAACTCCGTTCTCACCACGTTTGCGGCCATAATCTACACTTCGACCGCCATAGTAATTTGTGGCTTCTAACAAGGTATCTACGATAGGAGTAAAGCCATTGGCACTTAGCTCATCAATCTTACTTACTAAGTGTTCGCGCACTGATGCTGTTGCGCCTGGCGTGGCGGCACCATTAAACTTCACAATCAATTTGGGCGCTTTAGACGGTGAGTTATAGGTGTGCGCTCCTCGATAAGACACAAAATCGTCCATCACAAACGCCATATCATTACCTGACCGCCAACCAGAGCGGTCGACGATTTGTTTGACGATACTGCTTATATTCGGCGTGCGATAATTGTTGTTGTTGTAAAAGTCAGGCATTGACCACGTAATGCCTGAGGTTTTTGGCAGATTTCGCAAGCGATAGCGTTGGTTTGGATGAAAGTCTGCTGCATCATCGTCCGCGACACCGCGTATACGCATACTAGGGTTGCCATAAGTTACAGTACTGTAGGCCGTAAACTCGAGGTACGCCTCTGTTATTTCAGCGCCTTGCGGAATATTTACGTTTCTGAACCTTACCCCTATGTAGTCGTTGTATGATGGGTGAAACGTGAGCTCACTTCCTGTGTTAGGATAACCATTGGTCGCTTCTTCAGAGTTATCTTTAGAGTTACCAACTTGATAAATGCCCTCACCTTGCACACACCCCGTCGCGGTAGAGTCATCGTAAGATACAACTAATTGTGGCGCACCGCTTTGTCCTAAATCACTCGCTCTTGCCTCTCGACCACTAGCGCTGTCCGAACTTGAACCTTCAATCAGGATATTTAAGTCTTTTCCGCCACACCAAGCAGATAAGTCCACAACTTCTTGTATTACAGCGCTAATGTCTGGCGTGGTAATGACTTCACCTGAGGCGGGAAAACTATTGTCAGTCAACCATTCGACATTGGCGCTTGTTTTGGTCCGTTCGCTAAGATTATCTCTGCTTGAAGAAAACTCGGTGCTAGATGCAGATGCTTCTGCTGAAATGACAAGAGAAGTACCTGCAATATTAAACCTTTCAGAAGTAAGGCGAATATTAGCACTAACGATGGTAGCCCCTTGCGGTATGTTTAAATCGGTAAAGCGCAGGCCAGAAGTTACCGTTTGGGTGCCACTACTTAATATCAAGTCGTTGCTGTCTGTAGTCACATTACCGTTTATTTCATGGGCATCATGATCATCGTCGTTTGTTGAAACAATAATTTCAGGACGCACAGCCTCATCAATATTACGTATAGGATATAGGATTGGCCCGCCATAATCAGAAAATCGCATCAGACCAGCATTAATATTTGTGGCAGAGCGCAACGCGTCTTTCAGCGCATTTTGTACCCGGAGCATTCTGGTCTGACTGGTGTTATCATAAGACCCCATACTTCCCGATGAGTCCATTATAAAGAGTACATTTGGGTTATAGGTAACCGCACTGCTGGCATTGCCTAAATAAATATCAAGGTCATCGCCAAAGGCAGAAAAGCCAATACAGCTAAACAGCGTAATTGAAGCAAGGTAATTTGTTATTTTTTTCATCATAATACCTATTGTGAAGCCGGGCCAAAAACGGATGCAGCTAAGCTGTTAGCTACCACTGTGGACTTACCCGCAACTTTTCCGCAGCCTCTAATAATAAATACGTGGCAGTTAACATTACTTCCACCGATTACATTGCTAGAACCTCGGCAAGCTTGTTCACGAATAAATGCCGTGCGCGACCAGCTTTTTGAAGACGCCTCATTTTGATATGTACCGTCTGTAATATGCCTATCACCGATAGTTAAGCCGCCTTCAGTCATGTATCTATCAGTCCATTGATTTTCGTCGAAACAGCTCATAGAGTCTGCTTCAGGATTGAAAATAGTGCCTTGCCTTGCTTCTGAAAGTGGATCCGTTTTTGCTGGGTCAGTGAGCAAGGCCTCATCTTCGGATTCGAAAAAAACACCCGCAATTGCAGCTTCAGCCGCGTCGAACGCTAATCCACTTTGCTGCATAGACACGGCCATCTTCGATTGAGACAAACTGCTGGTTACAGCGCTTACGCCTAAAACCGTGATAGACAGCAAAACAAGTAGTGCAAATACCATGACTAAGCCTTGCTGTTTCATTTCGAACTCCTGACAAAATTTTTCATATTTCTTAGGGCCAAGGTCTTAGAAAAGACTTGATAATAATGGTCGGTCGTCATTGTTTTAGACGCCTCATTTAAAAGCGCATATTTTTGTGCTTGGGTTTGTCGCACTTCATTTTGGTAGCTTTTAAGCATAATGGCCCATCGCAATGACACCACTTGTTGATTGAGGGCTCTTAGGTTATCGATAGCATCGGCAGTTACGTAAGTGACGGCCTGACCATTAGAACTTGTGATCACGTCTGACACGCCAAACTGCACTTGAAAACTTTCCACGTTATCTAGCAATGTGACTGTAATAGGGTCAACCGTTTGCGACTTAATACCAAGTAAAACGCGCCCATCATAACCGGTACATTTTAGTGCACTGCCGCTCACAAAATAATGATTAACAACGTGGAATTCGCGTCCAGCATAGCCATGTGCGTTACCTGTACAATCTTCGTGATTCAAAAGGCTTACTACGAGTTTATCGCTACCACCGCTGGTGGTCTGTACGCTACCTAACGTGTTATTAGTGGAAAAGTCACCGGGCAAAGCAACTGGATGATTTTCGACATAAGCAGCTTCAGCGACAATATCAACAGATGTATCGACATCTGCGACAATTTGGTCATAACGGCCAACTTCGTAAAACTCCGCCGACAAACGGGCCATAATGAAGCGCCCAGATTCTTGAACTTGAGCCACCGCTTGATTAACTTTATTGGTAACGCTTGAACTGACTAAAACCTGAATAACCGCACCTGAAATAATCAGACCTAGAGTCAAAGTAATCATTAACTCAACGAGTGAAAAGCCGTATTGTGTTCGTTGACGATAGCTATTCATAGCGTGACGTCCTTAAACACACACCCATTGCTGTCACCTTCGGCTTCGTTACATCGCGAATTCAAATTATATTGCTGGTTGCCGGAGGATGACACGGGCCACATTAGCAAAATTTCCACACGTGAACCCGGGCTACAACTGTAAGTGTCAGCGGCGTTATTGTCATCACAGGTTACTGAAACTGTAGTTTGTGGATTTGTCTGCACTGCAGAGCATGAAAGCGCCCAGCCATCATACTTGGCCATTTGCACTTCACTACAGGCTTGCCCTTCACAGTTAGGAATGTTGGCGGGTCTTGTTAGGCAGCAGCCATAATAGGGCTGAGAGGTATTTGAGCAACTTAAACCTGAAAAATTATAGGTTGTGTCTGTGAAATAGTCGTTGTTCGCCACCATGCCATCGCCCACCGTTGCAGGACGTGCAGCGGCACGTAATCGCTCTGCTACTTGTGCGGCAACCATTTCCGCTTGGGTCCGGCTTATGGCATCTTTATTAGCAAACGAACCGGTAAACTGGAGTGCAGCAACGCCCAGTAATCCTACCGCCAATATAAATAGAGTAATCAAAATCTCTATTAGACCTACACCGCGTTGGGTGCAGATTGTGCTTCCTTTCACTTGGTTTCTCGCCACCTTTTTAACTCTCATCACTTTTGCCAAATTCGAAACGTAAGAACGGGTGTTATCACCAATTTAGTATAGTAAGACAAAAGCGCATTACGCTGGGTATTATTGGTTATCAAAACGTATAATTTTTAGCTACCTAAAAGGTCACAAACTGGCTATTCATGTTACGCTGACTTCCTCGGCCCTGCCGCACGAATACTTCACAGTATCGTAATTAAAGTCTCAGACTTTACACGACCAGCGTGCACGCTACTGTAGTATTGAAGCTTCACTTCCAACAAAAATAAAACTGACTGGGTACCTTGTACAAGTAGCTAAATTTTTTTAGTCGCTAAACCTCATTTTAATTTAAGGTATCATTATCTATCCGCAAGTCATTGAATTTCCAGTAGACAAAAGCATAAAAAAACACCGCAACAAAGTGCGGTGTTTTTTTATTTTGAAAATGTAGCGAGTTTAAACGACTTGCTTAACTCTCAATTCTTTAGGAACAGCAAATTCTACGTTCTCTTCGCGCCCGGAACGCTCAGAAGCCGAAACTGCGCCCCATGCTTTAAGCTTATTTACTACACCTTGCACCAAGACTTCAGGGGCAGAAGCACCTGCGGTAACGCCAATATGCTCTACGTCTTCTAGCCATTCCTCTTGAATACAATTAGCGTCAGCAATCAAATAGGCTTTTGCGCCAATTTTTTCAGCCAGTTCGCGAAGACGGTTAGAGTTTGAGCTATTCTGTGCACCAACAACCAGTAATACCTGACAATCTTGGGCTAGGTCGCGCACCGCGTCTTGGCGATTTTGTGTTGCATAGCAAATATCGTCTTTTCTAGGGCCGTTGATTTTAGGAAACTTAGCGCGAAGTGCATCAATAACATCAGCGGTATCATCAACAGACAGCGTAGTTTGGCTGCAATAATAAAGATTTGCAGGGTCTTTAACTTCAAGCGTCGCAACATCAGCTTCAGATTCAACTAAATAGATACCGCCTTCTTCATTGCTATACTGACCCATGGTGCCCTCTACTTCAGGGTGACCAGCATGACCAATCAAGATGCACTCAGTACCTGTTTTGCTAGCACGAGTAACTTCCATATGTACTTTAGTAACCAAGGGGCACGTGGCGTCAAAGACCTTGAGACCACGACTTTCTGCTTCTTTTCTTACCGCTTGCGATACGCCATGGGCAGAAAATATTACTATGCTGTCGTCTGGCACTTCGTGTAGTTCATCCACAAACAGCGCACCGCGCTCGCGCAGACCGTCTACGACGAACTTATTGTGTACCACTTCGTGGCGCACATAAATTGGCGGCTCAAACATTTCAAGCGCTCGCTCAACTATTGTGATAGCTCTGTCTACGCCCGCACAGAAGCCGCGAGGGTTAGCTAAATGAATCTGCATAACTAGTGTCCACCTTGTGCTGAGGCGCCAGGCTTAACATCAATGATTTCTACATCGAAAATAACCGTTTGACCTGCTAACGGATGATTGAAGTCTACCGTTACTGAATCGCCGGCAGCACTTCGGATAATCCCCGGAATTTCAGAACCATCTGGCTGTGCAAAGGCTAGAATCATGCCTTCTTCTACTTGTAAGTCAGCACCGAAGCGGCTTCTATCCATGTAGTGAATATTGTTCGGGTCAGACTGACCAAACGCATCTTCAGGGCCTAATGTGAAAGACTTTTTGTCACCCTTTGCGAGCCCAAGTAAACACGCTTCAAAATTCGGTGTTAGGCTGCCGTCACCCATAACCATTTTTGCAGGTTTGTTATTTACACGAGTACTGTCTGCAGCAGAGCCGTCTTCAAGTTTCAAATCGAAGTGAAGAATAACTTCGCTATCTGCGCCTATTACTAAAGAATCTGTCATAACCTTTCCGAATACTACTTAATGGTTTCGCTACTTTTCGCGCTGCTTGCTTGCACGTTTGCGCTTTTTTCTTCACTTCTTTTATCGCCATTTTTAAACATGTCGATGATAAGTAAAGCCGCACCTATAAATATGGCGCTGTCGGCAATATTGAAGGCGGGCCAGTGATAATTGTTTACGTAAAAATCTAAGAAGTCGATGACATAACCATGAACTAAACGGTCGTAAACGTTTCCTAGTGCACCACCTAAGATAAAGGCAAATGCAACCGGCAGCATTTTTTGCGAACGAGGTGACTGTTTCAGCCACCACAAAATCACTACACTTACTACAACAGCAATGGCAGTGAAGAACCAGCGCTGCCAACCACCCGCATTTTCTAAAAAGCTAAATGCGGCTCCGTAGTTGTGCACGTAAGTAAAGTTAAAAAACGGCAGTACCTGTATCGACTGATACAGCGACATGCTGTCGATAACCGTATACTTACTCCATTGGTCGAGGATAAACGCAACTGCGCTTATCCATAAGAAACGCAACCCCGTTTCGCGAAAAAGCTTAAGCATAGTGACGCTCTTCTCCGTCTCCATCGATGTTTGTCACACAGCGACCACATAGCTCTTCGTGACCTTCATGTGAACCAACATCTTCACGGTGATGCCAACAGCGCACGCATTTTTCGCCACTTGCTTTATCAACGCTTAGCCATAGACCTTCAACGTCTGTAGCTTTCGCATCAGACGGAGCATTGTCGACTTTGGTTAGCGTAACGCCCGATGTAATAAGTACGAAGCGTAGCTCGTCTTCAAGTTTTGCTAGTACGTTGTACAACGACTCGGTAGCATAAAGCGAAATGCTCGCTTCTAGTGAACCACCCAGTTCGCCATCTTTACGCGCCTGTTCCATCGCTTGGTTTGCCGCGTCTTTTACGCTTAGCACTTGATGCCATAGGGCATCATTAAACGTATCGCTTTGCGTGAAGTTATTAAACCCTTCGTACCAAGTTTCAGTAAATACAAACTCACTACGCTCACCTGGTAGCGTTTCCCAAATTTCTTGAGCAGTAAAGCTGGTGATAGGCGCCATCCAACGAACCAATGCTTCAATGATGTGGTACATGGCCGTTTGGCATGAGCGACGGGCCAAGCCATCTGCTTTGGCTGTATATTGACGGTCTTTAATGACGTCTAAATAGAATGACCCCAGTTCAATTGAACAAAAGTGCGTAAGCTTCTGTGACACTACTAGTAGGTCATACTTTTCATACGCTTCGATAAGCTCTTCTTGAAGCGCCTTGGCACGAGCAACAATCCAGCGGTCAAGAGCAACCATATCATCTTCTGCAACTGCATCTTTAACGTCAAAACCGTTAAGGTTAGCAAGAAGGAAGCGTGCCGTATTACGTACGCGGCGATAGCCGTCTGCAGCGCGTTTTAAGATTTCATCCGATACCGCAATCTCGCCGCGATAGTCAGTAGACGCTACCCATAGACGAAGGATGTCTGCGCCTAATTTGTTAGTCACTTCCTGAGGCGCCACAACATTACCTACCGACTTCGACATTTTTCTGCCGTGGGCATCTACCGTAAAGCCGTGTGTTAGCACTTCTTTATAAGGCGCGTGACCGTGCATGGCAGTTGATGACATAAGCGAAGACATAAACCAACCGCGGTGCTGGTCAGAACCTTCAAGATATAAATCGGCAGAGGCCGGGATATCATCGCGACGGTCTACCACAAAGTAGTGAGTTACGCCTGAGTCAAACCATACATCTAGGGTATCAGTTACTTTCTCGTAGTTGTCTAACTCGCTACCAAGCAGTGCTGCATCATCTAGATCCCACCACGCTTGTATGCCTTTCGCTTCAACTTCTTGCGCCACTTTTTCCATCAATGCCGCAGACTCAGGGTGAATCTCACCGGTAAGTTTATGCACGTACAAAGGAATAGGCACGCCCCACGTACGTTGACGAGAGATACACCAGTCTGGACGACCTTCAACCATTTTTTCAATGCGGTTTTGGCCCCAATCTGGGATCCACTTGGTTTGCTTAATTTGTTCAAGTGATTCAGCGCGAAGGCCTTTCTTATCCATGCTAACAAACCACTGAGGCGTAGCGCGGAAAATAATTGGCGTTTTGTGGCGCCAGCAGTGTGGGTAGCTATGCTCGTATTTCACGTTCAAGACAAGGTTGCCCTTCTCTTTTACCGTTTCAATAATTTCATCGTTAGCTTTAAATACAAACTTACCTGCAAATAGAGGCGTGTTTTCAAGGTACACACCATTATTACCTACCGGATTGTACACTTCGATATCGTATTGTTTGCCAACGTTGAAGTCGTCAACACCATGAGCAGGTGCAGTGTGAACACAGCCAGTACCAGACTCTGTAGTAACGTGTTCGCCTAAAATTAGCGGTACTTCAAGGTCTAAGAATGGATGATTCACTTTAAGCTTATCTAGTGCTTCGCCAGTACAGGTTGCCACTTCACGGAAATCTTCTACGCCGTAACGATTCATACAGCTTTCAAGCAGGTCCTGCGCTACCACTAACCATTCGTTTGACGGCTGAACCTCAACAATTGCGTAGGTAAGTTCAGGGTGTAAGCTAATTGCACGGTTGGCAGGTAGCGTCCACGGTGTAGTGGTCCAAATAACAACGCCCGCTTTGTGTGAGGTTAAGTCGCTTTCAGATACGCCGAACGCTTCTGCAATTGCAGCAACATCAGCTACTGGGAACTTAACGTCGATAGCCGGAGAAACTTTGTCTTTGTATTCAACCTCTGCTTCAGCAAGCGCTGAACCACAGTCTGTACACCAATGAACAGGCTTAAACCCTTTTTCCAAATGACCAGAATCAACAATTTTACTTAATGCACGAATGATGTCGGCTTCAGATTTGAAGTCCATGGTTTTATATGGGTTATCCCATTCACCAAATACACCTAAGCGTTTAAAGTCGGCCATTTGGCCGTCAATTTGCTTTTGCGCATATTCGCGACATTTTTGACGAAACTCAGCTGCTGTAACTTTCTTACCCGGCTTACCAACTTTCTTTTCTACCATCAACTCGATTGGCAGACCGTGACAATCCCAACCAGGAACATACGGAGAGTCGAAGTCGGAAAGGTTTTTAGACTTTACAATAATGTCTTTAAGAATTTTATTAACCGCGTGACCAATGTGAATATCGCCATTTGCATATGGAGGGCCATCGTGAAGAATAAACGGTTTTTTACCTTTTTTCGCTTCACGGATCTTGCTGTATACCCCTTTTTCCTGCCAGTCTTTAAGCATTTTTGGCTCGCGCTGAGCAAGGTTACCGCGCATCGGAAACGCAGTTTCTGGAAGGTTCAGTGTGGCTTTGTAATCACTCATAAAATTGTATTATCCGGTTACCTTAATGTTCACCCAATGCACGAAAACATTGTGAAGGCGATATTCATTTTGCGATGTTCAAATTAAAACGCTGAATTTGAAAAATTCAACGTAAAACTGGGTGTCGCCCCCACTAACGCGAGGCCGACGAAATATGTTCTAGCACCATGATGCACTTGCACGTTCCACAAACAAGGATCAACGGTTAAAAAGTCGAGCACAATGAAACTAATACGCGCACAAACGTCTTTTGACTTTATCACGTTTAACTATGCTAATAACAGACGCGCTTGCGCCGCATCCGCTTGAATTTGATCTTTCAACGCCTCGAAAGAATCAAATTTAATTTCATCTCTTATTTTCGCCATGGGAAACACCGTAATGGGCTTACCGTATAGGTCAGATGACAAGTCAAAAATGTGAACTTCAAGTTGGTTTCGTACCCCGTTTACAGTGGGACGAGTACCAATGTTAGCAACACCGTTAAAGTGCTTGCCATCTACATCAACACGCACCGCAAACACGCCGTGAATGGGTGTTTTCTGGCGTTTAAGCATTACGTTAGCGGTCGGAAAGCCAATGGTACGGCCTTTTTTCTCACCGTGCACAACCCTGCCGTGAATAGCGAAGGGGCGGCCTAACATTTCGGTAGATAGTCCGAAATCACTGTCAGCTAGCGCTTCTCGAACCGCAGTTGAGCTTATTCGATGAGCGTGCATAGTAAAACTATGGGTACTTACTACATCGAAGCCGTACTGACGACCCGCCGCTTCAAGCATCTCGAAGTCACCTTTACGACCATTGCCAAAACGGAAGTCATCACCAACAACTAGGAATTTAACACCTAATTTGTCTACCAGTAGGTCGTGGACAAAAGTGTCGGCACTTTGTTTTGCAAACTCTGCGTTAAAGCGTACAGCAAGCAGTCTGTCCACACCTTGTTGGCGCAGCAATTCGTATTTTTCACGAAGAGGGCTGATACGCGCTGGGGCCTTATCAGGCATAAAAACTTCTTCAGGTTGCGGTTCAAACACCATCACGGTGGCTGGAAGTGATAGCGATTTCGCTTTCTCAAGCACATTCGCCAGCACAGCCTGATGACCACGGTGTACGCCGTCAAACTTGCCGATAGTGAGCACACACCCTTTGTGGTGCGGTTTTACATTGTTTAGCCCGCGGATAAATTCCACTGTTAGCCACTACCTTTTAACTGCTAGAAATTCAAAGCTCGCGATTATAGCCGACCACGAGCACAATACCAAGCACGCGCACTATTCCCGCGCTGTCGGGTTACCGTAATTAAAAATTACTCGCCACCGCTTCTAAAGTGCCTCGGACGCATGCCTAGAACAACCATAGATGTCATAAATAATATCACCGATAGCGAAATGGTTATCCCTACCTCTAACATTTGGGCAGAAAGCGATAAATCAAAGAAGGCTAAGCCTTGGTCTCGATAGTAGATAAGCCCGCCCATGGCAGCACTTGAGAGTACCACGCGCGCTATAAACAGAACCGATGTACGACTAAGCGCAAATACTCCTTGACGGTGAAGCGTTATATAGAGCAAAGCAGCGTTTAGCGTAGCTGACATGCTAGTCGCAATAGCTAACCCTACATATCCAAAAGGTATAGCAAGGACTACGTTAAACACCATGTTAGCGACCATACACCAGATACCAAATTTCACCGGCGTTTTAGTGTCTTGTCGGGAGTAAAAACCTGGAGCAAGAATCTTAACCAGCATAAAGCTGAGCAAGCCAAATGAGTACGCAGTAAGCGAGTAAGAAGCCATAATGGCCGTTTCTGCAGTAAATGCACCGCGTTGGAATATAACGGTTAAAATAGGCCTTGCCATTACGCCGAGCCCTACTGCTGCCGGAATGCCTAACAAACACACCATGCGAAACGCCCAGTCGATATTCGCAGCAAACGCTTTAGGGTTATTGCTTACATGATTTCTAGACAGCGTAGGTAAAATAACTGTAGCAATGGCGATACCAAACAGCCCTAAAGGAAACTCAAGTAGTCTGTCTGAATAGTACAACCAGCTTATTGAACCGGTAACTAAAAAGCTGGCGATAAAGGTATCAAACAGCAGGTTAATCTGTCCTACTGACACACCGAATAATGCGGGGATCATAAGGGTTCGCACTTTAACCACATTTTCGTCGTGCCAGCCCCACTTCGGCTTAACTAAAAGTCCAGCTCTGAACAAGAACGGTAGTTGAAACAAGAACTGCACAATACCGCCAATAAACACTCCCCAAGCGAGAGCGTATGCAGGCTGTTCCAATTCAGGTGCTAAATATATCGCACACGTAATAATACATACATTTAGTAAAACAGGAGTGAAGGCTGCAACGGCAAATTTGTTGAGAGTATTGAGTATTGCACCAGCCAACCCTGTTAAGGAGATAAATGCTAAGTAAGGAAAGGTGATTTTTAGCATGGTTGATGCAAGCACAAACTTGTCGCCAGCTTCATCGCCTTCAAGCCATGCCATAAACCAACCGGTACCAAAGAGGGCAGCCAAAACAGGTGATGCAACAACGCCAATAATAGATACCACAAACACGATAGCGCCTAACGTACCGCTAACTTTCGCAACAAATTCTCTTAGCTGCTTTTTATCGTCGTTTTCATGAACTTCGGTTAATACCGGAATAAACGCTTGCGCAAATGCGCCTTCAGCGAATAGACGACGAAGAAAATTAGGAATTTTGTTAGCAAAGAAAAATACGTCAGCGGCTGCCCCATCGCCCATAAGCTTGGCAACAACAACGTCGCGTACTAGGCCCAACACCCGCGATAACAAGGTCATAATACTGACGATAAGACCAGATTTTATTAACTTCCGTGACACGTCACACTTCCAATAAAGGTAAAAATAGGCTGAACAGCAAACAGTTTTTAAGAGTCATTAAAGACGTCTGCTACGCGTAAAGCGACAACAACAAGTTGCGAGCGAGCCATAATAGCGAAAGCCTATGGTCTACGAAACGATTTATTCAAAATAGTTGTGCACCTTTATAAACTTTCTTGCTATAATCCGCGCCCGATATGGGGTGCTGTTGTTTATGCATGTCTATCGCTTAAATGTCCTGAAAGAATTCCGTTAAGGTTCTCTTTCAAAAAATGTCGCAGAGAAATGTCGCAAAGAATGTGCAACGTGTTGAGCATACTTTGTGTTCAATAGCTTGCGCGTTTTAACGCGGAACGATTTAAGTTTTAAATCGTTTGACATTTGGGCGTTTGGTAGGCACAATCCGCACCCTCGTTTTTGACATGAATTTATTTTGGGAGTTACACCTTGGCTAACATTAAGTCTGCTAAGAAGCGTGCAATCCAAGCCGAAAAGCGTCGTCAGCACAACGCTAGCCGTCGTTCAATGACTCGTACAAGCATCAAGAAAGTTAGCGCTGCAATTGCAAGCGGTGACAAAGAAGCGGCACAAGCTGCACTTACTGCTGCTACTCCAGTACTTGACAGAATGGCTACTAAAGGCTTGATTCACAAGAACAAAGCTGCTCGTCATAAGAGCCGTCTAGCTGCACAGATTAAAGCACTAGGTTAATCTTTACGATTAGTAGTTAAAAAAGCGCCCTTCGGCGCTTTTTTTGTATCTGTAATCGACGCTAATTAGCATGGGTTACTGATTTCAAATTTAGACTTAAAGACATAAAGCCCACCACTAGGCGAGCTCTGTTACAGTCTTTGCGGTGTGTTCACATCCCAGCTATCCGCTTATCAGCTCATTTTTCTTATTGAGCTTGCCGGTGCAATACGCATGATCCAGTGAAGAATTGCCCAAGGCCAGCTTGGCACAAACGCATTCGCTTTTTCTTTATTGATTGCGTTGACCATAGCGCGACAGCCCACATCGGTATCAACAATAAACGGCACCTTCTCAACTTTTTCATTTATCTCACTGCGAATAAAACCAGGATGAATGCAGGTGACTTTAATCGGCGTATTCATTACATCCATTCGAATACCTTCTGTCATAGACGTTAGGCCTGCCTTCGTAGCGGCGTAAACAGTCATAGCTCGTCTAAACCCGCGTACAGCACTTATAGATGAAATTGTCACTAAATGCCCACTGTTTTGTGCTTTGAAAATAGCCATTGCCGCTTCACATTGCGCTAGCGCCGACACAAAGTTAGTTACCGCCGTTTGCTTATTGGCATGGAAATACCCTGTGCCAATTGACGCGCCCTTTCCCATTCCTGCATTCACAATAACTCTATCTAGGGTTCCCATGTCAGCTTTGAATGCGTCGAACACTTCAAAAACCGCATCGTGATCATTTACATCAAGCGAGCGAATATACACGTCAATATTTGGATTAATTGAAAGTAATTCGTCTTTCAGTTTTTCTAAGTTCTCAAAGCGCCTTGCACATAGCGCTAAGTTACAGCCCTGTTTGGCAAACTCAATCGCCATTCCTTTGCCTAAACCAGAACTCGCGCCCGTTATCAGAATATTGCGTCTTGTTGTCATTATCGTTTTCCTGATGCTTTAATGGCCTTATTACAACGCCACATTAAGTAATGAATGAAGATCCAAAAGTTTTTGAACGCTGGATTATTGGTTTGCTTGTGGTGATAGCGATAGTAAATTTGCTGTGCAATACCAGCTAAACGGAAAAGCCCGTAAACCTCATAAAAAGCAAAATCTTCAACATCTATCTCCATTTCCTTACAGTAATACGCCACAACTTGCTTACGTGTTAGCATTCCCAGCAAGTGAGTTGGCTGACGACGTGTAGATTGTGCTAAAAAATCATCATCAGCTTGCACCCAATACGCCAAGGTATTACCTAAGTCCATAAGTGGGTCACCCAACGTAGCTAACTCCCAATCAAGAACGCCGATAATTTGGGTGTAGTTGTCCGGCTTTAACACCACATTATCGAACCTGAAGTCATTATGCGTAATACAAATGCGTTCTTGGTCAGGCATGTTATTCTCTAGCCAACGCATGATTTTTTTACCCGAGGGGACATTCCAGGTTTTCGCTTTACTATAGCGCTCGCTCCACCCGCTTATTTGACGTTCTATATAGCCAGCACCTTTCCCTAAGTGCTCAAGCCCCGCTTTTTGGTAATCAACCTTGTGAAGCTCAATCAAGCTATCAAGTACATTAGTGCAGAGCTGTTTGGTTTGCTGTTCGGTGGTGTTTAAGCCTTTAGGTAAGTTCTTGCGGGGTATCACACCGGTAAACTTCTCCATCACGTAGAACTCAGTGCCAATTATGCTTTCATCTTCGCAAAGCCCAAGCATCTCTGGAACATAACGATAAACAGGCTTTAAGGCGTGCTGTAATCGGAACTCTCGCCCCATATCGTGGGCCCCTTTAGCTTTTGTACCTGCG
Organism: Alteromonas sp. HB246098; assembly: GCF_054890645.1. Lineage (NCBI taxonomy): Bacteria > Pseudomonadati > Pseudomonadota > Gammaproteobacteria > Alteromonadales > Alteromonadaceae > Alteromonas > Alteromonas sp. HB246098. The sequence continues at coordinate 372,189 of NZ_JBTZUG010000002.1, read as the reverse complement.
GGTGCTCTGCGTAAAATTAACGAGGTTTGTTGGCTGTCGTCTTGCTCACTGTTTTGATAGTCCAAGCAATACGTCCAATTGGAAGCGCCACCGGAATACTGGGTTACTTTAGGCAAACTATCGCTGCTTTGTATCTTGGCCTTCAATGATGGATTTGAGGCACTACTGTTTTCCTTAAGCCATTCGTGCACAGCGCTGACGTCTAACTCTTCGCCTGCTCGCACGCTATCCGCTTTATCTACTACCTGTTGTTGCATATATCGTTCTTCTTTTACTCTTGTGCTAAACGCTTATTTAAAGCCGGTTATTGGTAAGCATTTATTCGAAACAAATTTTGTCTTTCTTTACTCTTTAACTTTATTCTTTAATTGTGCTTTTCCATTGCTCGTTTCATCGTTCTAGTTTGATTGAGCATATTGCTTATATAGCGCTGAGTGGGTAACAACTTTTTCAATAAGAACGCCCGTTTGCCTAACTTATGAGTGAGGATAAGGAATTTCCCTTGACTGACTTGTTGAAATATTGACTCTGCTACCTCTTCTTTAGTCATATCTGCCTTAGCGAAAAACTTGTTGATCATCTTATGCGACGCTGGGTTGCTGCTTCTCATCGACTCATCTAAATTTGTTTTGAAGAAACTGGGGCATACCACACTAACGTTTATATTGTCTGGTGCCAGTTCCAACTTCATTGTTTCAGAAAACGATACTACAGCGGCTTTAACTGAGTTATAGCTTCCCATATAAGGAATAGGCGTAAGCCCTGCTTGCGAGGCAACGTTAATAAAGTAACCACTGCATTGCTTGCGCATTAACGGTAATAGCGCACGACTCACTCTCACCATGCCTAACACGTTAATATCGAATACCCATTGCCACTGCTCGATAGTCTCGTCTAAAAGACTACCGCCCGTAGCGACCCCAGCGTTATTAAACACATAGTCCACGCCGCCCCAACGAGTTTCGATAGTTTGCGCTAGGGCTTTAACGTCACTATCGGAGGTTATATCGCAGTGTACATAAAACGCATTTACACCTTGTGCAGAAAGCATATCTACCGTTTCATCTCCCCTCTCTTGGTTAATGTCTGCAATGCAAATACTTATATCTTTGCTTACCCATTTTTCCGCCCATTTTAGGGCAATGGCCTGACCTAAGCCGGTAGCTCCACCGGTAATCAATATACGCATTATGTGTTTCCTAATTATTATTATTTCACGAGTACTTTTGGCGTTGTTTTCACAGCTATCTTTGCATTTTGTTTTGCCCACAGCGCTAATAAGGCAGGACCGATGTACATTGCTATACCGTAAACACCAGGGGCAATGGCATAGTCAGGCGCTTGTAAAAAGGTAATACATATGAGCATGGCGAGTGCCGCGTTTTGCACGCCTATTTCAATAGCAAGGGTAAGAGAGTCTTTAAATGCCAATGCAGAGATCTTGGCAAGTACCAACCCTAACAATACTGATAAAAGGTTTAACGCTAAACAAACTAGAAAGGCACTTTCGAAAGATGTAGCTAGGTTATCTCTCTCTGAGACAAGCACTCCGATAATCATAAGCAACATAAAGTACATCGAAAACTGTCGAAAAAAGTTTTCTGTTTTCATAGCGAAGCCACTTTTAAAATGGCGAATAGCCATACCAATTATCACTGGGAATATTGATATACCTACTAGCCCTGTCACCGTTTGTATAATAGAAAACTCAGGCGCGTTTTCTTTTACAAAGTAGTTAAGAGCAAATTGAATAATAAATGGCGTTGTGAACACGCAGGCGATGGTTGAAATTGCGGTTAAGCTAACCGAAAGGGCTAGATTGGCTTTGGCAATATGGCTGATTAAATTACTGGTAGTACCGCCAGGGCATGCAGCCAAAACCATTACTCCCACGGCAATATAGTCGGGCACCCCAAACGCAATGCATAAACCTAAGGCTAACAAAGGTAATAACACAATTTGGCCTATAAAGCCTGTTATTACCGCCCTAGGCGCTTTCAGCAATCGGGCAAAGTCAGCAGGGGTTAGGGTTAACCCCATGCCAAACATAACAAATGCCAAAGCGAGAGGTAACAACACCTCGGTAAGTACAGATGCCTGCATGCACACGCCCCTTACAAAAGAAACCTTTTATTAACATTTAAGCCAGTGTACCCTGTTTATCAATAAATAAAAATGATGGCTTATTATGCGAACCCATAAATATTATGCATGGAAAAATAGATTTTAATTTATTCGTAGTGCTACGTGCGGTCTATGAGCACGGCAGCATTACTAGAGCCGCCAATGCGCTGCATATTACTCAGCCTGCGGTAAGTCATGCGCTCAGTAGGCTACGAGAAAAATTTGATGACCCATTGTTTACGCGCCATGGGCGACAAGTTATTCCTACCCCGTTCTGCCAAGGCATCATTACGTCGGTCGTTACATCAATTGAAACCCTTGAAAATACGTTAAAAGGCAAAGTGGACTTTGACATAGGTGATAAACCACGCACAGTTAACCTTGGAATGCGTGATATTTTAGAATCTATATTTTTTCCAACGTTAATTCCTGAACTTGTTCAAAACACCCCCAATATCACGGTAAATAGTAGACAGGTAACTTGGCCCGAACTTGCGCCAGCTCTTTCTAACAAAGAAATTGATATCGTAATTGATGCTCTTGTTCCCACCAGCAGTGAGATACGTTCACAATTTATCTGCGAAGAAACCTTTGTGGTAGTATGCGCGCCAACAAATAGCTACCTAGACAACCCCAGTATTGAAAACTACTCAGTTGCACAGCATGCATTTGTGTCTTTAAAAGATTCTAAACTAGACACTGTTGATCTCGCCCTTGCTCAACACAATTTGCATCGAAAAATATCCTTACAATGTGAGCACTACTTTGCCGCTGTTAATGTAGTGAGTCAGTGTGACCTTTTGTTGACTATGCCAGCACGCTTTGCACAGCAATTTAACAACAAACGTAATATCGAGACTTTGCCACTTCCGTTTGAAGTACCTCCTCTTCCCGTGCACATGTACTGGCACAAAAATGCGGATGAAGATTTAGTAAATATTTGGATGCGGGAGAAGCTTTTAGAAGTAGCAAATAAATTGGGACTATAAAAAGGCCTTTGTGTAACACAATGGTCAAGCAAGCGTCACGGTAGTGTCAATTTGCAGACCTATAGTGACGGTCCAAGGCATCGCTTTGGAAAACCGCTATGAAAAAGACACACTATCGAACACTTTGGCTTTCAGATATTCACTTGGGAAACCGTGATTGCAAAGCTGAATACTTACTTTCCTTTCTAGATAGCATCACAGTAGACACCTTATATTTGGTGGGCGACATTGTTGATATGTGGCAAATGACCAGACAATTTCGATGGCCAAAAGCCCATAATCAAGTTATGCATAAGTTTATGCAAATGAGCCAGGAAGGAACGCGAGTGGTTTACTTGCCTGGCAACCACGATGAGCCAATTCAGTCATACTCTGGCATGGCTTTCGGTGATATAGAAATAGAGCGAGAACTGGTGCACACCACTGCACAAGGGAAGCGTTACTTGGTTTTACATGGCGATCAGTTCGATGGCGATGTAACCATGGGCAAATTCCATGCGTGGATTGGCGATAAAGGTTACGACCTATTGCTCTTTTTAAATCGCGAGTTTAACCGCTTGAGGGCGTGGCGAAAACGTGAATACTGGTCATTGGCAGGTTATATCAAAAAGCACATTAAAGGTGCGAATGAAGCTATTGCTCGCTATCGAGAGGCATGCTGTAAGCGCGCAGAAGAAATGGGATTGGATGGCGTAGTTTGCGGACATATTCATCACCCTGAAAGTAGTTTTGAAAACAGCATTCACTACATTAATGATGGCGACTGGGTTGAGAATTGCAGTGCATTGTCTGAAGACATGGATGGTAATTTATCCCTTATCCATTACCTCGATTCATTGGAGTCAGCCACAGTAACATCTATTGCAGCCAAAACGTCTCGTTCAAAAGCAGCATAGTTACCGCATCTTTTAAAGGGGGGCACTTATAGCCCCCTCTAATGCTTTTACTGCACGCATCTGCGCGTAACTAACTTGTCGAGCCAGCACTCATAACATCTTTTTAACACTGTCAAATAACTGCCATCAAAGTGTGTAAAAAGCGTCATATTGTCTTGCTATTGTTCGCCAAAACCGAAAGAGAAACAGGTTCTATGTTTACTGTAAACGACGTACTGAACAAGCATTATCCTCAAGTAGCGAACAACCCTATTCTGTTTAAATCGCTGTCTTTCGTATTAAGACACCTACTCCATGAACGTGAAATTACAGAGTTTGGTGAAACCTACCCTCACTATGAAGATATTGATTTTGTCGAACAAGTATTGGAATACTTTAATATCAGCTATTCCACCCGCGATGTAGAAAAAGAGCGAATTCCTAGTGAAGGCAAAGTGGTGATCATTGCCAACCATCCAATTGGCTCGCTTGACGCTCTTGCCTTAATTAAGCTAGTAAGTGAAGTGCGTCACGATTTGAAAGTGGTCGCTAACGAAATGCTTATGGCAATCGAGCCGCTTCACGAAATGCTGCTACCGGTTAACAACATGCAAGGCGGTACACCAAAGCAGCATTTGACCGCAATTCAATCTCATCTAAATAGTGATGGTGCCATACTTATTTTTCCCGCAGGCGAAGTCTCTCGTTTGCGCCCGCAAGGCGTTCGTGACACCAGGTGGCACACAGGTTTTTTACGTATTGCGAAGCAGGCGAAAGCGCCAATATTACCAGTTTATATTGATGCTAAAAATAGCCCACTTTTTTATGGCGTGTCCATGGTATACAAGCCACTCGCCACTGCCCTGCTGGTAAAAGAGATGTTTAAACAACGCAAAAAGCACTTGCCCATGCGCATAGGTGAACTCATCCCTTTTGAAGCATACCAGCAAACGTCTATTCCGTTGAAAGAGCAGGTAAAGCTGTTCAAGCGCCATTTATATCGAATAGGGAACAATAAAAAAGGCGTATTCGAAACACAGGCTTCTATAGCTCCTCCAGAAGACAGAAAAGAACTGGCTCGAGCTATGCGAGAATGTGAGCATCTAGGAGAAACAGGTGATGGAAAATCTATTTACTTGTATCAGCACAAAAGCTGCTCGCCTATTATGCGTGAGATAGGACGCTTACGAGAGGTGGCATTTCGCGCAGTGGGCGAAGGCACTAACAAGCGCAGAGACATCGACCAATACGACTCTTATTATTATCATCTTGTACTTTGGGATGACAGCGATTTAGAAATCGTGGGCGCTTATCGTTTTGGTGATGCAGAACTTTTGACCGCACCCGACCATCCTACCGGACTCTACTCAGCAACTTTATTTAATTACAGTAAAAACAACGAAAGACTATTTAAGCAAGGCTTAGAGTTAGGACGAAGCTTTGTACAGCCTCGCTACTGGGGCAAACGCAGCTTAGATTATTTGTGGTTTGGTATCGGGGCATTTTTAGGTCGTTACCCTAAATACCGGTACCTTTTTGGTGCGGTATCCCTAAGCAATACCTATCCTGAGCCCGCTAAAGATCTACTGGTACAATTCTACACTACGTATTTTCCTGCGAAGTTCGGGGAAGCGACCTGTAAACGCCCTTATCAAATGGCGCAAGATTCCTTGCATCAGTTCACAGGTAGCGATTATAAGGCCGAATTTACGCAGTTAAAGCATCTACTAGCTAACATGGGCGTTAACGTGCCTACGTTGTATAAGCAATATTCCGAAGTGGCTAAAGATGGTGGTGTGGCGTTCCTTGGATTCAATGTCGACCCAGATTTTAACGACTGTATTGATGGCTTGGTAGTGGTTGATATGCAAAGCCTTACCGAGAAGAAACGCAAACGCTATTTGACCGATATTCAACTTAAAGCCACGGCTTGAACTTAAAACTGTATAAGGGAGCGTATTACATACGCCCCCTTCTTTCATTTACTACGAATATCTGTATCAATTACCTACCGCCAATATTTTTAAGAATATCCGTATAGATATCTTCAAGTGTAAGTAAATCCGATAAGTGAATGTGTTCGTTTACCTGATGAATGGTGGTGTTAGGCACGCCTACTTCAACAACCTGAGTACGCTCACTCGCAAAAAAGCGCCCATCTGATGTTCCGCCAGATGTACTTATTACCGGATAACGACCGGTAGCCCCCTTAATAGCTTTCTCAACACAGTTAATGAGGCACTTTTCTGCATCATTATTGGGGCTGCTTAAATACGTTTCGCAAGGCCTTGAAAAGCTAATTTGAGCCTGTACATCGATATTCTTGATAATATCGCGTAGTAGTAAAGACAGGCTGTTTTGATTGAACTGCCACGAATACCTAACATTGAACTCTATCCGTACTGAGCTAGGCACTATGTTATCAGTGAAGCTTCCTGTATCCATGTGTGTTATTTGAAGTGTAGTGCCAGGAAAGTCATCGCTTCCCGTATCAAATGGATAGTGAGTTAGTGCATTAACCACACTACTTGCTTTATGAATAGCATTAACCGCGGTCTTTGGGTAAGCCACATGGCCTTGTTTGCCAGTAATGTGAATAGTGCCAGAAAGTGAGCCTCTACGGCCTATTTTTATCGTATCACCGGTTCTTGTAGATGCAGAAGGCTCGCCTACTAAACACATATCAAGCTGGACATTTTTAGACGACAAATATTCAGCTATCCACTTTGAACCCCATTCAGCTTCACCTTCTTCGTCACTGGTAATTAACCACCAGAAAGACATATTGCTAGGATCTAAAGAGGCAATGGTTCGCTCTGTTGCTGCTAGCATAGCTGCAATGCCCGTTTTCATATCGGCAGCGCCGCGCCCGTAAAGTTTATTTTCACTTATAACCGGGCTAAATGGCGGTGATTTCCATTTATCGATAGGACCTGGAGGCACTACATCAGTGTGGCCACTAAACGCTAGATGAATAGGCCCTTGCCCCCATCTGGCAATGAGGTTTTTAACGCCATTTATCTTATGTTTCTCACATGTGAAACCAAGTTTTTCAAGCTTGTAGATTAGATAGCTTTGACAACCCGCATCCATTGGAGTGATAGACTCTCTTGCCATTAATACTTCGGCGAAGTGAATACTGCGCGCTGGCGCTAAAGAAGGTAAAGGCTGAATTGACATTCACGTAACCCAATTTAGAAACATGAGTCTATTACACAAATTTAAAGTGACACGCTAATAACAGATTTGCGACAAAGCCATGACAGTAAAGCCAAAGCCCGTATTGCGTGGATGGAAGAAAAAGAGACTACTGCAGGTGTATGAAAGTTTCCACTGGCCACCTAATGTTTGTTTATAGCTACTCACATTGTTATAAATAGAGTACAACTTAAAAGAAGGCGTCATCGTGTTAAAAATAATTGTTTTAATACCCCTTATCTTGTCATTACTTTGGTTTGGTTATTTGCAGGCAAACAAGTATACCCTTGAACAAGGCAAGCAAGGTTTCCTTTACATATTCGTGCTATCTGGCGTCATTGCGGCGTTTTATACACTCATGTTGTTTTTAACAAATTAGCTCTTTTTTACTTATAGAATTGCTACCTATGTGCAAATCTAATATAGCCCAAGGGATTAGTAAGTAATATTACCGAGGTGTTAATTACGCTGCTGTTCCAGTTAAACGGCCATCAGGCGAAATAATAAAGCCGATCAAAAAAGCCAGCTCTTATTTAAGCTGGCTTTTTATCATTTATTTTATTGTTGCCACCTATCTATTGAGTGGCTCAATTCTACTTACAATGACTCAGAAATAGTCACGTCAGCATTTGCGCGAAGCGCATCGATGTACTGCTGATAAACCCGTTGACCTTGTACTTGCGCAAGGCGTTGTTTCAGGTTTTCACCTAGCTCGGTTTCAAGTTCAGGTGCAGCATTCACGCCTTCTAGCATAACAACTGCAACATCGCCGTTAACTGTTGCTGCTACGTCAACCTTATCTTCACCTTCAAGACCCAGTGAGAAAAGCGTGTCAACCAATGCGCGTGCTAGTGTACCGCCAGATCTTGGCACTGCTGCTGCCGTTTCCCAAGCTACAGATTTTTCTGCTAGTTCGCTTTCAACACTTTCCTCTGCTCGTACTTTCTGTGCAATGTCGAAGGCCCAAGCTTCTGCTGCTTCTTTCGCTTTTTCCGCTTTTACCGACGCTTCAATTCCTTCGCGAACTTCATCTAGTGACTGAGTACGTTGTGGTTGATGCTCAATAACACGTGCAACAACAACTGTTTCGTCATCAAGTTCTATGATGTCGCTGTTAAGACCTTCTTCAACTAGCTCTGATGAGAAAGCAATATCCAGCAAACCAGGGAAGCTTAGTTCTGCAGGCGCCGTATTTCGGCTGAAAAGCACAGACTCTTGTATAGGTAGATCTACAGCATTAGCTGCGTCTTCAAGTGTATCTGGCACCTCAAACGCAATCTCAGCTAGGGTATTTTGAAGCTCAAAGTACTTTTCCATCGCCGCATCGTAAAGAAGGGTGTCGCGAATTTCGCTAGCCACTTCATCAAATGATTTTACTTGCGCTTCTTTGATGTCTGTTAACTTAATAATGTGAAAGCCAAACTCGGTCTCAACAACGTTAGATACATCACCTACATTTTCTAAAGCAAAGGCAGCTTCATCGAACGCTGGGTCCATCATTTCAGGTGTAATGAAATCTAGGTCACCGCCGTTCTCAGCCGAGAAGGTGTCATCAGAGTTTTCTTCAGCAAGGACTGCAAAGTCAGCACCATTATCAAGCTGAGTTTTTAATGACTCTGCTTTTGCTTTCGCAGCATCTCGATCATCACCTGTTTCGATAAGAATATGTGAAACTCGGCGTTCTTCTTCAGTGCCGTAGCTTCCCAGGTTATTGTCGTAATAAGTACGTACTGCTTCTTCATCTACAGAAACGCGACCTTTAAGGTCTTCAACGCTTAGTTTTACATAAGCCAGTTTCACCTGCTCTTCAGTATCGAAAGAGGCAATATTATTGTTGTAGAAGGCTTCTACATCAGCGTCTGTTACTTCGATAGAACTAGCAAACTCGTCAGAGCTCACTAATACGTATTTTGCATCACGAGTTTGGCGTTGAAGAGCATTAGCTCGTTGCACTTCGCCATCTAGAGAAAATGAAGAATTCGTTAACGCTGCCGCCAACTGATTCTGAGTCATCTGCGTTCTTAGGTAATCGCGGAAGTCTGCAACTTGAAAACCATTTTGGCGGAGAATAGCTTGGAAACGCTCGTTATCAAACTGACCACCAAATTGAAATTCTGGCATTTGCACTATCGTTTCACGAATCTGTTCATCGCTTACACGCAAGCCCATATCGGTAGCTTGTTGCTGAATCAGCTTTTCAGCAATAAGTCTGTCCAGTACATTTTTTCTAAAATCTGCGAGATATTGTTCGCTAGAGAAAAGCTGCGCGATGCTTTCGCCGTACTGTGACTCCATTTGTGCACGCTGGTTTTGGTATGCACGTTCTAGTTCTTGTGCCGAAATTTCTTCGCCGTTGACAGTTGCTACTGCTGTAGTACCTGATGATGTTAGGTAACTACCAACACCTGCGAATACGAAACTTAAAACGATAAGCGCAATAATCGCCATCGCCCAAGGGCCTTGAGAACCTTCTCTGATTCTTTCTAGCATGATTGTTCTTCAACTCCGTTGCTTACTACAATTACCCTTATCTATCACCTGCTGGCGAGCTCAAGGTAAAATAAGCGATGATTATAACCCAATGCAGCCGAATATAAACGTCAAAACACACTATTTGTAATGACTTTCGTCAAGTTAAAGCGCTTCACTGACATGTATGAAAATCGGCATGCCTAAAGGGGAAATTCTTACTCTTAAAATATTGGGGTCAGAGTCGTTACTCTGACCCCAATATTGAATTCTTTGCTTTAGAAATAAAAAAGGCGATGGACTAGCCATCGCCTTTTTCTATAATTTTTTTGCTTAGTTACAAGCGTCTTTCAGTGCTTTACCAGCTTTGAAAGATGGAACTTTCGCTGCTGAAATCTGAATAGTCTCACCAGTTTGTGGGTTACGACCACTGCGAGCTGAACGTTCGCGAACTGAGAAAGTACCAAAGCCTACTAGTGCAACTTGGTCGCCGTCTTTTAGCGCCGCAGTTACTGAGTCAGTGAATGCGTCAAGAGCGCGGCCAGCAGCTGCTTTAGAAATGTCTGCACCAGCAGCGATTTGGTCGATAAGTTGAGACTTGTTCACAATTAGATCCCCTTCGATTGTTATTATACTGTTTGTCCAAAACGATTTTGCTTGAACGTTATAGCAAGCTTGATCGTTAACATCAAGCTTCAGTCACAAATAATTAACTTTTTAAATGAATCGCTGCAATCCCTTTTGTGGCAAGGCTTCAAGCGAATACCACTTAAAGGTAACACAACTTTTGCGACATGAAAGCCCTATTTTCAAAAAAATAAGCTTTTCTTTCGTCTAATGCGCATAATTTAGTCAATTATTGCATTTTTATAGCAAAAACAAGGCTGCACGCCTTTAAAAATAAAGGTATGCAGCCAAACGTGTAAGTTACTTTTTAACCACTTCGAAACTTTCAACAGGTTCCTGAAGCGCAATATCAAGAACATCATCAATCCATTTAACTGGGTGAATTGATAAATCTTTTTTCACATTGTCTGGAATTTCTTCCAAATCACGCTCGTTATCCTTTGGAATAACTACCGTTTTAATACCACCACGGTGTGCTGCAAGTAACTTTTCTTTTAGACCACCAATAGCAAGTACTTCACCGCGAAGCGTAATTTCACCCGTCATGGCAACATCACATTTCACAGGGTTACCTGTTAGTGAAGATACTAAAGCGGTACACATTGCAATACCGGCACTTGGGCCATCCTTCGGTGTTGCACCTTCAGGAACGTGCACATGAATATCACGCTTCTCATAAAAGTCATCATTAATGCGAAGCTTTTCAGCACGGCTTCTCACCACTGTCATCGCTGCTTTGATTGACTCCTGCATAACATCGCCCAAAGAGCCTGTGGACGTCATTTTGCCTTTACCTGGAACCGATGTGGTTTCGATAGTTAGTAAGTCGCCACCAACTTGGGTCCAAGCTAAACCGGTAACTTGACCGATTTGATTGTCTTTGTCGGCTTTACCGTAGTCAAAGCGCTGAACGCCAAGATAATCTTTAAGATTATCTTGAGTAACAATGACCTTGTCTTTGCTCTTCGTAAGTAAAATATCTTTAACCGCTTTACGGCATACCTTTGACACTTCACGCTCTAAGCTTCTAACACCTGCTTCGCGCGTGTAGTAACGAATCATGCCAATGACAGCAGAATCTGTAATCTCAAGCTCTTTCGCTTTAAGACCATTGCGCTCCATTTGCTTACCAATTAAGTGGTTCTTCGCAATATTAAGCTTTTCATCTTCGGTGTAACCAGATAGGCGAATAACTTCCATACGGTCAAGCAACGGACCAGGAATATTCATGCTGTTAGAGGTTGCGACGAACATCACGTCAGATAGATCGTAATCCACTTCTAAATAATGGTCGCTGAAGCTGTTGTTCTGCTCAGGGTCTAGTACCTCTAGCAAGGCTGACGCAGGGTCACCTCGCATGTCTGATGACATCTTGTCGATTTCGTCAAGTAGGAACAGCGGGTTTTTAACCCCTACTTTCGCCATTTTTTGTACGAGCTTACCTGGCAATGAACCAATGTAAGTACGACGGTGACCACGTATTTCGGCCTCGTCTCGCACGCCGCCTAGGGCCATACGTACATACTTACGTCCCGTCGCTTTTGCGATAGATTGGCCAAGCGAAGTTTTACCCACACCAGGAGGCCCAACAAGACAGAGAATCGGGCCTTTAAGCTTCTTAACGCGCTGTTGAACCGCCAAATACTCAAGAATACGTTCTTTTACTTTTTCAAGACCGTAGTGGTCTTCGTTAAGCACGCCTTCAGCCCGAGAAAGATCTTTCTTCACTGGCGAACGCTTATTCCACGGAACATTTGTAAGCCATTCAATGTAGCTTCGAAGCACAGTAGCTTCTGCTGACATCGGTGACATCATTTTAAGCTTTTGAAGTTCAGCTTTCGCTTTATCTTCAGCCTCTTTAGGCATTTTCGCGTCAGCTATTTTCTTAGAAAGAGCCTCGAACTCATCAGGCGCATCGTCTAGCTCACCCAATTCTTTTTGAATGGCTTTCATTTGCTCATTCAAATAATATTCGCGCTGGCTTTTTTCCATTTGCTTTTTAACGCGGGTGCGAATTTTCTTTTCCACCTGCAGCAAATCAATTTCGCCTTCCATCAGTGCCATCAAATATTCAAGGCGCTCATTAACACCCTGCATTTCTAGCACTTTTTGCTTCTCAGTAAGCTTAAGAGGCATGTGCGCAGCCATGGTATCTGCTAGGCGCGCCGCATCTTCAATCCCATTAAGTGAAGTCAACACTTCTGGTGGGATTTTTTTATTCAGTTTCACATAGCCTTCAAACTGCGACACTGCAGAGCGAATCAAGACTTCTTGCTCACTCTCATCAATGCCTTCATCTTCTAACTTATCAACGTTAGCGACAAAGAAAGGGTCTGACTGTTTATAGCTTTCAATTTCACCACGTACGCTACCTTCTACAAGTACTTTTACAGTACCGTCAGGAAGCTTTAAAAGCTGCAGAATAGTAGCAATGGTACCTACAGTGTAAATATCGTCTGCTTCAGGCTCATCAACGCCCGCGTCTTTTTGTGCTACTAGAAAAATTTGTTTGTCATTATCCATTGCCGCTTCTAGGCAACGGATTGATTTCTCACGCCCAACAAATAGGGGTATGACCATATGCGGGTAAACAACCACGTCCCGCAAGGCAAGCACAGGAATTTCAATGCGATTTTCACGCTCAACTGTCATACTTGTTCTCAATTAGTTTGAAATGTCATTTTTATATGGGGATGCAAGAGCAAAGTTCAATCGAAACTTATTAAAGTGTGTTAATTCCTTAACCTTACCTTCCCTGCTCTGGGGCCTGTCGACCTTAATATAACCATTATCGATTTTGCACCGAATGGCAATACAAAACTAAAAATTCTAGTAGAAAGGATAGCTTTACCACTCTTACCCGCTTAAATATTAACCGTATCAGCGAATTAGTTATTGTCAGTTATCACAAGATTGCTTACGAACCATTATCTACCGATACATACAAAAAAAGGTCCCGCAGGACCTTTTTCATGATTAGCTAACGTCTATTCAGACGCCGCCTTTTTCTCATTACTGTCGTAAATCAAAATAGGCTTCGATTCACCACGAATAACCGTTTCGTCGATAACAACTTTGCTAACGTCTTCCATAGAAGGAAGGTCGTACATGGTATCAAGTAGAACGGCTTCTACAATTGAGCGAAGGCCACGAGCACCGGTTTTGCGCTCCATTGCTTTTTTCGCAATAGCATTTAACGCATCATCACGGAATTCAAGTTCTACATCTTCCATTGAGAACAATGCACCGTATTGTTTGGTAATTGCATTCTTTGGCTCGCGCAGAATTTGAATTAACGCTTCTTCATTCAATTCTTCAAGACTTGTCACTACCGGTAAACGACCAATGAATTCTGGTATCAAACCATATTTCACTAAATCTTCAGGCTCAACTTGCTTGAATAGCTCGCTAATTTGCTTGCTGTTATCTTTCGACTTAACCGTTGCACCAAATCCAATACCTGTGTCTTTCTGTGCGCGCTGCTCGATAACCTTATCAAGGCCAGCAAATGCACCACCACAGATAAACAGTATTTTAGAAGTATCAACTTGCAAGAACTCTTGCTGAGGATGCTTACGTCCACCTTGCGGAGGAACCGACGCAACCGTACCTTCAATCAACTTAAGAAGAGCTTGTTGAACACCTTCACCCGATACGTCACGGGTAATTGATGGATTGTCAGATTTACGAGAAATTTTGTCGATTTCGTCAATGTAAACAATACCGCGCTGCGCTTTCTCAACGTCGTAATCACACTTCTGAAGTAGTTTTTGAATAATATTCTCAACATCTTCACCCACGTAGCCAGCTTCCGTTAGCGTGGTTGCGTCAGCCATTGTGAATGGCACGTCAAGTAAACGTGCAAGTGTTTCTGCTAATAGTGTTTTACCACTACCTGTAGGGCCAATTAACAGAATGTTACTTTTGCCTAGTTCTACGCCTTCGTGAACATCGCCATTGCGCAAACGCTTGTAGTGGTTATAAACCGCTACTGATAGCACCTTCTTCGCATGTTCTTGGCCGATAACATAATCGTCAAGATGAGCATGAATTTCAGTTGGTTTAGGTAAAGCGTCCTGCTTTTGCTTAGGCGCGATTTCCTTAATTTCTTCGCGAATGATATCGTTACATAACTCAACACACTCGTCGCAAATAAATACCGACGGGCCTGCTATTAACTTTCTTACTTCGTGTTGGCTTTTGCCACAAAACGAACAGTACAGTAGCTTGTTATCACCGTCACCGCTTTGCTTATCACTCATTACTTTTGCCTCTGCCTTACCCGAGCCGAAAACCAAATTCGTGCTATGCACTGGCTCGGGTCATCTATAACTATACTACTTAGTTCCGGCTACGTCAGATCGATTTGCTAAAACTTGGTCAACCAGGCCGTAATCTTTTGCCTCGCTTGCGCTTAAAAAGTTATCACGGTCTGTGTCGCGCGCGACTTTTTCATAGTCTTGACCAGTATGGTCTGCCATTAGGCGATTCAACTTCTCTTTAATAGACAGAATTTCTTTCGCATGTATTTCAAAATCAGATGCCTGACCTTGGAAACCACCAAGGGGTTGGTGAATCATAACGCGAGAGTTAGGTAGACAATAACGCTTACCTTTTGCTCCTGCAGATAGTAGAAATGCGCCCATGCTCGCAGCTTGGCCCATACACACTGTGCTCACGTCTGGCTTGATAAATCTCATTGTGTCATAGATTGCCATACCAGCAGTCACAGACCCGCCCGGCGAGTTGATGTATAGGAAAATATCTTTCTCTGGGTTTTCAGCTTCTAAGAACAACATTTGAGCAACGATGAGGTTGGCCATGTGATCTTCAACTTGCCCTACCAAGAAAATTACGTTTTCTTTTAAAAGACGAGAGTAAATGTCGTATGAGCGCTCACCTTTTGAGGTTTGCTCAACAACCATAGGAACAAGTGCATTCATTGGGTCAAACGGGGTATTAGTCATAGCTACCTTGATTATCTAGCGTTAAAAACAAAAATGCTCGGAAGGCTCCGAGCATTTAAGCAGTTGCTGACAAGTATTGTCAATCAGACAGTAAAAATTTACGCCTGTTTGTTCATAACCTCGTCAAAAGCTTTAGTTACTTCAGTAACTTTTGCTTGCTCAAGAACCCACTCAATCGCTTGTTCTTCTAGCGCAACATTTTGCATTTGCTGCATAAGCTCTTGATTGTTGTTGTAGTAGTCAACAACCTCTTGTGGATCTTCATACGCAGAAGCTGCAGTTTCGATCATCTCGTTAACTTTAGCTTCGTCTGCTTTTAGTTCGTTTTCTTTGATTACTTCACCTAGAAGTAGACCAATAGATACGCGACGCTTAGCGTTGTCAGTAAACAGTTCTGCAGGTAGGTCTGGAAGATTCTGGCCACCGCCTTGTTGGCTGAAACGTTGCTTCGCTTGCTCGCGTAGCGCGTTTACTTCTTGATCGATAAGCGCTTGAGGAATATCAATCTCGTTAGCTTCAACAAGCTTAGAAATTACGTCTTCTTTAACTTGTGCTTTAAGCGTTTGGTCTAGCTCACGCTGCATGTTCTTGCGAACTTCAGCTTTAAGTGCGTCCACGCCGCCTTCTTCAACACCGAATAGCTTAGCAAACTCTTCGTCAACTTTTGGAAGGTCTAGACCTTCTACTTTCTTAACTGTTGCTTGGAAAACTGCGTCTTTACCTTTTAGGTTTTCAGCGTGGTAATCTTCTGGGAAAGTAACTTCGATAGTTACTTCTTCACCCGCTTTCGCGCCAACTAGTGGCTTCTCGAAACCTGGGATCATGCGGTCTTTACCAAGTTCTAGAGCGAAATCTTCTGCTTTTCCGCCTTCGAACTCTTCACCGTCGATAGAACCAACGAAGTCGATGATAACTTTGTCGTCTTTCTTCGCTTTACGCTTAACTTCTTTCCAAGACGCGTGCTGCTTTTGAAGCGTTTCCATCATGTTATCAAGATCTTTGTCAGTAATTTCTACTACTGGCTTTTCGATTTCGATATCGCTAACACCTTTCACTTCTACTTCTGGGTAAACTTCGAAAGATGCCACAAATTCTAGGTCCTGACCGTCTTCGTCTTTAGTCAGTTCAAACTTTGGCATACCAGCAGGCTGAATCTTTTCTTGAATGACTGCTTGGTAGAAGTTTTGCTGCATAACATCGCCAGCAACTTCTTGGCGAACTGCCTGGCCGAAACGCTTTTTGATTACGCTTACAGGAACTTTACCTGGACGGAAGCCGTTGATGCGTTGTGTTTTTGCCAACTGCTGTAGGCGTGACTTAACTGCTGAATCAACCGTGTCAGATGGAACGGTGATAGTAAGACGGCGTTCTAAACCCTGGGTCGTCTCGACTGAAACTTGCATTATGTTACCTCAACTATACGCCTCTACAGGCGTTTTGTTCTCAATCCCCTCTCCCGTCATGCATTGATTGCATATCACTCCGGGGTAGAAGGTCGTTATTCGACGTTTATAAAATCAAAGTTAGGACACAAAATCGTGCCACAAAGCCAACCTGAAACAAACGTACTGGTTAAAAAAAGACGCGGTAGTATACAGCCGCACACCACAAGAGTCGAGAGGGAAACACAAGTTTGTAACAACCAATTGAACGCATTTTAAACAAATTGCGAAACTAGTAAGAAAAATAGATTGAAAAACGACATTGACTAGCGGTTTAAGACGCTATTTAGGAAAGATAGAAGATCAGAGAATAAGAGATAATGGTCGGTGAGACAGGATTTGAACCTGCGACCCCTTGTACCCAAAACAAGTGCGCTACCAAGCTGCGCCACTCACCGATAGAAATGTATATATCCAAGCTTTATATAAGCTTAGAAATATGGTGCGGAAGGAGAGACTTGAACTCTCACGCCGTGAAGCACTGGAACCTAAATCCAGCGTGTCTACCAATTCCACCACTTCCGCAAGAAGTGGGGTGGACGATGGGACTTGAACCCACGACAACCGGAATCACAATCCGGGGCTCTACCAACTGAGCTACGCCCACCACAGTAATCCTGTATTTGTTTACGTGCGAACTGATAAACACATAAACATCTATCGAACTGTCAGGATCTTACTTTGTTGCTCGATAGTCTGATTTGACCTTAACCTTCAACACTCTTTGATTTATTCGCTGAGCTGCGAGTTATTGCTAGGTCAAATAAGCATAAATGGTCGGTGAGACAGGATTTGAACCTGCGACCCCTTGTACCCAAAACAAGTGCGCTACCAAGCTGCGCCACTCACCGACAGGAATGCTTAATTTAAGCTTTTAAAAAAGCTTGAAAATATGGTGCGGAAGGAGAGACTTGAACTCTCACGCCGTGAAGCACTGGAACCTAAATCCAGCGTGTCTACCAATTCCACCACTTCCGCTAAAAGTGGGGTGGACGATGGGACTTGAACCCACGACAACCGGAATCACAATCCGGGGCTCTACCAACTGAGCTACGCCCACCATAGGGTGTGTTGCACAATCTACAAGCTTTATACTAGCAGTGTAGATATAAAAATTCAGCCTTGCTATCAGGACCTACCTGACTCGCATGGCGCGCCCGGCAGGATTCGAACCTGCGACCCACGGCTTAGAAGGCCGTTGCTCTATCCAGCTGAGCTACGGGCGCTTGGCGAATCTTCGCTGCAAAAAGTGGTCGGTGAGACAGGATTTGAACCTGCGACCCCTTGTACCCAAAACAAGTGCGCTACCAAGCTGCGCCACTCACCGACTGTCGTATCGACCAAGATGCGTAAGCCTCTGTGCCGTTACGGGGTGCGAATATTACTGACATCCCCCCACCTCGTCAAACACTTTTTTAAATAAAATCACCAACCGCTCACAAAGCACTCATTATCATGTTTTTTTGTACAATTCTGCCTATATTTCACGGCTTTTAATTACGCGTAGTAACCCGTAAACGGGTTTGCCATATTGCTATTGCAAGAAAAGTTATTGGCTCAACCTGGACCGGGCAACCTAGCTTAAAGAAAAGGACTTTGTTTATCATCACGTAAACTACTTTTTGACGTTGCTGGTCTCTCGTTACTTCTTTTATGTTGAGCGGTTACTCAGTTACACGCGCTATTCGGTTAAGTTCAACTTATTTGATGTTCGGTTACGACCGATAACTACTATCTAATAATTGCTAGAGTATTCCCCCTATTTTATGAAACAATATAGGACACTTGTTGACCACCCAACCTTATAAGAATCGTACAAGACTATGACCGCCCATCTTATTGACGGCAAATTAATTGCCAAGCAAGTTCGCCAACACGTAACATCCTATGTTGAATCACTTACTCAGGCAGGTAAAAGACAGCCAGGTCTTGCCGTTGTCCTTGTAGGCAGTGATGCCGCTTCTCAAGTTTACGTTTCAAATAAGCGTAAAGCCTGTGAAGAGGTAGGTTTCGTTTCTCGCTCTTTCGATCTACCTTCCGACACTACGGAAGAAACCTTGCTTAACTTAGTGGACGAGCTAAACGAAGATAAAGAGATAGACGGCATTTTGGTTCAACTACCACTACCTGCCGGTCTCAACGCAGAGAAAGTGTTAGAGCGTATTCACCCGCATAAAGATGTCGATGGCTTCCACCCCTATAACATCGGTCGCCTTGCTCAACGTATTCCCGCTTTACGACCATGTACGCCTAAGGGCATCATGACCATGATCGAGTCTACTAAACGCCCTGTTAAGGGTTTAGATGCGGTTATTGTCGGAGCGTCGAATATTGTGGGCCGCCCTATGAGTCTTGAATTATTGTTGGCCGGTTGTACTGTTACTACCTGCCACAAGTTTACCCAAGACCTTAAAAGCCACGTTCAGCGTGCAGACTTACTTGTTGTAGCTGTCGGTAAGCCTAACTTTATACCTGGCGACTGGGTTAAGCCTGGGGCGATTGTGATTGATGTGGGCATTAACCGTCTTAATGATGGCTCATTAATAGGCGATGTTGATTTTGAAAAAGCCAAAGAGCGTGCAGGCTGGATAACACCTGTACCTGGCGGTGTTGGTCCTATGACAGTGGCAAGTTTGATAGAAAACACGCTTGAGGCGTACGTTAAGTTTCATTCTTAAAGCACTAAGGCTTAATCAAATTTTAAAGGCAGAAATTATATTTCTGCCTTTTTGCTTTATACTCCCCTCTTTTTGAATACAGACCTAAATTGAAAAACTTCTCTATGGCAGAACCAACATCTCCGTTGTGCGAACAACACGTAATTGATGCAACGCTTAAGTGGGTTGATGATATTGTGATAAAACACAATTTTTGCCCCTTTGCGCGCTATGTAAGAACGCCAAATCAAATTCGTTATAAAGTAGTAGCAGGAGATGCAGGGGACGTTATTCAATCTTTGTACGACGAACTTCGCCATTTGGAAGAGAATGAGAGCACCGCTACCACACTAATTGCCCTGACAAATCCAAACCTTGCTGATTTTGAAGAGTACCTTGATGTGCTAGCTATTGGCGATAATATGTTGCATGACTGGGGATACAGTGGCACCTATCAACTCGCGAGTTTTCACCCTGACTATGTGTTTGACGGTAGCGATTTTAACGATGCTGAAAACTACACGAATCGTTCCCCCTACCCGCTCTTGCATTTAATCCGCGAAGCTGACATTACTCGCTATATGAAGAAAGAAGAGGACGCGGAAAAGATATTCAGCCATAACATTGAAAAGGCGCAGGCACTTGGCTGCCCTTACTTTGAGAACGCATTAGAAGCAATAAAAAAAGATAAGCCTGCGCAGTAAAACACGAGCGTTTTAATTGCTTTGCTAAGTACACAAGTTTTATAAACTGATACCAGAAAAAGTTCTAGTGAAATAACTGAGCAGGCTGAAAATGTTGGATTACTCCCGGGAACCCAAATAAATATTTCATTCGTGAACCGAAAAAATATTTTATCTGGTTCAAGTTTTCACTTGCACCCTTACATTACCTGTTAAGTATGAGAGTAATATGACAGCAAACATTATTTTTAATTAGGTTGAAGCAGACCCGTGACTACGCCAACTTCATTTACCGTATCGACAATCGCGAGTATCGCTACGCCTTTCAAGCAAAAGTTTGCCATCCCAAGGCAACCTAACTTAGCAAAAGCTCATGGGATAATAACGTTCGAAGAAGGGTTTAACGATATCCACATGCTAAAAGGGATAGAAAGTTATAGTCACCTGTGGCTACTTTTTATTTTTCATCAAAACATTGAGCGCGGTTGGAAAAATACAGTAAAGGCACCTCGGTTGGGCGGCAATGCCACTATGGGTGTTTTAGCCACTCGCAGTACACATCGGCCGAACAGTATTGGTATGTCTGTCGTGAAAAACAATGGGCTAGTACAAGATAAGGGTAAAGCGCACTTGCTGGTAGAAGGTGTAGATTTAGTAGACGGTACGCCGCTTATCGATATCAAACCTTATATTGGTTACGCAGATAGTGTCCAACACGCAAGCGACAAGCTTGACGACATTAGCCCCATTCCCCAACGCCATGTGAAATTTTTAGATACGCTTAAGCCAACGCTTTCTGAAATAGACAAAAAGTACAGCGACTTTACCTCTTTAGTTAAGGCGGTACTGGCGCAAGACCCTCGCCCAGCTTATAAACAAAAGTTAGATAACGACGAGAAAACCTATCGCGTTACCCTATACGATGTTGATGTAGGCTTTAAGGTGAAAAATAGTGTGGTATGGGTAACTGAGCTTATTCATTTAGGTTAATTGCACTTTTAGTGTAAACAGTCTGTGGCGAAATGGCTCACAGTTAATTAGAATACCGCCAAACGTGTGATGCTCATTCTTTGGTTAAAGCATTTAGCAACAATTCCATAAATTGCATAATGTGTACAACTTATCGCAGAAGGCCAGCACACCCACAGTCATAAATACTTTGAAAACAGGATACCTGCTTTACATGCGCACTAGTCAATATTTGCTTGCCACGCAGAAAGAAACACCTGCCGATGCAGAGGTTATCAGCCACCAGCTTATGCTGAGAGCTGGTATGATCAGAAAGCTTGCCTCAGGTCTTTACACGTGGCTGCCGTCAGGTCTTCGTGTACTTAATAAAGTAGCCAATATTGTTCGTGAAGAAATGAACAAAGCAGGCGCGATTGAAGTGCTTATGCCCGTTGTTCAGCCTGCTGATCTATGGGAAGAGTCAGGACGCTGGGAAGAATACGGCCCAGAACTGCTTCGCGTTAAAGACCGTCACCAGCGCGACTTTGTATTAGGCCCAACTCACGAAGAAGTGGTTACAGCCCTTGTACGCAATGAAATAAGCAGCTACAAGCAACTTCCACTAAACCTGTATCAAATCCAGACAAAATTCCGCGACGAAGTTCGCCCGCGTTTCGGCATTATGCGTGGTCGTGAGTTTACGATGAAAGATGCATATAGCTTTCACTTAGAAGAAAGCTGCCTGGAAGAGACTTACCAGCAAATGTATAACGCTTACTGCAACATTTTCTCTCGTATGGGTCTTGATTACAGAGCAGTAATAGCCGATTCAGGCTCAATTGGTGGTAATCATTCTCATGAGTTTCACGTGCTAGCTGACTCTGGTGAAGACGCCATTGCATTCTCATCAGGCAGCGACTACGCGGCTAACGTTGAAATGGCCGCCGCTGTGGCACCAGAAAAAGCACAAGCTACCGGTGCCTCTGTAGAAACGAAAGATGCAAAAGGCAAAGATTTCGAAAAAATACTTAAAAGTATCGATGCCGATATAACCAATACAGTAAAAGTTGTTGTGGTAAAAGCGGCGAACGCAACAGATGACAAAGGCGAAGAAGTACAAGCAGACAACTGGGTTGCATTAGTGCTGCGCGCTGACCACGAATTAAATGATATTAAAGCAGAGAAAATTGAAGGTGTTGCTACCCCGCTGGTTGAAGCGTCATTCGACAAAGCGAAAGAAGTGCTTGGTGTAGTACCCTATTTTGCAGACGCAACTAACCTTCCAATCCCAGCTTACGTGGATGCAAGTGCTGTAGCGCTAGCAGATTTTACAACAGGCTCTGGCGCTGGCGGTAAAATGAACATCAACGTAAATTGGTCTGATGATATTACTGGTGTAGATATTCGCAATGTCGTCGCTGGCGATGCGGCTCCAGACGGTAAAGGCATACTTGATATTAAGCGCGGTATCGAAGTGGGTCATATTTTCCAACTTGGCAGCAAGTATTCAGAAGCCATGAACTGCGGTGTGCTAAGTGAATCAGGTAAGCATCAAACGCTGACCATGGGCTGTTACGGCATTGGTGTATCGCGCATTGTTGCTGCTGCTATCGAACAAAATCACGATAAATTCGGCATAAAGTGGCCAGATCCTATTGCGCCGTTTAAAATTGCATTAATACCAATGAATATGCATAAATCTCATCGTATAAAAGAAGCTGCAGAAGCGCTATACGAAGAGCTTATTGCACTAGGCGTAGAAGTGTTATTTGATGACAGAAAAGAGCGCCCGGGTGTTATGTTCAATGATATGGAATTAATTGGCATACCTCACAGCATTGTTATTGGTGAAAGAAACCTGGATAATCAACAGGTTGAATATAAGAATAGACGTACTGGCGAGAAACAGTTATTAGACCTTAGCGCAGCAAAAGACTTTGTAGCCGCTCTCTAAAACCTGAACTTGCTCATTAGATAAGTAGATGAGGGCGTATGCGGTTAACTTTTTATGGCGTAAGAGGGTCAATACCCACTCCGGGGGCAGCTTACGTTCGTTATGGTGGTAACACCGCATGCGTTCACGTTGAGCTCGAGGACGGTACTGATATCATTCTCGACTCAGGTACTGGTATTCGCTTACTTGGCGACCGCTTAATTAAAAAGACAACGCCTATTCACCTTTTATTAAGTCACAACCATTGGGACCATATTCAAGGTTTTCCTTTTTTCGCACCTATTTACCAAGAATCACGTGAAATAAACATTTATCCGGGTCTTACTCAGCTCAACGAACCAGATCAAATTTTAAAACAAATGGAAGGGTCATTATTCCCCGTTCCGAAAAACGCGTTAAAGTCTTCCATAAGACTTATTGAGTATCCTGCAACAGAGAATACATTTACTATTGGAAGTGCGACTATCACCCGCTTGGCCATGAACCACCCAGGCAGCGGTAGCGCCTATTGTATTGAAGCCGACGGTGCCAAAGTTGCTTATATCACCGATAACGAACTCTACCCTCCTTATAAAAAAGAAACAGATTTTCTAGATTTTGCGAAGTTTGCTAACGGCGCAGACTTGCTTATTCATGATGCACAGTACATGTTAACAGACATGCCTGCTAAAAACGGGTGGGGTCATTCCGTTGCTGAAGAAGCGGTCAAACTCGCTATGGCAAGTCATGTTAAGCAATTAGCTTTATACAGTCATGATCCAGAACGCACAGATGACGCTATAGATGATGTCGTGAAACATTGTAATGAATACGTCACAGTGGCGGCGTCTACTTTACATGTATTTGCGTCTTCAGAAGGCCAAACGTTGGACTTCAATAAAATATAACAACCCCTTGTAACGGAGAATTTAAGGTGTCTGTGTTAAAGCCTTTAATAATATTGGCAGCGTTTGCTGCTTGCACGTCAGTATGCGCTCAAGAATCACAAGAAGTGGTAAGCGAACAAACATCACCTATCGAGAACAGCGAACAGGAAAGCGTTGTTGAAAAGGCAGATGAGCAGCGGTCTCAAGAAGAAAGTGGTATTGAGGTTATAGATATCATCAAACGTGACACAACCACAGAGAGCGCGCTAGATGAACGCCTAGAAGGTGATAAAGAAGCACTAGACAACGTTTTTGCTATTACTCAGCATAGACAAAATTATTTACTTCCTATTACTTACGTTTCTAACCCTAACACTTTCGGCAATGAAGAGTTAACAGAAGAAAACGTAGATAATAAAGAAGCTAAGTTTCAAGTGAGCGCTAAGCTCCCCCTGTACATGGAAGATACAGGCTTTGACGGCTTGTACTTCGGCTTTACGGTAACCTCTTTCTGGCAGCTTTATAATAGTGAAGCGTCAAAGCCCTTTCGCGAAACCAATTACGAGCCAGAAGTTTTCTGGCAAGAAACCGCTGATTATTCGGTACTTGGCTACAAATTTAATACCTTCCAAGTCGGTTTCAATCATATGTCGAACGGCCAAAGTGGTCTGCGCTCTCGCAGTTGGAACCGCCTTTTCGCGTCAATAGTGTTCAGCGACAACGACGATATTTATTACTTTAAGACTTGGTATCGTATTCCTGAAGACGAAAAAGCAGACCCGCTTGATCCGACGGGAGACGATAACCCAGACATTCAAGACTACTACGGCAGAATGGAATTTGGTTACGGCAGAAAAATTGGTGCTTTTAAAGTACTTGCGCTGCTGAGAAACAACCTGGATTTTGACGAAAACAAAGGCAGTATTCAGCTAGATTTCACCTACCCGATATCTGACCGCTATGAGTTACTGCTGCAGTATTTCAATGGCTATGGCGACTCTCTTATCGACTACAACCGTTCACAAGAACGCATCGGTATTGGTTTTCAGCTGCACTTTTTGTAAAACAGATAAGTACGCTTAATTACGAAGCGCCCTCAAAACGATTTGTTTTTTATCGACACGTTTTGAGCGCGCTTTTCATTGTTCAATAGATACTCGCAGCAGCTAGTCAATTACACCCGCAGCTCGATAAAGCTGAATATGCACATCTACCAGCGCAGCAATATCTCTTTGATAACCTCCCCCAATGACCGCCGCAATTGGCACACCTAAACGGTCAGCTAAAGCAAATACAGTCTTGTCCCTTTCATAAACACCTTGGGTGGATATATGTAAATGCCCTAAATCGTCGTTCACATGAACATCCACACCCGCGTCATAGATAATGGCATCGGGTTGAAACTGCCTATTAGCCAATGTAAGCGCCTCTTCAAGCGTAGACAAATACTCGTCATCTTCCGTCCCCTTGGCAAGCCCAATATCAATATCCGAATGCTGCTTTCTGTATGGAAAGTTTTTTTCACCATGAATGGATAAGGTAAAGATATCGCGATCATCTTCAGCAAGCTTGGCTGTGCCGTCTCCTTGGTGCACATCCAAATCGATAATGAGCACATTATCAATAGATGATGTTTGCTGCATGGTTTTTGCCGCTAAATACAAATCATTGAAAAGACAAAAGCCAGAACCAAAGTCCGCAAACGCGTGATGATACCCCCCAGTTAAATTCAAGGCTTTGCCATGCTCTAATGCAAGGTTTGCCGTTAAACAAGTACCTGCGACGGCGGTTCGGGTACGTTCAATTAATTGCTGCGACCAAGGAAAGCCTATACGGCGCATAGCTTTTTTATCTAATGCGCCAGTAGTAAGTGCATCGACATAGCTTGAGTCGTAATAGGCCGTAAGAACAGATAAATCAACGGGTGACGGGGTAGTAAAACGCGCTTTATCAACACCACGCCTTACCAGCTCGTCGCGAATACCCACATATTTTTCGATGGGAAAGCGGTGTCGTTCGGGAAGGTCTAACTGGCTATATATGCGGTGAAAAACGAGTGGCGTGGTCATTATTTTTAGTGCAACTTATTCAATACATGGCTCATGGAACAAGGAATAAGCGGCATGGTTTTAAAAGCCACCTTGACGCTTACTCCAAAACATTTTAGTTCCACATCTGCGATTAATACTGACAAAGCACAGTTAGCGGGTCAAACTGTTCACCACCTTTTCCACGTTTTCTGACATACTTTTCATTGAGCGAGACATGTCATCACGCTGCGCAAGCTGATGATATTTTTCTGACGATGTCACTACGTTGCTTATAATTGCTTCCACCTGCTGTAGCACCGCTTCTTGCTCATCTGCCGCTTCGTTAAGCGCCACCACTACGCTCGCGGTTTCTTGGATATCTCTCACTACATTATTGAGGGTTTCAAGTGCCGTAGCGGCCTCTGCCGCGTTGTTATCAGATAACTGCTTGCCCGATGACATGGCCGCTACCGCACCTTTTGCTTCCGCCTCAAAGCTGCTCAAAATATCGTTAATTTCTTTAGTCGATTGTTGCGTTTTAGCTGCAAGTGCCCGAACTTCATCCGCTACTACCGCAAACCCTCGCCCGTGCTCACCTGCCCTTGCAGCTTCAATTGCTGCGTTAAGTGCTAACAAATTAGTTTGGTCGGCAATTTCATTAATGACGTTCACCACTTTAAGGATATTCGTGCTTCGACTTTGAAGTTCAGAAACAATATTACTGGATTCGGTTACCGTTTTAGCTAGCTGTTTAAAGCCTGCGTTAGCACTTTCAAATGTGGCGTAACAGCTTGCTACGTTCTTTTCAGAATTATTGGTAGCTACAGCAACTTGGTCAGTAATAGCCACTAAATTCTGTACAATCTCTTTCAGTTTATCTGTGCTGCTATCAAGCGAACGCGACGCATCACGTTGTCCATTGGCGCCCTCCATAATAGATTGGCTAACATTACCCAGGGTGCCAAACGCTTTTTCCATTTCTCGCTCAGCCTGTTGAAGCTGTGAAACCGAATCTTTTAACTTGTATTGCAAAGCGCGGGCGGAATCGGCCAACATACCTAGTTCGTGCTCACTTGTATAAGTTAATGCATAGTCATAGCGGCTATTAGCTAAGTTCGATATACACGCAGCAACAGCCTTCGTTGGCTTGATAACTTGAGAACGCAGGCGAGCAACAACGTACACAACTGAAAGCACAGACAGTGCAACAGCGGCCAATAATATGATCCAAAGCATACTGCGGGTATTGGCTTTAAGCTCAGCTATTGCATTGGCTGAATCCGCTTCAATTTCCGATGCTATGCTTGATAAAAGCTTAGCGGGCTCCCTATCAATACCGCGCACAAAGCTATCGCCAACTTTAGGATCATACCCTGAGGTAACAAACGCGTTGTAACCTTCTCGATATTTTTCGGCCATCACGGCATGCGCTTTTTTAAATTGCCTGATATCAGACTTCACGCTATCACTTACCACATCACTTGAAAGCATCAGGTCGAACTGACGAGTTATATCAGCTTCACGCTGCTTGAATCGTTCCCAATATTTTTCTCTATCTTCTTTTTTATGTCCGCGTAGCAAGACATTCTTCCATTCTTGAACTTGTGTTTTGAACGTACTAAGCGTTGTATTGACGTCTCGCTCAGCTTGAACCAGCGTATTCTCTAGCTCATCAAATGCACTAAGCAAAGAAAATGATTTCAAAATTGAAGCACCATTGAGTAATACAAGAATGAAAAGACTGGCGAGAACGGGCGTCATCACCAAACGACTGATGCTTGTGTAATTGAACACGGCTTAACCTTTAGTATAATTTTGAAGGAGGACACCGCCATTAAATGATAGTTTTACGACGGTATGGTTACAAGTTAGGTATAAGGCAACATATCAATATATATAAAAATATACGCAGTGCTGACAGGTTGCTTATTAACTTATTCTTTCTAAGGTAAATACAAAAAAAGAGCCCGAAAGCTCTTTTTTTTCATTTTGGTATATTTACACCCGATTATTCCCACTCAATCGTAGCAGGTGGCTTACCAGAGATGTCGTAAACCACACGGCTAATGCCGTCGATTTCATTGATAATGCGATTCGACACTTTACCTAGGAAATCATATGGCAAGTGAGCCCAGTGAGCTGTCATAAAGTCGATGGTCTCTACTGCGCGAAGGCTTACAACCCAATCGTATTTACGCGCATCACCCATTACGCCAACCGAGCGCACTGGAAGGAATACGGTAAACGCTTGGCTTACTTTTTGGTACAAATCAGCTGCATATAGCTCTTCAATAAAGATAGCGTCAGCGCGACGTAGTAGGTCGCAATATTCTTTCTTAATTTCACCAAGTACACGAACACCTAGACCCGGTCCAGGGAACGGGTGGCGGTAAAGCATGTCGTATGGTAAACCTAGCTCAAGGCCTATTTTGCGGACTTCATCTTTAAATAGTTCACGCAGTGGCTCAACAAGACCCAGTTCCATATCTTCAGGAAGACCGCCCACGTTGTGGTGCGACTTAATTACGTGCGCCTTACCAGTTGCTGAACCCGCTGACTCAATCACGTCTGGGTAGATAGTACCCTGTGCTAGCCATTTAGCGTTCTCTAATTTGCTCGCTTCCTCATCGAATACACGAACAAATTCGTTACCGATAGCTTTACGCTTAAGCTCAGGATCTTCAATGCCTTTCAAGCGGTCAAGGAAACGGCCTTCAGCGTCGACACGGATAATGTTTAAACCAAAGTGGTCACCAAACATTTCCATCACCTGATCGGCTTCATTAAGGCGCAGCAATCCGTTATCTACAAATACACAGGTAAGGTTTTTGCCAATAGCACGGTGAAGTAACATAGCCGTTACTGAAGAGTCTACACCTCCCGATAAACCTAATATGACGCGCTCGTCACCTACTTTTTCTTTAATACGCTCAATAGCATCGTCAATAATTGCGCCAGCCGTCCACAGCTTTTCACACTTACAAACATCCATTACAAAGTGAGTAAGTAAACGCATACCTTGGCGTGTGTGAGTCACTTCTGGGTGGAATTGTACGCCGTAGAATTGCTTTTCTTCGTTATACATTGCCGCATGCGGACATGAAGCCGTTTGCGCAATGGTTTCAAAGCCTTCAGGAATAGCTGCTACTTTATCGCCATGGCTCATCCATACATCAAGAAGTGCCGCACCGTTATCGCCAATAGCATCTTCAATTTTATCTAGCAGAGGGCTTGGTTTAATCACTTCTACTTGTGCATAACCAAATTCACGCTTGTCTGAGCCCAGTACGCCACCGCCTAACTGGTGCGCCATAGTTTGCATGCCATAGCACACGCCTAGCACGGGCACACCGGCTTCAAACACATACTCAGGTGCTCGCGGTGAGCCTTCTTCTGTTACTGACTCTGGGCCACCAGACAAGATAATTCCTTGAGGATTAAATTCGCGGATTTGCTCTTCGGTCACATCCCAAGCCCAAAGCTCGCAGTAAACGCCGATTTCGCGAACACGACGTGCTATCAACTGCGTGTATTGCGAGCCAAAATCCAAAATAAGTATGCGTTGGTCGTGGATATCTGTGGTCATGTTTTATTTTTACCCGTTAAATAAAAGAACAAAGGCTGGTGTATTACCAGCCTCGCAGTCGTCGGTCGCCTTAACCTAAACGGTAGTTTGGCGCTTCTTTGGTAATGCTTACATCGTGAACGTGGCTCTCGCCCATTCCGGCTGAAGTTACGCGCACAAATTGTGCCTTGGTATTTAGCTCTTCAATCGTTGCGCAGCCCGTTAAGCCCATGGCTGAGCGCAAGCCGCCCATTTGCTGATGAATAATATTAGCAATTGGACCTTTGTACGCTACGCGGCCTTCAATACCTTCTGGTACAAGTTTTTCTGCGTTATCAGAATCTTGGAAGTAACGGTCTGACGAACCGTGGCTTTGATCCATTGCACCTAGTGACCCCATGCCGCGATAGGACTTGTAGTAACGACCTTGGAAAAGCTCAACTTCCCCTGGCGCTTCTTCAGTACCCGCAAGCATGCTGCCAACCATCACACAGCTTGCTCCAGCAGCTAATGCCTTGGCGATGTCTCCAGAAAAACGAATACCGCCGTCAGCAATAACAGGGATATCTGTATCTTTTAATGCTTCTACTGCGTCAGATACCGCGGTAATTTGAGGTACACCACAACCGGTTACAATACGAGTAGTACAAATTGAACCAGGGCCAATACCCACTTTAACTGCATCTACGCCTGCGTCGGCTAGTGCTTTTGCACCATCGCCTGTAGCCACGTTACCCGCAATAATTTGTACATCAGGATAGTCAGCACGTACTTTCTTAACGCGGTCAATAACGCCTTGCGAATGACCGTGAGAAGTATCGATTAGTAGAACATCTACACCTGCATCAACAAGTAAGGCGATACGCTCATCAGTACCAGCACCAACGCTTACCGCCGCTCCTACGCGAAGACGACCTAGTGAGTCTTTACACGCATTAGGCTTGTTTTCTGCTTTTTGGAAGTCTTTAACGGTGATAAGACCTGTAAGCTTGAACGCATCGTCTACAACAAGAATTTTTTCAATGCGGTGTTCGTGCATTAAATCTAGCACTACGTCAGAGCTTGCACCTTCTTTTACGGTAACCAAATCATCCTTTTTGGTCATTACGTTGCTAATAGGAAGGTTTAAGCGCTTTTCAAAGCGAAGATCACGGCCTGTCACAATACCAATTAGGTTATTGTCTTTGTCAGTTACTGGGAAGCCAGAGTAACCAAGGCGTTTAGAAAGTGATATAACGTCACCGATAGTCGCATCTTTATCTACCGTTACCGGGTCAGATACCACACCGCTTTCGTATTTTTTAACTTCGCGTACGTGTTTAGCTTGCTCTTCAGGCTTCATGTTTTTATGAATGAAACCAATACCACCCTCTTGGGCTAGCGCAATCGCTAGGCGGGCTTCAGAAACCGTGTCCATGGCAGCAGACACCATTGGAATATTTAACGTTACACCACGGGTTAGACGGGTTTGTAAGTTTGCAGTGTGAGGGAGGACGGTCGAGTGGCCGGGAACCAGCAACACATCGTCGAACGTCAGGGCTTCTTGGATGATACGTAGCATGCAACAACACCTATTCAGTTGAGGGTTAATTGCGGCGCAATTGTAGTGTTTTTTAGTTTTCAGGTAAACTCTAAATGTATTAAACCTAGTGATTTTTTTTATGTTTACAAATTCGCCATCTACGTCTCGACAAATTTTAACAGTTACCAAGCTAAATCGCTTAGCCAGAACCGTATTGGAAGGCGAAATTGGCCTTATCTGGCTGTCTGCTGAAATATCTAATTTCGTTGCGGCAGCATCAGGACACTGGTATTTCACGCTGAAAGACAACAAAGCCCAAGTGCGCGCGGCTATGTTTAAAGGCGCAAATCGCAACGTTCGTATTCGCCCTAAAGAGGGCGATAAAATTTTAGTGCGCGCATCAGTAGGCCTCTACGAAGCGCGCGGCGACTATCAACTTGTTGTCGAGCACATGGAAAGCGACGGTGAAGGCGCGCTTAAGCAAGCGTTTGAAGCCTTAAAGTTCAAACTTAATAATGAAGGCTTGTTCGATACTGCTAATAAGCGCCCGTTACCTGAGCGTATTAATCGCATCGGCGTAATAACCTCATCAAGTGGCGCTGCGCTTCACGATGTATTGAGTGTATTAAAACGTAGAAGCCCACAGACCGAAGTCGTCGTCTACCCTTCAATGGTTCAGGGTGAAACTGCACCGCTACAGCTTATAAATGCATTGAGAACGGCTAACAGACGCGCCGAAGTTGATGTACTTTTACTTACACGAGGCGGTGGTTCATTAGAAGACTTATGGTGTTTTAATGATGAGAGCCTAGCAAGGGAAGTTGCCGCAAGTTCCCTCCCCATTGTTAGCGCCGTGGGTCATGAAGTAGATTTCACAATAAGCGACTTCGTAGCTGATGTTCGCGCTCCTACTCCATCCGCAGCCGCAGAAATTTTAAGTCAGGACTCTACTGCTCTTTACCAAACGTTGCGTCAGCAAAAACAACGCTTAGCACGAGCAGTACATCAGTACATTCAAACTAATAAGCAGCAGCTCACTTTAAAGAAACAACGTTTAAATGCATTGCACCCACAAAGTCGTATACAGTCGCAGTGGCAAACGTTAGACCGGCTACAGCTTCGCATGACCCATAAAATGCAAAGTGATTTAGCAAAAGCAGAGAAGCAACTGCATACGCTAGCGTCTAGATTAAACCATCAATCACCGTCGGCAAGGGTAGCGCGAGCAAAAGATAAACTTAACTATGCGAATACCAAGCTTATTTCAGGTATAAATGCACTTATTAAAGGTAAGAAAAGTGAACTTGGCAGTAAAGTAGGCCTCTTACAATCCGTAAGCCCTCTTTCAACACTTGCCCGAGGTTACAGCATCACGCTTACCGAAAAAGCAGCGGTGAATAGCGTGGAAAAAGTTGAAATAGGTGATGAGATAAAAACACGAGTGACTGACGGTGAAATAACCAGTACAGTGACGAAAATTCAGCGGCAATAGATGGCTTTTAATATTATGCCCGTTAGTGCAAAAAACATCATATTTTATTCTTTGCAGCTGCGGGCCAGAGTCTTGTTTTGCAAACTGCTTCAGAGTTTCACCAAGCCAGTACCTATGCTGCCCCTTTGCTTATTGTTGATAGTCGATTTTTCTAATCACGTATGGGCATCTTCAGTAGACCAAAGCGTTGCTGTTTTCTCTACCTACCCAAGTGAAGATTTACTTGAAACCTGTAATGAACAGCGAGAAACAAATAACCTCGAACCTGATTTCGTAAGCGACAGCACTTTATGCCAAGAAGATGCTATTTCTCCAGAAAATTTCATCAAAGAACTCAGTGAAACCGGAAAATTTAACAACCTCTTACCCTACGCTGAGGGAAACGACTACGAACTGCTTATTGCTAACGTGGGTGCTGCGCCCAATGTGCACAAGCAAAATGCGAAGCAATTCGCGGAATTTACGCTACAGTGGCGGGGCATTGAAATTGATTCTTCAGCGTTTGATAGCGGTATAGAAACCAGTAATAGCAATGTTATTGAAAAGCAAAGCACCGAAAATGTTGTACGTTTACTGGTATCTCGCTGGCTTGAACACGTAAAGCATAAACAAATATTTACCAGCGAGTTCTTGTTTGCTGCCCTTGAAGCAAGTAATTACAACTTAGCACTCAAGGTTCCAGATGCCGTTGGCGAGTTTACTAAACTAGACACCCAGCTTTACTCGGACCCTTTTAGTGGTGCAATCACTCGTTATATACATTCAAACTTCGAAGACGCTTTGGTCGACGTTACCGTCTACCCATTTTTGGCGCAGCTTTCTTCAGATGAAAGCGAACTTTTGCCACAGGAATTAGAAAGCGACTTTAAGAAAGCATCGGCTACAGCAGAGTTACAGCACTTAATTTTATCTCAAGTCAGTCCTGCCTCTCCTTATACAGTGAACGATAAACTTTCTGGGTGGAGGCTAGGTTTAAGTGCAAATTCAGAAACATCGCCAACAATTTTCGCAACAACCTATGTATTTAGACAACAGGACAAGATAGTTAAAGTGTCTACCACTTTCCCTCCTGATTTTTCAGACACTATTGTCAACCAGTTGATCGTTAGGGTTAAAGTACCACGAGAGTCTGAAATGATGAAAAAGGTTCGCACCCTGCTCTTGGAAGGTCAGCGCTAGGCTTTTTTCACTCTATTACGTTTAGTAAACGATAAATTTCGTTTTGGTCTTTTTTCGAATTCACTACTAAGGATATAGACTTTTTGCTGTTCCTGAGGTTTGTATCTGTCAAACCAGTTGTATATTTGATTTTTTTGAAGTGGTGAGGTGCTTTTAAATAACTTTTCTACTGACAAAATGACGTCCAAATACAGTTAACTACAGTGCATTTTCCCTAAATCGAATTACATCAGCTTGCAAAAATGACTCCAACACTTGCCAACTAAAGAATGCTTTAATTTTAAAGGGGCGAGGCGTTGTTGTGAGAGAAGAAGTGAAACGTCTAAAAATAAAGGGCAGCGTAAAGTCTACAACTAAGTTGTAATTATGACTCAACGAGAGTGAGAAAAGGAGAGAATAAAGGCGCTACTTCAACTGAACGAGAAATAACGCCTGAGTATTTAAGACGCTTTTGAAGCTTACTTTTTGTCTTTGTAGTAAGACATCATACGGCGACGTTTGCGCTGCTGCGCCAAGGTCAGATTAGCTTTTTTACCTTCGAACGGGTTATTACCCTCTCTGAATTCAATCTTAATAGGCGTGCCCATAATCTCTAGCGCTCTCCTGAAATAGTTCATTAAGAAACGTTTATAAGAGCTTGGGAGGTCATCCACCTGATTGCCGTGAATAACAATAACAGGCGGGTTATAGCCACCGGCATGAGCATACTTCATTTTCACCCGACGACCGCGAACAAGCGGTGGCTGATGGTCGTCCTGTGCCATTTCCATAATTTGAGTAAGCAACGCAGTATTAATACGTTTGGTCGCACTCATATAAGCTTCTTGCACAGATTCGAATAGGTTACCCACACCAGAACCGTGAAGCGCTGAAATAAAATGGATACGCGCAAAGTCGACAAAGCCCAAGCGACGGTCCATTTCACGCTTTATGTCGTCTTTCACGTCTGTGCTTAACCCATCCCACTTGTTTACTGCCACAACTAGCGAGCGCCCAGAATTCAAAACAAAACCCAGTAAGCTTAAGTCTTGATCAGTAATACCTTCTCTGGCATCAATGACTAATAACACCACGTTTGCTTCTTCAATCGCTTGAAGGGTTTTTACAATAGAGAACTTCTCTACGGCTTCACTGATCTTTCTGCGCTTTCTTACACCTGCAGTGTCTATAAGGATGTATTCACGCTCGTCCCTTTCCATAGGGATGTAAACGCTGTCACGGGTTGTACCCGGCATGTCATACACAACAACTCGCTCTTCACCTAAGATGCGGTTTGTTAGAGTTGATTTACCTACGTTTGGCTTGCCGACAATAGCTAGTTTAATAGGCAACTCTTGTAAACGCTGACGCTGAGCTTCGGCATCTTCTTCTTCATCTGGCACTTCGTCGACAATTTCCATGTCTGGGAAGTCGGCTTCTAGTGGTTTCAGAGCATCCTGCAGTAACTGGCTTACGCCACGGCCATGTGCCGCTGCAATTTGCTTTATCTCACCTAAACCTAAAGAGTAAAATTCTGCGCTTTCACTATCGCCGTCAATACCGTCAACTTTGTTGGCTACAACAAATACTTTCTTGTTTATGCGCCTGAGGTGATCAGCAATACCTTGGTCGGCGGGCAGCATTCCTGCTCTTGCATCAACCAAAAATAAAACCACATCGGCTTCTTCGATCGCCAATAAAGACTGCTGCGCCATTTCGGCATCAATGCCTTCTTCATCACCTGTAATACCGCCGGTATCAACAACAATGAACTGGCGCTTTTCAAACTTCGCTTGACCGTATTTACGGTCGCGAGTTAACCCAGGGTAATCTGCAACAAGTGCATCACGGGTATTAGTAAGGCGATTAAACAAGGTTGATTTGCCAACATTAGGGCGGCCAACCAAAGCAACAACGGGTAACATTTATCAGATCCTAAGGGTCATGAAAGCTAAAAAAGCACAAGCCACACACACCATGTAATCAAGCAACGTTTGGGAAGTTTATTCTCTAACGATTAAGAATATGTGATGAGGCTTTTAAGAATGGGCGCATTATACCTTGTTCACTATCTAATACCAATCCGCATAGATAATTGCCCACTCAGCGAGAATTAAAATGTTTCTAATCGCAGCGTGTTACCGCAGGTATAGTGATTCTACACCACGGTAAAGATATTCAAGCAAAACTACGAATAGAATAATAAATAAAAAGGGCGTTTTAGGTCACACCTAAAACGCCCTTAAAAGGATGTATTAAATTATGAAGTACTAGTTTGGCGCGCGTACCGAGACTACTTCGCCATTTCTTGTTACAGCAATAATATTACCGTCAACATTCAGCGGTGCTGCGAAAATAGCATCGTCTTCATCGTCGCCGCCCACATCTAGTCGAGCCACTACTTCACCAGATTCTTGTTCTATCCAGTGTAGGAAGCCCCAATTATCACCCACTACAATATGTTCGCCCACCGGGGTCGCTGCAGTTAGCGAACGCTGTTTAAGCAGTCCTTGAGACCATAGCTCTACGCCATTTCGTCTATCAAGGGCATAAACATTAGAGTTATTGTCTACAACAAAAATACTGTTGCCATCGATATTCAGATTGCGGAATGATGCGTATTCACGCTTCCAAATAACCCGACCTGAACGAAGCTCTACAGCGGCCAATGTGCCGTTATAAGAAACGGTGTATATAGTTCCGCCATAAAGTACTGGAGTAGTATCAATATCGACAATACGCTCAAGTTCTGTCGCGCCAGAAGGCGTTCCAATTACTGTTTCCCAAGCGAGCACACCGGTTTCAATAAGGTTTACTTGAATTTTACCGGTCGGGGTACCCACGATAGCGCCGCCGTTTGAAGCAATGGGGCCTGAGATACCGCGAAGCGTTAATGGGGGCGTATCGCCCTCGTGTCTCCACATTCGCTCGCCAGTTCGGGTATTAAAACCAAACAAACTTCCAGCGCCTGTGTTGACCACGAGGATCCCTTCATCGGCAGCTGGGGCTGCAAGAATTTCTCCAGGTACCGTAGCTTCCCATACAAGCTCACCCGTTTCTGCGTCCATTGCCGCTATGTAACCATTTTCGGTACCTATGAATACATGTCTATCTGCAACAGAAATACCGCCAATACGCGCTGTTTCACCACTTTGCCATAGCTTGGTTATCGAACTCAACATGCCTTCAGAGCGAAACTGTGCGAAGTCTTTTTGCCACAACACCTTTCCTGTTTCTGGCTCCATCGCAACAACGGCGCCATGGCGATCAGCAGCAAAAAGCTTGTCGTAAGCGTATACAGGGCGTAGACGTGAGAAATAATGGTCAACGCCATCACCAATATCACGGTTCCACACTAATTCAGGAGTAAACTTAGCTTCAATCGGCTTTAAACGACGAATTTCTAGTTCTTCTTCATCTGCAAACCAGTCTGAAATAGTAGAGCAGCCAGACATTGTGATAGACACTGCCAATGCCATACCTATCGTGCGAGCAAATCGACCTTTACGGCCACACGTGTTGTGAAACAAATTGCGTACCTCTTTATTATTTACACCAGCCCAGTGGGCATCGCTTACTGTGCAGCAGAAACCGACAGGTTATCTAACTTCATTTGTAAAAGCGGATTGTTGGCATTTTTTTCTAACGCATTTGAATAAGCTAAACGAGCATCGTCAAACTTGCCTTGTTTTTGATACACGTCGCCTTTTAGTTCAGAAACCTCTGCTGCAAATGCGTCGTTAGTAACATTGCTAAGCGTAGACAACGCCGCATCAAGCTGGTTCATTTCAATTTGCACCCGAGATAAACGAAGCGACGCTAACACCTTCATTTCATCGTTTTCAGCAAAGGTAACCACGCTATTTAGATGCGAAGCAGCAGCGTCTAAATCGCCTGCTTCTACCGCTTGCTTAGCTGCAAGAAGACTGGCAATGCTAGCATAACCACTATCTTTATTTTCTTCGATGAAGGCCTTAACTTTTGCGTCACTTCCCTCGGTACCAAATGTTTCTACCGCATTTTGATACGCAACCGATGCAGCTTCTTTATTTTCAATTTGAGCTTCAGAATACGCTCTCCAGCCCCATAGGCCGCCTAAACCTAGCGCAGCGCCGACGATAATAGCTGTACCGTGCTCTTTCCAAAAACGCTTAATCGCTTCTACTTGTTGTTCTTCTGTTGCGAACTGTTCCATGATGTCCTCTATTTATTTTGCGCTCAGCATCTCTGCAACCTTATCAGATAAGGCATCAAAACTGACCGTAATTTGTTCTTGACCGTCGCGTAGGGGTTTAACACCCACTTCGCGAGACTGCATTTCATCATTACCTAAAAGCAGCGCTAAACGTGCGCCGGTTTTATCTGCACGTTTCAACTGTTTCTTAAAGTTTCCGCCGCCACAATGCATCATAATGCGAGTGTTAGGAAGGGTATTTCGAAGGTGTTCTGCCACTTCAATAGCATAAGACTGCGCTTCATTACCCATTGCCGTTACATATACGTCGGCGAAGCTCGTATCCTGACCTTCTTCGGTTAGTGTAGTCAGCAACAGTACCAAACGTTCGATACCCATAGCAAAGCCTACCGCAGGTGTAGCTTTACCGCCAAGCTGCTCTACTAAGCCATCGTAACGACCGCCAGCACATACTGTACCTTGTGCACCTAGGCTATCGGTAACCCATTCAAACACAGTACGGTTGTAATAATCTAACCCGCGTACTAAGCGAGGATTTATTTCGAACTCGATGCCTGCTTGGGTTAAGCGCGAACACAGCGTATCAAAGTGAGCTTTAGATTCTTCATCTAGGTGATCGATTAGCGCTGGCGCGTCAGCTATAGCGGCCTGAACGTCAGGGTTCTTTGAATCAAGTACACGAAGTGGATTAGTTTCAAGTCGACGCAGTGAATCTTCGTCGAGCTGGTCTGCACGCGCTTTTAAGAATTCAACCAGCGTATCGCGATATGCAGCGCGTGCTTCATTTGAACCTAACGTATTTATTTGAAGCTTTACATGCTTTTCGATACCAAACGCTTTCCAAAAACGTGCGCTAAGAAGAATAACTTCTAAATCGATGTCAGGGCCGTCCATGCCGTAGGTTTCTACACCAAACTGATGGAACTGGCGATAGCGACCTTTCTGTGGGCGTTCGTGTCTGAACATGGGCCCCATGTACCACAGGCGTTGCTGCTGGTTGTACAATAAACCATGTTCGTTACCCGCGCGCACGCAACTTGCCGTACCTTCTGGACGCAGCGTTAAACTGTCGCCATTTCTATCTTCGAAGGTATACATTTCTTTCTCAACGATATCGGTCACTTCTCCGATAGAACGTTTGAATAAGTCGGTGCTTTCAACGATGGGTGTGCGTATTTCTTGGTAACCATAACTCGCCACCGTTTGACGAAGTACAGATTCTACCTTCTGCCATGTACCGGAAATCTCCGGTAGGCAGTCATTCATGCCTCGAATTGCCTGAATAGTCTTAGCCACGTGAAATTCTCATACTGCTAAATAGTGAAAAGCCCCGCATTATAGGGGCTTTGGGAGTAAACAACAATGAACAAAAAATGCCTTAGTCTTTGACTGATACCTGAATTTTATTTTGTTCACTCATACGCGATGCCTTGGCGCGAATTTTAGCTTCTAGCTTATCGACCAAATCATCATTTGGAAGGCGCTCTTTTACGCGTTTTCCATCTTCGTAAAGACCGCTCATATTGCGCGCACCAGTAAGGCCTAGATCAGACACTTCGGCTTCGCCAGGACCATTAACCACGCAACCGATGATAGACACGTCCATTGGGGTAAGAATATCTTCTAATCGTTGCTCTAGCGCGTTTACGGTGCCGATAACGTCGAACTCTTGTCTAGAACAGCTTGGGCAAGCAATGAAATTGATTCCCCGTGAGCGGATACGCAGTGACTTTAATATATCGAAGCCTACTTTAATTTCTTCCACTGGATCGGCCGCTAACGAAACACGAAGTGTATCGCCAATACCTTCAGCTAAAAGCATACCTAGCCCAACCGCACTCTTAACCGCGCCGGCACGCTGGCCGCCAGCTTCGGTAATACCTAAGTGCAGAGGTTGATCTATTTTTTGCGCCAGCAAGCGATATGCGCCAACAGCAAGAAATACATCCGATGCTTTAACGCTTACTTTGAACTGGTCAAAATTGAGTTTATCTAAAATGTCCACATGGCGCATAGCCGACTCGACAAGGGCTTCTGGTGTGGGCTCGCCATACTTTTC
The DNA here is from genome assembly GCF_054890645.1 of Alteromonas sp. HB246098. Taxonomy (NCBI): domain Bacteria; kingdom Pseudomonadati; phylum Pseudomonadota; class Gammaproteobacteria; order Alteromonadales; family Alteromonadaceae; genus Alteromonas; species Alteromonas sp. HB246098. The sequence goes on along the minus strand of NZ_JBTZUG010000002.1, from coordinate 332,369 downwards.
TTGTAAATCTTTTTCTAAAGAACCGCCATTAACACCGATTCGGATAGGAATATTTTTATCTTTTGCGCAATCGACAACCGAACGTACACGCTCCATATTGCCAATATTACCTGGGTTTATCCGCAAACAATCTACGCCGTATTCAGCTACTTTAAGCGCAATGCGGTAGTCAAAATGAATGTCTGCAACAAGTGGTACACTTACCTGTTGCTTAATTTCTTTAAAGGCTTCAGCAGCTTCCATAGTGGGTACCGATACGCGAACAATTTCGCCGCCCACAGCAACAATACGGTTTATTTGATCGACAGTCGCAGCCACATCAGTGGTGCGGGTATTTGTCATAGATTGAACAGCAATGGGAGCACCATCACCAATAGGAACGTTACCTACATTAATACGCGTAGACTTTCGGCGCTTAATAGGGCTTTCTGCAAACATCTAATTACCTATAAAGGAAGTACAAAGCGAGCTGTTCTACCATTTTGATATGGAGAAATATCAACAGCCTCGCCGTTAACTGATATGCGCACATTATCCGGTGCGCCGAGCGTAACTTCAACAGGCGGAACGCCTTCAATCTCCATTACACGCCCTTTTTGCTTTACACCGTAGGCGATCGCTTCGCCCGAGGCGTCTTTAATATTAACCCAACAGTCATCGTCAAAGGTAAAAACCATTGAGATAGGCGAAGCTTCAGTTTGAGTGTTAAGAGCGGTATCAGCTAATGTTTCATTATCGCTACCTGCCGCCTTTACGAGTGCAGTAATATTGTTACTGCTATCAACTGCACTGTCAGGAGCAGAAATGGCACCATCGTCAAGGTCGCCATTTTGGTTAAGACCATTATCCTGCCCATTTACATCGCTGTTTGCGCCTGCCAATTCAGCGTCATCAGAGCCTGTATTTGAGACATTATTGATTTGAGATGAGCCTTTCTCTGAACTTCCCGTTGATAGTGTTTTAGCCGACTCACCTTGTAAAGTTTCAGCACCGCCTAAATTTCCATTTGCTGTTCTGGCATTTGAAGAAATTGGCGTGTTTGCCGCCTCTCTCTTTACGGCCTCATTTAAGGGCAGTTCAGCAACGGTGTCGTCGCTTGGCTGTTGATACCACCACACGACAACGCCAGCAATGATGAGAAGTAAAATCGCATAGGTAACCATCATCCAGCGGTCATCGTGTGTCTGTTTTGCGACACGTTTTGAAAAACTCTGTAGTTTTTCCGATGAAGGTACTGATGTTTGGTTGTGGAAGCGTTCAAATGCCTCAATAACCTCATGGGAGTTCATTCCCAATTGTTTGGCATAATTTCTTACGTAGCCTTTAGTAAAGGTAACTGACGAGTTCTCATCAATTACATCACTTTCTAAATCATTGATTTGTTTAGCCTTTAGAAACAACTTATCGGCAATATCTTGCTGAGACAAACCTAGCTTTTCGCGACGTGCTTTAAGCATTGCCCCTGGACTTGGCGTATTTTCTTGTTGTTGCGAAGTAACTTCTTGATTCGCGTTTTCTTCTGACACCATTAAACCTTATTCCTCCTGCATACCTGGTGGTACTAACCAAAGCGTCTGACCAGCAATAATAGCGCCAGTATTTTCAAGGTTATTCCACGCTTGCAGTGTTGCCATTTTGATATTGTGCAATAAAGAAATACGATATAAGTTTTCACCCTCTTTTACTACATGGAATTTGTCGTCAGGCGCAGATAATTCAGTATTTTGCTCTGTATCTTCGGCTTCTACCATGGCAACCTGCTTTTGCTTACCACTTAGGGTGTCGCTTGATTGTTCAACCCCGGTTGTATTAGAAGCCAACGGCTCACTTGCACTTTCGCCAGTTTGCTTTTGAACGGCTTTTTCAGATTCTTGCTCAACAACGGGTTGTACTGCCTTTTTCTCAGGAGAAGAAGCCTTGGATTTTATTACGACTTTCTTTTGAAGCGAGTCGCGCTGAACCAAATATCGCTTCGTAAGTTCACTTTCAGGGAACAGAGAAAGCAACATATCGCCATACCCTTTCGCCTTTTCCAAATCTTTCTTGCCTTTAGCTATTTCATAAGCCAGCCACAATGAATCCGGTGTAACCTTGGCAACACGTTGGTATTTTTGAAGTGTTATTTCGGCTAGGTCCCACTGCTCTGACACTGTATACAGTTCACTTAACAAGAATAGACTCTTACCTCGTGCTGGTTGGTGCTGTAAAGCGTCCTTGAAGTAGCCGATTGCTTGATCAAGTTTCCCTTGGCTTTGCGCGCACAAGGCTAGGTTTTCGTATGTTTGCGCCGCGTTTGCGTAAAGACGGTTGTTAATTGCCTTAAAGAAATAAGCCTTGGCTTTATCGTATTCGCCATTTTGGCACTTAAACGCACCATAGCTATTGGCAATATCCCCATCGTCAGGCGCTAGTTCAATGGCAGTTTTGTAATACTCTTCTGCTCGCAGGTTATCGCCTACCAACTGGTAGTAATACGCCATAGCGTACTGAACATCTGCAGAGTGAGGGTCAAACGCAAGCGCCTTGTCGAGGTTCTTTTTCGCCTGCGTGTAATTATTATTTTGGAGGTAAGTAAGGCCAAGAGACATCCGCGTCCTGGCGGCTTCTTCGTGGTCAAAGTCACCACCATACATGCCTGGTTGGCTGTTGCTAACACAGCCAGCAGTAAGTATTACCGCGCTTAATAATCCAATTCTAAGTGAAGTTCGCAATCCTGCAATCATAGTCTTACCCTATTATCTTAATGATTATTGGGCCATTTTTACTGAAATTGCTTCGCCCTTCACCTGTTTTTTTAACAATCTTTTCGTTCTGTCTACTACATCGCCCACTAATTGACCGCACGCCGCGTCAATATCATCGCCTCGGGTTTTACGTACAACAGTGGTAAACCCATAATCCATAAGCACTTTTGAGAATCTGTCGATACGTGAGTTGCTAGAACAAGTGTATGGCGAACCTGGGTATGGGTTAAAAGGTATTAAATTTATCTTACTAGGGGTATCTTTTAATACCTTAGCCAGCTGATGTGCCTGCTCAGTGCTGTCATTGATATTCGATAGCATTACATACTCAACGGTTACGCGACCTTGATTAGCTTTAGATTTAGCTAGGTAGCGGCGTACCCCTGCTAAGAATGCTTCGATATTGTATTTCTTATTAACCGGTACAATTTCATTACGCAGTTCGTCGGTGGGCGCGTGAAGCGAGATAGCAAGTGCTACATCAATCTGATCGCCCAGCATATCAAGTGCAGGTACAACACCAGAAGTACTTAGCGTAACGCGGCGCTTAGATAGACCGAAACCAAAATCATCTAGCATAATGTCCATGGCCGGCACTACGTTTTTAAGATTAAGCAGCGGCTCACCCATGCCCATCATCACTACATTGGTGATTGGGCGTTTGCTTGAGTCTTTAGAAAGACCAAGGAAGGTAGCTACGCGCCATACCTGACCAATAATTTCGCTCACACTTAGATTACGGTTGAACCCCTGTTGCGCCGTTGAACAGAAGGTACACTCTAGTGCACAACCCACTTGTGACGATACACATAACGTCGCCCGATCAGTTTCGGGGATCCAAACAGACTCAACTTCCTGACCACCTTCAAGGGTAAGTGCGAACTTAATAGTACCGTCGCTCGCTTCTTGGAAGTAAGCAATTTCAGGAGCTTTAATCTCGCAATTTTCAATCAGCATCGCGCGAAGGTTTTTATTGAGGTTACTCATTTCCTCGAAATCGCTGACGCCGTGCTGGTAAATCCATTTCATTACCTGGTCGGCACGAAATGGTTTCTCGCCCATTTCCTTGAAGAAATTGCGCAAGCCTTCGCGATTTAAGTTTAATAAGTTAGTTTTTGCCATGAATAAGATGACCCTTTTACCTTCGAGGGATGCCCCTCTAACTGCTGAATATGGTGTAAAAACCAGCGAATCGTTTATGCCTTGACCGGCATTAAAGAAAAAGAAATACGCTGATTAAAATTTGTGCGGATTTTACCACAGATGAGATATGAGAAAAAGTCGATTTAACGCAGAGAAACGTTAAGTTTGGTAATGCGCGAGAAACGTGGTTTAGCTTGCCTGAATGAGCCCCGAGAAAAGCAGCATAAAGCATGCTCAAAAAAAAAACGGGGCCCTTTTGGCCCCATTCTTTCTACCTACGTAATCTTAGCGAGTACGTGGGCAGATTTCTTCTTCAGAGAAGAAGTAAGCAATTTCACGTGCTGCTGACTCAGGCGCGTCAGAACCGTGAACTGCGTTTTCGTCGATTGACGCAGCGTAGTCTGAACGCAGTGTACCTGCAGCTGCATCAGCTGGGTTAGTTGCGCCCATGATTTCACGGTTAGCTAGAACAGCGTTTTCGCCTTCTAGTACTTGAACCATAACTGGACCAGACGTCATGAAGTCTACAAGTGCGCCGAAGAAAGGACGCTCTTTGTGTTCTGCATAGAAGCCTTCTGCTTGCTCTTTGCTCATGTGGATCATCTTAGATGCCACAATGCGAAGACCTGCAGATTCGAAACGGTTGTAAATTGCACCGATTACGTTTTTAGCTACCGCATCAGGCTTGATAATCGAAAAAGTACGCTCAAGAGCCATGTTCTCTCTCCAAACAAATAGTGTATGTATCTTTAAATTTTGGCCGCGAATTATAGGCAATTAATAACGGCTTGACCAGCGCCTTTTTAAATCAGGCGTAACGTATTGTTTTTACTTGTAATGTAGTGCCAGATTAACCCAATAGCTATGACAATATGATGACAATGTATACATTATTGTGCGAAGGCAGATATTTTAAAGCAATAATATCTGCACTCACTGTGGATGCTATCGGAGGTTAACGTGAAGTTGGATTAACTGACCCAACGATAAGGCTTTAGGCGTTAGCTTTTGCAAGCTCTTGAATTTTACCCACTATAGCGCGTAAACCATTGCCTCGGGTTGGGGTGATATGACGCTCGAGATCCAACGCTTCAAAATAGCCGTCGATATCAAACGCTAAGATATCCTTTGGCGTTTTGTCATTATAGGCGGCAAGTACTAGCGCTAGTAACCCTTGAACAATAACGGCATCGCTGTCAACATCAAAATTGATTTTAGCACCGTCGTAAGACTCTACCAACCACACGCTACTTTGGCATCCCTTTACTAGACGTTCAGGCGTCTTAGCATCTTCTGGTAAACCCGGAATAGATTTTCCTAAGTCAATGATGTACTGATAACGCTGTTCCCAATCGTCGAAGAACGCTAAATCATCAATAATTTCGTCACTGCTAGGTAGTTGCATTGAAATTTCCGTAATTGTGTAAAAAGAATTATAGGTAGGCGGTATATCAACCGCTTAAAAGAACAAACCCGCTTCAAGCTGTGCTTCTTCACTCATCATGTCTCGTGACCAAGCTGGGTCGAAAACCAACTCCACGTTCACGTTTTTAACATGAGGCACCATAGCTACGCGATATTCAACATCACCTACTAAAACTGGACCCATGCCACAGCCCGGTGCTGTAAGTGTCATATCGATATTTACGGCACCAGATGCTTGGTCAATATCCACCTTATAGATAAGGCCGAGCGATACAAGGTTAATTGGAATTTCTGGGTCATAGATAGTTTCTAAAGCATCCCACACTTGCTGCTCACTGATGTTCCCATCCTCGGGAGCGTCAAAGCTTAGCGTCATGGCTTTACGGCCAATTGCACCAGCGTCGGTACCGTCAATACGGTACATATTACCACGCCAGGTTACGGTGTAATTACCACCTAGCTCTTGCGTGATATTAACAAACTCACCTTCGGGTATAACGGTGGGATTGCCTGCAGGAACCAAACGTGCCTTACATTCACGCTCGGTGGTCACCATTTTTTGCTTCATAAACGACTTTGTACTCTTGGTAATACTGGTTGTGGGGGATGTACGCAGGCGTTAGCCCACGTTGAAGCTTTCGCCGCACCCACATTCATCAACCACGTTAGGGTTGTTGTACTTGATGATGCCATTCACACCTTCAGTCACGTAATCAATTTCTGTATTACGCAAAAGGTCTGTTGCATCAGCTGCGACAGCCACATTTACAATAGGAGAAATCTCTACAATTTCATCCCCTGCTTGTGCGCCATCAGCGAAATCAAGCACGTAAGCATAACCCGTGCAGCCGCTTACTTTGGTTGATAAACGAATTAACTGACCAGGCTTGTCTTTAAGCTTACTTTCGAAATGCTTAACGGCACTGTCAGTTAGCGTAATGAGCTTTGTACTAGGTACGAAAGTTTCAACACTCATAATGCCTCCTTAGGCCAACATCATTTTTGCTTTCTTAAGCGCAGCGAATAAGCTGTCTACTTCTTCAAGCGTATTGTAAATTGAGAACGACGCACGGGCGGTGCCCGGAATACCAAAGCGTTTCATTAACGGCTGTGCACAGTTATCGCCGGTACGAATTGCAACGCCTTGCCTATCCAGAATAAAGCCAACGTCTGCGGGGTGAGCGCCATCAAGTAAGAAGCTGAGCACCCCTACTTTTTTAGGAGCAGTACCGATGATACGCATGCCGTCAAGCGCTTCTGCTTGCTCGGTAGCGTAGGCAAGTAGCTTCTGCTCATGCGCGTGCAGCGCATTAATATCAAGGGCACTAAACCAATCTACTGCTGCACCCATACCTATGGCGCCAGCAATGTTAGGCGTGCCAGCTTCTAAGCGGTTTGGTAATGCACCCCATGTAGCTTCATGGTAAGTCACATCTTTGATCATCTCACCGCCTACCTGCCATACTGGCCAGGTTTCAAGCACTTCTTTTTTGCCCCACAAGCAACCTATGCCCGTTGGACCGAAAAGTTTGTGCCCTGAAAATGCGTAAAAGTCACAACCAATATCTTGTACGTCAACGCCGCCGTGGGCAATGCCCTGAGCGCCATCTACTAATACCCATGCGCCAACTGCTTTCGCTTTTTGAGTAAGTGCCTTAATTGGGTTAACTGTACCTAACGCATTCGATACATGGGGAAAAGCCACCAGCTTAGTGTTTTTAGATAGCAACCTGTCAAATGCTTCAACATCAAGCTCACCACTATCGAAAATAGGCACAACGTTTAACGTTGCTCCCGAGCGGCGGCAAGCTTGCTGCCAAGTAACTAAGTTAGCGTGGTGCTCCAGCTCGGTCACCATCACTTCATCGCCTTCAGCAAGTAGCTGACTTAAACCATTAGCGACGATATTAATAGCTTCAGTGGTACCGGCAGTCCAAATGACTTCTTCGCGAACGTTAGCGTTAATAAACGTAGCAACGCTGGTACGTGCATTTTCGTAGCGGCGCGTGGCTTCATCTGATAAATGATGCGCTCCGCGGTGCACGTTTGCGTTCGTACCCGTGTAAAAATCTACCAAGGCATCGATCACCGCCTGTGGTTTTTGTGTTGTTGCCGCGTTATCGAGGTATACCAGCGGTTTGCCGTCTACCGTTTTCGATAAAATAGGAAACTGGGCACGAAGTGCTGCAACGTCTAAACTCATTTCACCTCCATCTGGGCGAAACGCTCGCTTAAGATAGGCGCAAGCCACTCACGTACCGCTACGTTTGGCACATCGTTAATAAGCTCTTGAATGAAACCGAAGTTCAGCATAACCAGTGCTTTACTACGCGGAATACCACGAGTAAGCATGTAGTATAGGGCTTCTTCTTCAATCTCTGCCACCGTCGCACCATGAGCACATTTTACGTCATCGGCGTAAATCTCTAGCTCAGGCTTAGTATTAATAACGCCTCGGCGAGATAGCAATAGATTGCGGTTGTTAAGCTCAGCGAGTGTTTTTTGTGCGTCGCGATGAATATGAATACGACCGTTAAATACCGCCCGGGCCTTATCGCCAACTATACCGCGCGCGTTTTCTTCTGTTGTACCATTTGGCATAGCGTGCTCAATGGTTGAGTGAAGGTCAAATAGCTCGCCTTCTGCCAGAAGATAAATAGCGTTCATTTTCGCGTCAGCAAATTCACCAGCATGGTGAATATCTACGTCTAAACGAGATAGCTCACTACCGTAGCCCACCATAGTGCTGTTAAGCGTAGTGCGGTTATGCAGTTTAAAGTGACTACCGCCTAGTTGCTTGGCTTTGCCAGTAAACATGGCAAAACGATAGTGCTCTAGGTGAGCATCATCCGCCAAATCATATTCAGCAAACGCAGTGGTTAGGCTTTCAGTATCACCGAAACCTTGCTCAATAACAGTCGCGCTTGCGCCTTCTGCTACTTTCACTACTACACGCGTATGAGCGTCGACATTTTGTGAAGCCATGTTCACGATGCGAATTGGCGTGTCGATTTTTACGCCGGCTTCAACACTAATAAATATACCGTGTTGGCAAAGCGCGTCATTAACCAAACCAAACATATGACGGGTTGGCTTAACTTGACCGTAAACACTGCTAATAGCTTGCTGCGTAGCTGTATCGTCGGTATTGAGCGACGTAATTGTCATGCCAACAGGCACGTTCAAGGTGTTTACTTGCGTTACCAATACACCATCAACGAAAATCAAGTCGATAGCATTCAGGTTTTCTATTGCTGGAACTGGCAGGCTGTCTGCTTGGACAGCTTGTTTCGCTTCACGCTTTTCTACAGGCGTGAGCGGCGTAAAACGCCAGCTCTCGCTTCTGCGCGCTGGCCAGCCGTCAGCTTTTAACTGTGTTAAGGCCTGTTGACGCACGGGCGATAAATAATCGTCGCGCTGTGCGCTATCAATGACCTGTTCTAGCCATTGACTCATGCCTCAGCCTCCTCGTACGCTTTACCTAAAAATGCATAACCGCTCTTCTCTACTTCTAGTGCAAGTGAAGCGTCGCCGCTTTTCACGATTTTGCCGTCAGCAAGAATGTGCACAAAGTCAGGCTTAATGTAATCAAGAAGACGCTGATAGTGGGTTACAACGATGAAGCTGCGCTCACCGTCGCGCTGGCTGTTAACGCCATCTGCAACAACCTGTAACGCGTCAACGTCAAGGCCTGAATCAGATTCATCTAGAATGCAAAGCTTTGGCTCTAGCAAAATCATTTGCATGATTTCGTTACGCTTCTTCTCTCCACCAGAGAAACCTTCGTTCACACCACGCTTTAGGAAGTCTAGTGGAAGCTGAACTTGCTTACAGGCTTCTTTAGCTTTTTTAAGAAACTCAGCAGCCGATAGAGGCTCTTCGCCACGCTCTTCGCGCATAGCGTTTACCGACTCTTTCATGAATTCCATATTGCTAACGCCAGGAATTTCTACTGGATATTGGAATGCAAGGAAAAGGCCTTCGCGGGCACGTTCTTCTACTTCAAGTTCAAGTAGGTCTTTGCCATTAAGCTTGGCTTCGCCTTCGCTTACTTCATAACCGTCACGGCCAGATAGTACGTAACCTAGTGTACTTTTACCGGCTCCGTTGGGACCCATGATAGCGTGTACTTCACCAGGTTTAACTTCAAGGTTAAGACCCTTAATGATGTTTTTCTCTTCCACGCTGGCATGTAAATTCTTGATACTAAGCATTGATTACCCCACTGAACCTTCAAGACTAATTTCGAGCAGCTTGCCGGCTTCTACGGCAAATTCCATTGGCAGCTCTTTGAATACTTCTTTACAGAAACCGTTAACAATCATAGAAACGGCTTTCTCTGTGTCTAAGCCACGTTGCTGACACAAAAATAATTGTTCGTCACTCACCTTCGATGTTGTTGCTTCGTGCTCAACAATGGCTGAAGGATTACGACTTTCGATATACGGGAATGTGTGCGCGCCGCATTTATCACCGATAAGTAGCGAGTCACACTCGGTAAAGTTACGTGCACCGTCTGCGCGCGGGCCCATTTGAACAAGACCGCGATAAGCATTGTTACTGTTCCCTGCTGAGATACCTTTAGAGATGATGGTCGACTTGGTATTTTTACCCACGTGAATCATCTTAGTACCGGTATCAGCCTGCTGACGACCGCGCGTTAGCGCTACTGAATAGAATTCACCCACACTGTTGTCGCCTTTAAGAACACAGCTTGGGTATTTCCACGTAACCGCAGAGCCCGTTTCAACCTGTGTCCAAGATATTTTCGCATTGGTATGCGCTACACCACGTTTAGTAACGAAGTTGTAAATGCCACCTTTACCGTTCTCATCGCCTGGGTACCAGTTTTGTACCGTTGAGTACTTAATTTGGGCATCGTCCATCGCAACAAGCTCTACCACTGCTGCGTGAAGCTGGTTCTCGTCACGCTGTGGCGCTGTACAACCTTCAAGGTAACTTACATAGCTGCCTTCATCAGCGACGATTAAGGTACGCTCGAACTGACCTGTGTTCATTTCGTTTATTCGGAAATAAGTAGAAAGCTCCATTGGGCAACGTGTACCTTTTGGAATATAAACAAATGAACCATCAGTAAATACGGCGCTGTTTAGCGCGGCGAAATAGTTGTCAGTACGCGGAACTACTGAGCCAATGTATTTTTTAACAAGATCAGGATACTTCTGAACTGCTTCAGAAATTGGGCAGAAAATAACGCCTGCTTCTTCAAGCTTTTCACGGAATGTTGTAACTACCGATACCGAATCGAATACCGCATCTACAGCAACGCCCGCCAGCATTTCTTGTTCGTGTAGCGGAATACCCAGCTTTTCGTATGTGCGCAGTAACTCTGGATCCACCTCGTCTAACGACTGAGGTTTATCCTTCATACTCTTTGGTGCCGAGTAGTAAGAGATCGCTTGATAGTCAATTTTTGGATAGTCGACGTGCGCCCAGTCTGGCTCTTCCATCTCTAGCCATGCATGGTAAGACTTCAAACGCCATTCAAGCATCCATTCAGGCTCGTTTTTCATTGCTGATATGCGGCGGATAACCGACTCGTCCAGGCCGCTCTCAAACGTTTCAGATTCGATTTCTGAATAGAAACCTGCATCGTACTTTCTTTCTAACGCCTGTTCGATCTGTTCACTCATGTTGGGATCTCACTTGTTTGCCTGCATTTGCTGCCACAGCGCTTTCTACTTAACTAGCAAATAAATCACCCCACGGTCTTGGTAATTTATGCAAATCTTCAACTTCAACAACTTTATTTATCTGGGTTTAGCCCCCAAAGAATTGCTGAAACTGCCAGTTACATTGCGGACAGCCTAAAATTTTGGTGCCGTAGTATATAATACCCGACTATTTCACTCAAATATTCAGCCATTAATTTATGGCCACTCACATGTTCTAAACGCTGCTTGAAGCTCAATTTCCTTCAAGCTCGCATTAATTTTCGTCCACATTCCCTAAAATCAATAGAATGTGTTAACACAACCTACGCATTGTCCCAAGCAATAACGCTTGCTCAAATCTGCGCTCTAATGGTTGATCCGACTCTACACTAAGCTCTGTTTCTAGCGCTTAGTCAAACACCTAGCTAAACGACTATTAGCGCTTATGCTAAAACCGCTTGTCGCAGTCGCGTGGTTACATCAACGACTTTGTTTACTACGTAATCAATGTCTTCTTGGGTCGTAAAACGCCCTACACTAAATCGTATACCTGCGTGAGCCAGCTCATTACTACGGCCAATGGCTTTTAGTACATAAGAAGGCTCTAGACTCGCTGACGTACACGCCGACCCTGAAGATACGGCAATGTCATTTAAGCCCATCATCAAGCTTTCGCCATCTACATCCGCAAAGCTCACATTCAATATGCCGGGGATGCGCTGCGTGGCATGCCCGTTTAGGTAAATATCACCAAGCTGTTGAAGACCCTGCCACAGCGATTCACGCAGTTTTAAGATGCGCGTACTGTCCTCTTCCATTTTTGATGACGCCAGTGCAATAGCTTCACCCATTCCCACGATTTGATGGGTGGCTAAGGTACCCGAACGCATGCCGCGCTCGTGTCCACCGCCATGAATCTGTGCCACTAAATTGATTTTAGGGCGACGACGCACATATAAAGCCCCCATCCCTTTCGGGCCATAAATTTTATGGGCTGATATCGACAGTAAGTCTATCGGAAGCTCAGCCAAATCAATCGCTATCTTGCCAACACTCTGCGCACCATCCACATGAAAAAACACGCCTTTTTCGCGACAAAGTTGCCCAATGGCTTTGATGTCTTGAATAACGCCAAGCTCGTTATTAACGTGCATGACCGATACTAAAATAGTGTCTTCACGCAACGCGTTTTCTAGCTCTTTTAAGTCAATTAACCCGTTTGACTGAACTTCAAGATACGTAACTTCAAAGCCCTGGCTCTGTAAATACTCACAGGTATCTAATACCGCTTTGTGCTCGGTATTTACGGTAATAATATGCTTACCTTTGTCGGCATAGCCTTGCGCAATACCTTTGATGGCGAGGTTGTTTGACTCAGTTGCGCCCGAGGTAAAAACAATCTCTCTAGGGTCGCAATTCAGCGCGTCGCTAATTTGATTTCTAGCAACATCTACCGCTTCTTCAGCCATCCAGCCGAAGCGATAGCTACGAGAAGCCGGGTTACCAAAGTTACCTTCTAACGTTAAGCATTTTGCCATCGCCTCAGCCACATTTGGGTCTACCGGGGTCGTTGCTGCGTAATCTAAGTAAATGGGTGTTGATAAAGCCATGCGTTACTCAATACCAATTTAAAGTTGAATACTTACTTCGATATCTTTAGTGATATGACGAAGTGATGCATTACCGTCCTGACGACCGGCCACTTCCTGCACATCGCGCTTAGCCATTAATTCACCAAGCGTAATCGAGTTCAAAAATGCGGCAATACGGTCGCTTAGGTCTTGCCACAAGCTATGGGTTAAGCAACGATCACCGCCTTGGCAATCAGCTTGCCCTTGACACCGCGTAGCATCAATAGACTCGTCGACGGCGCGAATGACTTCGCCTATTGCAATGTCACTCGCTTCGCGGCCTAATAGGTAACCGCCACCGGGCCCGCGAACACTGTCTACTAGCTGCTCTTTACGCAGTCGAGAAAAAAGCTGCTCTAAATAAGATAAGGAAATTTCTTGTCGTTCTGAAATATCGGCAAGAGGCACTGGACCACGCTTTGAATGCAAAGCGACATCAAGCATTGCGGTAACCGCATAGCGCCCTTTTGAAGTGAGTTTCATTGAATTCTCCCGCCGTTTTGTAGTGCGGGAATTTTCACATACCCGACTAAAATGGTCAAGTATAAGACCTAGTAATTTAGTCAGGTATTATTGATGCGTGTAATCGCTTTTGTTTATTAGAGATATAAGCTCTGATGCATTGTAACACAAAGCATTTTTTAGCGGTGTTTTTACTTATGATTGCGCTCTTCAAAGAATATATATTTCATACGCAAAAATTCACGTTTATTATGCCCGCTTACCATTAGCATTTAAGTGGATATGAGCAAGAATACTGTCTGCTATTCGATGTGACTGAATATTATCAATTTGATGGCGTAACCCTCGCAGAACCTGATGCTTAGCACCAGATATAGCTTTAGCAGTTGCAGCGCCACCACTTGGGTGAACCATGTGGTCGACGTCTCCGTGTATCACTAACGTTGGTGTTTTAACGTTTCTAAGCATTGGTGTTCGATCACCTGATTTCATGATTGCACCAATTTGCCGAAACAGGGCTTTTGCATCACTCTTACCACCATTGCGCTGCCATGCTAATTTCGCATATTGGTGCCATTGGTTTATGGCATCTTCAGCTGCCGCATCACCTATATGAGTCATCATTGCTTCATAATTTCTAACCGCATCATTTTCACATGCTGGTGCCTTTGCTCTTGCTAAACGCCATAGCGTTGAATAAGACGGTTGACCGACTTTTCGACTTCCAGTGGTAGAGAAAATCGATGTCATAGATTGCACTTTTTCTGGATGAAGGCTCGCGAGAGTTTGCGCAATCATCCCTCCCATAGACATTCCAGCAACATGTGCGCTTTCGATATTTAGCGCCTCCAAAAGCTGGGCAGTATCTTCAGCCATACGCTCCAGCCCGTAAGCCCCTTTAGGAGCCTTGCCTCTTAGTTGCTGAAGGAGAGAAGGATGCGGTGTGTTGCTGCGCACCGACTTTCCAGCATCGCGATTGTCGAAGCAAATAACACGGAAACCACTGGCCACTAAGCGTTCTATTAGTGCTTTTGGCCAGTAAACTAATTGAAGACCCAATCCGACAATAAGTACGATTGTCTCACTGTTTTCACTACCATGTTCGGCATAACAGAATGTATCACCGTTATTAAGCGTTACAAATTTCTCATTATGCTGGGCTAAGCTCATATAAATATTCTCGTTTAGTAAATACAGGGTATCGCAGAACGCTCAAAACTCTATTCGAATTTAAGAGCAGGATCGTCTACCCGCCCTTTTCGGAAAATCTTTACATCTTCTGCATAATTAAACGACATAGACCAGGGATAATGCATCCCTTGTCGGGGTAACTTATCTAATGAACGTTGAATGTAACCGGCCCCGAAGTTAAGTAACGGCTGTGTTTCCATATTCTGCGTGGCAACGGGTATACATGCTACATAATCCTGTTGCTTCATATAGTTCAATAGACGAGTAAAATGCTCACATAACAAACCTATTTTTAAGGTCCATGAAGAAGATGTATAACCAACCGCAATCGCAAAATTAGGCACGCCACTAAGCAGCATACCCTTATACGTAACGCACTCTGAAAGCGTAACAGCTTTGCCATCTATTTTAGGAACTAATCCACCTAATGGCAGAAGATTTAAGCCGGTTGCCGTTACTATAATATCGGCATCTACATGCTGCCCCGAATTGAGTTTAATTCCCGATTCGGTAAATGTATCTATCGTATCCGTTTCAACAGACGCTTTTCCACTTGAAATTGATTCGAATAAATCACCACCTGGAACTGCGCAAAGCCTCTGCTCCCAAGGGTTATAAGGTGGGTTAAAGTGAGTATCTACTGGGTACCCTGCTGGTAGCATCTTTGCATTAAGAATGCGTATTATTTTGCGCGCACGATGCGGAAAGCGCTGACAAAACCCGTACACCCAGCGCTGTTTCGCTATATTAAACCGACGCGCAGCTTTAACCGCTGTATCTTCACTAAACCATGCATGTAAATATTCTGCGACCGGATCATCAACGGGGACAGGCAATATATAGGATGGCGTTCTTTGCAGCATAGTCACGTGCGACGCGCTTTTTGCTAATGCGGGAACTAGCGTTACCGCTGTAGCACCGCTACCTATCACCACTACGCGTTTATTTTCGTATTCTAGGTCTTCGGGCCAATGCTGGGGGTGTACGATTAGACCTTTAAAGCGGGATTGCCCCTTAAAGTTTGGGGTATAACCTTTGTCATATCGGTAATAACCTGATGCGTTAAATATCCATCTTGCAGCGATTTGTTCTTGCTGTCCGCCTTTTTCTGACGATAACGTTACTCGCCAATATTTCTTATCGCTTTGCCAGTCTATATCCACGACACGTGTCAAAAAGCGTATATGTTCCTTAATCCCATTTTCAGCAGCGGTCTCATCAACATAGGCTTTAATTGACGCGCCATCAGCTATAGCTTTTTTCTCTTTCCACGGTTTGAAGTCGTAACCAAAGGTAAATAAATCGGAATCTGACCGTATTCCTGGATACTTAAATAAATCCCAAGTTCCGCCTAGATCGCCCCTGGCCTCAATAATCGAATAGGACAAGTCAGGGCATTTATTTTGAATGTGATATGCACAGCCAATACCTGAAATACCCGCTCCTACGATCAAAACGTCTAAAAGTGGTAACTCGCTCTCCATAACATCCCTGAAAAGCCATAACTAACGTTACCACAATGTATGTTGGAGTCTTACACTAGTCAACACAGATGTTAAATCATTGTAAAAGCAGTCTTTTTATTTACTGTTACTGTTGCAGTATAGAGGCAGAATATCTGTAGCCCTATTAGAATTAAATAGGGCTTAAGCTTTAAATTGCTGGGTCGAAGGATGAATGGGCTTTTTCGCGCTCTTGAGTTTCTGTTAAATCAAAGCCCGTATCTGCGAAATCTTCAGCACTGATGTTGTGTAAATTATCGGTACACACATCGCCACCCAATGACTGAATGACCTTGCACATCTCTTCCACTTTCGTATCCATTTGATGCATGTGCTCTAGCATAATTCCCATAGCATTAGCCACTGGGTCAGGGTTATCTGGCGCGACTGCATAGGCATCAAAACCATATTTCTGAGCAATTTTATCGCGCTGAGGATTTACCGTGGCATTCGACTCTTTTTGCTTAGAAATAATAATACGACCGGGAATGCCAACTGCTGTAGCGCCGTCTGGAATATCTTTAACAACTACAGAATTGGACCCTACTTTGGCATTTTCACCAATGGTAACCGGCCCTAAGACTTTAGCCCCCGCCCCCACGACTGCGCCGTTTTTAAGGGTTGGGTGACGCTTGCCGGCTTTCCAGCTAGTACCACCAAGAGTCACCCCATGGTATAGGGTAACATCATTGCCAATTTCGGCGGTTTCACCGATAACGACGCCCATACCGTGGTCGATAAATACCCGTCGTCCTAACGTTGCCCCTGGATGAATTTCAATGCCCGTAAGCCAACGACTAAACGTTGATAATGTGCGTGCCAACCATTTCCATTCTGCCTTCCACAATTTGTGGCTAATTCGATGTAGCCACACAGCATGAAGGCCAGGATAGTTGGTTAATACTTCAAAGGTATTTCTAGCCGCAGGGTCGCGGTGAAAAACGCCTTTTACATCATCTTTAATACGGGCAAACATAACTGCTTACTCTTTCTCGTCTTTATTTTCGGTGGAGTTAGCGCTTTTAACCGATTTATCGATAGACGCCAATATTCCGCGTAAAATATTAAGCTCTTGAGATTCAGGACGTGCGCGGTTAAACAAGCGGCGTAGCTTAGTCATTACCACACCTGGGTGGCTTTTACGTATAAAAGACGTGCCTTCAAGCGTTGTTTCCAAATGGGTATAAAAACGCTCTAAATCGTCATTTAGCGGGTATTCTTCTTCAACGCTTGGATAAGTTTCGCGATTTAAATACGCCATGCGAATTTCATAACACAGTGTTTGAACTGCAGCCGCTAAGTTAAGCGAGCTATATTCAGGGTTAGCGGGAATGCACATGTGAAAGTGACATTGCTGCAATTCTTCATTCGTCAAACCACTGTTTTCACGGCCGAAAACCAAGGCTACTGGGTACTTTTCTACTTCCTGTACAAGCTTCTCTCCGCAGTCACGGGGGCCAAGCATAGGCCACGAGTGAGTGCGCGAACGCGCTGACGTTCCTACCACTAAGCCACAGTCTTTAACAGCTTCTTCTAATGTTCCTACTATTTTAGCATTTGCCAGCACATCGCCCGCACCTGCTGCTAGGGCACTCGCTTGACCATCAGGTTCATTTACTGGATCAACAAGATAAAGGCTACTCAGGCCCATGGTCTTCATAGCACGCGCTGTTGAGCCTATGTTTCCAGTGTGAGAAGTGTTAACCAAAATGATGCGAATATTTTCGAGCATGCGTGTGATACCTACGTACTTTTATAATTAGATGATATTCGCGAACGCGTATCACCCTACAATCTTAAATAAGTTCAAGTTTATCATAGCGGCAGTATAGAAGGCTATGAGCAGCTCACGTCCCCTTAAGCTACATTGCATGCTATATAATTTTTTGAACCGGCCAGTTTGCCCCTTCCCCACGGCTCTTATTGAGGATAATTCTAATCAGCGCTGTAAAAAATACGGGATATCATTAATTGTTTCGCTGGTGGGAATTCATTTGCAACGCGCATAGATTCTGGTAGACTCCGCCCGTTTTCGTAAACAACTAGCTATTTTTTATACAGCTGGTTTGTTTCATTGGTCTTTTACAATTGGTGGTTTATCTATGCATCCTATGCTGAATATTGCGGTGCGCGCTGCGCGTGCGGCTGGAACAGTTATTGTTCGTGGTTTTGAAAAACATAATGAAGTAGCGACAGAGTCAAAAGGCTTAAACGACTTCGTTACTCAAGTTGATAAAGAAGCGGAACAAGCAATTATTGCCAAAATTCAGCAGTCTTACCCGAACCATTGCTTCCTAGGCGAAGAAGCGGGTGAGGTTCTGGGCACAGAAACAGACTATCAGTGGATTATCGATCCGCTAGATGGCACCACTAACTTTGTAAAAGGCATCCCTCACTTTGCCGTTTCAATTGCACTTCTTCACAAAGGTCGTCTAGACCAAGCGGTTGTTTTCGACCCAATTCGCAGTGAATTATTTACCGCGAGCCGTGGTCAAGGCGCACAGCTAAATGGCTATCGTATCCGTGCTTCTAAACCACGTGACCTTACTGAAACCATTATTGCTACTGGCCTACCTTTCAAAAACAAATCTCAGTTTGGCGAGTATGCACTTAGCCTAAACAAAATTTTCCACGAAGTGGGTGACATTCGCCGCGCAGGTAGTGCAGCGCTAGACCTTGCTTACGTTGCGGCTGGCCGTCACGACGGTTACTGGGAGCGTGGTATTAAATCTTGGGATGTCGCAGCAGGTGAGCTTATTGTTCGTGAAGCTGGCGGTTTGGTAACAGATTTCAAAGGCGGTAACGACCCACTTCACAAAGGCGAAATTGTTGCTGGTAGCGTGAAGGTTGTTCAAGGCCTAGTTAAGCACCTGAAATAAGAAGCACCTTAAGTAAGAAGCACCTTAAATAAGAAGCAGCTCATATAAATCGCTCGTAAGCACATAAACTGAGCCGATTTACCAAGCACAGTTAAACAGTAAAGGCGCTATGACACGAATGACGTGACATAGTGCCTTTTTCTTTTTCTCACTTATAGTTTTCGTTTAACTTTAGGCCAAACAAAAATCTAAGTATTAAAAAGCGCTTGGCGACTTCGTATGTCAGTGCGCACCCCACAACGGTTATTAGCGTTATTAAAATAAATTCTCCGAGTGTCGACGATACACGGGAGCTCAAAAAGAACGCCGCCACCACAATTATCGTTTGATGCACCATATAGTAGGGCAATACGCCTTTGTTCAAATAGCTCACCACCTTACTCGGGTTAGACAAATATTTTCGACCGAACCCCAATATTGCTGCCAACCATGCCCAGTGATTAAGTACAACGATTACACCAACCAAAACACGAAATCCAGGCGACGACTCCATTAACTGCCCTGTAGGGCCTAGCAAGTCGTGACGGTCTAAAATTATGACGCTGTAAAGTACTATCCCAATGGTTAAACTTACGTGACGGGATTTCATAATTGCAGCATACAATGCGGGTCTAAGCACAACCACAATACCTACCAGCATCACAAAAAAGTACTTTGCATGACTATACCAATCATCAAGCAAGTCGTGCGACGTGGGATATGCTGCTCGTAGCTCCAGCCATATGGCAGTCATGATTGCAACCACTAACACGCTAAACAGCGCCAAACTATCGAGTACTCTCAACGCCCTTACTTCCACAAATCTGATAAGCGGGAAAAACAGCAATATGAAAGCGCTATACACAAAAAGGTAAGGTAAAAACCAAAGGTGATTCCACGTCAGTAAACCAATTACCGATTGTTTGTCGATAAACAAGTCAGTGTTTGGATTAATGTAAGCAACGTAGAACTCGCTAAACGGCATGGCTAGTGCTCCGCTTACTGTCCACTCTACATAAACTTGTGGCGCGACGATAACAAACATACCGAATACAAGAGGAATTAATATCCGCAACGCCCTCTTCCCCAGTAGTGAAAGAGATACACGCCAGCGAGAGGTCGTTTGGCCATAAGCGCGGCGCAGCACGACGGTAAATACCATGGCAGAGATCAAAAATAATAAAGACATACGCCATTGGTTGGTCAATATCATCACATCTTGTAAAAGTGGAAATTGCACGTCGCTTTTTATATGCCAGCCCCACTCTAAAACGTAATACATTCCGATGTGATAAAAAATGAGTACACCAAATGCGATGACACGCAGCGCATCCAACTCGAAATAACGCTGAGTGACAGGACTCTCGACCACGGCCGTCTCTCTCGCCTCCCCCTTAGAAGTTCTATTAACAAACGTTGCTTCCTGATCAACATATGCTTGCGTCAATGTCCTCACTCCTATTCAATAGTGCTTAACTAACATGCTGCATCTAATGTGATAGACGTCCGACAGCAAACGCCTAAGTGACGAGAATTAAGGTAAAAAGGGTTAAGCGGTGAATAACTGGGATGAAAAATGGAGTCAGTTTCTTAGGGATTCTGAATCAAAACATAAGTACGCTGCATTTGTTTTGCTTGCAGCCTATTTGTTTATAAACAATTCGATCAATGCTGCGTCTAGTTGGACTGAATTTTCTCGAAGCGACAATAACAGCGTAGCACTTTGGGAGCCGTACGTTTGGGAATACTCGAGTGCTTTGAGTACCGCTTTGCTCGTCATCCCATTAATTATCGCTATACGTAAACTCGATCAGAAAGTAAAAGTGGGAGCGACATGGCTTGGGTGGCATTTTGCTTTCGCCAGTTTATTTTCGGTAGCCCATGTATCATTAATGGTAGCATTTCGAAAGCTCGTCTATTTATTCTCTGAACGCAATTATGACTTTGGGATATGGCTCAATGAGTTCATCTACGAATATCGAAAGGATGTATGGGGCTATATTACTCTGATTACTTTTTACTATATTGCACGGTTTGGCTATCAACGCTTAATTGGTGAAGCATCACCTATTACACGCGACACATCACAGATAACGAGTGACTACGTGGCCAGCACCTTACCCGACTATTTATTAGTGAAAAAGCTCAATAAGGAGTTTTTAGTTCAAGTCACTGACATACAGCGAGTAGAAGCCTCAGGAAACTACATTAACCTTCATACTCACGTGGGCGTTTACCCCTTGCGTTATACCCTTGGCCGGTTTTGTAAAGAAGGAGCGCATCAAGGCTTTATGCGAGTGCACCGGTCGCACGCAGTGCGAATACCTGCCATTGTGTCTATAAGTTATGAAGAAACAGGGGATGGAACAATAATGCTCAATAACGGTCAATCAGTAGCGCTTTCCAGGCGATATAAAGATGATCTGAAACAAGCATTAGCCCCCAATCAATAGTAAATTCCACTTTTGATAAAGCATAAAAAAACCGCATCGTAGATGCGGTTTTTGTACGTTTCAAGCGTGTAAAACTAAGGCATAGGGTCTAAATCTGCGCCTTCTTTTTCCACTTGTGGTGGCATCAGGTCTTCTTTACTAATACCCAATGCAAGTGCTACTGAACTTGCGATGTATACCGATGAGTAAGTACCTACCACTACACCAAACAGCAACGCTGTTGCAAATCCGTGAATAAGCGCACCACCCTTGTAGAATAATGCAACCAATACCAACACCGTGGTTAATGAGGTGATGATAGTACGGTTTAGGGTTTGCGTTAGCGAGATATTGATAATCTCAACAGGCTCACCTTTACGAATTTTGCGGAAGTTCTCACGAATACGGTCACACACAACGATGGTATCGTTAAGTGAATAACCAATTACCGCTAGTACCGCTGCAAGTACTGTTAGGTCGAACTCGATCTGAAGTACTGAAAACAAACCCAGCGTAAGTATAACGTCGTGAGCTAGCGCTGATACTGAGCCTAATGCAAAGCGCCATTCGAATCGCATGGCTACGTATACCAAGATACACAGTAGTGCCACTAACATCGCTAAACCACCTTGCTCGGTAAGCTCTTCACCTACGTTAGGGCCCACAAATTCGATACGGCGCATATCAACCGCTGTACCGTCCGCGCGCAAAGCAGCAAGTACCTGCTCACCAATAGTCGCAGCTTTAACACCATCACGTGGCGCTATACGAATCAATACGTCTTGGCTACTGCCAAAATTTTGCACTATGGCGTCTTCGAAGTTCGATTCATTAAGCTGAACACGAATGCCTTCTAAATCGGCCGCGTCTTCATAGCCAACTTCTATAAGCGTACCGCCTGTGAAGTCTAAACCCCAGTTAAGGCTATTTACACCTAAAGAAACGAATGAGCCGATAATAAGAATTGTCGACAGCACCATCGCAGGGATGCGAAGGCGCATGAAATTAACGGTTTCGGATAATTTTAATAACTGCATTTTACGCTCCTTAAATCGCTAATTTCTCAAGACGTTTACCACCCCATACTGCGTTAACAATAACGCGCGTAACTAGGATTGCGGTAAACATAGACGTTGCGATACCAATCATTAGCGTAATAGAGAAACCTTTGATTGGGCCGGTACCCACTGCAAACAGAATTAGGCCAGCAAGGAAAGTAGTGATATTCGCATCCAAGATGGTGGAGAACGCGCTGTCGTAACCTTGATGGATAGCTTGTTGCGGACTGCGACCGTCACGAAGCTCTTCTCGAATACGCTCGAAAATTAGCACGTTTGCGTCTACCGCCATACCAACGGTCAGTACAATACCCGCCATACCTGGTAACGTTAACGTTGCGCCTGGGATCATCGACATAATGCCTACAATCATGACTAGGTTAGTAATAAGTGCGATGTTCGCTACAACACCAAACGCTTTGTAGTAAATCAACATGAAAACAAGCACCGCTGCCAGACCATACATAATAGCCTGCATACCCAGCTCAATGTTTTCTTTACCTAAGCTTGGTCCAACCGTACGCTCTTCAACAATTTGAATTGGCGCAATCAGTGCACCAGCACGAAGTAGCAAAGCTAGGTCACGGGCTTCTTTTGGTGAATCAAGACCTGTGATTTGGAACTTGCTACCCAGTTGTGCACGAATAGTGGCAACTGAAATGACTTGCTCATGCTTTTCAAATACTAGCTTACCGTCATCATTTCTCTCACCGGTAGATTTGTACTCGATAAAGACCGTAGCCATTGGCTTACCAATATTGCCACGGGTTGAGCGAGACATTTTGTTACCGCCTTCAGAATCAAGCGAGATGTTTACGTTTGGAAGACCATATTCATCAACACCACTATTAGCATCGATAATATGGCTACCGGTAAGCATAATACGCTTTTCAAGCAGCTGTGGAATGCCTTGCTGATCTTCAATCACTTGAGAGCCAGGAGGAACGCGGCCGTTTAGTGCATCACGGATGTCGTTCTTCTGATCTACCATGCGAAATTCTAGTGTTGCTGTAGCATTAAGAATTTCTTTCGCACGAGCAGTGTCTTGAATACCAGGAAGCTGAACAACAATACGGTCAGCACCTTGCTTTTGAACCAGCGGCTCAGCAACACCAAGCTGGTTAACACGGTTACGAATAATGGTAATATTTTGCTTAACCGCGTTGTCGCGAATTTCTTGAAGCTTACTTTCAGCGAAAATAGCGCGAAGCGTTAAGTCGTCCACCTGGTTAAAGGTAAGGTCGCGACTTTGGTTACGCAAAAAGAACTCAGCCTTGTCTAACGCGTCTTCATCACGAAAAGTAATGTCGATATGATCGTCAACCTGTTTTACACCGCGATAACGAATGCCTTCTTCACGCAGTGAAGTACGGAAGCCGCTTTCTGCATCTTCAAGAGACTTGGTAATCACTTCCGTCATATCCACTTCCATCAAGAAGTGCACACCACCGCGAAGGTCAAGACCTAGCTTCATTGGCGCGCCACCTAACCCTTCAAGCCACTCTGGCGTGTCTGGGGCGAGGTTCATAGCCACGTAGTAGTCGTCGCCAAGCACTTTTTCTAACGTTTCACGCGTAACAAGCTGTGTGTCAGAATCAGAAACGCGAACTAATATTTGTTCGTTCTCAAACTCTACGCGTTTGGGAGAGATATTTTTTTCTTTTAGCGCGGCTTTTACTTGTTCCACAGTGGCATCTGTCACCACGGCGTCACGGCCTGCTGAGATTTGTACGGCGTGGTCTTCACCGTAAATGTTAGGAAGCGCATAAAGTGCACACACTGCAACCACAATGAGTGCACTCAGTACTTTCCAAATAGAGTTTTTGTTTAGCACTGGATAATCCTTTCGTGCCAGTACCGGGAAGCGTCCCGGCCCCGGCTATTGTTACTTACAGTGACTTCATGGTGCCTTTCGGCAGCACAGCAGTTACTGAAGACTTCTGAACAACGATGTTGTTTGATTCGTTAAGTGCAACTTCAATGAAGTCTTTTTCTTCTGACACTTTAGTGATTTTTCCTACCAAACCACCTTGTGTTAATACTTCATCACCTTTGCCTAGCGAAGAAACTAGGTTTTTATGCTCTTTCACGCGCTTAGCCTGTGGGCGGTAAAGCAAGAAGTAAAAGATTAAACCGAATACAGCTAGCATGATGATCATTTCCATGCCGCCATCTTGCGGTGCACCAGCAGACTGTGCGTAAGCGTTCGAGATAAATAGGCTCATAAAATTCCCCAAATATTATCGTTGTTATAGTGCCGGAACCGGCAACCCTTTTTGTTCATAAAATTCTTGTACAAACTCGTCAAGCGTACCTGCGTCGATCGCATCGCGAAGACCCTGCATAACACGCTGATAGTAACGAAGGTTATGGATGGTGTTTAAGCGCGCACCCAATATTTCGTTACACTTGTCCAAATGATGTAAATAAGAGCGAGAATAGTTTTTACAAGTGTAGCAATCACAATTCTCATCTAATGGTGAGGTATCATTTCTGTGCTTCGCGTTGCGAATTTTGATAACGCCTTCTGTCACAAACAAATGACCGTTTCGCGCATTACGCGTAGGCATAACACAGTCAAACATATCGATACCGCGACGCACAGACTCAACTAAATCTTCTGGCTTACCTACGCCCATAAGATAGCGAGGCTTGTCTTCTGGAATTTTTGGCGCAGTGTGGTCGATAATGCGGATCATGTCTTCTTTTGGCTCGCCTACTGAAAGGCCGCCGATAGCGTAGCCGTCAAAGCCAATAGCTTCTAAGCCAGCAAGTGAAACATCGCGCAGCCCTTCGTACATACCGCCTTGGATAATACCAAACAGTGCCGCTGGGTTGTCGCCGTGTGCCTCTTTACTGCGCTTTGCCCAGCGCAGCGACATTTCCATTGAAACCCGCGCTTCTTGCTCAGTAGCAGGGTACGGCGTGCACTCGTCAAAAATCATTACGATGTCAGAGCCCAAATCGCGCTGAACTTCCATCGACTTTTCAGGCGTAAGCAAAATCTTTTCGCCATTAATTGGAGAGCGGAACGTTACGCCTTCTTCGGTAATTTTACGCAAGTCACCCAAACTAAATACCTGGAAACCGCCCGAGTCAGTGAGAATCGGCTTGTCCCAATTCATAAAGTCGTGCAGATCGCCGTGCTGGCGTATAATGCCAGTACCAGGGCGTAGCATTAGGTGAAAAGTATTTCCAAGACAGATGTGTGCACCGCTGTCTTTTAGTTCTTCAGGGGTCATTCCCTTAACAGTACCGTAAGTACCTACTGGCATGAACGCTGGAGTTTCGACAACACCGCGTTCAAACACCAAACGACCGCGACGTGCTCGGCCTTCGGTTTTTAACAACTCAAATTGCATGTGAAAGCATTCCCACTTTTACGCGCTTCTGCGCTGGGTATAAAAATAAATTGGCGGCGATTATACCAGTAATTTGGCTGAGATCATGCCCCGTATCTATGTTTATCTGTAACAAAACTAGAAAGGCCTGAAAAACACCAATCTAAGCGCTAAGAAGCGTAGACTTATAATGTGCTCAGGAGCGCTCAATAAACATAGAATCACCATAGCTAAAGAATCGATACTCTTTACCTATCGCTTCTTGGTAGGCATTCATCACATTGTCTTTACCGGCAAATGCACTAATTAGCATCATTAGCGTAGACTCTGGAAGGTGAAAGTTAGTGAACATGGCGTCTACAACTTTAAATTCGAAGCCTGGATAGATAAAAATTTCAGTATCTTCGTTAAATGGTGCAATAACCTCTTCATCACCGCGCTCTGCACTTGCCTTTGCCGCTGACTCCAAAGAGCGTACAGAGGTTGTACCCACTGCAATAACCCGTTTACCGTTGGCCTTTGTGGTTAGAACAGCGTCAACGACTTCTTGGGGGACTTCGGCAAACTCCGCGTGCATTTTATGCTCTAGAATATTGTCAACGCGCACAGGCTGAAACGTTCCGGCACCAACGTGCAAGGTAACAAACGCTAGGTTAACGCCCTTCTTTTTTAGCGCTTCTAAGATAGCGTCATCGAAATGAAGCCCAGCTGTAGGTGCAGCTACGGCACCTGGCTTTTGATTGTAAACGGTTTGATAGCGCTCTTTGTCTGAGTTTTCGTCTGGACGGTCGATGTAAGGAGGTAGCGGCATATGCCCATGCGCTTCCAGCAGCGTTAGCACAGTTTCATCGTGGTCAAACTGCAAAATAAATAGCGCCTCGTCTCGACCAGTAACCGTCACGTTTACTTTTTCTTCAAGAATAAGCTTAGTTCCCGGCTTAGGTGCCTTACTCGCGCGCACATGCGCCAAGGCAGTATTATCTGAGGTAATGCGTTCAATCAGCACTTCTACTTGTCCGCCCGTTTCTTTTTTACCTAAAAGTCGTGCGGGAATAACTCGGGTATTATTGAAAACCAGCAAGTCGCCCTCATCTAAAAGTTCGACCATATCAGCAAACATACTGTGGCGTACTTCGCCTGTTTTACCATCTAGCTGCAAAAGGCGACTGGCTGAACGGTTTTCGGTGGGATATTTTGCAATTAGGCTTTCCGGAAGCGAAAAGCTGAATTCAGATAGTTTCATAGATAATAGATTCTTAATTTAAACGCAATTTATGTGGCTTTCTTTATGGTTTAACACAATATCAAGAGGAGGTAACTATACTAAAGTTGCGGAATTTCACAGAAACCAATGTCGACCAAAGTCTTAGAAATCCTACCTCTCAGCCTATAAGTATAGATATTAATACCCACTTATCGTTCAAAATACGCACTAGTTGAATTTTGTACTAGCGAGCAAATGCTTAAACGATTAATATCTGCTCCAGATAGTGATGATGTTCTCCCATAACATTCCTTATCGTTCGTACCCGGCATTTGCTGGGTACTTTTTTATCTGCCCTATTCTACTCTTTCGAAACACTAAGATCAGTTAAGATTTCTTCTAAAAGCGCGGCATCTAAAGGTCGAGCTTTAAGCACGTATAAAATCTGAAGCAATAAATCGGCCCCCATAATACCTTTATTCACTTTATTCCTTAAATTGTCAGCGCTTTGATCCACACCAACTTCTTCTAGCCTTTGGCTTAGCGCTTGATATTTTACGCCGCGCACAGACATTTCAGATTTCACGACTCTTGCAACCGTTTGTCGCCATGCATTCTTTGCACTCTGCGTATTTCCTGTGTTCACCCAGCCTCCAAAACCACACAAATGTGATATATATTTTACAAAAACACACTTTTTTACACTTATAGCATGCATTTAATGTTGACGATTATGGCACAACAGGTCTACACTGCAAGTCAAGATATTGGCGAAGACGTAAATAGTCGTTACAGTAACTGCGGTTGTTCTTTTGGTAATGCTAGGTTTTAGGTTTTGTGTTTCAACACCGATGTAAGCTAAGCAATGCGTTACAAAGCACCGAGCATACGACATTCGTTTTCAACATTATCGCTTTAATAACTAAAGGAGAAAGGTATGAGCTGGGAACTGGAAAGCATCGAAGCCTTATTTAAAGAGCACGATGACTTTGTGGTAACACATGAGGAAAACTGCTTACTTATTGCTAATCAAGACGGCATTGATGCATGGCTTGCAATTAGCGGTGAGCAAATTTTGGTAGAAAGTCTCTTGTTCGCCGCGTCGGAAGTAAAAGATAAGCCTGCGCTTGACCATGAAATACTGTCTACCCATATGGTGTTTCCTCTAACCACGGTAGGTATTTCAAATATTGGTGGCGAAGAATATTACACCGCCTTTGGTGCACTAAGTGCCCAGTCGAAAGCCGAAAGTATTGTTATTGAAGTGGAAACCTTGTTTCAAAATGTTGCATCTTTCTTAGATGCCTACGAAACACACCTTAACTAAAATTTACTTCTTAAGGAGAAGCGAATGTCAGTGTGGAAAAAACTAATTACTGCAGTAAAAGGTGGTGCTACCGAAGCTGCGCAGTCTGTTGCAGACAGTCAGGCGATTCGAATTTTGGAACAAGAAATCAGAGAAGCCAAAGAAGAACTACGCAAGTCTGATCATGCACGAACGCAGATTTTGGCGAAATGTAAACTTTCTCAACAAAAAGTAGATAGCTTTAACTCGTCAATAGCCGAGTACGAAGAGCATGCGCGTAAAGCGATAGATAACGATCGTCAGCTTGCTCTTGACTGTGCTCAGAAAGTGTCAGAGCTGAAAGAAGAACGTGAGCAAGAACAAACCTACCTTGATCAGTTCAAACAGTCTGAAAAGCAGTTGGCTAATAATATTCAGCAAGCTAAAGCGAACTTGCGTCGCTTAGAGCAGCAAGTGGATATGGTAAAAGCCACTGAAAGCGTTCAGAAGGCGCAGGTAGCGGTTTCTTCACGCCACATGGGTGCGAATAGTAAAATGAAAACGGCGACAGAGTCACTGTCACGTATTCAAGATAAGCAAAAGATGCGCAATGCTGAATTGCAAGCTGCAGAAGAGTTAGCGAACAACGAATCGAGCAGCGATTTAGAAAAACGCTTAGCCGAAGCAGGCATTAAAGGGGGTAAAACCTCGGCCGATGACGAGCTAGCGCGAATTCTAGGCAAGTAAGTTAGAAAAATGGGAGCTACGCGCTCCCATTTTTAATTCTTGTTACAATAATTTCCTGCGTAAATTACTGTTAAGCAAAGCGCTAACCTAGACAAATCAAGTACTTCAAGGCAGAGTAAGGGCACGCATAACAAGGGCTGTTTCTTTTATGTCTCCATGGATAAAACTGCGAAAAATAATGCTGCAATATTTTGCAGAATCACGTTGGTACACCATTGTCGGTGCGACCGCGTTTTACGCAGTAACAAGCTATTGGCTTCTTTTCGCTGCAGGCGAACACGACTTAATTGCTAAAACCGATTTTGTCTACTGGTTAGCGGTCACCGCTTCAACGGTAGGTTATGGCGATCTCTCTCCCGTCACTCCAGCGGGAAAATTAGTTGTTGCGCTTTATGTCATACCGCTTGGTTTGAGTATTTTCGCCATGGTAATTGGCCGAATTGCAGCTTGGGTTTCTTTAACGTGGAAGAAAGGATTGTTGGGTATGAATAGCTTGATGCTTAATGAACATATCTTGGTGATTGGTTGGAATGAGCAGCGCACCATGATGCTGCTTGACTTGATTCTTCAAGAACGGGATGCAATGTCTGAACGTCCTGACATTGTACTTTGCGTAAAAGCTGATATTACCAACCCCATGCCCGGCGTCATTGAATTTGTAAAAGTAGATTCGTTCAACAAAGACGAAGATATGGACCGCGCTTGTGTAAGCTCTGCCAAAACTATTGTTATCGATAACCCGCAAGATGATGTCACCATGACTACTGCGCTTTATTGTACCAAGCGTAATCCTGATGCTCATCAAGTGGCCTATTTCGACGATGACAGCTTAGTAAATTTGCTTCAGGACCACTGTCCTAAAGTGGAATGCACACCTAGTGTTGCAATAGAAATGCTTGTTAAAGCTGCATTTGATCCAGGTTCCAGTATGCTTCATCACGACTTGCTAAGTATTGATGAAGGACAAGCACAATTTTCAGTAAAAATACCGCAAAGTTGCCAAGCGATTTCCGTTGCCAAGTTATTTATCAATTTAAAGCGCAAACACGACGCCATCTTTATCGGTTATGCACCCAATGGCCTTGTGAAAGAAATGGTGGTGAACCCACCGTTAGACGCTACGTTAAACCCAGGTGACACCTTGTTTTACATCGCTGAGCGACGCATTAATGCAATAAACTGGTCGTCACTGGACGCTGATTAAGAGGCGTAAACATGTTTAGTAAACTATTTAAAAAATCAGAACCTAATAAGAAATCAGAACCTAAGTCGCCAGAAATAATGGGGCTTTATTTAGGTGGTTCTTTCGAGTTAGATAACTTAAAACTTTCCCTACTAGAGCCCGAGTTAACCATTGAAGGCGCTGCACGTTCTCAGTTAATTCAAGCGGTAGGTGAAGCCCCCTTAGATACTGGCGGCACTCTGCTTCGTTTTTACACTGACGATGATGGCTTTTTACAGGTGGTGACCGATGGTGGCCTATCAGAAAACCACATTACTGACGTGAAACTTTGGTACTTTTATGAGACAAAAACCATTGGCAACACAGCTCAGTGGAATGAATGTTTAAAGAGCGTAATCAGTCAGCCTACCTACGAACTTGAAGGCA
Organism: Alteromonas sp. HB246098; assembly: GCF_054890645.1. Lineage (NCBI taxonomy): Bacteria > Pseudomonadati > Pseudomonadota > Gammaproteobacteria > Alteromonadales > Alteromonadaceae > Alteromonas > Alteromonas sp. HB246098. The sequence continues at coordinate 302,062 of NZ_JBTZUG010000002.1, read as the reverse complement.
AGGTATATACTCGTGTATGGGGGGCTGTGGGCGACGAATCACCGCCAGTTGCGGTAACCGAAACGACCTACGAAGAAGATGGTGATGTGAGTAAAACAGATCAGTTTATGATGTTGTATGAACGTCCTATCAGTAACGATAGAGTTGAGACCTTGCTTGTTGTTGGTGAAGAAAAACAAGTGGGTAACAATTTAGACAGATGCTTAGTGATTTCTACAGGCTTCGATGTTGAGCCTGCAGACATCACAATAAACGGTTAATAAAAAAGGAATAACTATGGATACCATTATGCACTCTTTGGCCGGCCTGGATAACTTTGCGCTGTACTTCGGCCTATCGATTGTTTTCTTGTTTATCTTCAAATTGGTGTACGCCTTAGTTACACCTCATGATGAATGGAAGCTGGTAAAAGAAGAAAAAAATGTAGCTGCAGCTATTGGATTTGGCGGGGCTATTATCGGTTTTGCTATAGCGCTTGGCAGCGCGGCCTCAAACTCTGTTGCTGTGGTAGATTTTGCTATTTGGGCGCTCGTTGCGGTTGTTGCTCAGTCTTTGGCGTTTGCCATATTACGTTTCAGCTTTATGCCTAAAATTGCAGAACGTATTAACAATAATGAAGTTTCTGCAGGTGTAATGCTGGCCAGTATGTCCATTGCCGTAGGCTTACTAAACGCCGCTTGCATGACCTATTAAGGGGGCAGCAATGACTGATAAAAGCAACATAGAACGTCAAATTGTTGATAACCAGCAAAGTGAGCGGCCTGTTATGAAGCGCACTAAGCACATTAACCTTAATAGTATGCGTAAAGGTTTTAACGTTAAGCCTTTAGCGTTAGGCGTGGCTAGCGTCATCCTCAGTGGTTGTGGCGGGGAAAAAGAAGATGCCACTATTTACACATCGCTAGAAGATTGTAAGCAAGACTTCCCAGATGCGGTAGAGCGCTGTGAAGCTGCCTATCAGACAGCGGTGGACGAGGCCATGCGCACCAGTCCGCGCTTTAGCTCTGAGTACGACTGCGAACATGAATTTGGCCCTAACCAGTGCCAATATGTGAATAATAGTAGCGGCAGCTTTTTCATGCCTTTCATGGCAGGCTACATGGTGAGCTCTTTACTTTCACCAAGTCGCTACTACTCGCAACCCTTATATACTTCCTATTCATATAACTCACCGTTTCGTTCACGCTGGATAACGGCAGACGGCTATGTGTTCGATGGCGATATTCGAAAAAGAAATTACCGGGTAAATAAAAGCGTTTACAAACCAAAACCAACGGTGAACCGCACTATGAAACGAGGCGGGTTTGGCAGCAGTGTGCGCGCTAAGTCATCTTGGGGTAGCAGCAGCCGTAAAGGCGGCTGGGGCGGATAAGAATGTTTAGAATGCCTTGCCAGCCTCGTAAGGGCTGGCAGCAGTTGGCCAATGAGTTTGGTTTCCATTTTCACACCATGTACGGCGAACCGTACTGGGATGAAAGTGCCTACTACCAATTCACACTCTCACAAATTGAAAACGACATTGAAGACCCCACTGCCGAGTTACATCAAATGTGTCTGGCGGTTACCGAAGATGTGGTGAATAGTGAGGAATTACTTACTCGCTTTTGCATCCCCGAGCAGCATTGGGATTTAGTGCGTAATAGCTGGAACGAAAGAGACCCAAGTTTATACTCTCGCCTTGACCTTGTCTACAGTGGCAAAGGGCCAGCTAAGCTGCTAGAAAATAATGCAGATACGCCCACCAGCTTGTATGAATCCGGTTTTTGGCAATGGCTGTGGCTTTCGCAAAATGTCGATGCAGGCAAACTTACTCTGCATGCCGATCAGTTTAACAGCTTGCAAGAAAAGTTAGTCCATCGCTTTCGTGAAATTGCCTTGCACTACAACATAAATCAACTGCATATGGCGTGCTGTAAAGATACCGTTGAAGACCGCGGTACTGTGCAATACCTTCAAGACTGCGCTAAAGAAGCAGGGCTTATAGCTGACTTTGTGTTTATCGAAGATATTGGATTAGCAGACACAGGCGTTTTTACTGATCTTCAAGATGCTCCTATTACTGATTGTTTTAAGCTTTACCCTTGGGAATTTATGCTGCGCGAAGAGTTTGGCGACGTATTAGAAGACGCCCAAGTAAATTGGTTAGAGCCCGCGTGGAAATCAATTATTTCAAATAAAGCGCTGCTTCCCCAGCTTTGGAAAAAGTTTGAAGGCCACCCTAACCTACTTCCCGCTTATTTTTCAGACGAAATAAACGCAAATAGTTTGTCCGGAAAGTGGATTAAAAAGCCCCTATTTTCTAGAGAGGGTGCCAACGTATCAATTATTGAAAGTGGTGTTGAGAGCGTTTTGAGTGATGGCCCTTACGGCGAAGAAGGTTTTATTGTTCAAGCTTTTGAACCATTGCCCGTTTTTGAAGGTAATCATACGCTTATAGGTAGTTGGTTAGTAGATGACATGCCAGCGGGTATTTCGGTAAGAGAAGATGCCTCAGCGATCACACAGGACCTTTCTCGCTACCTTCCCCATATAATTTTGTAATCTATTTAAGGGGCCATTTTATGAAGCCGCTTTCATTTCAAATTCGCGTTCTGCTAACGTTGGGCGCACTTTTAATCGTAGTAGAAGTAGCAAATTTACTTACCGGCAATGCTCTTAATCAGTTTGGTGTGGTGCCTCGTACCCTATCAAGTCTGCCTTATATCTTTACAGCACCTTTTCTTCATGGAACACCGACGCACTTGATGGCCAACTTGGTGCCTCTTTTGCTGTTCATGTGGCTTACTATGCAATGGGGAAAACGTACGTTTCTCATCGCAACGATAAGTGCACTGCTTATAGGCGGCTTAGGCGTATGGCTGTTTGGTAGAACCGCCACACATATAGGCGCAAGCGGAATGGTATATGGTTATTTCGGCTTTTTAGTGTTGGCTGGCTTTAGAAGTAATAAAGTTCGTTATTTGCTTATTTCACTTGTGGTTGCGGCACTATATGGTGGAATGCTGGTTGGTGTACTTCCCACATCAAAATTTATTTCCTTTGAATATCATCTGTTTGGCTTTATTGGCGGCTTATTTGCCGCATGGCACTGGGCACGCTAATTACTTTCCGTATAATTGACTTTAAGATAAGACGTTATTAAAAGATATGTCAGCAGTACAAGAACCTACTCAAAAGAATCAAGGCTTTTTCGGCAACCTCGCGTTTAACATTGTTATTCCTGTGGTATTGATGAGCTATGCAAGTTCAGAAGATTACCTAGGGCCAGCATGGAGTATTGTAGCCGCACTTAGCTTCCCTATTGGTTACGGTCTATGGGACCTAAAAGAATCAGGAAAGGTAAACGGCTTTTCTGTTCTTGGGATTATCAGCGTGTTACTTACTGGCGGGTTTAGCTTACTCAAACTGCCAGCAGAGTATATTGCGATAAAAGAAGCGGCCATTCCGGGCATTATCGGTATAGCGGTGTTAGTGACCCAGTACACTAACAAACCCTTGGTAAAAATGCTTATTCTTAACGACCAGATCATAAACTGGCCTCACCTCAATCAGGTACTAGATGCCAAGGGAAAGCAGCCAGAGTTTAAAAAGAAGGTGGCGGTAAGCTCTTATATTGTCGCGAGTTCGTTTTTCCTCTCTTCAGCGCTTAATTATATTTTGGCAAAAATGATATTGGTCAGTGAACCGGGCACAACGGCCTACACTGAAGAGCTGGGTCGAATGACAGCGCTTAGCTACCCTGTCATTGTGATCCCGAGCATGATTTTACTTATTGCCGCGCTTTGGTATTTATTTGCACAAATCAAGAAAATCACTGGCGAAGAGCTCGATAACTTCATTAACCAGTAACGATACAAACTAGAAGGGGCTTACAGCCCCTTTTTAATTTCTAGTTCAAAGCCCCTGCCCCATGGCGTAAGTTAAGACACCTTCTGGTGTCACAAGACACCTAGGAACAATAGAACATTGAATTCCCCTCTCGTTTTTTAACCAAAAATCCTGAACTATACGTATACTCTCAGATAGAAAAACAATTAATTTTATTAGCGTGTATGGGCATTTAGTATATTTTAGCCGCGAGAGCCTGAAATTCGACCTACTGTGTGCCCTATGATTATTGACACCACGATTAGGCCCATATTTTTACGCTATAGCATTGAGCCTTTAACCCTGTATTTTGAACACCGTAGTGTTAACCCTGAATCTCTAACTCTGAACCTTTAATCCTGAGCTATGTTGACAATAAAAGACTTAAAGAAATCCTTTTCAAAGACAGGGGTTGAGCTTATAAACAACCTTAGCCTTACCGTAAAGACAGGTGAATCGGTGAGTATTCAGGGGGCGTCTGGCTGCGGTAAATCTACCTTGCTGTCGCTTATTGCTGGGTTTGAGACTCCCGACGGCGGAGACATTGCAGTAAACGGATTGTCGATTGCTGGCTATAGCAAGCTCGATAATACATCTAAAGCTAGGGATATCGATAATTTTCGCAAGCAGCATTTAGGTATTGTGTTTCAAAGCTTTAACTTGTTCGACTGCTTTAACGTATGGGACAACATTGCCTTTACCGCAAAGCTAAAAGGTAATTTTGATAAAGACTATCAATTAGCGTTAATGGATGAACTTGGAATACTACCCTTAGCGCAAAAACCGCTAAGCCAATTATCTGGAGGGGAACAGCAGCGCTGTGCCATAGCCCGAGCGCTCGTACATCGCCCCTCGCTTATTTTAGCCGACGAACCCACCGGCAACTTGGATGAGACCACTAGCGAAATAGTGTCAGACTTACTTTTTGAAACCTGTAAACAAGCTAACACCTCCCTTGTGGTAGTTACCCACAGTCAAGACGTTGCGATAAAAGCGGATTCTGTTTTGCGACTGCATAAAGGCGTATTAGAAGATGTCAGGCCTGAAAGCATAGAGTCTGGAAATGTAATACATGGCACTGTTTCACCACCAGTTTACGTAAATAAGCGTAACGGTAGAGATATTTAGCGATATGAATATTGTTACAAATACGCCATTAAAGAGTGAGAAGCTGCCTTGTTGCGCACATTACTTCTGAGTATCTCTAGTCTTCTTGCTATGGCAAGGCATAGACCGTGGGAACCCTTGCTCATTATGGTCGCAATAGTTTTGGCCAATGCCGGGCTTGTTACCGTTTTGCTGATAAACGAAGGCGCAACACAGGGTGAACTATTGCAGTCGAATCAAGGGCTTTTGGCTGGCAGTATCATCACCCCGGTCGGCAGCAATGCACAGCTTGAACAAGGTAAACACTCACAAGGCAGCGTTAAACATGAGCATTCTTCACATGAGTACTCTGCACATGAGCGCTCTGTAAAAGAGCAGGCAGCGCATCAGCGCTTTACTCATGAAGGCTTTACAAAGGAAGATTATGCCATCCTTCGCAGGCATGGCTTTACTCAGCTTATAGCTATATCTGAAAGCAGCATTACCCTTTCATGCAGTGGTGAGGAAGCAACACCCATTGCCCTCAAGTTGCTTGGCGTTGATACCCAGCCTCTTCTAGGAAGTACCTTTCGAGCTACTGATGAAGACCCTTTGTTATCGTCTCTTTCTTTGAGAGCTGGAGAAAGTAAGCCAGCTTCTGCTGCTCGAATATTGCGTGCTAATTCTACGACCTCCTTTTCTGTAAACGGGCTGCTTCACCCTGTTACAAATGCCAAACTAAGCTGTCACAATACGCTAAATAAGAACCATAAAGCCTCGACGCATCCCCCGCAATGGCCAGCAACGGTTAACGCTTATGTAAGTAGTCTTGTGCCGCAAGATACGATTTTGGTCTCTATTGATGACTTTTATAAAGGAGGAATAAGCCCTTCTTATAGTAAAGATAGTAAAGACAATGCCCTCAGCAAAGATAATACCCAGCCTGACGCTAATGATATTTCAAAGCAGCAAAAAAGTTTTGTACCGCTCGCTGGCCTAGTGGCTCTCTCGCCGCTTTCCGAAATAGATCTTGAAACAATAGAAGCATTACTTGGGGTAGCGGTTAAACAATCAAGTAACGACAGCGGCAATGATACTGGCTCGTTACCGGATAGCTTTAGATTGAACCTGTGGGCAATGAGTGCGCTTATGGGCGTGGTATCACTTTTTATAGTGCTGAACGCGCTAAACTTAATGTACCGCACACGGCTGCCTAACGTTATAAGGCTTCGCCAACTTGGCATATCTAAAGGAGTTTTAAGTAGCGCTCTTTTTACTGAACTTATGGTTTACTGCATGATAAGTATACCAATTGGCATGTTCATAGGCTTTCAAGCCGCGTCATGGTTATCACCGGTAATAAGCGGTACCTTCACGTCGTTGTTTAATGCCGTATTCATTACCCCTGACGTAAACCTGCTTTTTATTTTTGGATTCGCGTTAATAACGACTTTTACGTCCTTAGTCGTTTTCTCTTTAACTTCTATAGTTAAGCTTTCAAATTCGTTAACTGTGCGGCCCGCTAAAAAGAAAATGATGCGGCAATGGACTGTAGGCCTTGTATCAGCAGCTGCCTTGGTTTTTCTATTTATTGCTGAAGCCTTTATTACCTCTACGGCATCTGCACTACTCTTTGTCGCGTTATTACTCCTCACCAGCTGCGTACTCGTGCTTCTGTGGCTACCTATCGTAGCAAAGCTACTCACCACGTTTGCGCCAAGACAATGGCCCGTATTTCATTACGTGATTGCTAATATGCATTTACTGTCTAGTAAAACACGCCTTGCTGTTTGCGCATTTTTTATCGCGTTAACAGCAAATATCGGCATGAATACCATGACCGACAGCTTTAGAAGTGCAACGGAACAATGGTTAGAACAAAGACTTTACGCGCCTTTCTACCTTTATACCGACGCGCCACTCAGTAATGTAGAATCACTGTCAGCCAATTCACTATCACCGCTGGCGGTGACGCCTTTGCTAAAAGCTGAGGGTGACGTGATAAGTTTATTCGGCACAGAAAAAATAAATGAAGTAATAACCCCCACCCCAACTTACGTTTCTATTAGTAGTTACCCTGTTCATGAAAAAGGTAAAAAGGGCCTGGTCCTCGATAATGTAATGAATAACGACCTTAGTACAGCTTGGCGTGCGTTTGTGGAAGGGAAAGGAATATTTATTAATCAGCAACTAGCCTTCGCGCTTAATGCAGAATTAGGCGACACGCTGAATATAGCTAATATAAGGTTTCGAAAAGGGTTAAGTGAAAGTAGTTCAAACGTTAGCCAATCTACGAATTCAGCAACTAACAAAGCTAAGGGGGCGAGAACCAGTTCTGCCGACGACTTTGCCGATGAACCTTCAAATACAAAAATTTTTTCAATACGGCCTGAGTGGAAAGTGCTTGGTATATATCCTGATTATGGCAATATTAATGGGCAGATATTAGCGCCACTTCCTTTATTTAACCAGAATAACATTTCAGTGAGAAATAGCTTATTTTCCGGCGTACTGGCTATATATCCCAAGCCAACCGGCAACCAAGAGGTCACGGCAAGTAGCGACGCTGCCTTCAAAAAAGATAAGCTCACACAACAGCTAAAAGCTCACATTGGAGATGAAGCCGACATAACCCTGTATAGCAGGCAAGCGCTTTTAGATACCTCCATGAATACGTTTGACCGCACCTTTGTGTTGACCGACGGCCTGAATATAACGACGTTGCTCGTTGCGGGCATTGCCTTCGCGGTGTCCCTTACTGTTTTGACTATAGGCAGTTCGGCGCAACTGTCTGTGCTAAGAGCATTGGGGGTGAGCCAGCTAAAAGTTAAGACATCGCTATTTATGCAGTACCTGTTACTTTGTTTGGTTTCAGCACTGCTTGCCATACCCTTTGGCATTTACTTAGCTTACGTCTTTATAAATTTAGTCAATCGATACGCGTTTAACTGGGTGTACCCTCTTTCAATTGAAGTAGACGTTATTCTGTCCAGTGTGGGTCTTTCTCTGCTTATCGTTTCACTGGTACTTTTATTACCTTTAGGGAAACTCAAACCCAAAATTGACTTAAGACAGGAAGTGCAGCTATGAGGTATAGATTAAATCGCAATAGCCACTATTCTCCTTGGCCTTTCAGCAAATTTAGCTGTTTATTGCTTTTTCTCACTTGCTCATTCTTGTCTGCCTGCAATGACAGTTTGAATACAAAAGAGCAAAGCAAAAGTAGTGAGTCGCCAAAAGCCTCTTCACCTCGTGGTTTCTTTGGCGAGATGCAATCTAGCGATGCCTTTACTTCAGTAGAAAGAAACACGTATGTTGAGCTTCCTGAAGATCATAAAAGCCACCCCGACTTCCAATTAGAATGGTGGTACCTAACCTTTGTATTAAGTAGCGAAGACGGTCAGGAATTCGGTTTGCAGTATACGCTTTTTCGATTCAATACTGATGCAGCCTCCGGTAAAAGTACTTATGAGCCAGTCGTGCGAAATTGGGCTAACGGACAACAATGGATGGGACATGCCTCACTGCACACCCTAGAACACCACTATTTTGAAGAGCGATTTGCGAATGGCGGCGTAGGCAACGCTTACGTCAAACCAGCCCCCTTTACTGCGGTTATAGATGATTGGGTATGGAAGGCAGCACAGACTGAGCCAGTATCAAAAGCCACGGCAGATAGAAGAGCCATGTTTCCTTCCACATTGAGCTTTGCTTTTGGTCAACAACATACACGCGATACAAATCAGCTACCTAATGCAACCTCCAAACCTTCTGAAGGCGCGCTACCTAGAAAGGATGGCTCTCGAAACGGTACTGCTGATAGAGCTTTACCTGCAAATACACAGTTAAATAATGAAGTAGTTCCAATGAATAAAGCCGTTAAGGTTGCGCTCAACTTAGACACTTCGGGCCTTTTTATAAAGCAAGGCGATAATGGCTATAGCAAAAAAACGCAAGACGAACGTCTTCGGTCTTACTATTACAGTCAGCCCTTCATCGATGCGAAGGGAACAATGAATATAGAAGGCAATAACATAAAGGTTGAGGGTAAAGGCTGGTTTGATCACGAATGGACAAGCCATTTGGCCAACAGTGAGGCATTAGGATGGGACTGGTTTTCACTGCACTTAAACGACGGAAGCAAACTTATGGCGTTTCGAATGCATGCGAATACTGACCGCGAAGAGAAAAACGAAACTCAAAACACTGAAGTATTCACAACGGCCAGCTTCATAAATAAAAATGGAATGAAAGAGACCGTCGAGCAAGCCAACCTATCTATTACGCCAATAGGCTATGAGTTAATTAAACAAGATGGCAAGCAGGGAAACGAACATGATAGTTCAGTGCGTTCCGTTCCCACCTCTTGGCGCATACAGTTACCGACAAAAAATATTGATATTTCCGTTAGCGCGTTCAAAGAAAAACAGTGGAATAGCAGTTTATTTCCCTACTATGAGGGACGAGTTGAAGTAGAGGGCTCCCACTCGGGGAGCGGCTTTATGGAATTGACGGGCTACTAATAAATAGACCAGTTTATCCGTTCACTTAGTGAAGTTAGCGCCGCCACGCCTAGCTGAGAGTTCCCTACGCTGTTAAGAGCAGGAGAAAATACGCAAATAGTGAATCGACCAGGTACCACGGCAACAATACCACCGCCTACCCCACTTTTGCCCGGCAACCCCACCTTAAAAGCAAAGCTGCCCGCTTCGTCATACATACCGCTAGTTGCAAGCAATGCATTCACTTGCTTAGTTTGGTAAGGCGTTAATACCTGCTCATTCGCGCAGGTTGAAAAGCCCGCGTTAGCAAGAAAGCTCGTAGATCGCGCTAAATCTTCACAACTCATTTCTAATGCGCAGTTATGAAAGTAATTACGAAGCACATCCTCGACATCATTTTCAAAATTGCCATAGGCTTTCATCAAATAGGCCATTGCCGCGTTACGAGAACGGTGTTCGAACTCCGAATCAGCAACTTCTTTATTAACTATAATTTCCCCATTGCAGCTTAACCGTCTTACAAAATCTCTCATGGCAATAAAAGGTGATGCAAAGCGCGATTGCACCATATCGCTTACCACCAGCGCGCCTGCGTTAATAAAAGGGTTGCGCGGAATACCATGTTCGTATTCTAACTGCACTAAGGAGTTGAACGGCAGCCCAGATGGCTCACACCCGACCCGCTCCCACATGGTTTCACCGTAGTGATTGATGGACAAAACCAAGTTAAAAACTTTTGAGATGCTTTGTATTGAAAAGGGAACGCTAGCGTCACCAATAGACGTGATGTGCCCATTGATATCGCAAATAGAAATACCAAACTGACGAGGATTAACCGTGGCTAACGCCGGGATATAGTCTGCGACTTTCCCCATGCCAAGCATAGGCTCGACTTCGTCATAAATATCCTGCAGTAACGATAGCATTTCGCTTTCCATTCTCTCGTTTGACCTCTTTTTTGCTAATATCTTTTTTGTAAATAAAAGAAAAGCGCCTGTTTAAAAAACGCCGGCGCTTCCATTTTAGTTAAGTTCTATTGCCTATGTGTTGCTTCAATATTACACTTGCTACAAAAGCCTTAGCTCGCCCGTTTACCCGACGTTTAGTTACAGCGCCAGTCTTCTTTGAAATCGCATAAGCCGTCATCATCTTCGTCTGACGTAAGCTCAATGTTGGTGGTCACCTTTCTTGATACTTCATTTGCGTCATTATCGATTTTCATAGGCTGTTTTTTATCAATAAAACTGAAAATGGTTTTAGCAATATCGGTATTGTCAATTTGCCCCATAAACGACTGATAGCCAGCGCCAAAAGCAAACACTTCAACATCTACACCGGTATGGCCGCCTGTAGTCCACCCTGTATTTGTTTTTGAATCTAGGAAGGTTTTCACCGCCATAAAGCGCGTTTCATCATCTTGATTCGATACACTATTTAACGTGGCTAACTCTTCTTCGCTTAACGAAAGCCCAAGCTTCTGCGCAACATACTCGCCAGGATTTTCTTCATTAGCCATATTCAGCGCTATCGTCATTACTGAGGCAGACATAGACTTAAGGTGTTCAGGGCTCCAGCGGTAATCACCATTTGCGCCAATTGTTAAACCGCCGGTGCTATGATCAGCAGTTAGTACAACCAGTGTATCCGGGTTAGCTTTTACATAGTCGCGCAGATATTCCATGGTTAACGCTAGGTCGTGCATTTCAGCCATGGCAGAAGCGATATCATTCGCGTGGCCTGCCCAATCTACCTGGCTTGCTTCAACTAAAAGGAAAAAGCCGTTGTCGTTTTCTAAGTGCTTGATAGCATGTTGAGTTAAATACTTAAGACGGTTTTTACGCTTATCATCAAGTACCGCAGGTAGCGCCACAGGAGCAAACAGGCCAAGTACATTACTTCCTGCTGGTACCGACGCCAAGCGGTTGTATGAATCGGCATATTCGTAGCCCTCATCAATGAACTGCGCCAAAATATCTCTGTCTTCACGTTCAAAGTAAGAAGTGCCACCACCTAACATTACATCTGCCACGAACTCGCCGTTTGCGCGCACATCAAAGAAATCTTCAGCAATTTCGTTGTAGTTCTTACGGCTTTCGTTGTGCGCAATGTATGATGCTGGTGTTGCGTGAACAATTTGAGATGTAACCGCCAAACCAGTTCGCATACCTTTGCTCTTAGCATGGTACATCACCGAGTTTACCGGCTGCTTATTAACGTCTACACCTATTGCACCATTGTATGACTTCACGCCGGTAGCAAGTGCTGTTGCAGCAGCGGCTGAGTCGGTGACATAACCCGATACACGAGCGGGGTAAGTCGACGCGTTACCCACCAAAATATCGTCAAATACAACCGTCTCTACTTCCGGTGTTGACGGGTCATCTACATAATTACGGTAAGCGGTTGTGTAGGCAGGCCCCATGCCGTCGGCAACAACCATAATGATATTTTTCGGCACGCCTTTGATTTGACTACTGTTTACGTTTGCTGATTCAGTCTTAGATTCAGTGATACCACAGCTTGCAAGAACAGCAATAGACGCACAACTTAGCAATGATGTGCGAACAAATTGTTTAATCATTTAAACTTCCCTGAGTAAGTAAAGATACCTGCTGACGTTATTAGCCGCAGTTACCGCAAAATCGATATTATCGCGAATGATTCATTAGTGTTTATAAAGCGATAAAAGGTAATAGTGTAAATCAGGCAGACAATATGCTCAAAGCTTTTGGATAAAATAAGCTTGTGGTGAGATGACCATTTTAGTCACCTCGTCTAATTGAAGGGTTTTTAAGAAAGGAAATCTATTTGCTTTGAGCAGCAAGGTATTCACGCATGCGCTGCTGCGCCACGTCTACAAGCATATCGGGCTGAAATTTAGAGATAAATCTATTACAACCTACTTTTTCAACCATAGCATCGTTGAAACTGCCACTTAATGAGGTGTTTAATGCGATAAACAGGTTGCTCATACGCGGGTCGTTTCGTACTTCTGAGGTAAGCCTATAACCGTCCATTTCCGGCATTTCTGCATCAGTGAACATAAGCAAGATTTCATCGGTAGGTTTTTTACCTTCATCGGCCCACTGTTTTAGTAGCGCCAAGGCTTCTGCGCCGTTCTTTCGCTCAATAATACTGATACCTAACTGCTCTAAGGTGTCTTTAATTTGTTTTCTTGCCGTGCTGGAATCATCAACTATCAACACTTTCTTACCTAAAAAGTGATTAACAATACCTTGATCTAACACTTCTTCGGAGATGGATGTGTCGTAATCGATGATTTCCGCGAGCACTTTTTCGACATCAATTATCTCAACCAGCTCTTGTTTACCCTCAACATTCACCTGAGTTATGGCGGTTAAATAGTTAGACTTACCAATGCCGCTTGGGGGCGGCTGTATGGTACCCCAGGAAGTATTTACGATGTTTTTAACTTCGCCAATAATAAAGCCCTGCACACTTCTATTGTATTCAGTGATAATTACGTTTTTAGCCGTAGCTTCAGTGGCTGCACCGCGCATTTTTATTGCCTGACGCAAGTCTATAATTGGAATAGAGCTGCCGCGGTAGTTCATTACACCTTTGAGGTTGTTGTGGGAGCCAGGCATAATGTTGAGTTTGGGTACGTTAATAACCTCTTTAATTTTAAAGACGTTCATGGCAAAGATGTGGCGGGTTCCAAGCCGAAACATCAAAAGCTCAAGCCTGTTTTCCCCTACAAGCTTGGTTCTCTGATCAACCGACGACAATACACTGTTACTCATAACGCCCACTTTTTCAATTTACAATCAAAGACCTATAGCCGAATCAATACCGTTATATCAATTTAGCCTAGCTACAATAACTTATCGCTAAAGTTACCCCGACCCTCATTACAAAGCTATTACCCTTTTAGCTAATAGACAGCTGAAAAAAGCAACAGAATTAATGCTTTAACAGTAAAACACTCTTCGCAGCAACCTCACGTTTTGTAAGCTTTTATTTGCTAGCGTTTGCGCCTTATCCTAACCACTTTACGCAACTACGTGAAAGCGCGCAGGGTTCAGCTAAATGCACTCGCAAAACATCACTATCAACAAAAGGTAGCTTAAATATAGGCGAACAACTTCAAGTGTGCCTCTTCTAATTACTTTCGCGCACAGTTCTCGTAAGGCTTCTTTCAATTTTTTAGCGGTAAACGACTAGGCTCGTACGCCTCATTTCTTCAAACAACTGAATTATTATTTTCTAAATTTGATAGAAATTCGGTGGCACAACGACTCAAAGAAACATTCACAGAATAAATGACCGTAATGCAAAATATATATTTCTATTATTCGAACTACGGCACTAGGATGAAATGGAATCAACGGGAACGCCCTACAGCGTGAACACAAACAACGTTAAGAATTTTAATTATAGTCGGGAGAGACGCTCATGTCGCAATATCAACAAGACATTGATAACTTCGCCACATTAAAGGCAGCACAAAACGGAGCTTGGGAAGGTATCAACCCAGAGTTCGCTGCACGTATGAAGGTTCAAAACCGTTTCAAAACAGGTTTAGACATTGCTCGCTACACAGCAAGCATCATGCGCAAAGACATGGCTGAATACGACGCAGATTCGTCTCAGTACACACAGTCTCTAGGCTGCTGGCACGGCTTTGTGGGCCAACAGAAAATGCTTTCAGTTAAAAAGCACCAGGGCACAACGAATAAAAGCTATCTATACCTTTCAGGTTGGATGGTAGCAGCACTACGCTCTGAGTTTGGTCCTCTTCCTGACCAATCTATGCACGAGAAAACGTCAGTTTCTGCACTTATCGAAGAGCTATACACTTTCCTTCGCCAAGCTGACGCTCGTGAATTGGGTGACCTTTTCCATAAACTAGACGACGCGAAGAAAAATGGCGGCGATGTTGCTGCTGTTCAAGCTGAAATCGACAACTACGAAACTCACGTAGTTCCAATTATCGCGGATATCGACGCGGGCTTTGGTAACGAAGAAGCAACGTACCTACTTGCAAAGCAAATGATTGAAGCGGGTGCATGCTGTATCCAAATCGAAAACCAGGTATCTGATGCGAAGCAATGTGGTCACCAAGACGGTAAAGTAACCGTGCCTCATGAAGACTTCCTAGCTAAGATCAACGCAGTACGCTATGCATTCCTTGAGCTAGGTGTTGATGAAGGTGTAATCGTCGCTCGTACCGACTCACTAGGTGCTGGCCTTACTCAAAAGATCCCTGTTTCTACTTCAGAAGGAGACCTAGCTGCTCAGTACAATGCATTCCTTAAAACGACTGAAGTTGCAGGCGCAGACGACCTAACTGAAGGTGACCTAGTTCTTAAACAAGGTGGCAAACTTGTTAAGCCTGAGCGCTTACCAAACGGCTTGTTCCGCTTTAAAGACAACACTGGTTTCGACCGTGTAGTACTTGACTGTGTAACGTCACTTAAACACGGCGCTGATCTACTTTGGATTGAGACTGAAAAGCCGCACGTTGGTCAAATTGCTGAAATGGTTAACGCTATTCGCGAGCAAGTTCCAAACGCAAAGCTAGTTTACAACAACTCTCCATCATTCAACTGGACGCTTAACTTCCGTCAGCAAGTATTCGATGCTTGGACAGAAGAAGGTAAAGACGTTTCTGGTTATGACCGCGCGAAACTTATGTCTGCTGACTATGACGACAGCGAACTTGCAGCAGCGGCGGACGAGAAGATTAAGAGCTTCCAAGCTGATGCAGCGCGTGAAGCAGGCATCTTCCACCACCTTATCACGCTACCGACTTATCACACTGCGGCCCTGTCTACAGACAACCTTGCAAAAGGCTACTTCGGTGAAGAAGGTATGCTTGCTTATGTACGCGGTGTGCAGCGTCAAGAAATTCGCCAAGGCCTAGCATGCGTTAAGCACCAGGCAATGGCAGGTTCTGACCTAGGCGATACGCATAAAGAGTACTTCTCTGGTGAAGGTGCACTTAAAGCGTCTGGTGAAGATAACACCATGAACCAGTTCGACGTATAACGCGAACAGGCAATGAGTTAAACGGAAAGCATCCCAACCTTTCCTACAGGGCACCTTAGGGTGCCCTTTTTTCTGCACGCTATTCATTTCATTTATGCTTTTTAGCAAAAATAAAAGAAGCCATATTTTCCACCGCCCCATAATCAAGCCACATACATTATTACTTTCAATAAGTTACAAATAATGCCGTAACAAATTTAAGACTAAACGCTTATCTGACAATCAAATAAAAAAGCTTTATAATAGGCTTGTTTAATAAGGTTTAATAAGAGCATTAGAATAATGAATATAGCGAAGGTCGACCTGAATTTATTAGTTTATTTAGATGTGTTGCTGCGCGAAGGAAGTGTAACCAAAGCTGCAAACCAGCTAAGCATTACTCAGCCAGCAATGAGTAACGGATTAAAACGACTTCGCGATCTGTTTAAAGATCCACTTTTAGTGCGTACCAGCGATGGCATGACTCCCACAAAGCGTGCACTTGAACTGCAGCCGATTATTCGCGATGTGCTAAGTCGATTGGAAAGCTCGATTCAGCCTGAAACTGATTTCGACCCGTTAACCAGCGACAGAACTTTTCGCATTATGACCAGTGACTATGCAGAAAGTACCTTGTTACTTGAACTCGTCGGAAGACTGGCCGAATTAGCGCCTAATATTACCCTTGACCTTATTACACCGAGTGACGTGACGTTTCACGATGTAGAGCAAGGTAAAGTGGATATGGCAATTAACCGCTTCGACGAACTGCCGCTGTCGTTTCACCAAAAAGTTATTTGGTACGACACTTTTAGCTGCGTAATGAGCGCAGATCACCCGCTAGTGGAAAAATGCAATCTTGAAGGCTACTTAAATGCTCAGCATATATGGGTGAGTAAAACAGGCTTTGGTGTTGGCGTTGGTATTGACCCGAATGAAGTTCAAAAGTTGGGGTGGGTTGATGCTGAACTGACCAAGATAGGAAAACAACGTGCTATCCGCGTTTTTACTCGCCATTACCACGCGGCCTTGCAAATTGCGAAAAAGCAGAAACTTATTGCTACTTTGCCGAGCAAAGCAGCCCGTTTGTTTAAGCACGACCCAGACGTAGTAATTAAAGAGCCGCCTTTTGACATACCACCTATTGCACTAAAAATGGCGTGGAGTGCCCTACTTCATCACGATGCAGGTCATATTTGGTTGCGTCGATTGATAAGCGATGTGGCTAGTGAAATGAATGCGGGCTAAACATTCACAAGAAATATGGCAAAAATACAAACCATAAATTAAAAAACTATCTCTATACACACTACACTGGGTTAACAGAAAAATGTATAGAGGTAGTTATGCAAGGATATATTACTAGAGGCCGACTACAGGTTGCCGCAGAACTCGACAAATTTATCAATGAACAAGCGCTTCCTGGCACAGGCGTAGAACAAAACACCTTCTGGCAAGGTGCAGAAACCCTCTTCGAAAAATTTATTCCTCAAAATCGAGCGTTATTAGAAAAACGCGAACAGCTTCAGCGCGCTATCGACGACTACCACAAAGCTGGTAATCCGGTAAATGGAAATGAATATACCGACTTTCTAAAAAGCATTGGTTACCTTGTGGAGCAACCATCGCAAGTAAGCGCACAAACACAAAATGTAGACGCTGAAATTGCAACTATGGCTGGGCCACAGTTAGTAGTGCCAATCAATAATGCTCGCTATGCGCTTAACGCGGTAAACGCGCGCTGGGGAAGCCTTTATGACGCATTATACGGCACTGATGTTATTAGCAATGACGGTGGCGCCGAGCCTGGCAAAAGCTATAACCCCGTACGCGGTGCTAAAGTAGTTGCGAAAGCCAAAGACTACTTAGATAGTATGATACCGCTCGCGAAAGGCAGCCATGCTGATGTCACTGAATACAAAATCGAATCGGGCAAACTGGTTATTACCCTTACTGATGGCGATGAGACTACCCTTGCAAATACTGAACAATGGCAAGGATATCAGGGAGACATTAGCGCGCCTTCCAGCTTGCTATTTGCCCACAACGGCCTGCATTTTGAAATTCAGCTAGACCCGACTCATCCTATTGGCGAGAGCGATGCTGCAAACGTTAAAGACGTATTGGTTGAAGCGGCCCTGACTACTATTATGGACTGCGAAGATTCCGTTGCCGCCGTTGATGCTGAAGACAAAACTCTAGTGTACAGCAACTGGTTAGGCTTGATGAAAGGCACCCTAAGTATCGAGATGACAAAGGGCGGCAAGCAACTTGTTCGCGCGATGCATGACGATAGATGCTATCAGCCATCTAAACACGCTTCACAAGACGAGTTAAAAAGCGGCGAGCTAGTGCTGTCTGGTCGAAGCCTTATGTTTGTTAGAAACGTAGGTCATCTTATGACTAACAATGCGATGCTCTTTGATGGCGAAGAAGTGCCAGAGGGCATTATGGATGGTTTAGTCACTTCACTTATCGCAAAGCATGATCTATTAGGCAACAGTAAATTTAAAAACAGCCGTGAAGGCAGTATTTATATTGTTAAACCTAAAATGCATGGGCCGGAAGAAGTTGCATTCTCTAACGCATTATTTGGTGCTATCGAAACAATTATCGATGTTCCAGCCAACACCCTTAAAATGGGTATTATGGATGAAGAGCGTCGCACGAGCATTAACCTTCAAGCGTGTATTGCTGAAGCCACTTCACGGGTTGTATTCATCAATACCGGTTTCTTAGACAGAACTGGCGATGAAATTCATACCTCGATGCTAGCCGGGCCTTTTGCAGAAAAAGCTGCCCTTAAGTCGATGGCATGGATTAAAGCTTATGAAACCGCGAACGTAGCCGTAGGCCTTCGTTGTGGTCTTTCTGGCAAAGCACAAATCGGTAAAGGCATGTGGCCAATTCCTGATGAAATGCAAAATATGATGACCGCCAAAATAGGCCACCCTAAAGCTGGCGCTAATACTGCGTGGGTACCTTCTCCTACTGCAGCAACACTGCACGCCCTTCATTACCATGATGTAAATGTGTTTGACGTTCAGAAGTCACTAGATGAAAACTTTGATGGCCTTGCTGACATACTTACCATTCCATTGCTAGAAGACGCCTCTACGCTAACGCGTGAAAGCATTAAGCGTGAAATCGACAACAATGTTCAGGGTATCTTGGGTTATGTAGTACGCTGGGTACACCAAGGTGTTGGCTGCTCGAAGGTGCCTGATATCAACGATGTAGGCTTGATGGAAGACCGTGCGACCTTACGTATTTCATCGCAGCATATCGCGAACTGGTTAGAGCACGGCATCGTAAGTGTAGATCAGGTAAAAGAGTCTTTGTCTCGAATGGCAGTGTTAGTAGATGAGCAAAATGCGGGGGACCCCGAGTATATTCCGATGGCACCTGATTTAGACAGCTCAATCGGCTTCTTAGCTGCAAGCGACCTTATCTTCAAAGGTAAAGAACAACCTAGTGGTTACACCGAACCTTTGCTGCACGCACGTCGCCGCGAGATGAAAGCGAAGCTTGCTGCGAGTTAATTTCAAACGTGTATTTATTGGTTGAACCCTCAAGTTTATAACCTCGACCGTAAAGCACGTTGGAAACTCAACCTTATAAAAACTAGGCTCACTTTTGTTAATCTCTAAGTGAGCCTTTTTATGTATCGTTCCCATGATGACCAATCATTTGTACTTTGTGATCTGCCAGTTGAACTCACTTGTAAAAGTACTGAGCATCGCATTATGTAGCAATATCGCAACACCTTAGACTAAAGATATCGCTCTTCTTCCTTTTCAAACTTTACTGATAGTGCGCCATTAAACTACGCTTTTACTGTGAGGCACTGCGTTTCGTTTTACCGCTCAATTAAAAACCTTGTTCGCGAGCCTCCCTAGTTTGGAGTATGCACATGCAAATAGCCTCGGCGGCGATACCGAATAAACTTTTACATGCGAACGTAACACAAATAGTTCCAATCTTTTCTGGTGGAGGTACGCGCTTAAGCGCCCATATCGGCATCATAAAAGCGCTGCACGATATGAATGTTGTCTTCGATACCTTGGTAGGTGTATCTGGCGGCTCAATTATCGCGTCTCTTTATGCCAAAGGGTACACTGTCGAGCAAATGCGAGAGCTAGCACTAGTTACCGATTTCAAGCAATTCACTGAGTTTTCACTGATAAGGTTACTTCGAGAAGGTGGGCTGTCGTCTGGCGACGTATTTCAACGATGGATTGACGAACAACTAGAGGGTGCAGTGTTTGCAGACCTCCCCCTTGACCTACATATACTCGCTACCGATGTGAACGGCGGCGGGCCAGTTCTATTTAATAAGCACACTTCCCCTGATATGAAAGTATCAGAAGCAGTGCGGTACTCTATGTCGATTCCGCTTATCTTTTCATTTAAGCCCTTTAAAGAGCACTTATTAGTAGATGGGGCGATATTGTCTGAGGATGCGCTGTTTGAAGACTGGCGAGGTGATGGCACACCATCCGTGTGCTTCAGGCTACAAAGCACCAATCAAAAACGTAAAGCCATTAAAAAGAACCTTCTTCAATTACCCCAATACGTCAGCATGCTTATTCGTACATTTATGACAGCAATATCTAGGGAGTACGTCAATGCCAAGTATTGGCACAATACGGTGGTGGTGAATACCGGTGAAATATCTGCGGTGGACTTCTCGCTTACGCCTGAAATTAAAAACACACTTTTTGAGCTTGGTTATTCAACCACAAAAGAATTTTTGCCCAAAAAGTGTGCGGGATTTATGAGAGACAGTGCAATTTAACTGCTTTTTAGATAACGCTTAACGTTCTAAGTCTTACACCTTGTAAAAGTCACGATACCAATCAACAAAGGCTTTTACGCCTGTCTCGACATCGGTAGACGGTTGGTACCCAGTATCTTCAACCAGCGACGACACATCAGCATAGGTGTCAGGCACATCGCCCGGCTGCATAGGAAGCAGCTCTTTCTTAGCCTCGATACCCAGTGCACTTTCCAGCGTTTCAATGAACTTCAAAAGGTGAACAGGCGTTTGCGCACCAATGTTATACACCTTATAAGGCGCCTTACTGGTGCTAGGGTCTGGATTGCCGCCGTCCCAACTTTCGTTAGGCTTGGCCACATTATCCAGTGAGCGGATTACGCCCTCAACGATATCATCAATATAGGTAAAGTCACGACGGTGGTTACCGTAGTTGTAGACCTGAATTGTTTCACCTTCCAAAATAGCTTTTGTGAACTTGAACAGCGCCATATCTGGACGACCCCAAGGACCGTAAACGGTGAAAAAGCGCAGCCCTGTTGTAGGCAAGTTATACAGGTGGCTATAAGTGTGCGCCATTAGCTCGTTCGCTTTTTTAGAAGCGGCATACAAGCTAACTTGGTGATCGACATTGTGCTGCTCTGAAAACGGCATAGTTTCATTAGCGCCGTAGACCGAGCTAGATGATGCATACACCAAATGCTCAACGTTATTATGACGACACCCTTCTAAGATATTCACAAAACCGACAATATTCGAGTCGACGTAAGCGTTAGGGTTTTCAAGAGAATAACGCACGCCTGCTTGCGCTGCTAAGTGCACTACCCTGTCGAACTTATGTTCTTCAAAAAGCGCTGCCATCTTATCGCGTTCTTCTACCCCCATTTCAACGAATGAAAACAGTTCTGCAGCAGATGATGATTTAATTTCATCTAAGCGGGCGTGCTTTAGATTTACATCGTAATAATCGTTTATGTTGTCAATCCCGACAACTTGGTCACCACGATTGATAAGGTATTGCGATACAGCTGCGCCGATAAAACCAGCTGCTCCGGTGACTAAGATTTTCATTTATTAATCCTGTTTATTTACTATCCATTTTTGATAAAGCACGTTTCAATAAGGCATTAACATACTTAACAGGTATCGCATAAGATATACCAGAGGGATTTGATAAAGCACTTTCTTTGCCGTCTTTAACATACACTTTATTAATGACAGCAATAATCTCGCCAGTTTTAATATTAACAACTGGGCTCCCTGAATTACCTGGAAAAGCAGTAACATCTAATTGATAAATAAGGCCTGGTTTTTGTAACCTCTCAAGCTGAACGTTTGAGAGTACTCTTGTATCACTGACAGGCAAAAAGTCAGGAGTAATTGTCGCAATAATCCCTTTGTGAACAGCTGGGTATAAGCCTAAAGCACCACCTAGAGGATAACCGAATATTGCAACATCTGTCCCTGGCAGTTCCAATGCTTCCTCGGCTAGCGCGAGTGGTTCCAGCCTATCTTTAACCGCGAAAAGCGCTAAGTCATGCTCAATATCAATTTCTAACAGCTCAATTTTTTGAAAAGAGAACCCATCCGAAGATGGGAGCATCGCTACATAATATTCAACTATTGTAGGATCCAATTCTTGTCCCACAACGTGGTAGTTTGTAATAACATAGTTTCCATTGTGTATTACAAACCCGGTTCCCTTTATGGAAGGAGCCTTGCTTTTTATAGGACTATAAAGCGCAATAGCAACAGTAGATTTTGTAGCTCGTTTAGTCAGTGTTACGAGATCTTCTGCTACCGCTGGTGTCGCGAAAAAGAATAAAGATAGAAGCAAGGTAACAAAACTTGTTGTTTTAAAGCTATTTTCTGTAAACATATAGACGTATATTGTTAAAAAGAATAGTTGTAAGCAAGAGAATTAGGTTAACTATAAAGCGCTACCAGTATGATAAAAAAATAATACGTTCATGAACGTATTTTTACAAACTATACTTACTTATAGCCAAACAAAACATAAAAACATTATTGCCAAGTAAGCAACAATGCCCGTAGTCTCTGAGACAGGTAGAAAGCGTTATGCAAAAAGGAAAGTTGGTTCAAAAGGTACAAAACATTTTTGGTGCCAATAGTCGGGTTACTAAAGCACTTAAAGGATATCAAAAACTACAAGAAGTTAAGGAAATTTCTCATCATTTTTCTTCTTATCTTGAAACAAAAATAGCAGATACCGCAGCGCTTAAAAATGAATCTTATAAAATGCGCTATCAAGTTTATTGTAATGAAGAAGGATTCGAGCCCCCTAACGAATTGCAAATCGAAAGAGATGAGTTCGATGACTATTCAGTTTGCTGTTTAATTGAACATATTCAAACCGAGCGGTTTGCAGGTACTGTACGGGTGGTCAGGCCGAAAAAAGACGATCAACTTCTTCCTATTGAGAAATTTTGTAGTAGTTCTATTGCAGATAGTAATTTGCGTCCGAGCAATTTTCCTCGGCAAGAGATATGCGAAATTTCACGTTTAGCTGTGCCAAACGAATTTCGTAGAAGAAGCATGGATAAGTTCGATGGTGCCGCAATAGGTGCAATAAACCCTATAAGTTACTCTGAAACTGAATTACGCTGCTTTCCATTTATCGCTATCGGATTATATCTTGCTGCCGCTGCGGTATCCATAAACTCTGACGTGAAACACGCTTATGTTATGATGGAGCCAAGACTTGCTCGGTCTATGAGGTTCATAGGTATTCGGTTTGAACAGATTGGCCCTATCGTAGATTACCACGGGAAAAGAGCGGCTTATCACATTACACCTGAAATGCTGCATAAGAATCTTCCGAAAGGTTTCACTATAATGTATAGGCATATCAAACACACTCTCAAGACTCAACAATCCGTACTTCTTAAAAGTCATTTAAGGTGACGTTAATCCTTTATGTCAGCTTTGTTTACAACGCAAAAGCAACCGAAAAATAAAACCATTATAATCAACAACATAAATAATGGCACACAAAGTGCTTTATCTAACTCGACGAATTTGTTTCGCTGCATACATAACGGAGAGCAGAGATGAAAAAGTTACTTTTAGCAACGGCGACAGCTGCAGGTTTAGCGCTTAGTGGACAAGCAGCTGCAACACCATTTTTTTTAGATCTTACTGATGACTCAATTGTAAATCCGCGCGGTTCAATTGACACTTTAGAACTGGCATACGATTCAGTAACAGAAGTTAATACGGCGACTGGTGCACTTGTATCCCGCGGTGGTTTAGGCCTTATCGGTTATACATTTAACGGCTCAAACGCTGGGTTTGATAACTTAGAATCACTAGTACTTAACGATGAAGGTAACTTCACTAATACTTTCACTTATGACCCTAGTCCAAACAACATAGGTCAAGACGGAAGTGCTTACCCGACGATTATAACCACAGCCCTTACGTTTGACTTTGAACTGGACGGGTTTCTTAATGCAGACGGCGACACTGTTACGTATACTGGTGGTGTACTAGACATCTACTCGTACCAGTACAGCTATGAGTTCGGCTCACCGGAAAACGTTACTATCCTTGGAAATGAGGAACTGTTAGTTGAAAGTGATTTTTTAGCTAGTTCTATCAATCCTGGTGAACAGATAATTGAATCATTAATTACTGAAGTGAGTTTGACTCCAGCTGGCCAAGAAGTGTTTTATTTTAAAGACTCTGCTGGTCAGTTTGTCTCTTTCCAAGAGTACATCAATGCAACACTCACTGACATATTAGTATATGCTTCGCAAACAGTGACTGTAGGCGATCTTGCAAATAATATAGCAAACCCAATCGACTCTGACGGTACAACAGTGCTTGTAAGCGATGATCACTCAATTGCTGTTAAATTCCAAGTGCCTGAGCCTTCAACAGTTGCCGTTCTTGGTCTTGGTTTAATTGGTATGTTCGGTTTCTCTAGACGTAATAAAAAGTAATTACTGTCCTAGACACATTTTGTGTTACAAAAAGCTGCCCAACATTGGCAGCTTTTTTTATGTTCTAGATTCAACAAGCATAGATAATTGTCGTTATAAAATGCCTTCGAACAACTTGTAAATTCTCTGGAATACGTTACCTTAGCAAAGTTAAGCAATAAGGAAGCTAATGTGAAATATTATTCTAAGTTCACTGTTGTATCATTGTTTTGTGTATTAGCCGCATGTACAAATAACTCGCCAGAGAAATTAATGGCTGATGCGACAGACCTGCTAGATAAAGGGCAATTTCAGGAAGCATCGGTAACGCTCAAAAACGTCATCAAAAATAATCCTGGGCTATTGGAAGCTAGAGAAATGCTCGGGTTCACGTATCTCTATCAGGGTCACTACCTAGCTGCACAAAAGGAGTTTGAACGCGCAGAAAGTAAGCTAAGCGACGAGGGAAAAGTCGCGCTGGCAGAAGCATATTTGTGGCTTGAAGAGTATGAAAGTATTCGAGACTTAGAGGCTTCAACTGAGAGCGATATAAAAGATACATTGAAACTATATAAAGCTATTGCCTTGTATCGTACCAGCAGTCCCTCTAAAGCGAATATTGTTTTCCGTGAAATAACTTCATCTTCCAACGTTGATATTGCCTCGATTGCTAGGGCCTATTTGTTAACTATTAATGACGACGCTCAACCTGCTTTAAAAGAATTAAATAAGATAAATGAAGCTGTAAATCGGTCTCCCATAGCGCTTCAATTAAAGTTCACGCTCGAAACCTTTGCAAATGACTGGCCTGAAGCGGTAAGTACTGCAAAGCAATGGTTAGACTTAAGACCAGCCGATTATAAAATAAAAACACAACTTGCCACTGCACTTGTAAATGCAGGAAAATTTAAAGACGCCGAGCTTTACGTTAAACAACTATTGCAGTTGAGCCCTGAACAACCCTATTTCAATCAGTTAAATGGCACTATTTTGATTTCTCAAAAGGATTTCAAAGGTGCAACACTTTATCTGGACAAAGCAATTAAAAATGGGCGTTCTAATCAAGTAACAAGACTTTTGGCGGCAGTTGCGCACTATCAACTTGAAAACTATGAGCAAGCTTATCAGAACCTTTCGACAATTGTTGATTCTTTACCTAAAGACCATTATGCGAAGAGGCTCTATACAAGCATTCAATTAAGACTGGGGTATACACAGGACGGTATCAACACTATTAATAGTATACCTGAGCTTGGCCAAGAAGATTTACTCTACATTGTAGAAACATCGAGGCTATTAGTTCAAAAAAATGAATTAAGCGAAGTAAAACGACTAGTAGATAAAATAGACGCTTCCAAAATAGAAGATGGTGAAATGCTCCGTAATATTGGGTTGTTAAAACTTTTCACTGGAGAAAGCGGCATACCCGAATTAGAAAGAAATCTAGATAACTCGTCTGACGATATAAATAGCATCTACCTTTTATTGATTGCTTATATTGAAAATAATGCCTATGAAAAAGCCTATGAATTAATTGAAACACGTTTTGCAGGTAAACAAAATATTATAGGCCGGTTAACCGCAAAAGGTTTTGTACAGCGCTCCGCAGGTGATATGAATGCTGCTCTAGAGACTTATTCGCAACTCAGAGAACTAAAGCCCGAAAACTTTGATGCGATGCTTTTTTTTATTGAGCAGTCAATAAGAGAGAAAAACTTTGAAAACGCTGCATCAAAGCTTGATGATGCACTCGAAGTATATCCACTCAGCACAAGGTTATTGATGCGTTCATTTCAAGTACATCAGCGTATTGGCGACCTTTCACCGTCAATTTCCCAGTTAGAGGCTGCCCAATCACAATCAGAAGAGCCCCAATACGCGCTACTCTATGCAGCCGCACTACTTCTTGATGAACAGTATAAGTTAACCGTCGACTTTCTTAGAAAAAGTGAGATACCACTTGAAAACGTACCAAAATATTGGATGCTTTTAGGCAACGCTTATGCGAAACAAGCAAATTACCATGAAGCACGAAACGCATTTTCGAAGTGGCGTAAGCAAGCCCCTTCTGTGTCATCTTTTGTTCAAAGTATAGAGCTTGAGGAAATAGATAATAATTTTTCAGAGGCTCAACGACTTATAAATGAGGCAAAACGCACACTGGGTAAAAACTCTACTTTAGACCTTCTAGCTACCAGATTGATGCTGTTGGAAGGTAACAATGAAGATGCAAAACAAGCTTACATAGGATTGCCAGAAGCCGCTAAGAACAGTTTCGTCGGTCGCCTTATTAAAGGGCGTCTTGAAATTATTGATGGTAACTATGATTCGGCACTATCAATTCTTGAGCCTCTCTATAATGAAGCGCCGTCAACAGAGCTAGCTTTACTCATATTCTCATCCCTTGAAAAGCTAGGGCAACAAAAACGCGTGATTGCATTTACGCAATCTCATCTAGATAGAGCTGCGAGGGACGTTAAAGTCCGTCTTCTCTTCGCTAACTATTTACTCGAGCGACGTCCAAAATTGGCGATAGAACATTACGACTCTCTTGTTAAAAGTGAAAAAGAAGACAGTCCGCTTGTTTTAAACAATTTAGCTTGGCTTCTGAACGAAGATGGTAAACCCGAGCGAGCATTAAATCACATAGAGAAAGCGAACGAGTTAGTACCTAACAATCCAAACATTCTGTCAACTTACGCGGCTGTTCTATCTTCTTTGTCTAAGCATGAAAAAGCGATACAGAAAGCCAACGATGCGTTTGTGATAAGTAATAAAAATGCCTCTATCGGAATTGATTACGTTAGGATTTTAATAAAAGCAGATAGAAAGAATGAAGCGAAACGTGTAGCTTCCTCTATCATTCCTGTAACGATAGTTCAGGAAACACAACTAAACGAATTGAAACAACAGTTTCAACTTTAGGAATAACTGAGGCTCGACGCTTATGTTTGATTATAACGATGCTTTTTCGAGAAATATTGGCTGGGTAACTGATGAGGAACAGCAAAGACTTAAAAACAGCAAAGTGGCTATCGGTGGCCTCGGTGGAGTAGGTGGCGACCACGCTATAGTTTGCGCTCGCATGGGTATATCTAACTTTAACATTTCAGACCTTGATACCTATGACTACGCAAACTTTAACCGTCAAGCCGGTGCCTTTGTATCTACCGTCGGTAAAGAAAAATCGGTAGTGATGGAAGAAACACTTAAAGATATCAACCCCGATGCAAACGTTGTCAATTTTAAGCAAGGTATAACGCTCGAAAACCTCGATGAATTTCTCGATGGCGTTGATGTCTATATAGATAGTCTAGATATTTTCGCATTAGAGATTCGCAGACATGTGTTTCGACGTTGTTATGAGCTCGGAATCCCAACAATAACTGCTGCACCTATGGGAATGGGTACGGCTATGCTCTGCTTTAAGCCTGGCAAAATGTCATTCGACGAATATTTCGCCATGATTGACGCTCCAGCACAGGCGACCGATGAAGAAAAAGCTCTTTATTTTGAAAATAATATTGTGCGTTTTGTCATAGGTGTATCGCCTTCCGTACAGCAAAGGCATTATTTGGTTCAGAACTCATCCGTGAACTTTATGAAAAAGAAAGTTCCTTCAACGTGCATGGGTATTTCACTCGCCGCCGGAGTATTATGCACAAATGTGCTGAAGCTGCTATTGAACCGAGGGGATGTTGTTTGCGCGCCTAGAGGACTACATTTTGATGCCTACAGAAATAATTTAATAAAAACATGGCGTCCTTGGGGAAATAAAAACCCGCTCCAAAGGTATATGTTCAAAAAGGTTAAACAACTGTTAGATGACAACAAAGAAACTGCGTGATGTCCAAAACGTTAAAATTAATAAAATCAGATTTTGCGAGAAAAAAGCAAATATTCTTGGATGATGGGGCTGACATATCGACGCTGCGCACTCTTCTTACAGATGGCACTAGTGCAAACATACTGTATCGTTTAGCATACCGATGTGCGCAAATAAGACTGCTATCCCCTCTTGCACTAATACTTTCTCATATAAACCGTGTTTATAATGGGTGCGTAATAGGCGTTAATGCCAAATTCGATGAAGGTTTTGTGATTATGCATCCTATTGGGGTTGTCATTAATTCAAAAGTTATTGGTGGCAAAAACATCACTCTCGAAAGTGGTGTGGTGATTGGAGACGAAAAAGGCAAATCGCCGATACTCAACGACGACATTTTTTTTGGAGCTGGAGCCAAGGCATTTGGTGGCATTAACATAGGAAGTAACGTGAAAGTTGGCGCTAATGCTGTGGTAGTGAAGGATGTCCCTTCAAATACAACAGCGTTGGGAATACCAGCAAAAGCTAGATAAATCTCATGAAGTACATAGAATTCTTATTTTGGTTGGCCATCTCCCTCATTCTTTACAGCTACTTATTATATCCGGTTGTACTATATTCTTTCAGCAGAGCATTTTCTAAACGCGAGCAAGTTAAGAAAAACGTGATTACTGGGGGTAATGAATTACCTTCGGTGTCAGTCGTGATATCCGCGTATAATGAAGAAAGCTGTATAGGTGAGCGCATAGAGAACCTGTTAGCTCTTGATTACCCCTATGAAAAAATACAATTTCTCATTGCTTCAGACGGTAGCTCAGACAAAACCGACAGTATAATTAGCAGTTTTCGCGATCCACGTCTTTGCGTTTTTTGTTTTGAAGAAAACCGAGGAAAAATCAATGTACTTAATGATTTGCTTGAGCGTGTTGAAAGTGACATAACCGTATTCTCTGACGCCAATACCATGTTTGCAAGTGATGCTGTTCTAAACTTAGTTACACCTTTTGAAAGTGAGAAAGTTGGTGCCGTATGTGGTGAACTTAACCTTGTGGATGCTTTTTCAGGCGACAATAAAGATGGCATTTATTGGAAATATGAGCAATTTTTGAAAAAACACGAATCTAAAATTGATGCTCTCCTTGGCGCTAACGGTGGGATTTACGCGATTAGAACTTCGCTTTACGAACCATTGCCGGACAACACAATAATAGATGATTTCTGCATTGTGATGAACGTAGCCAAAAGAAAATATCAAATTATCTATAATAAACAGGCGTTGGCGACAGAAGAGATCGCCCCGACCTTGAAGGAAGAAGCAGGCCGACGCATTCGCATAGGCGCAGGTAATTATCAATCATTGTCCCGCTTAACTTGGTTGCTTAATCCACGCTATAAGTGGCGCTGGTTTTCTTATTTAAGCCATAAGGTAATTCGCTGGTTTGTTCCTCATTTAATGATAGTTACCTTGCTTCTCAACATTGTACTCTTGTGGCACACTAATTACTTATATACGGTAATGTTATTTGGACAGCTAGCGTTTTATTCACTATGGATGCTAGGTGAATTGAGAATATTCAAAGACGTTCCAATAGTTGGAAATATTATTAGCCTAATAACATTTTTTGTATCAATGAATATATCCCTTTTCAGAGGTTACATTAAGTTTCTATCCTCTAACCTATCAGCGACATGGCAAAGGACATCTAGATGATCGCGCTTACACTAGCACTTTTAGTATTACTCTCAGTAGCATTCATTGCCATTGTAAAGAAAAAGAAAATGCAGAGTTGGCTTTGGAATTACACGAAAAGCCAATTTACACAAAAGCCTACTGTAAGTGGTACGCAGCATGTCATGTTTTGCTTCGTAGACCACTATGAGCCTCAGTGGAAAAATAAAGATAACATTGAATTGGAGCGGCAACGTGTGGACCGCTGGATGGTTGATTACCCAAAAATGGCCTCGCAGTTTCGTGATGCTGATGGAAACCATCCAAAGCACAGCTTTTTCTTTCCGGAAGAAGAGTATCGAAAAGAGCATTTAGATAAAATTTCCGATTTATGCGCTAAGGGTTTTGGCGAGATAGAAATACACCTACATCACGAAGATGATACTAGCGATAACTTAAGAAAAACCCTCTCAGGCTTCGCCCAATGCCTTCACGAAGAACATAACGCATTAAGTGTTGACCCAGAGACAGGCAAACCTGTTTACGCCTTTATACATGGAAACTGGGTGTTAGATAACTCTCACCCTGAAGGAAAATGGTGCGGTGTAAACGATGAGCTTATTGTACTTCGAGAAACCGGGTGTTATGCCGATTTCACGTTTCCATCCCCCGATGAATCGCAACCCGCTATGTTAAATACCATTTACTATGCGAAAGACGATCCAGAGAAACCGAAGTCGTATGAAACCGGACGACCTATCGTAAAGGGTGGCAAGGCTTGGGGTGACCTACTGCTTATTCAAGGGATTTTGGGTTTAAATTGGAAAGTGCGAAAGAAAGGAATTTTCCCTCAAATCGAAAACTCAGATGTTAGAAAAACGTTTCCTCCGACACCCAATCGCGTTGATTTGTGGGTCGATCAAGCTATTCATGTCGAAGGAAAACCTGAATGGATATTTATAAAAGTACACACCCACGGAGCTCAGGATGGCGATATGGACACATTACTTGGCGAGCCTGTGAAGGAAATGCATAGACATTTAACCTCGAAATATAACGATGGAAAGAATTACGCACTACATTACGTTTCTGCTAGAGAAATGTATAACATCATAAAGGCAGCTGAAGCTGGGGAAGAAGGCAACCCGAACCGTTTCCGAGATTACGTGCTTGCCCCCCCAGCGTTTAAAAAGCTAGCGTAGCATGTTGTCAAAAATAAAAATGAAAGCAGGGCGTATACTAGGCCTAGATGGTTTGTCGTGGCGCACAGCTCCTAACGGCCTTTACAGCGTAAACTTTCATCGGATAGGTAATCGTAAAGATACGGAATTTGATCCGTGTGTATATTCGTGCACGTCTGAAGAGCTTGATGCCCATATAAAATTTTTTAAACAAAATTTTGATATTATTAGTCTTAAGTCATTAACCGAGTTGTTATTGAACAATAAGAAGCCAAAATCTAAGCTATTGTGCTTAACATTTGATGACGGTTATATTGATAATTTTAGTAATGCCTTACCTGTGCTTCGTAATAACAATGTGTCAGCCACTTTTTTCATTGCAACGGGCCTAGTAGGAAGCCGTCACGTACCGTGGTGGGACAAAGTGGCCTACCTTATTAAGCGTCACACGCCTAATCGAGTGCATCTTGATGCGTGGTCAAATGAGGTAATATTTGAAAATAGTCAAGAACGTTTTATTCGAGCCGTACTACAAGCTGTCAAAAACTGTAAACTACCCGCCCAAAAACAAATTAGTCAGCTTGAGCAAACGTTACATCATCAAGACGGCTACCCTCGTGCAGAATTTATGGATTGGCATCATTTAAATACGTTAGTCGAATCTGGAATGGAGCTCGGTGCTCATTCACACAATCACGATATATTAACTAAGCTTTCAGAAGATGAGCTATTTTATGAGTTAAGTCACTCAAAAGCTCTGCTTGAGAGCAATTTAGGGTGCGACATTTCAGCTTTTTCTTATCCTGTAGGGAGTAAGGCGACCTATGATAAAAGGGTAATAGAAGGGTTAAAAGATACCGGTTACGAACTCGCATTTAATTTTCAACCTGGCATAAATACAATCCCAAGTACTAACCCATATGATCTCCATCGATTCCCCATCGCTCCTGACATGTCTACCGAAGATATAAAGCGCATGTTTAGTTACGCAAAGAGGTATTAACATGCGTATTTTACACTGCGTAAGCAGTTTGAAAGTTGGTGGTGCGGAAAAATGTGTTAAGAACCTAGTTAAGGTACAAAGTCAAAAAGGCCTCGATGTCAAAGTTCTATCATTTGGTGATAAAAGCGACGCGTTTCAACATGACATAGAATCGCTTGGCGTTGAGGTTATCAATGTTAAAGGAAATATTATTACGCGCCTTATAAAGGCTTCACGTTATTTAGTCGGCTTTTCCACAGTTCATATCCACTCCCCGGCGGTGATTAAAGCCTTTGCACCTATTTTTCCCATTCTACTCTTTAAAAAAGTGATTTATACGATCCACGGCGAAGTTGAACCTCCTATTGGATTTGTAAAGGGTTCTCACAAACTGGCACAGCTTTATATCGACAAAGTCTTTGGTGTTTCTGAGAGCATTAGAAAGGGGATTTACAAACGTTATAAGTGGAAGCCACAAGACGTTATCGTCATCAGTAATGGCGTTTATTGCCCCCCTGTTCCACAAAATATCGCAGATCAGCCAATCTTAAATTTATGTACTGTGTGTCGACTTGTGCCACTTAAAAACATTGCGCAATTGGTAGAAGCCTTCGCTCGGTATGAGCTTAGACAGTTTGCAAGGTTAAATGTGTTTGGGAACGGGCCTGAGCGAAGTGCTATAGAGCATCTCATCACGAAATACGCATTACACGATTCCGTAACACTGCACGGTGAAGTGTTAGACGAAGATGCCATTTATGAGCGTCAGGATATTCTATTAATTAACTCAACCACTGAAGGATTACCTATGTCTTTGCTAGAGGCTATGGCACGGGGCATTCCTGCGATATCTACTTCCGTTGGTCAAATTCCTCGCCTTATTCAACATGGGAAAAATGGGTTTATTTACAATGTTGATGATATTGAGTCTTGGCATGCACTGCTACTTTCGCAAATACATAATCGAGACAGCTTAAGACACGTTGGGCTGAGCGCATATGAATTTGTTAATCAGAATTACGCCATTAATGATGTATCCTCGATTTATGAAGCAGCATATCGATAATGAAAAAATCTATTCTTTTCTTCACTAACCTGCACCCTCTTCCATGGCAACCAGCTAGAGCGACATACAACTTTGAGGAAATTAGGCACCTGAAAGCACATGCCGATGTTAAGGTTCTGATGCCTGTCCCTTGGTTTACCTATTTCAAGCAGGTTTTGATTAACGGTCACAGAAGTCCTGAAGGCTTTTGTTTATTTCCGTTTTTCTATATTCCTAAAGTCCTCACTTCTTTACACCCTCTCTTCTTGCTGTTGTCGCTTGTTATTTGTGTAAAACCTTTGGTTTGGTTAGCTAAGAGTAAAAATGTAATAGCTAGTTGGGCTTATGCAGAAGCTGTTGTTGCTGCGTTAGGAAAAAGCGTTTTTAAATACAAACTCATCATTGAATGCTTAGGCAGTGATGTTAATGCCCTGATGCAGCAGCCTTTGCACAAAAAACAGATGCGCTGGGCGTTTAAAAAGAGCACTGCGGTGACGACAAAAAGCAAAGCACTCGCTAAAGCAGTAAAAAAACACGTACCAGAGATAAACCCTCACGTTATATATAACGGAGTCGATTTTGACATATTTACGCTCAGAGAGACCACACCGTTTTCTAGCGAAACGCAGCGGCTTCTATTCGTTGGTTCTCTTATCCCTACTAAGGGGGTTTTTGAGCTTATTGAAGGTTTTGAAAAAACGATAGTTAATGGCCAAAAGATAACTTTGCGTATTGCAGGAGAAGGTGGCAGTAAAGACGCACTTCAAAAGTTGATAAGCGCTAAGTCTCTTGAGCACGCTGTGACACTACTCGGTGCCATACCTCACAAATCACTTGTGGACGAGCTTCACTACTCAGACGCCCTCATACTGCCAAGTTATAGAGAAGGGGTTCCTAACGTAATCATGGAAGCTCTTGCGACGGGAACGCCGGTTATCGCAACCGACGTTGGCGGTATAGCTGAAGTACTCACTCCAAATGTTGGAGGTGTACTAATAAAGCCGCAAAGCGCGGATGCAGTTGCAGAGGCAATTAATAATATAGCAGATAGCCCATGGGATTCAGTAAGGATTAACGCGTCAGTTTCAGATTATACATGGCAGAACTCAGCTAAAGAAATTGTAACACTGTTGTAGGTATCAAAACTAAGATAGAGGGGCCAAGCTATGAATAAGGCATGTCAATATATCTCGAACTCATCCGAGTTATCGCGACTTTATTGGTACTTTTATCTCATGCAAGTGAATTCGACTTCAAGTCATGTTTTCTGAACTAAGATTAGGAAAGCGTGTTTTTATTACCCTCTATTTTTGACCTTTAACTCACAATCTTGGTTGGGCTTTATTTTTCCTGCCGGGAACTTTCCATATTGATCACTTAGTTTCGAAGTTTGGTACTATGTTTTTGGCGGAACGCTGTTGTTTGCTAAAAAACTAAAAATTGTCGCCATTGTCACTGTTTTACTACTAATGGGCCCTTATATAATTATGTTCTTACCGCTTTGGGCGTTAGGAGCGTTACTGTATCTTGCGAAAGACAGGTTCGTCCCCTCGAGACTTTTCGCTGCAATGCTATTTTGCATTACGTTTGTACTTTTCATAGCTATAAAAATAAATCACCTCGACAACACTGTGGACGTTTATAATATTGCACTGCTTGGCTCACTGAATAACTATCTTCCAGCCAAGCAATTTTTGGGTGACTATCTTCTTGCGATAATCGCTACACTCAATTTCTTTGCTGCATACCACCTAAACATCCCGTTCAACAGAATAGCAACGAATATTGTCAAAACAGTAGCGGGATTTTCATTCAGTATTTACATGTTTCATACACCATTGTTTTTGCTTTTGGAAAATACAATATTTATTAATGCGCATAATTATTTCGCATTTTGTTCCGCCATTCTGATAACGCTTTCAATCTGCTATGTGCTCTCATCGTTTACTGAGAAAAAGTAGAATGCCGTTAGCAATTTACTTTATAAAGTTTTAAGCTACAGAAAAAATGATCTAAGCTGACCTATTCTATTTACACGCTACTTCGAGTTTAAATAGGCGAAAAATTGCTCGGGATCTTTTTTTAATTGTAATTCTATTTCCGTCACTATTCTTGTATTCTTTTCTATTAAAGATGCTTCGGTTCGTCTCTTGAAAAGAGCGTAGAGCCGCCACAAAACCGGCAGTTTCTCTAACCCCCTTAGTGCTTTCAATCCGGTTGAATCGTTCACTTCCTTAGCAAACAATGGACTTCTTGAACCTGCACCTAGGTGAAATACGACATTACCGTATATTCCAGCCATTATGTAGTGTAAATCTCGCTCGTTTGAACGCGCTAGCTGCGCCCACGTTTTATTTCCCTTCCATAAAACGTGACCAAGCCCTATACCACTATCGGGCCTTTGCCCTGTCCCATCAATAAACGTCTTACCCGTTGTTTCGATGTTTTCTGGATAAAATTCAAAAGGATTATTTTTTACAAAGTCAGCGAGCACAACACAGCCGCTGGGATGGGGTAAAAACTTGTCCCCGTTCTCAAGACGGTGCACAGCGCATACACCATTGTTTTGAGCGGCAGAATTGTACATCTTCTCCATCCAATTCTTAGAGATGGGAAAGCTGTCTACGTCTAGCGTGTAAATTGCCTCGACACCATCATTAATGGCGTAGTTCATTAGCTGCGTTAGTGCCATGCTGTGCTGTTTACTGGGGTGGTCATTCTCTGCACTGACCTCACAAAGTGTGATATCACTCGACTGTTCCAACACGCTGAGAACTCTTTGTGAACCTTTAATGAATGCAGCATAGATTTTATAGTCTTCACTGCATTTTCTGATTTGCGCTAACTGAAGGTCAAACACCCACTCCATATCCATAGGGACATAATAAACACATAGAATTGCGCTTTTCACAACTATCACTCCTACCCGTTGGTGAAAATTATTGCCGTCATCCCAGAATATCGGGGCAGCATCTTATCTTCGTCTTACAAGATCTAAAGCTTCGAAAATGTATTGTTTTGAGAAGATGTAAAGTAACCCAATGTAAATCGCAGCGCCGGTAATAACCTGGATTACCAATAATAAAATGGGGGGCATATCTGAAAACATGTAACCGATAGTCAAGCAACTACCGGCCATCGCGGCACCTACCACATGGGGGTACGAAATTTCTCTTAGATAATTGTTGAAACTTATATCAATAGCGCTACACGCTCTTTTTGTCGCAAGTAGAAAACTGACTAAAAATGCTATAAACCAAGATGATGCAAGCCCTAGAGCACCGGAATGTGCACCAATGAAAAAGCTAGGAATAAGTATAATCGCGTAAATAAGAGTATTCGACAGCGTGACATCCACACGATTAATTGCTTTAAGCAAAGGCCCAAAGAGTTGCTCGAGACACTTTAATGGCATGGTAATGCAGTAAACTGCTATCAGAATAGCTGCAGGCTCCCACTTCTCGCCAAATACAACAGGGACAAGCGTTGAGGCGACAGCACCTATCCCCCAAAATATAGGAACGAAAATAAGCGCACTAATACGCTGGGTCTTCAAGAAATAGCGCTCCAGCGAACTTAGATCGTTTTGTATTTTTGAGTAGACTGGTAGAGCGACTTGACGCAACATCGGTAACACTTTCGCCGCCGGCATCATCGCAAGGACAACAGCGAACTGATAGAAACCGAGTTCGGCCGTAGTGAGAAAGAGTCCAGCTATTGCCACATCAACATTGAAAACGGTATAGCCAATAGCCGCTTGCGTGGCTGATTTCCATGCAAAGCTTACTATTTCTTTGATTTTTTGCGTAAACCTTGAAGGCCAAATCCATTTTGGGTTGCGCAAAGCATAGCCAGTTTGCTTAACGAATTCTGATACCAAAACCCCGATAACAAGCGACCAATATCCCCAGCCTTTCCAAGCTAAAAATACCGTAGTCAATGCCCCAACAGATTCTGATAAAGCATCAACAATAGCGAGCTTTTTGAACTGCATATCTCTATTCAAAATAGTGCTAGGAACAAAGCCTATAAGTGAGATTAAAAATGTGCACGAGGTAACTCTGATAACGTCGGCTAAACGGGGGTCGTTATATGCTTGAGCGAGCGGTTCAGCTATCGATTGCAGTAGGAGAAAAAAGAGAGAGTGCGCGATAATAGAAAGCGTGAAGAACTCGCCTACCAACTTATCATCAATTTTCTTTGTTCGTATTAGCGCAGAGGCAATACCACCATTACTGAAGGACCAAAGCAATGCTAAAAAGAAGCTAGATAACGCCATTACAGCGTAATCTTCAGGATACAAAAAGCGTAACGTGAAAATCGTCGTTAGCCATCTTACAGATTGACCTATAGCTTTACCAAAAGCGACCCATTTTAGGGAGTGAAGTACGGTTTCTCTCATTGCACCTTCTCGGTTGAAAAATACGTTTAGCTCAAACTAGATGAACGAACTCATTCTTGAGTCATGACATTCAAAGTAACAAATAAAAATTACACGAAGATGCTTCAACCTTATTTCACTTAGCCAGATACAACTGTATGATATCGCGATTATTCTTTCATATTGATGCATATGAGTACATCAATTTATAATGAGTGAGACTTTTTAAATGCAAAATGGAAAGGCAAGGTATACGTATCTTGTTGGGGCTGCAAAGTCGGGAACTACAAAACTTGCGGATCTTCTTGATTTACACCCCGATGTGTCGCTCGCTAAAGGAAAAGAGCCTGATACTTTCGCAAATCAAGAAGTAAACGAAAGTACCCTGCAACAATACGATTTATTATTTGATAGTATATCCTCGGTTAGAATTGATGCGTCTACATCGTATACCGAAACATCGGATACTGTAGACATTGCTAATCGACTCTTTAGTGTTGATCCATCTGCTAAGATTATTTATTTAGTAAGAGATCCTGCAAAACGTGCTTGGTCGTCGTATTGGCACTATATTAGAAACGGCGTAGAGAGAGGTAAGCCTTTGGAGGCGATTTCATCCCCCACCTCACCTCATTTTAATGGCTCGTGTTACTATCAGCAACTAAGCGCAATAGCGGAAGTATTTCCTAAAACGCAGATTCGAGTTATGTTCTTTGAAGATTTTGTGAAGAATACTGATGACGTGTTTCAACAATTGCTCACTTTTCTCTCACTTCCCCCTGTTAAAATGCAGCACGGTGAAACAGAAAAAACTAAAAATAAATCTTACCAGTGGCGGGGAGCTGCTAGCGTGTTAAAACATGTTAATCCCACGCATATACAAAGAGTCACTAAGTTTCTAAAAAGAGTTTTGCCAGGCCAAGTTGTCGCCAATATTAAGAACTCTGCTACAAAGCCTGTACCCTCATTAGATGAGAAAACTTACGATCAATTAAACATGCTTTTCGAGGAAGACTTTTGTAAATTGCAAAGTGAATTTGCTGACTGTTTCCTATTCAGTCAACGTTGGAAAAATAGGTCTAGTACATCGAATTTTACTGATAGAAATTAAGTACTGAGATGCGTACTTACTTAAATCAAGTAAACGTAGAGGAAGCCAAAGATCAAGGTTTTTTGTAAAAATTACAGCCAATGCACTCTGTTAACTTAGCAATTCAAGATAGCGATAAAATTGATAAGTATTTTAATATGTTGCGCGGTATAATTATTGACCCGGATCACGCTTGGCACATTACCATAGGCGATAATGTAACCTTGGCTCCAAATGTTCATATTCTCGCTCATGACGCCAGTACAAAACACGAATTAGGGTATACACGCTTAGCAAAGGTATCCATTGGAAATAAGGTATTTATCGGGGCAGGAAATATCGTATTACCAGGTGTTACGATAGGTGATAGGGTCATTATTGGTGCTGGCAGTGTTGTAAGCTCCGACGTGCCGTCGAATAGCGTTTTCGGAGGCGTGCCCGCTCGCCACATTTGCTCTTATGATGCGTATATTGAAAAAAGGCGTGCGGAAATGGAAAACTCTCCCATTTTCGGTTCTGAATATACCGTGGAAAATAATATTCCTTCTCACCTTAAAGCGTCTATGAATAATGACATGGAGAAAGGCGTAGGTTACGTTGTCTAGTTCAACCCAATGTCACCAACATATTCTTCGGGGTTGGGACGATTTGAATTGAGAATATCTTTTGATAATTGTAAAGGCTCGATATTACGGTTTTGCTCTATTTCAACTAAACTTTGATCGGCTTTGCTGCTGCGCTCTAGCGTAGTTAGCAGAGTAACAGATTGATTAATTGTATTACCAATAACAGAAATTTTAGCCTTACCGTGTACCCAGTCCGTACTGTTCAACTCATCCTGCACTAGAGTGATAGGTGCTACCTCTCCTGTATACGCTACAGAATTATTTAGTACGTTTAATTCATCAAGACCCTGAAAAGTTCTAATAAGCGGAAAAGAGAAGCCCGAACCAATTATAAATAAATTATTTTTAAACGATACGCTTCCTCTGGATGGTCCCTTACCGTCGCCGCCAACTCTGCTTCCCAAGCCGTATTGATTGTGAATAAGGAAATTATTTTGCACAACGTATTCTTGCCCCGTAAAGTCGTAGTGCCCATCATAACCAATTAACTCAAGTACATAACGGGCCTGATTATCGCTGCCAGCTTCTATCCAGTTATTATGGATGAGGCTTTTTTCGTATCTGGACTTTACGTTGTTTCCTTGATTATCGTGTATAAAATTATGTGCTAAAACTAGCTGTGCTTTAGGAAAAGTATGGGGGTCGCTCGCCACATAAATAGGGTGCCCCCACTTTTTACCCGCTTCTCTCCCACCGCTTTGAGTAATCTCCGAGTGAGTAACCGTCAAACTGCCAGCATTATAGTCCGTTCCCATCACTCCGATATGGCACCCTTTTATCAGTACTTGCCTTAAAACCGTACTGTGAGACTCATTTCGGAAACATACTGCAGCATCTTTAATTACAATGTTTTCAATTACCCAGAAATGAGATGAACGTAAACCAACGGCCCAGCCAAAACGGGGCACCCCACCACTTATGATCGGACGCTCATTTGCGCTTTCTGCATTCGAAGTCAGGGTAATTGGATATTTTTTACTTCCAGAAACAAATTTAATTTCAAATGGCTCAAAAGTTTCAGATTTATTTAGTACGATTGTATCACCACCGCGTACTTTCGGAAGAACTTGAGATACTTGAGTAAAGCGTTTGTCTGAACCTACATACCACGTGGTAGGGAGTGTATTACTGCTATCAGTTTGAACTTGCCAGGCAATTCGTAAAACGTCTCGTCGCATAGTTTTATCAGTTTCAAAAAACTCAAGACGAGTTACCTTGTGGTCATTGGGTTTTGCGGGTGCTACAAGCTTTATACGCAGCATATCATTATCGAATATTTGTAACGTCTTGTCTGTTATAAAAGGACCACCGTTGACAGATAAATCGTAATGCTTAGGCGTTATTTCAAGAGGTTTAGTGCCAATACCTATGAGTTTAATGCAGGCATCTAGTGTATCACCTGGTGGAACCGATAGTGATGCTGGCATCGCTGCATAGTGTCTTACCCCCCATTGGTACACTGAAACATTTTTTTCTATACAGTCACTTTCTGAGGCTATGGTGCAATGAGCGCTTAATAGCGCTAAGAAAAAGAGTATTGTAGTGTAAAAACGTTGCATAAAGAGCCTCGTAAATTTTAACCGCTATTTCGTTATCCTAAAATAACAGAGCTGAATTATTTACCATGAATAACTTTATATTCTTCATGTTTGATACCGAAGAAGCCAGCAACAGAACCAGCCGCAGAACAAAATCTAAACAGGCCGTCTACTAACTTTGTTTTGTTCAGTGTAACGATGCCCTGTACGAAACTCAAAAGGCTTCGCCCCAATCTGACCACGGTCATGAAGGTAACACGAACTAGCGCTTTGACATACGTTTCTTCAAAAAGGTGAGATCGCGTATATCCTATGCCGGAACGAAACCCCCTTCTGCAAAACCACTTAATCGTTGCTCGGCTCTTAGGAAACTCTTCGTGTACAGGAGCCTCTGTATAAACGCAACGAAACCCAAGGTGATTACACCTTAATGCAAAGTGATAATCACTGGCTCCCGTCATGGCAAAACGCTTATCAAAACAGGGAACTGTAGCTTCGAGAACGTTTTTTGAAAGCAGTAAGTTATTGGTATAAAACACTGGTACTTGCTCGCCTTCACTGTAAGGATTTTTTCCGTAAATGAGGTTAACAGCCCAATCAGGGGTGCCACTCTCTCCAACTGAAACAACCCGACTGGTCACAATATCGCAGTTATATCGCTCAGATGCTTCGAGCAACGTGTTAATCCAATTATCTTGCTCTAACCACTCGTCGTCATCTATAAACGCTAAAAAGTCAGCATCTAATGACTGACATAGGGAAACGCATTTATTTCTTGCAAACACTATCCCCGGCTCAGGCTCGATATCGTAAAGAAGGTTAATTGATGCATTTGAAACTTTTTTTGATTCAACCACTTTTCGGGTTTTGTCGTCATTTGCATTATCAACGACGGCAATTGTGATTTTTGTTTCCTCTCGCACT
The DNA here is from genome assembly GCF_054890645.1 of Alteromonas sp. HB246098. NCBI lineage: Bacteria > Pseudomonadati > Pseudomonadota > Gammaproteobacteria > Alteromonadales > Alteromonadaceae > Alteromonas > Alteromonas sp. HB246098. The sequence continues at coordinate 260,633 of NZ_JBTZUG010000002.1, read as the reverse complement.
TTTTGTTTGAGTAGACTATCGAGGAGTCGAGACAGCCATTCAGGCCTTCTACAAGTTATAACCCCCACAACGACGTGTCTCATCACTTTTTCCCTCTAATCAACTCTTCTACTTTCTTAATTGGCCAACTGCATTTCCACCAAAACGAATTGTATGCATCGACGAATAATTTCCTATAAAACACTTCTTCCTTTTTTACTGCTAATAAGTGTTCTTTTAATACGCTGGATAGACTAGATTGATAACTCAAGTAATCATTTCTAATTTTATCTATTTCTGCTTCATCTAATTTATCCTTCGATAGCTGTTCATAAAGTGACTGCGCCATCACAGCAAGCGGAGTTTCTAAAGTAGGCTCAGTGCGTTGATTTCGCATCTTTTTATCTACGAAAGACAACGGTGATGCAGCGTTATCAAAAGGTTTATCGATTAATGCAGCAATGTTTTTGGCCACGGATTCCGGAGATGATAGGAGCTTGTCGTAATGAACAATCAATCGAGGTGCATGCATTGAGTGATAGTACCCACTCAAAGTGTAATTCATCCACAACATTAGGGACTTTTCCAAAGAAAAATCATCTCGCTTTTTGAGTGAACCGAATACCTCGAAAGGAGATCTCAGCATCAATATATAATGAGGTAATACCTTTTCGTTTTCTTCAAGCACCTTTTTCCAAAAAGGAAGCAACAAGGTAGTTCTGGGATCTTTCATTCCCCAAAAAGCTTGATTATCGTAATCGTCCTTAAGCAAAGAGTGAGCTTTTTCTATAAAGAAAGACTCCTTGCCGATAGAATAATCGCAAATGTCCGCTATAGGATTATCCCAAGAAGATGCTAATTCATCTAACATGAGATCGTTAAGCGCTACCAATTCCGCATTTTCAAAGAAGCCTTTTTCATTTACCCCTTTCTGTGCTGCGAATAAAGTTTTGCCCATAAAAATACCCAGTTCATCAAGTAAACCAGAAAGCGCGGATGTTCCGCTTCTGTGCATACCTATAACGATAAGTGCTTTATTTTGCATTCTATTGGACTCGATTTTTGGTTTGTTTCAATTTAATTAGTAGGTTAGAAGGCATCACCGATAATAATGACGCTGCAACTAGGCTTTCTAAATGCCAAGGCTTTACTTTCCAAGCAGATAAGAAGCAGCTTGCCGATAATTGTGGTGAATTTCTATATAAAAAATTATTAGCGTAATGCTTGTAAGCATTGTATTTAGCGGTTTTACAGAGTGACTTTTCTCGTGGAGTTAGGTCTTCTATAGATCCTATCTTTTCAATACAGGAGAGGTCAGCGATTAACATCTTTTTATTATCTAAAGAATAGTTTTCCCCATGAATAAAGTAAATTGCTAATGGAGTTTTAGCAACGGCAAGTTTTGATATCCTTGCTACCTTGAGCCAAAGGTGCCTATCGTCTACACCGTGCAGTTCACGGCTTTCATCCAACCCATTCACCTGATTTAACACTGTCCTTCGGACCATAGCAGTACAACAAGAGACAAAATTTCTATTCAAGAGCGCTTCAAAACACTCCCCTTCAAACTCAGGGGATGAGCATTCTCGTTTGCCGTGCTTATCAATCTCCACCCAGCTATAAACCAACCCTACATCGGGGTCGCTGAAAAGTGGAATTTGTTTTTCAAGCTTTTGGGGAAGCCATTGATCATCTTGGTCGCAAAAGCCAATGACTTCGCCAGTTGCTCGTGCAATACCGAAATTTCGAGCAGACGCTACGCCACCATTTTGCTTTTTAAAGTATTTAACGCGATGGTCGTCAAGATATTTCTTAATAAGTTCATGAGACTTATCAGTAGACCCATCATCAATAAGGAGCAGTTCAAAATTATCGTAGGTTTGAGACAATATACTTTCAATTGTTTTGGTAAGTGTCTTTGCGCCATTGTAGACAGCCACGATTACACTTGCTTTTACGCTGCTCACTTCTTACTCCTTAAGGGCTAAAGCCTCATCAAAAATATTATTATTAGATATAAACCTATCAAGCTCATTAAACTAAGGGCAAAAGTTTGGACAATGGTTTTTGAAGTAAGCGATAGATTTAAATCGGGGTATTGCCTTGATACGCGGATAAAACACGCAGAAGTCATAGCTGCAAAGATGTAAAAAAAGATTACGTAACTTCTACTTATAAAGAAAGCCGTACTACAAAACCCAATAAGTGAAACTTGTAAAAATATAGCGAGCGATATTTCACGGGACAGTTTAGGATCTTTGGCGTGTTCCGTTTTCTTAAGATTTATGACTCTAAGTAACATGACCATGCACAGAAGAATAAAAGTCATCCACAACATGTAGCCTACGACTCCCAATTCAGCCATCACAGTGACAAATGAGTTGTGGGCAACTTTGTAGTGATATTCCAGAAAACGTTCCTTTCCAAATCCAAACAGTGGCCTGTGGAGCAACATTTGAATGCCCTCATACCATGCCGTCAGACGTTGCATGGCGCTTTCATCGTCTTTGCTTATTGTTCTGAATGAACTCATAACGATAATTACGCCTGGTACTGAAAGACTTGCTAGCACCAAAGATTTTACGCGACCGAACCTAAGATAGAAAAATGAAAATAGAACAGCCATTACCCCCACTAGCGAACCTCGACTCCCTGTCCAGTAAATCCCCATCATTAATATTCCTGCGACTGCCAGCCACATAATTTTCATGAGAAAACGCTGAGAATTTACCATGAAGAAAATTGCGATGGGTATGTTCATAACTAAGAACATGCCCATATCATTAGGATCATTGAAGACCCCAATGTAACGTGCTTGTGCCATTTGAGTTGGCCCGTCATTCCGGTAAATAACGGTTTCAGCCCAACCTTCTCCAAAGGGCGAAGATATCTGCACGTAGGCGTGCTGAGACATAATCACGCAAGCAACTAGAGAAATAAATAGAATGACTTTTTGTCGGCCGAAGGATGTGAGAAAGCCTAAGAAGAGAATGAAGGGGATAATATTCGCATTGATCCAGTCGATAACATATCCAAGGTCATTAAAATAACGTGACGCTCTGACTTCTGAAAGAAACATTGAAAAGAACATCAATATCAAAATAGTGCATTGAACGTTCCATGCCTTTGGCCTCAATGAAACTAAATAAGTAAAAAAGGTAATTATTAGGACTATTCTAAGCAGTGGAAATTGTACATTGAGTACGGGCCACTCGTGTGGTCTTATAAGAACTAACGCGGTATAGACACAAAGTAAGAAAAAGCCGAACTTAGCGTCAGATGTAGATGAACTTGCGCCAAACGACGCATTTTTCTGGGTAACTCCAACCATTAGAAAACTAAGCGCCTTTTTATGTTTCTGGCAATAACCTTAAATTTAGCTAACACCCAGGTAAGCTTATGTTTATGTATTTCTACTTCATAAACAGGCTCGGAACTCGATGCTAAACTCTGTTTATAGGTCTCATTAAATGATGAAGACATAAAGTCATAATGAGAAAGCAACTGTTCTCTAGCCTTTTGGGCCTGTGCGCTATGCAACAACTTACCGGGAGATACGTTAGGCTTTTTGTCTTCGTCGAAACCACTTTGGTAAAAAATAACGGTATTGTTTGAGCGTATGCCATAATTTACTGCGATAACTTCACTTCCTTGCTCCAAATACAGCATAGACAAGTTACCCGTACTCAATAGCTTACGAGCAATATTACGGTGAAATTCTCGAAAAACATGAGCATCGAATATCGCTTTATAACCTCTACTTAACCACCTTTTTCTATTAAGGGTGATTAGAGCATCAAATACTCGCTCAAGGTCGTCTTCAGTTGTTACTTGGCAAATACGCATCCCTGCCCGAAGCGCAGCATTCTGAAGCCTTTTCGTTTTTCGTATAAGCTTTTCTGCGCCATCAGGAATATCGACAAGATAGCGCATTCTAACAGGACTAAATGTTGTGGGAACATCACCTCTTTGCACTGCACTCAATATCAATGCATTCGGGCTCACATTACTTAACCGAATGGAAGTTAATCTTTCTTTTCTCATTATCGATTGAATGACCGACATAGGTTCACTCAGATCAACTGCTGAAGAGCGTATCAGAAAGTCCTGTGCTTCACTGCAGGTCTCAATGTCTGTTGGTTCATAGCTACCTATAAAGCAAGCGGTTTTTAAATTACTTTTACTTATATAAAGTGGTAATACGCAAACAAGAGCTTCAGCATCCCAACTAGTAAAAATGAGCAGCTTTTCGATATGTTCTCTGTAAAATTCAGCCCATGTCGATACCCAATCAAAGCTATTAAATGCGCTTTTAAACTGGGCGTTGCGCTCCAACTCTATCCAAGAGGAGCGAATGGCTTTCATTTCATGAATATTATTTATTATTCGTGTGCTTATCACACTTTTCACTGCAGCGCTCTTTCGATATTACTCAGGTTACAACTAGAATCGCAAGGTACTATTATCCATTGAATACTTGATGACATATCGCCGGATAGCGCATTTTTAAGTCGGGATTTCTTTAGACTAAATAGCGACTTGTAAAAACCGGATGATGTGCCATATCGATAAGCAATCAAAAAACGCTTCGTTTTTTGGTCACTGATTTCCCGAGCATTCCATTTGTCAGTATCAAGATTTCGAACAGTGTGAAACCCTTCGGGCATAGGGCTATTCAGATAATAAGATGCTTTATCATCTAAGTGCTCACCGTCGAACTCAAAATTTACGAGTTCAATATCTTCTATTGTCGCACTGCAAACTCTCGCATAGTTATATATTCTGGGCTCTATGGTTAGGGTCGCCGCCGAACAATCCTCATTCGGCACACCTTTTGCAACCATCAAGGCAACGCTAGAGGATAGCACTAAACTAAGCCCACATGCGGTGAACAGCGCACTGCGCGATAAAGGCGAATTTAATTCGCGTTTACTGGTTATTCCACTCTTTCCTGCCACATGCTCCCTATCTTCAAGTTTTCTACCTATATAAAATTGGAAAATAGCGACAGGAATGTATATGTACCAACCAAAGTTATTATGATCCGTCATCAAACTACTTTGCATTTCGGTTTCATGGCCTATCACAATAAGCGCAACTATCCTTAGCCAATTCGTTACGAGCGCACCAGCTAAAGCAACAGAGGTGAATATCAATGCAGAGCGTAACGTTTTTAAATACAAAAAAACATACAAGCTACTGATTGCTGCAGAAACGATCACATACCTTAATCCGCTACAACCTTCTGCTATTTCAAAGATTCCTGCCGGAATAGTAACAAACTCGTTCTCTACATAAACAGGAATATTGGTTAACCCCATTAGCGCGGTAACGACATAGACCGATAAGCTTTGTAACGGGATTGCTAATGCTCCCCAAAAGGGAAAAATGAAAACAAGAAAGGCAAAGGGAAATAAAGTTGAAACGTTGAATCTAAAAATGCAAAAAGCAAGTGAGATCAAAGTCGCTAACGATGCAGCCCAATAAAGCAAGCTTATCTGCGACCAAGTAGTAAGCACTAGTCCCATGCCTGATATCGCTAAAAGGCCAAGCCAAGGCAAGCTAAGTCGCTCGCGGAAGATCACTCGTTTTTCTTGTTCAAGTATATAGAAAAGGTAAACGATGATAAAAGGAACAAGATAAGCGTGAGAGTAAGTCCCATCATCGAAACTATATTCCCAAAGCGATACCATTATTGGATAGTTGGCTAAACACCACAGCACGGTGATAGACAATAAAACCAAAAAAAACTTGTGAACCTTCAAATCCATTGCGACTTCTCCCTGCAAGCTCGACTACCGCTATCTTCCCTTTCCAAACAAAACTACTTCAACCGTCCTGATAAGAATAAGAATATCTAAAAGTAAACTTTGATGCTTTACATAGTACAAGTCGAATTTAAGTTTCTCCATAGAATCTTCGACGCTTGCACCATAAGGGTAGTTAAGCTGAGCCCATCCTGCTAAGCCTGGCTTCACATTGTGTCGTTGGTTGTAATAAGGAACTTCTCTGACAAGCTGTTCGACGAATTGAGGGCGCTCTGGACGCGGCCCTATAAATGACATTTCACCTTTAAAAACGTTGAGCAGTTGAGGTAATTCATCCACACGATATTTACGAATGAAGTGACCTATTCTCGTAACTCTGTCGTCGTTTTTACTCGCCCACTTAGCGCCATCTTTTTCAGCGTCAGGACGCATACTTCTAAATTTAAGTATTTTAAAAAGCTGTCCATTCAAACCTACTCGTTCCTGTTTGTAGAGAACCGAAACACCAGTTCGTCTACCATCATCGAGATAAATAATAATAGCGGTGGCCAGCATTATAGGCCATACGAAAAAGAGGATTATAAAGGCTAAGATAGCATTTACGGTGTAATCTAGAGCATCGCGTAAGTAGTTTTGGCTCTTAAAGCCATTAGAGTAAATCACCCAGCTCGGATACATAAGGTTAACTACTATCTGCCCGGTTTCACGTTCCATGAAGTCAAGGAGCTCAGTAACCTCTATTCCTCGAAGTCTGCAATCGAATAATACTTCAACGGGCAAAGTACCACGCCGCTGGTCGCATGCTATAACTATTTCTTCGATGTCGTTGTCCGCGATGAACTGCTGGAAATTTTCATCAACTTTGACATGAATAATTTTTTCTTTGTGTATACCGTCTTCTCGATTATCGCCTGGTATTGGTATAAAACCGACCAATTCAAATCCAATACGGTCGACGTCACGGCGCATTCTTTTTTCTATAATAGATGCACGTTCACCCGCTCCTAGCACTATGATCCTAACTTTACCAAGACCGAGTAATCCCAAACGGTTTGTGAAATATCTGAATACAACGAGTGTTATAATGATCGCGCACACTGAAGCGGGTAGGAAATAGCTATCCATCAGCAAGTGGTCAAACAAAACACGACTGACAACTTCGACTAAGAAATAACTTAATCCTACGCTGACAAAGATTCGACGTATTATTCCTCTAAATGTCTCGCGAAGTTTTGCCTCATAAAGGCCGACAGACAGGGAACACAGCAGGATAGATACTGTCAGCAACCCAGTATTAACCAACAATTTTTCGACAGGAACTTCTGAAGATAGCCCAACTTGCGTCAATATAAAGTGGGTAATATACCCAATGTACGCGATTAGTAATGCTTCCGTTATAACTAAAATATTGGAGCGTTTATTTTGATTTCGCTTATTTACTGCCACCCCTGGCCTCCCAAAACTACTTTATAATCTCCATCATAAATGGATTTATTCTAATAGACTAGAATTGTTGTTGGCATTATAGTGTCAATTCCCGTAGGGTAAACAAAAAAGCACGCCAAAAATTAACCATATGAGTGTAGGATGATCTCTTATGTACCGCTTTAAGTCGTTTCGTTTTGTAGCAACAGTAGCACTAGGCACTGTATTAATTGGATGCTCGAGTAACTCGACACTCCCTCAAGCTACGACCCGCGCCTCTCTTACTACCGATGTTGACCAGTATCAATACTTGATAGGTCCAGGTGACACTTTAACAATTTTCGTATGGAGAAACCCTGAAGTTTCTGGACAATTCGTTGTTCGTCCCGATGGAAAAGTAACTACATCATTAGTTGAAGATATTGATGTAGCAGGTAAAACACCTTCTATGTTAGCCCGAGAGATTGAAGAGCAACTATCTACGTATATAAATAGTCCTCGCGTTACCGTTAGTGTTAACAGATTTTCTGGTCCTCTCAGCGAACAAGTCCGTGTAATCGGTGAAGCTACTAATCCAAGCGCGGTTAACTATACCGAGCACATGACTTTGTTAGATCTTATGATAGCTGTTGGAGGTCTGACCGAGTTTGCGCACGGTAACGGAGCAAAACTGGTTCGCGTAGTTGATGGGAAGCAAACAACATTTGCCTTAGATATAGATGACCTTATTCGCAGCGGCGACATCTCTAAAAACGTCGATATTTTACCGGGCGATATAGTTATCATCCCGGAAGCATGGTTTTAGTTCTAAGCAGTTAACGGAACAATTTAATGCAAGATTTACAACAAACCTTACTCCAGTTTTTAGATCTGGTAAAAGGAGTATGGGTTAAGAAACGTTACGTCATAGTAGCGTCATGGCTTATTTGCCCGTTAGGGTTTCTACTTGTAGCTAATCTTCCAGACCAGTACACTTCGAAAGCGCAAGTGTATGTAGATACTCGTTCAGTTCTACAGCCTCTATTAAAGGGACTTGCGATACAAAGCGATCCTGATTCTGAAGTACGGATGATGGCAAAAACCCTTCTCAGCCGCTCTAACGTTGAAACAATAGCCAGAGAAAGTGATCTCGATATAACAACGAACACTGTTAATGAATTCGAAGAGCTGGTAACTCAATTAGCTTACGAGATTCAACTAAAATCTGCAGGTCGCGACAATATTTACAACATAAGTTATGAACACACTAATGCGGTTACCGCTCAGCGAGTCGTTCAAGAAACACTTGATTTGTTCGTGGAAGGGTCTTTAGGAAATAATCGAAGGGACACCGACACTGCGGGAAGGTTTCTAGAGGAGCAAATTGCTGAGTATGAGACTCGCTTATCTGAATCAGAACAGCGTCTAGCAAATTTCAAGAGACAATACAACAACATCCTACCGCTGTCAGGCACCTATTATTCGCGCTTACAAACACTTAATGCAGAATTAGAAGCCACCAAACTTTCAATCAGACAGACTAATAAACAAGTTGACTCATTGAAGTCGCAGATAAAAAGCCAAGCTGCGTCTGCGAATTTAGGAGTAACTAATCAAGAGGATAGCGTATTAAAAACGCGCTATGATGACCGCATCAAAAACTTAGAAGAAGATTTGGATCGCTTGAAATTACGGTTTACTGATAAGCATCCAGATGTCATCGAAACTAAGCTGTTACTTGAAAGTTTGGAAGCATCAAGGAAAAAAGAAGTAGATGCATTTTTAGCCTCTGCAGAGGGCGACCTTCAAGGTCCGATGAATGAGTTGACTCAGGAAATACGACTTGAAATGAGCCGCCTGCAAAGTGAAATCGCGGCATTAAATGTCAAAGAGTCCGATTTAAAGACTAAAATTTCAGAATTAGAGTCAAAGGTTGACCTCATACCTCAAATTGAAGCTGAGTCTTCAGCGCTTAATCGTGACTATGATATTTTGAAGAAAAAATACGAGGAATTATTAGGTCGGCGCGAGGCAGCGGACTTATCTCGGAGAGCTGAAGTATCTGCCGAAGAACTTCAATTTCGCATTATTGAGCCGCCCCTTGTAGCCAATAAGCCCTCCGGCCCCCACAGAATAATACTTTACACAGCAGTATTATTCGTTGGTTTTGGGGCAGGTATTGGACTGGCCTTTATTATAAGCCAGTTGACCCCTGTACTTATCAGGCCTAAACAACTTCTCAGGCTTTCTGACTACCCCATTTGGGGAACGGTTAGTCACTTAGAATTTGAGCGGATAAATAAAACCAACAACCGAAGGCTATTAGTTTTTCTCGCTTCCTCGGGTGCAATCGTTATGATTTACAGCGTGCTTATTGCTGCTGAAATAATGAATATAAATATTGCAGAGAGGTTCTTTTAAATGAAAAACACTATTGAAAAAGCTCTGCAGCGACAGAAAGCTGAAAGAGAAGCGGCAAATAAGAAAAGCATGACTGAGTCGTCAGGTCATCAGGTTCAAAATACAGGGGAGCCCAAGGAGCAAATTACACCTAAAGAGCTCTCTGATAACGCAACGGGCTCTCAGTATGGTGGAAATTCGGCAAAGGCAGGCGCTAGGACCGAACTTTCTCCGTTCACTCTTAAGCTGAAAGAGCTAAGCGATAAAGGTCATATATCGGTATTAGGTGAACGTAAACAAATCAACGAAGAATATCGCGAAATAAAGCGTAAGCTTATCGCAAATGCCTTCGGTGCTTTGGCAAAAACCTTAAACAATCCGAACATTATAATGGTGACCAGTAGCCGTCCTTCTGAAGGTAAGACCTTCACTGCGACGAATCTAGCGCTCAGTATCGCAGCAGAACAAGACAAAACTGTTTTGTTGGTCGACGCTGATGTACTAAAGCCCAATGTACTAAACACATTGGGCTTGGAGCGCCGTAAAGGACTTATGGAATACTTGTCAGGCGACGTAGAAGATATTTCTGAGGTACTTTATCCTACAAATATTGATAAGCTTAAGATTATTCCTGCAGGTAAATCACATCACTTGTCCACCGAAATGCTGGCAAGTCAGAAAATGCATGAGACTGTAGACGAGTTTGCTAATCGATATCCCGACCGAATTGTTATATTTGATACCCCCCCTCTTATCGGCATTAATGAAAGTGCTATTCTCGCGAACTTTGCTGGCCAAGCGGTCGTGGTGGTTGAGGAAGGGAAGACTAAGATAAATGATATCAAGATGTCGGTAGAACGGTTAAATCCCGAGATGGCCATCGGGTTCGTTGTTAATAAATCAATACACCACGATACTGATGGAAGTGGATATTATGGATATTATTATGCCGAGCGAGAGAATTAAAATACACACGCGGCAGCAAGGGATTTTATGGGGGGTCTTAATGGGCACCTCCCTTTTGTACTCACTCAACGCGTTTGCAGAACTAAAAATAACTGGAAAAGCGGAAGCTGAATACATCTTTCAAGATGTTGAATCTGAGGCTGAAGGGCAGCTTTCATTAGACACTCTACAAGTTACTCCGTCTATAAATGCGAGCCTAGATACGAGAACGTTCAGAGGTTTTTGGTCAGGTTCGCTTACCCATTTAGAACGAGATAAAGTTGATAATAGTCGCACAGATACTTTTGAAGAATATACTTACAGTTTAGTATGGCAACCGTTCGATAGCTTTTTACAAATTGAAGGGCAAGGGGCTCTGAGCTATCAAAATACGAACGCAAACAATTATTTAGTTTCAGACTTTCTTAATAATTCCGATTCACTTTCAAAAACTCGTTCAAACCGTATTTCAGCGTTAGCCAACTTTGATCGCGGCAACTGGGTTCAAGCTCAGGGCGGTATTGCCTATGCTGACGTTGCATCTGAACGTTCCACATTAAATAGCGGTCAGGCTTTAGATAACAACACGTTTGAGTTATTTGGCGGAATATCTAACGGCGACAGCATACAACGAGTTTTGTGGCAGCTTGACGGTGCGTACATCAATACCGACCGCGCGCAAAATAACAGCGACGAATTTATTACGCGAAGCGGCGACGGTTTTATAGATATTGCTGTAGTAAAAAGCTTTGGGATAAGACTCACTGCAGCACATGAGGCTAACCAGGTTTCCGACCGAGATGATACTTCTAGTAGTACTCGAAAATTCAATTCTTATGGAATGGGTCTTTTTTACCGACAAAGTGAAGATAGATACATAGCGGTTACAGCCAATAGTAGCGACTCTGACTTAGATGAAGACGATGATGAAACTTTTATTGGATTAGACTTTAAGTGGGCGCTAAGCCCTCGCACTAACTTATCTGGCTCATATGGAAGACGATTTTACGGCGAGGCAGCTTCGTTTGACGCTAGCTATAATTCTAAATACCTACGCACGACATTAAGCTATAGTGAGGATGTTACAAATACTTCTAGGCTTTTGGCTAACCCTCAAAATCTAGGCGTATTCGTCTGCCCAGCTACCACTGTATCAATTGCTGACTGCTTTCAGCCAAGTAGCTTAACCTACCAGCCTGATGCTAGTGAACAACTAGTGCAGTTAACATCACAGGTAATAGAGTTTGATGACAACATCATTGTTCGAAAAAGCACCAACTTCCAAGCCGGGTACGATTTTTCACGATTAACAATTGCACTCACATCGCGTTATGCAGAAGATGATTACCTGGATTTAGAGCGGCTTCGCCGAACCTATTCCCTTGGTACTACCTTAGTTTACGAACTTGGAAGTTATACAAATATAAGTACAGAGATTACTTATGCCAATATCACACAACGTTCAGATCAAGATGACTTAGATGGGGGCACTGATAATTGGCGGGGAAATATTGCTATTCAACGTGAAGTTGGCAGATACCTAACTACAGCAATCGATTTTACATACGTTGAACAATCGGGTGACATTGCAACCGGAGTCGGCCTTTTCGGAAATAATTATTCAGACCGACGCATTTCATTATCTGTTATATATAAGTATCAATAATAACAAGCGCCTTGGTTGGCGCTTGTAATATCACTCTTTCTTATCATCACTCTTAAGCCGTACGTAGGTTTTAAACTTTTTCTTCATAAGCTTATCTACATACTGAGTCATTTTCACTTTCTGTGAAATTGCGTCATCCAAAGCATCAACCAATTCGGCTAACATATCCAAGTAATATTTGGTGTCGCGAACAACATTCCCTTTCGGCGTCATAATAGTCTGGCTTTCGGGATGGTCAGCAAATCCCATATGTTCGGTAACTTCCGCGCCTGTTTTATCCGGCTCGAACATTTCGGCTTTTACTTCTTCAATAACTTCGTTTACCGCATTAGCGTCAAAGCTCTCAAGCTCTTCAAGAAAGCCATAAAGCATTATCCTATCCATAAGGGTGTTAATTTTGCGAGGTATGCCACGAGAGAACATATGAATGCGTTCTAACGCTTCGTCGCTAAATAGTGCTGAACCATTCCATCCGGCATGGTGCAAACGGTATTCGATATATTCTTTGCACTCTTCTAAGGAAAGTGGTGCTAGATGGCACGACGCCACAATACGCTGCCTAAACTGCTCCATATTCGGCGCACGTAGGATAGGCTGTAGCTCTTCTTGACCAAGCAAAAAGCTTTGAATAAGCGGCTTGCCGTTTAGCTGAAAGTTGCTCAGCATTCTTAGCTCTTCGATGGTTTCTAACGGAAGGTTTTGTGCTTCATCTACAAGTAACAGAGCACGTCGGCCGGCTTTGTTTAAGTCGTACAAGAAAATTTCAAGAGCTTTTAAAATATCCGCTTTTGAACGTCCCTCAGTAGGAATATCAAATTTAGACGCGACCATTTTTACTAGCTCGTCTGGCGACAGCTTTGGCGTAACTATTTGCGCAGCGGCAATATCATCTTCAATTTCTTCAAGCAGGCTATTTGCAACAGTGGTTTTACCTGTTCCAATTCCACCAGTAATAACAATAAATCCCTCGGCTTGAGAAAGGCCATACTGCAGGTAAGACATGGCGCGCTTATGCCACTTACTTGCGAAGAAAAATTCTGGGTCTGGGGTTAACTGAAACGGTTTCGAGTTAAGTCCATAGTAACTTTCGTACATGCTATTTGCCGTTATTCCATTAGAAATGTGTGTTCAAAACCAAGGCTTAAAGTTGGTTAAGAATAGCGCGTTATGCTTTACTTATGCTTGTAATCTACATGGTAACCAACAACGCGCCGTTATCGAAGTATTATCGTGTCAGCGACTAGGTTATCGCAGTTTGTTTTCAGTAATGCGTTCGATGATACCTGTAGTTGATACCCCATCTTCAAACGTTAACACTTTAACCTCACCGCCATTTTCTAAAACGTCAGTGCCACCTGCAATGTCTTCAATCTTGTAGTCGCCGCCTTTTACTAATACATCAGGTAGTAATCGGGCGATAACTCGCTGAGGCGTATCCTCTTCAAAGGGTACAACCCAATCGACTGCGCTTAAGCCTGCTAGTACAGCCATACGCCTGCTAACGTTATTCACAGGGCGACCTGGACCTTTTAATTTGGCCACAGACGCATCAGTGTTAACTGCAACAATTAAGCGGTCACCAAGCTGTGCAGCTTCTTCAAGGTAAGCAACATGACCAGAGTGCAATATATCAAAACAGCCGTTGGTCATGACTATACGTTCGCCGCGGGCTTTAGCTGCTTGAAGCGCAATTTCTAGCTGGTCTTCATTCATCACTCCGCCATCTAAATGCACCGATTGCTCGCCCAAGGCCAGCGCAAGTTCAGTATTCGACACGGTAGATGTACCCAGTTTTCCAACCACAACGCTTGCGGCTAAATTAGCAAGTACACAGGCGGCTTGAAGTGGCAAGTTACAGGCCATAGCAACAGCGAGTGTTGAGACAACCGTATCCCCTGCCCCAGTTACGTCATAAACTTCCTTTGCTTTTGCGGGTAGATGGAACTCGTTGTTATCTCCATCAAACAATGTCATACCATCTTCTGAACGCGTTACAAGAAGTGCATTTAACCCTAGCTTTTCTTTTAGTTCAGAAGCTTTACTAACCAGTGCTTGTTCACTTTCAATTTCGCCCACGACACTTCGAAGTTCATCCATATTAGGGGTGATCAACGTCGCTCCCGCATACTTTTCAAAATTACTTCCTTTAGGATCAACAATCACACGCTTGTTCTTACTTCGCGCTTTTTCAATTAATGCTTGTGGGTTGCTTAAACAACCTTTTGCGTAGTCGCTTAGAATAACAACGTCAGCATTGTCTAGCGCCTTTTCGAAAGCTAATTCCAATACTGATTTGTCTGTCTCCTCAAAACTCTTCTCAAAATCTAAGCGTAGAAGCTGCTGATTTCTGCTCATTACACGAAGCTTTGTAATGGTATCAAAGCCATCCACTTCAAAGAACTCACAGCGAATGTCGTGAGTTTCTAATCGCTCTTTTAATATGTTGGCGTTTTCGTCTTTACCGCACATGCCAAGCAGGGTTACCTCTGCGCCTAACGTTGCTACATTTACCGCAACGTTGGCTGCGCCACCCGCTCTATCTTCGGAGTTTTTAACGTTCACTACTGGCACGGGAGCTTCCGGCGATATACGACCTGTACCACCGCTCCAATAACGGTCTAACATAAGGTCGCCAACAATAAGCACTTTTGCTTTACTAAAATCTGGTAATATCATGCTGAGAGTAACTTTTTAGACATTGAGTACATTGGCACAGAGTATAACAGCCAAGACAGGCAATACCCACCAACCAAAAGCAAATCCACTTTGGTATCTTTATATGGTCGAGAACAAGCTCGGGCAAATTTACACGGGTATTACTACTGACCCTAAACGTCGTATTGCCCAGCATAGGGGTATACTAAAAGGGGGCGCAAAGGCGCTTAAAGGTAAGTCTCCATTAATTTTTAGAGCCGTATTTGAAGTTACCGACAAAGCGCAAGCGGCAAAGCTTGAATATGCGGTTAAGCAAATGAACCGCGCTCAAAAAAACGGCATCATTCAAAAAAAGCAACTCAACGATTTGCCGTGTATTAAGTCAGCGTTTGAGGATTAAGTGAATGGCGACAGATTTGTCGCCAACTATCGTTCAACGGGAGCGCTAAAGGCGGAATATTTTAATTACTTATTTTGTCAAAGCTCTCAAATTGCTGAACTAGCCTCCCAAAACTCCATTGATGATCATGGCGTTACCGATGCTTAACGTAAAACCTAACGCCGCTACACCTACATTGTGCTGATGGTCCACTTCTCGGCGGAAGTTCATACCAAAAAGAATGATTTTTTTATTCACTAGAACCAGCAGATGAAGTGCGATAGCCAAACCTACACTCACAATTAACCACCCCGTTACATTACTCACATAGCCTGATGCATTGTAGATGAGTAAGTTCTTAGCTGCTGAAACGATCATAGCTGTACCAAGCAGGTTACCACTATGCTCGATAGCGAGCGCTAACTGCCCTTTTTCTAGAGCCCCTTGAAACGAGTCATTTTGGTTATCCCGTGCGTATCTGAACTCTAAAATACGCGTCATCACTAGTAGCATGGTCAGGACTACGGTAAAACCCGTTACAATGGCAATCAGCGCATTCATGTCGCTGCCATCAACCCATATCATAATATTGCGTAGCACTATTGCACTGGCTACTAAGCTTGCAGCATCAACAAGTGCCACACTAACGCTACGCTCGGAAATCATTGTGTGGGTGTCTAGTTTGTTAAGTACGAGTTTATCGTGTGCAAAGCGCCCAAACTTCACTAACATGATCCCCACAAAACCAAAAGTCACCATGCCAATGGCCGCTTCTTGGTAGCCTACGCCTATATGACGTCCCACTACTGAACTCAATACAATACATAAAGACAACATACCCCCGGCAATGCTTATGCCAAACGCAAAGTTATCTTTAACACCAAGTTCTTCAGTTACCGAGTAATTTCTAAATGCGCCAGTCAGCCATTTCATAATCATGAGTAGCACCAACGCTATTGCCACATCCATGGCAAGGTAAATCAATAGTTCCTGCGTTAGAGGTACTAGTTTTAATAAGGCTTCCACGTTATCTTTGCTCCTTGAACATACGAAGTTCCTTGCTGAGTGCCCTTCTGCAATCAGTATTGTTGTAGTAATAACAATTGAGGCAGCAGCATCCATCCTTGCTAAATGGTTACAAGGATGACAGCGAACTTGTTCAGATTTATTTCAATAAATGCCCGAAGAAGTCACCGTCGCTGTCCAACACGGTAAACCTCAACAGGCTATGAATACTTTTAATAAAAATGAGAGTATTCATTATTTTACATAAATGTTATCTCTTAAGACGCGAGCATTATGCCAATAGACAACGAAAATAGCATGACAAACCTAGAGCAAGCCGAAAAATTATGGCAGCAGTTGCTAGATTCACCTGCCTTGACCGAAACCGATCGAGTCATGGCAAAAAAACACCGTGAAGCACTTTTAAACGCTTTTGCTCGCTCCGCTTTCCTAGCTAACACACTGATACAAAAGCCTGAGTTTACTTCCAGAATCGTCGAGCCTTCGTCTAATTTAACCGATTTTGACTCAACTATTAGTCACTTCAGCACTGAATTAAAGATAAAACTCGAAGCGCTCAAGAGCGAAGACGAATTACTAAAAGTGCTTCGTGAATATCGCAATCAAGAAATGGCACGTATCACCTTCTTAGATGTGCTCAACAAACAGAATATTAAAGATTCACTTGCTCAAGTTTCTGCATTAGCGGATGCGCTGATAACTAGCGCCTACCATTGGATTTACCAAAACTTAGCTCAACGCTATGGCACTCCGAAGAGCAACAACCAAGATATGCACATGTACATTCTTGGTATGGGCAAACTTGGTGGGCGAGAACTCAACTTTTCGTCAGACATTGACTTGATATTCGCTTACCCAGAAAAAGGAGAAACTAGCGGAGGCAAAAAAGCGCTAGAACATCAGCAGTTTTTTACCAAGCTAGCCCAAAAGCTTATTCAAGCGCTGAACAAAGTTACTAATGATGGGCAAGTCTACCGTGTGGATATGCGCTTACGTCCGTTTGGGGATTCTGGTCCCCTTGTAATGCATTTCGCTGCGCTTGAGGACTACTATCAGGACCAAGGCAGGCACTGGGAACGCTTTGCCATGGTTAAAGCACGGATCATTAATGATGATAATTCAGATAATGCTTCGTGGCTAAAAGGCATTCTTCACCCGTTTACGTTTAGGCGTTATTTAGACTTCACCACGCTAGATGCGCTGCGCAATATGAAAAAGCTTATCGCTACAGAAATTCGCAGGCGACGTTTGAGCAACAATATTAAACTGGGTGCTGGCGGGATTCGAGAAGTTGAGTTTTTTGCCCAAAGTTTTCAGCTTATCCATGGCGGTCGTGAACCCGCGCTACAAAGTAAGTCTTTACTTCACACGTTAGACGTTTTGAGTGAATTAGACATTGTAGAAAGCGAAGTAACAAAGCAGCTTAAACAAGACTATTTGTTCTTAAGAAAAGTAGAACATACATTACAACAAAGCCAAGACCGTCAAACTCAAACATTGCCCGACGAACCGTGGCAACAAGATGCGCTGATTGATGTTATGGGCTTTGCTGATTATAGCGACTTTTTGACTCATTTAGACGAAGTGATGAGTCGCATACACGGTCATTTCAACGAATTAGTTGAAGAATGCCATGACACACATTCAGATGAAGACCAGCTTTTCATTGCTTGCCAAGACGCCTGGCGCCTTTCACTGCAAGAAGATGAGTTTACTGAAACGTTTAGTGACAATCTTTCCGGTAAAGAAAGTAGTCAAATATACTCCATTCTCGTCGCCTTTAAAGACAAGCAACGAAACTACCGCATAGGTCAAAGGGGAGAAGATACCCTTAATAAACTTCTTCCAGAAATTTTATACGTATTAATTAAGCAGCACCCCAATCACACAGCGCAGGTGTTGAGCCGATTATTAGGCGTCATTGAAGCAATTACCGGTCGCACAACATATCTTGATCTTTTGCTTGAAAACCCGGATGTGCTTAAGCAGTTGGTAAGGCTTTGCGAAAGAAGCGACTGGATAGCCCAGGAAATTAGACGATTCCCACTCTTATTAGATGAGCTACTCACCCCACTCTATTTAGGGCAGCAGAATACTGACATCAAAACCAGCAAGCAGGAATATCAGACCGAGCTACGCGAGACCATGCTCCGTATAGAGCAAGACGACGTGGAAATGTTGATGGATGGACTTAGACAGTTCAAACTTTGCCAACAGCTTCGTATTGCTGCCAGCGACATCAGTGAATCCCTACCCATTAATAACGTTAGCGATAAACTCACCGTTCTAGCAGAGGTTATCTTAGAGCACGTCGTTAATGCAGCATGGATGCAAATGCGACAGCGCTTCGGCGTTCCTTCGCACCTTGAGGGTAATGATAAAGGCTTTGCCGTTATTGGCTACGGTAAATTAGGCGGTTATGAGCTGGGGTATGGGTCTGATTTAGATTTAGTTTTTATACACAATGCGCCCCGTTCAAGTAGTACAGACGGTAAAAAATCGATTGAGGCACAACAGTTTTATATTAAGTTGGCCCAACGCATTATGCACCTCCTCAATACTAAAACACTGTTTGGTCAGCTGTACGAAACTGACTTGCGTTTGCGCCCTTCTGGTAACGCAGGGCTATTGTGCTGTCACATAAACGGTTTCGAAAAATATCAAGTTGAGGAAGCTTGGACATGGGAACACCAAGCGCTGGTGAGAGCAAGAGCTATCTGCGGCGACACATCACTATTGAACGAATTTTCACAGGTAAGGCATTCAATTCTCAGTCAATCTAGAGACCTTCAAACACTGTCACAAGATGTCTGCAAAATGCGGATAAAAATGCGGGAACACTTACTGGCTAAAAATAATGAAAAAGTAGATTTGAAACAGTGTGAAGGCGGTATTACTGACATTGAATTTATTGCGCAATACCTTGTATTAGCACACGCTTGTACTGTGAAAGCAATGACTGAGTACCCAGATAACCTTAGAATTTTCGATGTGGCAGCCAGCGCGAACATTATTGATACGCCAACAGCACAAAAACTCCAAAAGGCGTACCTGCGGCTTCGTGAGCAATATCACCACCTCACTCTGGCAGACACCAAGTACGCTGACCAAAGTGAAGAGTTAGATATTATACGCGAGCAAGTGAGGCAACACTGGGATACATTATTTGGCAGGCTCAGTGACTGAGCCTGCAAACGAGCTACCCGCGAACCCGGCGACATTGATTTTTTAGAAAATCGGTCTCTTGAGCTGTAACAACTAAAGAGCGCTGCTCTGCACATAGATAAGCTTGAACTTCGCCTTCGAAACTACTGTCGATGGCGCTTGCTATTTTAGCTAAAGAACCGGCAACTGTGTTGTCTAATTGAAATTGATGCTTAATAACAAAGTCTTGTTCCAAATTCCAAATTAACTGCATCCCTTCCGCTTGAGCATATTGTGAAATAGCCTCGCGAAGCGTGTTGCCTTCTTTGAAGGTTCGGTATTTGTGTTCGCCAGTCCAGTTCTTGTCAACCGGACGCGTTTGACTGGACATATTTGCTAACTTGCTGTCTAGGTTAGGATCTACTCCGGCAATATCAAGCACGAAATCACCCTGTTCATCCTCTAATGGGTCAGTTGAAGACATACGAAAGTCACGGTAAAACTCGCTAAGGCCCTTTGAAACAGATTTCTCTTCTTTTTGTGATGCAGGTGTAGGTGACTGTTCGTGTGTCTGTAGCATATAAATCAGTACGCCTGCGGCAATAACAAGCACTACCGCAATACCTATCTGCTTTGCCCAAAATGAAGAGCTTGAATAACTCGTCTGTCCCATAACCTACCAATCTGTAAATACACTTAAACAAGTTCGAAGCGTTTTTAACGCAGCTCGAACCAACCCGATTTGTTTATATTAGACGAATCGGCTCTAATACGCCTTTATCCTATTTATCTATTTTTGTAAGAGCAAACAGGTTGCGGTCAATCACGATATAAGCAATGGTTATGCACTTTAGTCACCTATTGCCAGGTTACAAAACTCAACACTCTGCCAAATGTTGTCAAATCTCACGCTATAATTATGCTCAACCACTGTGCGTACTTTTTTCGTTAAATTGGCTTTCAGTTTAGCGCTTACAATGACTTATAGAGAGATTCTGGATTATTCTCAGGGCGTGTTTTGAAACGCTTGTGCATCCATAAATAGCTCTCTGGTTGCTCCTTCACTGCGCTATCAACGTGTTGATTTAAAAGAGTTAAAGCCTCTGCATCTTCCATTGCACCAAGTTCAGAAAGTGGTGGGTATATTTTTATCTTATAGCCGCGTTTGGTGTATTGAGACGTTATGATCATAGGTTCAGAGTTTGTGCGCCTTATAAACATAAGCGTCGCCGTTGTTGTAGCCGTTTCTTTTACGCCACCAAATGGCACAAAAATGCTCTGCCTAGGGCCGTAATCTTGGTCGGGCAGATACAGGCATAACTCTTTATCATCAAGTGCTGCAATAAGCGCCTTAGCATTTCGTTTATCAATCATGTATTTATTGGAGCGGTTGCGCCCGTGATACTGAAGATAATCGACTAACGGGTTGTTGTGCTTTCTGTAAAAGGCAATACTAGGGTGGTAAAAACCTATGCCACGACACGCAAACTCTAAGTTCATATTATGTAGCGCCATACCAAAAACGCCTTTGCCTTCAGCAAGGGCAGCTTCCACATGTTCAGTGCCCTCTATTTCAATAGCGCGTTTGACCCGCCAGTCAGGCCACCACCACCCCATGGCGGTTTCGAACAGTGCCATACCTGTTCTACGTATGTTTTCTTTATAAAGTGCTTCAATTTCACTTTCAGACAACGACGGGTTCCAAAGTTGTAAATTTCGTTTTGCAACTTTCGCTCGTTTAGGCACAACAAGAGCAATCAGCTTTCCTGTGCCGCCCCCAATAGTGCGGATAACAGGTAATGGTAGCCAAGTAATAGCATATAGAATAAAAACGCCCAACCAAACGGGCCAGAACTTAGGGCCAAGAAATGCCAATTTAAACTTAGGAGCTTTAATTGCCGCCGCCAATGTATATTTCCTATTAAGTGAAGTGGGCGGCATTGTAGCAGAAGGTTTTTAGCGGGGCTAATTGGGCCAGTTAACCAACAGAATGATTGGGATAAAAGGGAACAAAACAGACGTAAGGCAGGCAGTGACAGGATTAAATTATTCGCTAAATATCACCACCTAGCCTATGCGTTTACACAATTGTCTGTTTTAGCTTGCTGTAGCAAAAATGAAAGGAGCCGTTACTCAAAACTCTTTATCAATTTCCTTTAGTTTCTTCTCAAAAGATTCGTACTGATCTTTTGAATCATAATCAAAGTGATACTGATTATGAAAACCAAACTGGAGCTTCACATTCACGTCTTCAATGTACAGCGTATACCCGTCATGGTCAGTAAAAGCAGTTATCCCTTTAAGCTTATACTGTTCGTTTTCTTTTGCACCATGTTGGCGAATCTTATCGAAAACTTGAAGTAAGAACTTGCTGTCTAATTCGTTTTTCATTGTAAATCCATAGTTGTGAATTTACTTACTTTTACATCAACAAGCGGCTTTTGGATTTAAAATACTAAAGATCAATTGAAGTTATATCTGAAACCGACGTTAACCATATTTGTAGAAAAGCTGTCTTCACCCGTCATATGAACATATTCTAAGCGAATCATAGAGCTAAGGCCGACATAATAGTCAAACCCTAAACCAGCGATTCCAGCTGCAATGCTTTTAGAAGCTCGGCATTGCGTAACAACCCCAGCGTCAGAACACTCTGAAGAAAGATCCACATCTACTTTAGCAATACCTAGTTTGTAGAATAACTCCCCTGTACCCCCACTCGCCTTACCTAAGAGAGCAAGATAGAGGGCATCGCCCTTATTGTCATTCTCATTTTTTTCATAGTCAAAAAGACTGATATAACCAGCTTCCGCGTACCATTGCCTATGTATTTGTTTACCGAAGGCAAGGCTATAAGCAAATTCGCTGTCGCTTGTGGTTGACGCTTCGAAGTCGTTATAAGCTACCGTAGCTAATCCATAAGTTTTAGGTGCAGCATTCGCTTGAGAAACTCCAAGCGCCATCGCACCAAGCATCCATAAAAACCGATTCATCTATTTTTTTCCCTCAAAAATAGTACTCTAGTGAAAATTCTATATGGTCATCTCTTCTTAAGAAAAAGAAGGGGTCATCTTGGTCATCAGATGAGAAAAAATACCCATCTAACGACCATCGCCAGTTCGCTGACAATCTACTACTTGCTTCGATATAGGCAGAGTACGTTGACGTAGCATCTAAGTCTTTTACAAACCCCACAAGTATTTCACTACCGGCAATATCGTTAGCCATAATCCGCAAACCAAGCATTACATCATTCTGAGCTATAGCAAAGAAGTTATCGTCCCGCTCATCATATTGATACTCAGCTAAATAACCAAGACCATACCTGCTGCCAAATACACCTTCCTGAGTATACTCGAACCCAGCAACCAGTGCCGCAAAGTCTTCAGACTGCCCCTGTCTATAAATACTTTCCATTTTGAGCAGCCATGCTCCGCTAACCTTAAGTAAATCTAAACCTACTTGTTCTATCTGAGCGTAATATGGGTTTATAGACAGTATCCCTAAATCGGAAACTTGTGTAATTAGTTCAGGCTCTCTTGTGGTACCGGAAAAATACGAAAGCCCTACTTCCCAGTCATCAATCGAAGATTGCCACCTAAGCGCGTAATCAAGGTTACTCTCTTCACTTGCTGATTCGTAAATAGCATCTGAAATCGCCAATGGCGGGCGAAGCCTTCCCTCAGTACCTTGAAACGTTCGCTCGCGGAAATAGGGCAATACGAAAACTGAAAAATTCCCATATTCTGTAAAATATGAAACGTTCACCATAGGTTGGCCTAACTTGGCTTCACCATCTACAGACTCTACCGAATCAGTTTGGTTGATAATGTCCACGAGGTGCACAGATTCAGTTTGCCCCCAAAACACCTTACCTATGCCAATCTTAGTTTCCCAAGTATCTCTGTAATGCGCCCACTGCAATTCTCTAATATCGCCATGGGTGCGTTCACTATCGTGCTCATCCACACGATAAAAAGGATTGAAAATTAGCGTATCTTGGCCATCGTTGAACTCAGCATAGATTTCGGGAGAAAGATACGCTGAAGCATACGTACGCTCTTGCTGCGGATACAACGAATCCTGCAAATAATAACGCAAATCAAGGCCTGCAGAGCCGGTGAATTCTGCAGAATTGGCGAAAGGGGTAAAGTTAATAATTAGTGACAGTGCAACCGCTTTTCTAATCATCGAACTCTCTTTAATCTGTTTTTGTCGAAGTCACTTTCTTGTAAATCTGTGTCGAACGTTAATTCTTCGGTAATCAAAGACGTCGACTTTTTAGTTTGTACATTTCGCATCAAGCTTTTCATAGGACGCCAAAATTTGTTTTTGTATTGTTTGTAATCAGACAAATAAAGCGTTTTTAACAACGACTCTTTACGGTCAAAAAACTCAACTTTCTGAACACGATAATGTGATTTATCTATCCAAACTTTTTGATAAGAGTATCCTGAGAAATCATATTCTGGAACCTGCTTCAAAACGAAACAGGCCTCCCCGTTTATTTCTTCTTCTCCCAAGAATGTGTACGAAAACTTTTCCACTTCGTACGATGTCATATCTTCAAAGGCAAACTCACTACCTACGAAAGGGCCGCTTTTGCTTTGCGATGATATACGCTTTACACGCTTCAACGCTGGCAAGAATATCCATTGTTCATCAGCTTCAAGCGCATGCGAGAAACTTAAAAATGCAGTGCCCTTTACATCTCTAGGAGACTCAAAAACGGTAAGTGCTTTATCTCCGTCATCTTTTACTTCCAGAGACTTAACTTCAAGTTTTCTCGTCGCTTCTTTTCCCTGCGAGTTTTTCAAAAGCATCAGAACTTTTGCCTCGTTAGCGCCCCAACCAGTATCCCTGGCCTTGCGCTCTTTAGCTATAGCGATGGCCTTTTCATCACCCTTTACCTCTGAAGCTAAACCGTAGCTAGCGGTACAACCTAATGTTGCAATCAACACTATTCGCGAGAGAAAATTCATATTAAGACTCCTTCTGGGCCGTTCTAGTGTCCTCTAGCCATGCAAGCAACGCAGGCAGGAAGATAAAATCAACAATTAATGCGGCTACGATAATAATGATTGTCAGCATACCCATATGTGCATTTAAGACAAAGCTTGATGATGCTAACACGGCAAACCCTAAGGTAAGGACAATTGTAGTCGTCGTTAAAGCCATTCCGACAGTTTCAAAGGCATAAACGACACTTTCTTTTGCGTTTAAACCTTGCTCTCTAGCGGTCTGATATTTCGTCAAAAAGTGAACGGTATCATCAACTATTATTCCCATCGTCATACTTATAACGACAGAGAGTGCCATATTTATTTCACCTGAGATAATTCCCCATACTCCAAATCCTATCGCGGCAGGCAGTAGGTTTGTAATTAAACTTATGCCACCAAGCTTTATCGACCTCAAAGCAAATAAAATGAGTATGGAAATTAAGACAAGTGCGAAAACACTTCCCCACACCATGTTTTTCATATTTCGCTCACCGATGTGGGCAAACATCAACGGTGGGCTTGCCGCTTCAATTCTATAATCGTCCGACAGACTCGCAAAATAATCTTTTGCCTCTCTCTCAAGCCTCGTTATATCGCGACTTCCCAAGTTTTTAGTAAGTGCAATTATTCGAAGTGCTGACTTATCTATATCAATTTGGTTACCAAGGTCTAACCCAAATGGCAGAGACATTTCATATAATAATAAATACTGGGATGCGAGCTCGCCGTCGGCAGGTATTACATTAAAGCTTTGGTCATCGCCATTCATGTTTCGATTCAAGCGTTTAAGCGTATCGGTAAAAGTTAAAACGTGGTTAACTTCACTTCGCGCCCGTAACCATTTAGAAAACTCCTCTATCTGCGCTAAAAAGACAGGGTCTGTGACACCGTATGATTGGTCCGTGTAAATTACGAAGTCAATATTTGACATTCCACCAAGCTTATCTTCGTTTACTTCTACAGCTTGCCTAAACGCACTACGTTCATCGAAATATTTAACCGCAACATCGTTTAATACATTATTTGTAGCAAACAGGCTTATTGCCACAATGACGAGGAACGAAATAGGCAGCAATATGCGATGGTGCCGATTAACTAAGGTTGCCCACTTCGAGAATACTGAATTATTTACCGAAACAGACGGCTTGAGAGGTCGCAGGGTTAGAAGTGACGGTAATACCGTGAGTGAAAAGACACAAGCCAGCATTACACCAACCGCTGTCATGTTACCTAAGTGAGAGAGAACAGGTACAGCAGAGAAATTTAGCATAACAAACCCTATAGCAGTAGTTATACTGGTAATGAAAATAGGCTTCTTATTTACCTCAATACTCTTTTTAATTGCATCTTTATTAGCCAACCCTTGGTTTAGGTAGTACTTCACTCCTACTATAATATGAATACAGTCTGCAACAGCAAGTGTTGTGATCATAGTCGGCGCATTTACAGTGGCAGTACTTAAATAAACTCCAAGCCAGCCTGTCAGACCTACAGTAATCGCTACAGAAAAAATCACTACCACTAATGTGAATACTGCGGCCCAAATTGACTTTACGATCAAAGCAATCGCGATAAAAATCAACAAAAACATTAAGGGTATTAATGTTTCGGCATCTTGCTGTGCAGCCACGGCGAACGCATCGTTCATTATCACCATGCCATTTAAGTAAATGTCATGGTCGGGATATTTACTCTCAAAGTGAGATTTTATTTGTTTTGCAGCTTCGGCTATTTCAATTACTTGCTGGGTTTGATCGCCATCAGGTAACTGAATTGTCGTATCGATAACGGTAACATCTGTTGTTCTTGATATGAGTCGACCGTAGACTTCTGGACTACGAGAAAGTACTTGAGCGATGTTCGCAATACCTTCTTTAGAGAGCTTCTCTGCAGTAATTAAATCTTCAACAATTAAATCGCCATCGTCATCGAAGGTATTTTGATAATTAGATATAGATTCAACCCTTGTAGACAAAGGTAGTTGCCATGCGGCTTCTGTTAATTCGTTTACTAGCGTAAGCGTGGACGGCTTCAGTACTTGACCGTCGCTAGGCACAACCATAAATGCAACATTTTCGCTTTTATTGAAAATGTTCTGCATTTCTTCAAATGCTAGCCGTTGTGGATCATCAGATTCGAAAAATACCTTATAGTCCCCACGGAAATATAAGTTTTGAGCTCCGATAAGAGAAATGGCTGTGAACGCTAGGACTAAAATTAGCGTTATGACAGGGAATCTTATTGCTACTGGCGCGCTGCTAGGTGTGTGACTCATCACAGTATCCTTGGTTTTGTATAACGAAATTTTACATTGAAAACAGCAATTAACATAACCCACACAAAAATTTAATCATTAAAAATAACCGCACTTACGTATAGTTTTTTGATGCAATATGTAGCGGTTTTTCTGATAAGTCCCTGATTAACGGCAACATTAACACTAATTAACGTTTAGATTAGCGAATTTTTTTGATCTTTTGTGAATAAGGTGTAGTATTAACTAAAACAACTGGTCAGATGAGCGGATGAGTTATTATGAGTATCAGAACTAGCTTAAAAAAAGTATTACCCCCAATTTCAGTCACAGAACAAGAAGCCCTAGACGCGGGTGACGTATGGATTGAATCCTCTATTTATCAGGGTAAGCCTGACATGCAGGCATTGCGTGATATCCCTCAGGCAAAACTGAGTGCGGATGAACAAGCATTCATGGATGGTCCAGTAGCTGAATTACTTAATATGATCGATGATTTCGAGCTTGGTAACGGTAAGCACATCCCTCAAGAAGTTTTAGACTTCCTTGGTAAAAACCGTTTCTTCTCTATGATCATTCCAAAGAAATTTGGTGGTCTTGAATTCAGTCCTTATGCAAACTCGACTATCGTTGCAACAATTGCTGCGAAAAGCGGTGCAATTGCGGTAACTGTGATGGTACCTAACTCGTTAGGCCCGGGTGAGCTTCTAATGCATTACGGTACAAACGAGCAGCAAGACTATTGGCTACCTCGCCTTGCAGATGGTCGCGATATTCCATGCTTCGCGCTTACTAGCCCAGAAGCAGGTTCAGACGCAGGTGCTATTCCAGACGCGGCTATCGTTACTAAAGGCGAATACAATGGCGAAGAAGTTCTTGGTCTTCGTGTAAGCTGGGATAAGCGCTATATTACGCTTGCGCCAATTGCGACTGTACTTGGTCTGGCATTTAAAGTATTTGATCCAGACCAACTACTTGGCGACAAATTAGAACTAGGCATTACTTGTGCCCTTCTTCCTAAGTCGCACCCAGGTGTTGAGCTAGGTAACCGCCATGACCCTATGGGCGTGCGTTTCTATAACGGTACGACTCGTGGTCAAGACGTGTTCATTCCTATGGACTTCATCATTGGCGGTCAAAAGAACATTGGTCGTGGCTGGCAGATGCTAGTGAGCTGCCTTGGGGCTGGTCGCGGTATTTCACTTCCGGCAATGGGTGTGGCTACAGCACAATCTGCATTTAAAGGCACTGTTGAGTATTCATTCGTGCGTGAGCAGTTTGGTCTTCCAATTGGTCGTTTTGAAGGTATTCAGGAAAAAATGGCAGACATCGCAGGTAAGACATTCTTACTTGAAGCGATGCGTGTATTAACCACAGAAGGTCTTGGTCTAGGCGTTAAGCCATCGGTAGTAACGGCAATTGCTAAGTACCACATGACTGAGCTAGGCCGTGACGTGATGAACTCTGCTATGGATATCCAAGCGGGTAAAGCGATTCAACGTGGTCCTCAAAATACATTAGCGGGCGGTTATGCTGCACTTCCTATCGCAATTACGGTAGAGGGCGCGAACATTCTGACTCGTAACCTGATGATCTTTGGTCAAGGTGCAATGCGTTGTCACCCTTACCTTAAAGACATGGTTGACCTGATCCACAGTAACGACAGTTCAGCGGATGCAGAGTTTAACAAAGTACTTCGCAAAACTGTTGGCTTCAGCGTTAAAAATGCGTTCCGCAGCTTAGGTAAAGGCTACCTTCCTTTCCTACGTGAAAGCGAGTCGGCGTTGCCAGAAGTTCGTAAGTACGAGAAGCGTGTAAACAGCATCTCTGCAAAACTAGCGCCACTTGCTGATTTATCGCTAGCAGTACTAGGCGGTGACCTTAAGAAAGCTGAGCTTCTATCGGCACGTCTGGGTGATGTAATGAGCTACTTGTACGGCGCAATGGCAGCAATTCGTTTTTACGAGCAGCGCATTGAAGACAGAAAGCTTGCACTTCCGTACTTTGAGTACGCTATGCAGTGGTCTTTACAACAAGCTGATCAGGCAATTGTTAACTTCATCAACAATTTCCCGAACACAGCAACACGCGGTCTAATGCGTCTTCTTACCAACACCTACACCAACAGTGTAGCAGGTATTAGCGATGACCTAGTGCGTGAGCTTTCAATCGCGTCTATGCAGGATAACAGCGTGAAAGATCAGCTTACTCACCTTGTTCGCGTTACGCCGGGAGACGGCAACGACATTAACGAGCAAGCGTTTAAAGCGAAGCACGCAGTAGCGCATCTTCTTGGTAAAGTGCAAAAAGCACTTCGCAAAGAGCCTGTAGTGCCGTTCATTTCTTTTGAACATGCACTGAATAAGCTACAGGAAAAAGGTGTGGTAACTGCTGATGAAGCAGCTAAGCTTCACGACTATAACGAAAAGCGCAAGCTAGCAGTACGTGTAGACGAGTACACGTTCGATATGGAACTTGTTCCAGCGTCACAAACGCTTAAAGCAATTGATGGCGGTCAAAACGCTGCGTAAAAAGTAATCATGCAGTTACATTGACACAAAGCCCTGTCACTTTTCTGGTGGCAGGGCTTTTTTATGCACTCAAATCTGAGGCTCGCTCCCTTTCTATTGTTTAATTCGTGCTCTATCCTTTAGTTAATCTCATCTCTTAACGAAAGGATCTGTGCTGTGATAAAGGCGCTAGTTTTAATAAATAAAAGCGTTTCCTCTCTCTTTTTAGTTTTATCGTTTTCTTTGCCGTTTTTTACCTTAGCTCATGATAATGGACAAAATTTCATCGTAGGCGAACTCAACCACCCTCGAGTGACTAGTTTCTATAAACCCCTGATACAACGAGCTTATCGAGATATTGGAATAGAAGTAACATTTGAAAAAGTTGGTGGTGAGCGAGGGCTTCGATTGTTAAACAAAGGAATGACAGATGCAGATGTAATTCGTTACGATGTGGTCTCACAACCTGACAATAATATTATAATCGTCCCACCTGCCCTATCCCATGGAGCATCATTTTTACTGTGTATTAGAGGCGCACAGTGCGATAAAAACGTTATTCAAAACCCAGATAAAGCAATAGCCGTTACCACACGTTTTTTCTTCAATATGCACGTAAACCCAGATGAACTTAGCGCTAATATCTTTGAATTTGACGATTATAACCACGTCATCAGTTTATTGTTAAATGGCAGATTTGATTACGCCATTTTACCGAGTGACTATTCAGAAAAAGCCATTTTTGAGCAATCAGGGATAAAATACATCTCACTCGTAGAACATGAGCTAGTCCATGTTATTCACAAAAAACACTCCCATTTGCTAGAACGTCTTTCCGCCGCCATAGCTAAGCAGCTTTCGCTGGAAAAAAGTAATAACACATGACACAAATAAAAACGCCCACGTCAGTATGAAGTGGGCGTTTGAAAGACTTTGATATTTAACGCACTATATATCTCGCTTAGATAAAATCTAACCTTTTTAGGCGTTAAACAACCTCATTTTAGTCAAACATATATTTAAGTGAAAGCACGGTAGTACGACCATTTAGAGGACGGGCTCGCACGTAACTGCCCACCTCAGCTGAGCCCTCTTCAGACTCTGTAATGATAAATTCGTCCGTTGCGTTGTTCACATTTAGCGATACGGAGAACTGATCGTTAACCCAATAAGTCGCAAATAAGTTGACTAAATTATAACCCTCTTGCTTAAGATCGTTGTTATCTTGAACATAGTACTCAGTCGAGCCTTGCAATGAAGCACCCACAGACCAGGTGTCAGTAACGTACTCAGGCGTAATCGTCCAAATCCAGTCTGCCTGACGGCGAGGCGTGTTACCCTCTAATGCCGGATTGTTAACATCGTCGCTAATCTCAGCATCAGTCCATGTTAAGTTACCTGAAACAATGAAGTTGTCCGTTGCGTTCCAACGCCCTTCCAACTCAAGACCAGTTGCTTCGTACTCACGCATGAAGGTCAAACCGCTTGTCACTTCAGCTTGCGTATCTTCAGTAACAGTATCAAACAAGGTAGCGTTAACCATTAGGTCTTTTGTGCCGTACTTATAGCCAATTTCGAATTGCTTGGTCGTATCGTAGCCTGACGTAGTGCTTGTTAGGCTACCGTCCGCGTTTAGTGTACCGCCAATCTGAAGTAAACGGTCAGCAATCGCTCGGCCGCCTTTTGAGTAGCGAGCGAAGAAAGTTTGGCTGTCGTTTAGAAGGTAAGAGCCACCAATAGAGTAAGACGTGTTGTTCGCACTGTAATCTACGATTTGAGAAGCCGCACCTGCGCGGTTTAGGTTAATCACACCACCGCTGATGAAACCACTGTTAGTAGCAGACGCATCTTCAATTTGCTCAATAACACCGTTACCGTTCAGATCAAAATCTGCGTTACCACCACAACAAGAGCTAATAAGTTCACCTGAAGCTTCAGTGGTATCGTGACGTACCGACGCATCGATAAGAATGTTGTCCGATAGTTCGAAACCAAGGTTCATATAAGGGGCTTTTGTTACGTAGTTAAGATCCCATTCCCAAGAAAGGAAGCTTGCCGATAGTAAACCATCAGAGACTAGTTCAACACCATCCGCATCAGTAATTGTAAGCAATTGAGAGTTGTCACCATCAAGTGTTTGAATAAACGTCTGCCAGCTTGACCAACTTGTAGCAATATCTTGATTCGAGTAGTAGTAACCCACCGTTAGGTCGATACCGTTATCAAATTCTTTACGCAAGCTAAAATCGTTGATCATGTTGCCAAGGTCGTTGATACGCGTATCAAACTGAAGGTTTGTGAATGCTTGCCCCGTATACACTTCACCTGCGCCAGGGCCGTTGGCTAATACTACGCTTGTGCTGTCACAATTTAGCGCATTGCCATCACCGTCGGTTGCGCCATCACAAAGTGCAGATGCAAAATTAGACACATCACCAGGGCCAGTTGGAAAACCATCAGTGAATGGCGCGATAAAGCCACCAGAGATATCAGAAATGCGGAATTTGTTTAATAGGAACAAATTCTCAGCCACTTCAAGGTCAACTTCTATGCCAAATGAATTTACTTTTGACTCGATACCGTCGCGAACATCACGGTTTTCCGGATTACCGAAGCTGTCGAAAGTAGAAATATTCGTGTTGTAAGCTGAATTCAGTGCTTGTGAACTTGCATCGTAGCCTGGAACTGGGCCATATTCGCCATCACCTTTAACTAGTACTGGTGAAGGAAGATACGTCGACACTTTGTCATCTAAGTTTTTGTAGAAGAAACGAATGTGGCCGTTATCCAGCATCTTAGTGATATTAAACTTAACTTGGCCACCTTGGTCACCGTTGTAGCCCGTTTCACGAGGGCCTTCACCGCCGCGAGCAAAGCCTGCAATGTGATAATAAAGGTCGTCGCTGATTTCGCCACCGTAGCGAAAATCTAGACGGAACTCTTCGTAGTCAACACCAAATGAAGTACCGATAGCGCCGCCACCTACTTCACCAGTGTTACTGATTAAGTTGATTACACCGCCTGGAGAGTTACTCGCAAACGTTGATGCTGAACCACCACGTACTGCTTCAACATTCGCCACTGACCAGTCGTAACGTAGAAAGTTATCCGCGTTACCAAAGTTAATGTCACCATATTCTAATACTGGTAAACCGTCTTCATGAAGCTGAAGAAATTTAGAACCGCCTGTCGCTAGCGGAATACCACGAATAGTGATGTTTGCGTTACCGCCACCACCAGAAGACTCAGCGCGAATACCAGGAAGTGCGCGGAAAACTTCGGCTGTTGAACGTGGAGCGAGTTTTAAAATATCTTCCTCGTCAAATGCGCTTACAGAAACACTCGCTTCCTGCATGGTGGCGCCACCGGGTGCAGCGGTTACTACGATCTGTTCAAACTTTTCTTTAGCCTTTACTTCTGTATTAGATGTTGCTGTTTCTTGCGCAACCGTAGCTCCGGTAAACGCTGTGCAAATGGCAAGAGTCAATGCGTTGAGTGTGTGATGTTTTTTCATGTTTTTCTCCGGCAATGTGTTGGAGTTGTTAAACCTAAGTAGAATCTTCCCTAGAACTAATAGGGTAATAACAACGCAACAAACTTAATCGATTAAGAATCTATAACAAAAAAACAACATTGTAAACAAGCTGTGAAATATTTACCCCAATAACTGTAAATTAAAGGGCCAATCATGTTAAAAACATTACATTGACTCATGCGTAGAATGTACCTAAACACTAACCTTCCAACAAAATGTTTCATCGATTAAGATAATTTAATAGGATAACGAAAAACTAAAGGAGTAATTTATTACTCTGTAGTTAGTCCCCAAGTTATCTCGCTGAACTTTGGTCTCATTCAAACTATCAACGAAAAAACGTACTATATTGTAGCTGTACGTAATTTTTGCGTTAACGAAAACTAGATTAATAAGTCTCTCAGACTACTACGCATTTACGTAATACCCCTTATGCACACAATAGGCACTACCTAAAGGTTTTAGAAGATTGAATAGACATGAAGATATAATCTCTGAGGTCGAAATAGAAAGAGATACCACCGACATGCTTTTAGGCAACAGTTTTGTCGGCCTTCTAATGACTATATTCGCGTTTTCAGGCCTCGTTTTTTTCTTCGAAAACGATGAGCCGTCAATTTTCACTCATAAGCTGCAAGTATGGATTGCTATGATGAGCATTTCCATCGCCCGCCTTTTAGACTCCCTTTATTGGCGAGCCAATTTAGCCGGCAAATTGTTTAACCCTCGTCCTGCCCTAATAAGGTTTTCTGTGGGCTTATACATAACTGGAACAATATGGGCCCTTTATTCAATTTTATTCTATTCATCCATGGCTACCGTAGAGCTTGCAGCAACTATGGTGGTACTCTCAGCTATGGCGGGTGGAGCAGGAACCGTACTTTCACCAAACAAAAAGCTTGTGAGTTTCTATTCTACTGCTCTTCTTGTTCCGATGTCGCTTTGTGCTGTTACAGACGAAGAGGGCAAATTCTTTATTCTAGGTGTATTAGGCTTAGTTTTTTGGTTCGGTATTTTTACGAGTGCTTTCCGTTACAACAAGTTTTTTATAAATACGCTACACCTGAAAGCAAGAAATAATAGCCTTGTAGAACAAATGAAAACAGAGCGTAGCGAGACTGAGAAAATCAATCAGTTACTTATAGCGTCCAATGAAAAGCTAGATGCCTCTAACGCTACGCTTGAAGCTGAAGTCGAACGACGAACCGCTGATCTCTACAAGCTTTCTAATAGAGACCCACTGACTAACTTACTTAACCGAAACGGTTTTTTAAAGTACCTGAATAACTTACTTGATACTACACGAGCGCTTGATAACTCATTAGCATTGTTGTTTATCGACCTAGACGGCTTTAAGCAAGTGAACGATAGCCTAGGCCATAAAATTGGAGACATAGTACTAGCGGAAATAGCTAACCGATTACGCAACTATACAGAAGAAAACCATCTCGGTAGGTGGGGAGGTGACGAGTTTGTTGCAGTTATCCCCTACGCGAATGTCGACACGGCGAAAGCCGTCGCTCACGCCATGAGAAGCGGTGTAACCGTGCCTATCATTGCAAATGATAACCAAGTAACTCTTGATGCAACAATTGGCATAGCCATGTTTCCCGAACACGGTGAGACTGCTGTTGATCTGATTCAACAAGCTGATTTAACTATGTATGATCAAAAACGCGAACAACGCGGCTCTATTGGTGTCTTCAGCCAAGCACTTCACCAAGAAATTAAACGAGAGCAACAACTTTGCGAACGTTTACGCTGCGCTATCGACAACAGCGAATTTACCGTTTTCTATCAGCCCATTATAGATGTAGCATCAAATACTCTTTCTTCAGTAGAGGCCCTGCTTAGATGGAAATGTGATGATGAAAGTATTTCTCCAGCGGTATTTATCCCGCTTGCTGAGCGCAGTGGACTTATGCCGGAAATAGGTGCTTGGGTGTTAAACCGCTCACTAATAGATCTATCGCACTGGCAATTTAAACAAAACCTCGCAATATCCATTAATGTGTCGGTCTCTCAACTGCTTGATGATAGCTTTCTTAAAACGGTAGACAACGCACTGAAGACTACCCAAATCTCTTCCGCGCGGCTTCATTTAGAAATCACAGAAAGTGTTTTTGCTAGCGATAAAGAAGTGGTAAGCGTAAAAGTTAATGAACTTGTAGCTCGAGGAATTAAAGTTTCTATTGATGATTTTGGCACAGGCTACTCATCATTGAACCGCCTACAGTCAATGCCATGCGATTTTATTAAAATTGACCGTTCTTTTGTACAGAATAGCTCTGAAGAGAGTGATACCATAATAAGAGCGACACTTTTGATGGCAAAAGAGTTTGGCTGTAAGACTATTGCAGAAGGGATTGAGACCGAAGAGCAAAAGCTTCATCTTGCTCAACTAGGTACTGATTACTTGCAAGGTTTTTACTTTGCTAAACCTATGAACGCCGGCGACCTAATCTCTTGGTATAACGAAAATTATTAATCACCATGGCT
Organism: Alteromonas sp. HB246098; assembly: GCF_054890645.1. Classification (NCBI taxonomy): domain Bacteria; kingdom Pseudomonadati; phylum Pseudomonadota; class Gammaproteobacteria; order Alteromonadales; family Alteromonadaceae; genus Alteromonas; species Alteromonas sp. HB246098. The sequence continues at coordinate 225,466 of NZ_JBTZUG010000002.1, read as the reverse complement.
CAACTTTATTTTTATTACTCTGCAATGAATGCAGGAAAATCTACTTCTTTACTTCAATCTGCCTATAACTACCGCGAACGCGGGATGCATTCCATTATCTATACAGCTGCGCTAGATGACAGATACGGCGTTGGCAAAGTAACATCACGTATTGGTTTACAGGCCGACGCTAAGTTATACGCCAAAGGCGACGACTTATACGCGTCGATAAGTAAAGATTACGAAGCACGTAAGCCCGACTGCGTATTTATTGACGAAGCGCAATTCTTAACGAAAGCGCAAGTAAAGCAGTTGGTAGACGTAGTTGATGAACTAGGGGTCCCCGTTCTGGCTTACGGACTACGAACCGACTTTTTAGGCGAAACCTTTGAAGGCAGTCATTACTTACTGGCTTGGGCGGATAAGCTGTCGGAGTTAAAAACGGTTTGTCATTGCGGTAAAAAAGCAAGTTTTGTTGTGCGTTTGGACGAGAATGGCAATGCCGTAAAAAATGGTGACCAAGTTCAAATAGGTGGTAACGATACTTACGAATCGATGTGCCGAAAGCACTTCAAAGAGTTGGTGTGGGATTAGGCTTAAACCATCAACAATCTTGTAATACCCCCCTACCCCTTCATTTCATTACAGTTTTCACTGTTAGTTGACAAACGCTCTTAAAATAGAAAGCGAGTTGCCGAAAGGGACTTGCTTTTCTAACCCCCAGTACGCATTTTGTGAATCGCATTGGTTTATTTAAATCCATCACTTAAGCTTAGGCTTAACAACTTTCGACAAATTTCCTTCCCTCTGCCTATAACGCTCAAGCATTTAGGCCCCCAACTTGCACAGCTGCTAACCTGACACTATTGTTAAACTGCTGTAAATAAAAACCATACTCAAAACACTAGCAAGGACACGGCATGAAGCACACAAACACATTTAAGCCTGCGTTAATTACCCTATCAATCTCGATAGCGCTGCACGGAGCCTCAGCCATAGCGCAAGAAGCAACAGTCGAGTCACAAGTTGAAGTTATACAAGTATCAGGTATTCGAGGCTCGCTAATTCGAGCCCAAGCGGTAAAGATGGACAACGACTCTATTGTAGAAGCCATTTCAGCAGAGGACATAGGTAAGCTTCCAGACTCATCCATCGCCGAATCCTTAGCGCGATTGCCTGGCGTCTCTGGTGAACGGGTTGGAGGAAGAACGTCGGGAATATCTGTTCGAGGCTTTAAAGAAGACTTCACAGGCACTTCGCTAAATGGCCGAGAACTTATTGGTATCGGCGACAACCGTGGTGTTGAATATGACTTGTACCCTGCGGAAATAATGACAGGGGCGACTATATATAAGACGTCAGATGCGTCACTACTTGTACAAGGTATAGGCGGTACAGTTGACCTTCAAACAGTACGTCCTTTAGCAGCGCAAGAAACATTAACCGTAACTGGCGTTTATGAACTCGGCAGTAACGATTCTGACAACCCCGAGTTTGATAACAGCGGTAATCGATTTGCCCTTTCATTTGTAGAGAAATTTGCAGACGACACCGTAGGCCTGGCGCTCGCCATTGCTTCAACCGAATCGCCAAGGAATGAAAGGAAATACGGCGTCTGGGGCTATGGTGAAAACGATGACGGACAGATACTCCCGTTTGGGTTAGACACTCAAGCCATTAGCCGAGTGCTAGAACGCGACACAATTTCAGCCATTCTGCAATGGCGTCCAACCGATAGACTAGATATTGTATTTGATGCCCTTGATATTGATTACTCTGACTCGGGCGTTATCCGCGGCTTTATTGAACCCTTTGCAGCGGCAGACGTTACCGGTAGCGGTGTTAATAGTTCAGGTACACAAGTGAACGCAAACCCTGTACTTAGGACGGACCCCGCCCAAAAAGATGGCGAGCTTCAAACCTTTGGTTTAAATATAACATACGACATAAACGATGATTGGTCAGTAACGCTGGATGTCGCAGATAGCGAATCAAATAAACGGGACTTACGCGGCGAGTCTTACGCAGGTCTTGCCCGCTCCGGTGCGCTCGATGGGAGCCAGCTCGGTCAGCGTCAATTTCAAATGAGCGCCGATGGTATTACATTCACTGATAGTAGCGGCCTAGACGCATTTTCTGACCCAGCTTTACTTCAGCTGGCTGGCCCTCAGGTCTGGGGGGGCGGAATGGCCAATATTGCCGACCAATTTGCTACTGATGCTCTGCAAGCAAACGGCCAACCCTACAGCTACTTCAATGCGCAAGACGGTTTTTTGAACTTCGCCGATTTTGAAGAAGAGTTGACCACCGTGCGCTTTGAAGCGGTAGGCTATGTTGAATGGAGTATTTTCAATACCTTTACTGTAGGTATTAACTACAGCGATAGATACAAAGCAAAAGATAACAAAGGGTTCTTCGCCACAGCTTCATCTTATCCCTTTTCAGGTGCTATTCCCGAGCAATACCTATATAACGGGCTCGCTGACTTAACATGGGCGGGAATGGGCAAGGTAGTAGCGTATAACGGCTTTGCGCCATACAATGATGGCGAGTACACACTAAACGATGCCGGACTGTTAGAACCCGATCGTTTAGGCGACACATACACGGTAGATGAAGAAGTCACCACCTTTTATGCACAGTTAGACTTTGAAACCGAGTTACAGGGCTTTAATGTTAAAGGCAATGTGGGGGCTCAATATGTGCAAACTGATCAAAGCTCATCAGGTTTTATTGGTATTGTTGGACCAAACTTTGCCGTATGTGATGATGATGGTAATGGGGCTGCCGATGCCGACTGTATAATAAACGACGGCGATGACTATTCTCATTTCCTGCCAAGCTTAAACGTAAGTGTAGAGCTGAATGAATACCGTTATTTACGCTTCGGCGCATCAAAAACCATAAGCCGTGCTCGAATCGATCAGATGAAGGCATCAGGTTTTGTAAAATTTGACCAAAATATAGAGCTGATCGCTATAGAGAACTCTGAAGAAGCGGTAAGAGAATTTGGCTCGCCGTGGTCAAAGTTTACCGGAAACCCTACCCTTCGTCCGCTTGAAGCTAATAATTTTGACTTATCTTTTGAAAACTATTTCGATGAAGAGGGTTACGTATCAGTTGCGCTTTTTTACAAAGACTTAGTCAACTGGACGCGTGACGGTAATCAGCTCATCGACTTTACAAATGATGTCACGAATGACGGTGCAAACTACTTCATTCCCGGATTTCACGACCGGGTGATAGATGTGGCAGGCAATTATGGCCCACAGGATACGCCTTATGAAGTGGGCGATTTAGTAACACCGCCAGATCAGGGGTTCTATTCGTTCTTTGAAGATGGTCTTGAAGGTGAAATGAAAGGTATTGAGCTAACGGCCAATATTCCATTGAAAATAATGGCAGATGCGCTGGATGGCTTTGGTATTGCTGCTTCAGCAACTATTCTAGATGCTGAACTTGAAGACGGCACTGCTATCCCAGGTCAGTCAGACAATACATACAGTATAACGGCTTACTACGAAGCTAACGGGTTCGAATTCAGGGTGGCCGCGACTGACCGTTCAGAGTTTCTTACTTATCAACGTGGGGGTTCTAATAAGATTGAAGCTGCCACGCGGGATGCCGTCACTCAGGTTGATGCACAAATCAGTTATGACTTTGCAGACAGTGGCATTGCGTATTTAGAAGGGCTAAGAATATCGCTTCAGGGCGTTAACCTGACCGATGAGAAGGAAGAAACTATTGATGATGCTGGCATTGTTACGCTTCGCCGGGAATTTGGCCCTTCGTATATGCTTAACCTTAACTACGCTTTTTACTAAAAAAAGCATTTACCATATCTAAGGTTGCTTCCGGTTAATAAGGCGCACTAAATTCGGGCGCCTTATTAACCTTTTCGGCAAAGCTTCTTTATACGGTCTCTCCAACGCGAAGCTCGAAAGGCAACGTACTTTTGGTAGAAACCATATTAAGTAGCGCTTTGGTTGCTTCAACACCTTTACTTGCACTAGATTGGCATACGGTAGTCAGACTAGGTCGTGCGCGTTCAGCTTCTTCGATACCATCAAAACCGGTTATCTTAAGCTCTTCTGGAACGTTAACTCCCATATCTAAGGCTAAGTTAAGCAACTCTAGCGCTATAATATCACTCATACACAGGACTACATTGGGTCTCGGAGAGCTGGTCAGCACTTCTTTAGCTGCCTGCCTTGCAAAGTGTCGATCACTTTCTGGAAGGTGCCATATACGCTCATTGCTTACCGCAATACTTTTTTCTTCAGCAGCCTTTAAATAACCATCAAGACGACGGTGGGCAATTGAGCTAGCTACATCAATCAATGGACTATCATAGATACGACACGTAGAGGGTGAATCGATAAGGCGTAGCCCAAATATGGCCACATTGTCACCTTCTTTTAATGCATGGGACGCAACGCGATACGCTGCTTCTTCGTTATCTATATTAATAGACGGCTTATCTTCAATATCAAAATCAACCGTAACAACCGGCTTAGGAGATACCGCTAGTTCTTTTACCAAATTACTGTTGCGTGGCTGACCATAGCAGATAAAGCCGTCAACAAAATCAACAACATCAAGTAGGCTATTTGAGTCACCAGCATAAAGTAGTAAGTGCTTCCCATTCTCCTGAAGGGCGGATGAAACCCCTTTGATGAATGTGCTAGCTACGGGGTCACTCACCATGTAAGAAATACTATCGGCAAGTACTAAAGCCACAATATTAGAAGTCCCCTTTCTAAGAATTTGCGCGGCTTTGTTCGGGCCACTGTAACCAATCTTTTTACACTGTGCCAAAATCTCTTCGCGCTTCGCTTTGGATAATTGGTCAGGACGATTAAACGCATTTGAAATGGTTGCCGTTGATACGCCTAACTGCTCAGCAACATCTTTAAGGGTAAGTTTCGTTTTATTCATTGTTATTAGCTCTTTTAACGAGACTTACTACCCTGAGTTGTAATTAAAAAAGGGTAGCAAGCGTGCGCTTCGACTACCCTTTGACTATAACATTAACTTAAACGTTTAACGCAGTTTTTAACTAGGAACTTGGCGTTTTAGTCTAAAGTTTATTGGCAAGCTTAATTTTAAGAAACTGGCGCCTCATCTGGTACCGAAAATTTTATCCCCAGCATCACCTAGGCCCGGCAGTATGTAGCCTTTTTCATTCAATCTTTCATCAATAGCAGCTGTGAATATATCAACATCAGGGTGGGCATCAACCACGGCTTTAATGCCTTCTGGTGCTGCAACAAGGAACAGCCCCATAATTCGACGACAACCTTTCTTTTTAAGTAGGTCAATAGTAGCAATTAGGGTTCCGCCAGTGGCAAGCATAGGGTCTACAATCAACGCAGTACGCTCGTCGATATTTTTTACCACCTTATCAAAGTAGGCAACGGGCTGAAGGGTTTCTTCGTCGCGATATAGACCAACCACACTAATTTTTGCATTTGGGATTAACTCTAGTACACCTTCAAGCATGCCCAGGCCGGCGCGAAGAATAGGCACTACGGTTATCTTCTTGCCTTTTATTTGTCTTACTTCTACCTCGTCGCCAGACCAGCTTTTTATAATCGAGCGTTCTGTAGGCAGAGTTCGCGTTGCTTCATAGGTCAGCAAATTTCCCACTTCAGAGGCAAGCTCGCGAAAATCTTTGCTACTAATTTTGGCATTTCGCATAAGCCCTAGTTTATGCGCAATAAGCGGATGGGTAATTTCGTGAACGGCCATGTAAGACTCCTTGTAATCGATTCCACTATATTTTAACCCAGCCATGCCTTAGTTAAAGCGCTTAGTCGTAAAAATATGTTTATTCAATGCTTACTTAGGACAAGCCAGACATATTTCACGAAAACCAGCTTGTTATCCGCGCACTACCTTTGCTAATTACTCAACCGACTTTGAAGTAATTTATGGTGTGTATGAGCGCTAGTGACCTACCCTACTTGTAAAGTAGCGCCGTCGGGCATAGTCACTTCAATTTTCATATTTCCGCCAACGGCCGCTAAATATGCTGCTGCGCGATGAAGAGAAACATCTTGAATACGCTTCGATTCCAGCTTGCTCACGCCAGAGGCAGTAACAGATAATGCCATTGCTACGACTTCTTGTTTCACTCTATGCTGCTTTCTTATGTCACCTAGTGTAATTTCTTTCATTGTTTTTTACCGAGAATTTCGGGCATTAAAAAAGCCCAGATGGTGGTACCTTCTGGGCTTTAGCAAAACGTTCTTACCTGCAGTGCCCAGAAGCCAATAATTGCCCCTGAACACCGACGGTCAGGTGCAATCAGTAATTAAAATTATAAAAATAACCAGTTGAAACGTTTCGCATAATAATTCTCTTTTTACAATGTACTTGTACAAACGGCATTCTGCCGAGACTAAGTAAAATAATGGGGGCTAATGGTTATTATTTAAAAACAATAGCCGCCTCGTGTCACTTATCCTTAACCATACCATGTAGATAAGCAATAGCAATGACTTTCCAAAGAGGAAAGTACGCAAAACAAGTTGAAAGCTACCGTTTTAGGAAATGTGCGAGCTCAGGCAGTTAACTTCAGAACCCACCTTTGCTTGTTTAAGCGAAGCGAGAAAGCGTGGTACAAGGTCGCTTCCCTCTTCAGGAGACCAGTTTGCGAAACCTTTATCATCAGTCACTTCATACGGCCCTTGCTTAACTTCCATAAATACCACTGGGCTAGAGCACACAGTTGCATGCCAAGTATTCGGAGGAATTTCGATTCCACTTGTTTCACCATTTGCCGCTAACGTTACTCTTTCTGTAACTACGCCTTCATCGTTGAAAAATAGAATATTTAGCTCGCCTTCTACTACCATGAAAAACTCCCATTTATGCGCCTGCACATGCCTGTGAGGCCGCACGTAAGAGTCTGGCATCATGGCAATGAAAAGACGCTGAACCATATCAGTATAAGATTTATGAACGTTAAAATTAGCTCGGCGGCGAGGACTCTCTGCTGCTTTCTGTTTTAAGTCACTAAACAATGCTTTATCAAAATACTTAATATCGTCCAACGTCATTTCCTAACTAATGCTTGGGTATTGCATTAAAGCCTATCGCTTCTCCCTCTAATTCCGCAAGCATCAAAAGCTATCATTTGTTTTTCTTCATTCTGCGGCTTTGCTCTTGACGCTTCTCTTCTCGCTTTTCTTTCCTATCTTTCTTATCTGGCGTCAACGAGCCTGTTTTGAATTTTGCTTTACGCTTGGCTTTCGCTTCAGCTTTCTTCGCCGCTTCAAGTGCCATTTCCTCTTTTTCGACTTCCAGCATTTCCGGTGTCTCTAGCGTTATTCGCCCCAACTTACCCGACTGCAGTTCTTTAAGCAGGATCTCGCATATTTTATGAAGATTTACGCGCCCACCCGCTTGAATCGCCCCACGCGTTTTAGCGGCGGCTTCCAGAAACTCTATTTCAGTATCTGGCAACTCGTCCAGCTTGTAGCGCTCCCGCATTACCTCTGGATACGCTTTAATGAGGTAATCTGCCGCAAAAAAACCGACATCGTCGTATTCCATGGCGGTATTTTTAACAGCGCCTGATGACGCTAACCGGTAAATGGAATGTGGGTTTTCAAGCTTAGGCCAAAGTACGCCTGGTGTATCAAACAAGATAATACCGCTGCCTAAATTAATGCGCTGCTGGCTTTTTGTAACGGCTGGCTCGTTACCTGTTTTCGCGATGATTCGGTCGGCCAAAATATTAATTAGCGTCGATTTACCCACATTAGGTATACCCGTGATCATAGCTTTTATTGCTTTGGGCTGACCTTCTTTATACGAACAAATGCTTTTAACCAGCTGCATTATTTGCTTGCTATTGCCCGGGTTATCGCTAGAGGTCGTAATCGTCTTCACGCCGCGCTCTTTCTCTAAGCTTTCCTGCCAGCGCGCAGTTATTTCTGGGTCTGCCAAATCATACTTATTAAGAATTTTAATACAGGGCTTATCGCCGCGTATTTTTGCAATTTCAGGGTTTTCACTGGAATATGGAATACGTGCGTCAAGCACCTCAATAAGAATGTCTACTTGATTAAGCGACTCTTTAATTTCTTTCAGGGCTTTGTGCATGTGCCCAGGGAACCATTGTAATGCCATGGTTGTTTCCTATCGTAATCGAGTTGAGGGAAGTGTGCTTAACGGGTTAATTCATAAGCGCAGATATTCACAGCGCTGGCTAAGTTTAACGAGTCAATCTTACCGCTTCCCGCAATGGTATACGCCGTTGCGTTAAGCTTTGATAGCGCTTCAACAGGAACGCCGCGTGCTTCATTGCCAAAGAGATAACACTGGTAATCACCAAAGGTGTTAGAGGTAATATTGTTACCATTCATATCCAAGAAGGCGAAACGTTCGAACCGCTCCCCTAGGCTTTCAAGCGCTACGTTTAATTCCATGTTCACGTGGAAAATAGCTCCCATACTCGAACGCACAACTTTCGAGTTGTATGGATCTACACTGTTCGGGCTTAGTAGTAGCGTAAAATCGCCAAACCACGCGAGGGTTCTTAGTATGGTGCCTAAGTTGCCGGGGTCTTGAACTTCATACAAATAGATGTACTTTTCGGTACTGGATTTGTTTGGGGAAATGTTGGTTTGTGACCGCTGTGAGCCTAACGAAGTGTTAGGAAGTGGAACGCGAGCAATAATACCTTGAGGTGATTTGGTATCGCTTAGTTGCTGCATTTGTTGAGACGATACCGTTTCTACCTTCATATTAGAGACTGAAGAAACAAGTCTTTCTTTCACCCACGCCTCATAATCAGCTGTCACATAAAGGGTAATATCACCTAATGTACTGCTGTCATGCCGAGCAACATTAATTAACTCTAAAACTAAGTGCTCCCCTTCCACCAAATAGAATCCGAACTGCGTTCTAAATTTCTTTTGATGAAGCTTTTTCACATCACTTAGTTTCATTTGCACTGCCCTTTTTATAACTTTCGGCGCAAGTGTAAGGTAAGTTCAGGAAAAGGCAAGGTGACAATTTACCCTGCCTATAACATGGTTTAATCATTCTTCAGCAACAACATAAATTTCACCGTCGTAAATACCTTGGACGGTAAGCTTCTGGCTTGCCAGTGCCTGAAGGTAGTCAATGTGCGCTTGTTCCACTTTCTGTCCAGGAACAATAAGCGGAATACCAGGAGGATACGGTGTAATTAAACCTGCTGCTGTGCGTCCAACGCTGTTTTGCCATGGTATAGCTTCCCTAGGGCTGAAAAACGCTTTTGACGGAAGGTCGTCTAAATGAATTGGCGGAATGTCTGCCGGTAACGGACTCTTGCTCTTGCGCTTGCTTAGGTTAACGGCGCCATCATCAAGACGTTTTAACGCGTTGTATAGCCTTACAATTTTAGAGCGCATTCCACCTAGCGTAAGCAGTACTAGAATAGTGCTATGAGTGAACTTCTCTATTTCTAAACCGACTTCGTCCATCAAGAAACGATGTATTTCTTGATTAGAGTAATCTAGCGCAGATACGTCAATTAAGATTTTAAGCGGGTCGTGCCCAATGTTATCGCTTTCAAAGTGAGAAAACATATTCGCAAAATCACTTGGCGATAGTATTTTAAGTCGCTTAAACTTGGCCATTTGCGATTTGAGTTCGGCAACGTTGCTTAATAGCTCATTAAGAATTTTGTAGCCTTCCATTTCCAGCTGCTGACGACATACATCAAGCGAGGCAATGAGTTGATACTTGGGCGAGGTACTGGTGTGAATTGCAAACACTTCTTTAAAGAAGTCTTTATCGAAATCCGGATCGTTTACATGAATAAAGGATGCTTGCGAGAACGCCGACACCACTTTGTGCGCAGAGTGAGTAATATAGTCTGCCCCAGCGGCGATAGCAGAGTAGTCACGTAATGCAGGGTGGAACAAGGAATACGCAAACCATGCTTCGTCAATGAACACTTTAATGCCATGCTCATGGGCTAAATTTACGACTTGCTTAAGGTCGGTCAATAACCCGTCGTAGGTACAGCCCGTCAAAACGATAAGTTTAGCGTCAGTATTTTCTTCAATAAGCTGCTTAATTTGCGCCATTCTAGGGGGTGAGAAAATACCGTATTCAGGGTTAAATACACTGTCTAAATACACCGGCATGGCTCGCGCCTGAATAATGCCGTAGTGCACTGACTTGTGGCAGTTTCTGTCGGCAATAACTTTGTCGCCCTCACGCAACAGCGTCTGCAAAATAATTTTGTTTGATGTAGAAGAGCCATTCGTGACGAAATAGGAATGACGAACTTCAAATGTATTCGCGACAGCGGCTTGCGCTTTACCAATAGCGTGAGTGCCATCTGATAATGAGCCCAGCGAGTCTACGCTTACCGATAAGTCACTAACAAACACGTTACGCCCAAAGAAACGATAAAAATCACTGATATAGGGTGAATTTCTAAAGCTTGCGCCACCGCTGTGACCTGGCGTATGCCACGAGTCATTAGACTCTACTACATAGTCTTTGTATTCAGTCCAAAATGGTGTTTCGTTTCTATCATCAAAATCATTGATGATATAACCCAAAATAGACTCTGGGTCTGAAATAATGTCGTTACGATAGAAGAATGATTCAATGCCATTGGCTTGGTTTACAATATCCAACCCTTTTACTGCATCGCCTAAGACATACACGGGAAGTTCAGGGCGAATGCGTTTAATGGCGTCGATAACTCTGGCGTTATTATCAATCACCGCGTTGCGTGCAGACGACTTTTCGCTTGTGGTTTTCTCGTTTGCGTTTTGTGCACTGACGCTTTCGGCTGCGGTGCTCGTATTCTCATTAAGTACGCCATTTAAAGGCACTACGTCTGTTAGCTCTTTAACCTTCGCCACCACATCCCAGCTAAATACAACAGCCTGAATGTCACCGTCTTCACGAACAAATTGCAGTGCTTTTGCAACGGAGTTCGCTTCAAGCAGGCTTATTTCAACGTCACTTCTGTCAAAATAAGCAATCGTGTTGCCTATACTCGAGGTGATTTGTTCCAATAAATCAACAGCATCTTCTATAACAAGAATTTTTAAATGAGGGCGCATTAACCAACCATGTAATTAATAATGAGCATTTAGCACTAGGCTAAAACTCATAAAACTAAGAATCTATAAACAAAAACAGTAAAACTAAAAATAGTGTAACTCTGAATTTCACTGGTGTCGTGTAAACTCTTGCTATGTCGTAATACAAGTGCGTAAACGAATTGGACGAGGGCTAAATCACTCATGCACAAACCTTCCCTTCAAAACCAATTCCCACACGCTTATCTTTCAAACTCAACAGAGCACAAAAGTAACCTACGAGAATTCTTACACTACGCGAAAAACGTGCTCCCTTCTATTGCATCTGCAAAGAAAAACGCCTGGCCAATACATCATGACCACTGTTTTATGCGGGTGATTTTAGACAATATTGTCGGCTGTGCTTGGTATGAGGTCATTCCCTCGCCGGCCTATAAAAACCTGACCGTCGAGCAAGCCAGCGCTGCATTAAACCTTGCCAAACAAATAGCCACTGAGAGTGTCTCGCTTCACGCACTCAACCAACAGTCGAAACAATGGCGCAATAAGCAGCTAAAGTTGGAGTTTTAGTGTGACGAAACGAACAACCATTAACGACGCAATTTTAATAGAGGATGGCCAAGACCTAGAGCGAATTGTGAAAGATAAACGTGCGCAATGGCGGGCTAATAACGCGAAAGCGCGTCGCAGGCAACGCCGATATAAAAAGAAGCTTATTGCAGAACTTCCGCGAATTATTACCGATATTCATAGCACATATCCCGAAGATGAAGCCTAAAGCACTATCATAAAAGAAATCAATTACCTACAATCACTGCTAGAAAGTTGCGCTGAACAGAGTGTAACGTAAATTAATTCCTCCCCAGAAAGTGACAGGACATACCATGGCCTTTAATTTAGCTATTAATAACGATATTGCAGTAATCACCTTTGACGACGGAAAAGTTAACGCCGTTGGCTTTGAGCTTATTCAGCAGTTTAACGATGCCTTAGATGAAGCAGAACAAGACGCAAAAGCGGTTGTATTACACGGCGGCGAAGGCAAGTTTTGCGGCGGGTTTGATTTATCGGTAATGAAAGCCGACGACAAAGCAAAACAACAAGAGTTGGTATCAAAAGGCGCTGAGCTAATCGTACGCTTATATAGCTTCCCACTACCTGTCGTCGTTGCTGCAGAAGGTCACAGCATTGCAATGGGCGCAATTATGCTTATGGCTGCTGACCTGCGCATTGGTAAAGACGCAGACACTAAGTATGGTCTTAATGAAACCGCCATTGGCATGGTGCTGCCGCCATTCGGTATGGAACTAGCCAAAGCAAGATTAGCTAACACGTCTCAAACTGAAGCCTTACTTTTTTCACGTATCTACCAAGGCAGTGAAGCGGTTAAAGCAGGCTTTTTAGATGCGGCAGTACCTCAGGAGCAGGTTTTAGCAACGGCTATGGGTTACGCAGAAAAACTCAAGATGTTACCTAGGAAGTCTTTTGCTGAATCTAAAATACAATTGCGTAAAGAAACGATAGAGAAGATGAAAGCTTAGCGCTTAAGTTATAACAACGCGTTGAGACTGGTTGTTTCAACGCGCTGTCTAAAGCAGTTACTTTATGGGTCCGGAGCGGCGTTCAATCTCTTCTTTAAGTGCACTTCTAAGGCCCAATTCAAAACTCAATTCCGCAAGCACAAATAGTGGGCCTATGGCCAACCCCATTATGTCGTCTACGAACGCAGGCTTTTTTCCCTCGAAATGATGACCAATAAATTGCAGTACCCACCCACCGATAAAAATGCCTAACGAGATAGCAAGCCACATATTTATACTAAGCTGAGCAATAGGTTGAGCGAAATAGACCATAGCCCCCGTAATAAATGCCATAACAACGCCCAGTTTTATGTCTAACTTGATATAGAATGCATTGCCTATCACCCACACGAACAGAGCTGGGCTAATGACCATAGCTCCCAAAATGGGAGCATTTACATGAAATGCAGGCTTACTAAGCAAGCAGAGCACCGAAAAAACAATAAGCGGGATGCCTATGTAATGGGTGTAGATGTTTTTCTGATCTCTGTGGTACTTAGCGTACTCACTTAAGTGTTGTTCTAGATTTTTCATACTCCGCCAACATTTTATTTGTATTGTGATGGTCAGTTTACTCCTTGCGGTTACATGCAAACTGTCGGTTTAACGACAAACACAACAAAACTGGCTTAGCATTTACGTTTTTTTAACTGAATAATATTGCTGAACTTAGTCGTGAAAAGCGACTCCTACCGCTATTGATGAATAATAAGTGGAGTTTTCATGAATAAAAGGAAGTACCTTTTGACTTTAGCAGTACCTGCACTTCTCGCCTTAACGGCTTGTAGTTCAGTTTCTTCAATGTATTCGAATGATGAACAAGGACAAAGTAGTGAGGAGAACAAGCTAACACTTTCAGCTAGCCATTGGCAGGTCGAAAGCATAAATCAAGCAGGTATTATCGACTTTAGCCACGTTACTCTTAATGTGAATGTAAATGGTGATGTTAGCAGAATAAGCGGAAGCACAGGCTGTAATCAATATACAGGGGCGCTCGATGTTGCGAATGCAAACAAAGCATTCAGTGCAGAGAGCAATACTCAACCCTTCTCTGCCGATAAAATTGTACTTACCAGAAAGATGTGCGCCCCAGCACTTATGAAACAAGAGCAAGGCTTTGTAGATGCTCTGGCTTCATCGAAAACTTATGCAATATTAAATAACACATGGCTAGTCCTGTTTGACAGCAATGACAACGAAACAGTAAAAGCGATAATTTCGTCTTCCTCCCAAGGTTCCAACTCCAGTAATGCTAATAAACGCGGGCTTGGAACTAAAAAAGGGTCGAAAGTCGCCGCTAAAGAGCAAGACATGGCCGGCGCTACCACGCAAGCCAATAGCAGAACCTATAAGTGTGAGACACCAAACGCCAGTATCACAGAATTACGCGTAAATACCCTTGGCCCAGATACAAAAGCACTCTCGCTCAACAATGCCCATCACATTGTGCAGCTATCACGCTCTGCATCGGGAGCGAAATACACAAACAACAAAGGTGTGGTGTATTGGAATAAAGGTGATGTTGCCACCGTTTCTATAAACTCTGGCTACTACCACTGTACAATTAATCATTAAATTTCAGGCGGCAGTATTACCGTGTAATACTGCCGCCGCATTTTATTTAGAAAGGTTCACTACTATTTATGTCATGCTTCGGCATTTTAGGTAGAGTGCAGAAGCCGCTTTGCACTTGTCATGAGCTACATGTGCTTTGTTCTCACCCTTAACTATTAAGCCGCCTTTAATAAACGGCACTTGTTTGTTTAAACCAATTTGTGGTTTACCTATTCTACTTTACCTACCACTACCCTCTGTCGAATAGTTTCAATTAAACACTTTTTCATAGTTCCCCCTCTTCGGGCTAAAGACTCTCATGTGGAGTTAGCGCTTTATTTATATATTTAATGTTACGCCTTTAACCAATATAAATCAGCTACTTAAGCTACAAACACACGCACTTAACATCCTTATCACTTGCCGTTAAATATGCTTCGACGTTGAAACAATAGTTAGAACACTATACAATTTATTTTTATTGAACAGCCAATTAAAATAAAAACACTGCTTAAGCGCATCTAAATTAACTCCTGTAAAGCCTGCAGAAACACGGCTCAGATAGAGGTGAAGGTAAAGAAAGCTAAAGTGGTGTTTATTAAGCGAAGAGCGATTAGTTCGAACATTTCGAACGCTTAGCAAGAAAAATAGTTTCAACACTATTCATCGTATTGAAACCAAATATGTGTATTAGCTTGTACGTATTTATTTTTCACGCAAAGAGCGCGCTAATTGGCGAGCGTTGTCAGCACTATTAAAAGTAGGAGTTTATGCATGTCATTACCAACTTATCAGAATTTCATTCACGGCAAGCCGATGGCGAACAAAAGCAAAGAAACCTTTGCAGTAACCAATCCTGCAACCGGTGAGGTAATTTATCACGTAGAAGTGGCTGATGAGTTTATCCAACAAGAAGCGATTAAGAGTGCTAAAGAAGGCTTTGCGGTATGGTCAGCAATGATGCCTATCGAAAGAACTCGCATTCTTAACAAGGCGGTTGCACTGCTTCGCGAACGTAATGATGAACTCGCCAAATTAGAAGTGCTTGATACCGGTAAGCCTATTCAAGAAGCTGATTGTGTAGATATTGAAACTGGCGCTGACGTCATTGAGTACTATGCGGGCCTTGCTCCTACTCAACTGGGCACTCAGCAACCCGTTGGCGGTGATTTCTTCTACACGCGCAAAGAGGCACTAGGAATCTGCGCTGGTATTGGCGCGTGGAACTACCCTATTCAAATCGCTTGCTGGAAATCAGGCCCCGCCCTTGCCGCAGGTAATGCGTTTATATTTAAGCCGTCAGAAGAAACCCCAATGGGTGCACTTAAACTGGCTGAAATTTTCACCGAAGCTGGCGTACCTGACGGCGTATTCAATGTGGTTCAAGGCGCAGCACAAGTAGGTCAGTGGCTTACAAACAGCCCTGACATAGAGAAAGTATCGTTTACTGGTGAGGTAGGCACAGGTAAAAAAGTGATGCAAAGCGCCGCTGCGTCGAACTTAAAAGACGTAACAATGGAGCTTGGCGGGAAGTCACCCCTTGTAGTATTCGAAGATGCCGACATTAGCCAAGCTATTAGCGCCGCTATGCTTGGTAATTTTTATACCCAAGGTGAAATCTGCACTAACTGCACCCGTGTTTACGTTCAACGTTCTGTTTATCAAGCCTTTATTGATGAGCTTAAAACCCGTACCGAAAACAATATCATTATGGGTGACCCGCTAGACCCTAATGTAAACCTAGGCGCACTTATCTCTAAAAAGCACCAAGAGCTAGTGCTTAGCTATATTGCGAAAGGGAAAGAAGAAGGCGCAACGCTATTAACCGGTGGTAACGCAGCCTCACCAGCTTCTGCTCCTAACGGCTATTTTGTTGAACCAACAATTTTCACAGATTGCACCGACGATATGACTATCGTTAAGGAAGAGATCTTTGGACCAGTAATGAGCGTTTTGGTTTTCGATGATGAAGACGAAGTGATCGCACGAGCAAACGACACTGAACTAGGTTTGGCCGCGGGGGTATTTAGTAAAGACATTCAGCGCGCGCACCGCGTTATCCACCAGCTACAAGCTGGTATTTGCTGGATAAATGCATATGGTAACTCTCCGGCTGAAATGCCTGTAGGCGGCTACAAACAGTCTGGTATTGGACGTGAAAACGGCGTTGAAACGCTAAATAGCTACACACAGACCAAATCGGTTTATGTAGGTATGAGCCAAATTGAGAGCCCGTTTTAAGCCGCAGTAGGAGTACATATGCAGACATTTGATTACATTATTGTTGGAGCAGGTTCTGCTGGCTGTGTGCTAGCGAACCGCTTATCAGAAAACCCAAAGCACGAGGTATTGCTACTGGAAACCGGTCGCTCAGATAAAAGCATTTTCATAAAGATGCCAACAGCTCTGTCTATTCCAATGAATACCGACAAGTATGCATGGCAATTTAATACTGAAAAAGAGCCGTATTTAAACAACCGTGAGATGCACTGCCCAAGAGGCAAAGTGCTTGGCGGCTCGTCGTCTATTAACGGTATGGTATACGTACGTGGCCATGCCAAAGACTTCGACGAATGGGAAGCACACGGCGCAGAAGGTTGGAATTACCAAGCCTGCCTACCCTATTTCCAAAAAGCAGAAACTTGGTACAAGGGTAACGATGCTTATCGTGGTGGCAATGGTGAACTTGGCGTTAATAACGGCAATGAAATGAAAAACCCACTTTATACCGCCTTTATTAAAGCCGGAGAACAGGCGGGCTACGACATCACGAGCGATTATAACGGCAAGCAACAAGAGGGCTTCGGGCCTATGCATATGACCGTGAAAGACGGTGTACGCAGTTCGGCAAGCCGTGAATATCTTGACCCGGTAAAATCGCGTAAGAATTTAACTATAGTGACTGGCGCGCTGGTTACTAAAGTTGTGCTGGAAAACAAAGTCGCAAAAGGCGTTGAGTATGTGGTTAATGGCAAAGCTGAAACTGCCGCCACATCTAATGAAGTGATTTTAAGTGCCGGCTCTATTGGCTCGCCGCACATCCTGCAGCTTTCTGGAATTGGCGACAAAGAGATTCTTGAAAAAGCAGGCGTCGATGTTAAACACCATCTGCCGGGTGTGGGCCAAAACCTGCAAGATCACTTGGAGTTCTATTTCCAGTACAAGTGCAAGCAGCCAATTACGCTAAACCGCAAGCTCGGCTTAGTTTCGAAAGGGCTAATTGGCGCTCGCTGGTTACTAAACCGTTCAGGTTTAGGGGCTACGAATCACTTTGAGTCTTGCGCGTTTATTCGTTCTAAAGCTGATGTGGAATGGCCTGATATTCAGTACCACTTCTTGCCAGCAGCTATTCGTTACGATGGTAAATCAGCATTCGACGGCGACGGCTTCCAGGTACACGTAGGTCACAATAAACCCAAAAGTAGAGGTAGCGTTACCATTCAGTCGGCTGACCCGACAGTGCCGCCAAAAATCTTGTTTAACTACTTACACCATCAAGATGATATTGAAGGGTTTCGAGCTTGCGTAAGACTAACAAGAGAAATCATCGCACAGTCAGCATTCGACGACTTCAGAGACGGCGAAATTCAGCCTGGCGAGCATATTCAAACAGATGAAGAAATCGATGCCTTTGTGCGCGAAGCTGTTGAGAGTGCTTACCACCCGTCATGTTCGTGCAAAATGGGCGAGGATGACATGGCAGTAGTAGATTCACAAACCAAAGTACATGGCATTAAAGGTCTGCGTGTGGTGGATTCATCCATCTTCCCTACCATTCCAAATGGAAACCTAAATGCACCTACCATAATGGTAGCTGAAAAAGCGGCAGACAAAATTTTGGGTAAACCTGCTTTACCACTACAGAATGTGGCGGTGGACATCCACCCTAATTGGCAAACCGAGCAACGCTAAACGTTAAAGCGATTTCGCACCAGTGTGCTTGTTTTTGCAACAAGCGCACCTTCCACAGTGCCTACATGCCGCCGATTAAGGTGACGATGCGTGTAGCTGGGTGGTCTGTTTAATAACGAAAAAAAGGAAAAAACATGTTTTATTTTTATCAATACTGGGAGGGTGATAATGACAGTATGGCTTAGTGCAGGCATTATTTTCACTCTACTTTCGGTGGCCTATATTTTATTTAAATGGGGCAACATGAAAGTGGTCGGCGTAACGCCAGTTAGAACCTTTACCTTTATTGCTATTCTTTTTACCTCGGGTTTGGATGTGGGCCTTATTATGTTCCCGCTCACTGAATTTGCTGGTTATGCTGACATAAGCGCAAGTCCTGAATACGCATTCACCAATCCGCTCGCCATTGAGTTTGGGTTTTGGGGTTTCTTAATTTGGGGATTCTACTTTCTTACTTGTTTTTATTTCTGCGTAATAGAACCCAAGGTTAAATTCTTCGAGCTTCCTATCGTTAAGTTCGTAAACAACGTGGTAATTATAGGGACCTGTGCTTTCACAGCTTTCTTATTGCTGTCTAACCTTCCATGGTACCTGCCAGCAGTGGGCGATGGAGAATCTATCGTTCCGACTTTTTATCTAATCGTGTTTGCAGCTATTGCCTTTGCTGTTTACTCAAGTACTAGTATTAAATACGTGCGTATTTTAAGCCTCACTACAACGTGGGTATTTATAGCGCTTATTATTGGCATGTGGGCGGCAGCATTTGTGTTTGGTGAAAGCGAGATAACGGCATATTTTACCAACCTGGGGCTTATTGGCGGCTATTTTGCGAATATTGATAACTTCGTACTACCCATAAATGAGTATCATGAATTTTACCTGTTCTGGTGGTTCAGCTGGAGCATCATGATAGGTCAGTTTACGTCTCGTTTCGTGGGCGGTCTTAAAACTTACCAAGTTATGTTGGCTATGATGGTTATCCCATCTATCCCTATCGCTGCCTGGTTTTCAGTGTTGTACCACTATCACAGTGCCGGTATTCCAACAGAAGGAATAACCAATATGGCGATGGTATTTGTAGGTATCGTTTTTGTAATCAACTCACTTGATTCACTAATAAGACTTTATACCGACAACCTTAATATGACTGTGGAACGCATTGGTAAAGGTAACTACATTGCTCTGAACATAGTCGCACTGTCGTTACTTACACTGCTGTTCAAACTAGATTTCTTGCAAATTCAGTGGGTGGGTGCGCTAGTTATCGCTATCTTCTTTAGCTGCTTTGCGTTCATTCTAAGTCAGAAGTTTAAATCGGTGACGGCTATCAAAACCTCGCCGAAAGAAAACAAGATCGACTTTACTAAGATAGAAAATCTCAACTAACTAAATCATTTACTTCTTACCTTCTTAACATTGGCTCACTTTGAGCCAATGGGGGTAAGTATTGCCCGAAGCTCGCGTAAAAGCGCGCTTTAAGAGAAATGGGCGAAATAAAACAACGATAAAAAACAGGTGTTTAACAATGAAAAAATTGAATTCTCTTTTTACATCAACTCACATATTCACAGCGGCTCTTCTAACAGCATTGTATTCTTCAGCCACATTCGCTGATTGGAGCGCCAATATCTCTGCAGTATCAGATTATACCTTTAACGGTTTAAGCCAAACACAAAACGACCCGGCTCTTCAGGGAGGTGTTGATAAAGCTTTTGATAACGGGACTTACGTTGGTACTTGGGCATCTAACGTTGATTTTGGTGGCGACACCAACCTTGAGTGGGACGCCTACATTGGTCGTTACCAAATGCTCACTGAAGCTGTCAGCATTGACTATGGCATTGCCTACTACTCTTATCACGGCGGTGACGATTCAAGCGACGGTAACTATCCGGAAATTTATACTAAATTCGGCTATGCGAGCGACTATGGTAATACTGAGCTTAACCTGTGGTACACGTGGGATTACTTTGGCACAGGCTCGAGACACGCAGTTGCTATGATTGCTCACACCTTTGAACTTGCACCTAACCACAATCTTCGTGCAAGCTTTGACGTATCTAACTCTTTAGACAGCGATACTTGGGTATGGCGTGACGAAAACACGTCTTTCTATCACTACCGTTTGGCCTATCAGACAAGCTACAAAGGATTAGACTTTGAAATTGCTGCTGAAAACACAAACCTTGATATAGATACCGCCGACGAGCGTATTGTATTTGGTGTATCAAAGACCTTTAGCTTCTAAATTTCGATCTCTGGCATAGTTTTTACGAAATAATTTCGTACTAATTTGAATGCATGCGAGCACCACATTCCCGGTGCTCGTTGTTTCAAATGCTTTTAATTAATCGCGCTCAGCTACTTGGCGATTAAAATGTCCATGCAATAAAGCGGCTTAGCTTGCTTCCCTGCCCCATATCAACCACTTTACACTGGGTTGCACCGTAATAGTTGATACTGGTTTTTATAGGTTTTAGGTGAGCACTTTTGGAGACTAAGCAGGTAAACCACTCTACGTTGTTTTTTACCGATACGCTTTCTTGCACCATGCGCTGAATAAAAGCCAGTTCGCCGCCTTCACACCACAATTCATTAGCTTGACCTGCAAAATTTAAGTTCGCATTCTGCCTTTGGTAAGAGGCATTTTTGCCGTACAGCTTGGTTGTACGACCCCCTAAACCTTGAACTTGATTATCGGTAAACTTTCCACCACTTCGCTTCTGCTTATTGCGAGTTAAATTGGATGTTTTTCTTCGTGTGCCAGACAGCGCTTCTTGGGCAGACTTATGAAACGGAGGGTTGCACATAGTAAAGGTAAACCGTTCGTTTCCTTTAATGACGCCGTTAAAAATGTGCGCACTATTCGTTTGTTTACGAACTTGGAACTTATCGGCCAAGACACTATTTTTGCTAGCAATGACACTAGCGTTTTTTACAGCAGCTTCATCAACGTCACTACCTACGAACGACCAATCATAAGATGTAACGCCGATAATAGGATAGATAGCATTTGCGCCCACGCCTATATCTAAACCACGTACGTCTCGCCCACGTCCATTTTTTAAATTAGAACTTGCTGATTTTAATAAGTCAGCTATACCGTGGATATAGTCGGCCCTACCAGGTACAGGTGGGCATAAGTAGCCGTCGGGTATATCCCAGTAGTCAAGCCGATAATAGTGACGAAGCAAAGCTGCATTAAGTAGCTTTACAGCTTGTGAATTAGTGAAATCTATACTGATATTGCCACTTTTAGCTTTAACGAGAAAAGGCTTAAGCGCAGGGTATGACTGACACAGCGCACCCATTGGATAGCCGTTCTTATGTAGATTTTTAGGATGCATGAAGCGCTACTTTTTGTGTGAAACTAAAAACTGAGATTGCACGTTTTCATCGAGCAACTGGGCGCCACTACCTTGGGCAGCCACCTTATCGTCAGTATTGTAAAGCCTACAGCGCTCTAATGACAAACACCCACAGCCAATACAGCCTTCCAACGAGCTTTTTAAACTGGTCAGCGCCGCAATGTTTGCCTCAATATGCTTATTGAATACTGTGCTCAGTTTAGCCCAATCGGCTTGGGTAGGTGTTCTGTTATCTGGCAGCGTAGACAATAAGTTCTTTATTTGCGCAAGGGTATAACCCATATTTTGCGCGATTAAAATAAAAGAAACTCTGCGAATAACAGAGCGAGGGAAAGCTCTATTACCTCCACTGGTGCGCACTGAAGGAATAAGCCCTTCGTTAGCATAATAGCGAATTAACGAAACAGCATTGCCAGTGCGTTTAGCAATAAAGCCAATGCTTACCATAGGTTCTGGTGCCATAACGCCCCTTATTCCAATTTCGAAATAGCGAGTAAAAAACGCTTGATCTAAAGTTAGCTTTAGATATTAGGCTGTTTTGCGTTGATTATCTACACAAGGAAAAACACATGACAGTTGCATACTTAGAGCACACAAATATTACCGTTCAAGACCCAGATCAGTTAGCTAGCTTGCTTTGCACGCTGTTTGGTTGGAAAGTAAGGTGGAGCGGCGGCGCTAAAAATGACGGCTACACCGTACACGTAGGAAACGATAGAGACTACCTTGCCCTTTACAGGCCCAAAACTATCAATGATATAAAAAGCGATTATAAAACTTTGGCCAACATCAATCATATTGGCATTGTTGTGCCAAATTTAGACGAAACCGAACAGCGGGTTCTTGCCTTAAATTTCAATACCTACAGCCACGGTGATTATGAACCAGGTAGACGCTTTTATTTTATGGCACAGCAAAACATAGAAATTGAAGTCGTTTCATATGTGTAATGCCATCGAGTGTTACACCTAGCTGAACTTTCAATTTTAGTGTTAGATTAACCTTACCTCACTCGTGCGCGTTTTACTTAGCTTTTTGTTTGCTAAGTTTGTTTACTAAAAATGAACGAGCACTGTGATCATTTCAATAATAATAGACAGGAAACATGGATGAGAAAGGTACTAGCGATAAGTTTAGGTTTAGTAATGTTATCCCTATCGGCAAGCGCATGGGCAGATAACATACTTAGTATGAAACAGAGAAGCGAGCTGATTGATAAGATCACCGTTGAACGCTTCAATTCCGTACTCCCCCCAATAATGGAACGTGAAGGCATCGACATGTGGGTGTTGATGTCACGGGAATACAACGAAGACCCTGTTTTAAGAACCATGCTGCCTTCAACCTGGATTTCCGCACGACGCCATACCATGTTAGTCATTTATAACCCAGGCAATGGTCAACCACTGGAACGTTTAGCCGTTGCGAGATATGCAGTAGGCTCGCTATTTAAAAAAGCGTGGGACAAGGAAGCACAACCTGATCAATGGAAAGCCTTGCAACACATTATAGAAGCCCGAAATCCCTCGAAAATAGCCATTAATACGTCAAATGCATTTGCTCTTGCAGATGGCATGACGGCTACCGAACACGAAAAATTTATGGGTGTACTTTCTGAAGAATTAAAAAGCCGCGTTGTTAGCGGTGAAAGGCTGGCTATAGGTTGGTTAGAAACGCGAAGTGATCTGGAAATGCAGTATTATCCCGTACTCACTCAAATTGGTCACTCGCTGATAGCGACAGCATTTTCAAATGAAGTCATCACACCTAACGTAACCACTACAGACGATGTTGTCTGGTGGCTTCGGGATCAAACTCGTGCCTTAGGGCTCACCAATTGGTTTCATCCTACGGTTTCCATCCAAAGACAAGACAATGAAGTGTTCGATCAGATCAGTGCTTTCAGCAAACGTCCAGGAGAAAACATCATTCAACCGGGCGACCTGATACACGTTGACTTTGGAATTACCTACTTGCGACTTAATACGGATCAACAGCAGCATGCTTACGTATTAAAACCAGGAGAAAAAGATGCGCCTGCTTCACTTAAAAATGCGCTTAAGGCGGGTAACCAGCTGCAAGACATACTGACTGGTAATTTTAAAGTAGGTAGAACAGGTAACGCTATTTTGAGTATGTCGCGACAGCAGGCTATCGAACAAGGTATTACGCCCGCTATTTATACTCACCCGCTGGGTTTCCATGGGCACGCAGCTGGCCCAACGATAGGAATGTGGGATGCACAAGAAGGTGTGCCGATTCAGGGTGACTACCCTATGTTTGCACAAACGGCTTACTCAATAGAACTCAATGCAGCGAGCTTTATTAAAGAGTGGAACAAAGAAATTAGAATTATGCTGGAAGAAGATGCATTTTTTGACGGGAAGTCAGTAACCTATTTAGATGGTAGGCAGACCGAGCTTCATTTGATTCATTCTGATGAAAAGCGATAAATAAGCGTAGAGCTTCGCGTTTTTTCCAAAAGTAAGAGTTATCGATTGGCGAGAAAAGCCAGTGTAGAAAAGGGATTTAGAAGTAAATACGTAAAGTGTCAGGCCTTTCGCCTTTTCAAGCGAAAGGCCATGAAACTGTACAAAATATTAGCAGTAGGTTGCTATCCTAAAACGCGGTCTTATTCAGCTGCTGTGCGAACTACTACGTTTTCTGCGCTGTATTCACGAACAAAGTCAGACATTTCTTTGTGGTTACAGATGATGTTTTCACCTTCCAAACCAAACTTCGCTAGTGCTGCATCTTTACCTACAGAAAGTGCTTCTAGACACGCTTGTGAAGCAACATCTTTATTCTTTGCAACAAGTGCTACTGTTTTAGCGTTTTCAGTTGTCTTGTTGTTTTTGTACATGTAAGCGAAAGTGCGAAGCGACTCACCGTTACAACGTACAGATGCACTGAACTCTTCAGCGTTAAAACCATTTGCGCGGATAAGGCGCAGAGCTGGTCCAAAACCTTCTTTAGCCGCAGTTAAACACGCTTGTGTTTCGATGTTGTCGTTAATTGGTTTTAGTACTACATCTTTTGCGAAAGATTGAGTAGCAGCAACAGTTAATGTTAAAGCAATAGCGAAAGTAGACAGTTTCATTTTTTGAATTCCTATTTTGTAACTAAATTAGATATCACCTAAGTGATGTGTACATTATGAACAAAACTTTCAAAAAATAAAGCATTTTTCGTAATTTAATTACAGAAAATGAGAATTAAACATACAGATCACGACAAAAATGAAAGTAATTTACATAAAATAACAACATTTATATAAAAATTTACATATAAGTCTTTTTAGTTACAGGTTGCCCATTATGGGCGCACAAAAAAGCGCGCATGAAATTACTTTCAGCGCGCTTAATTCAAAAAATTATAGTGGGGTAATAGCCGTTGTCAGCGTAACCTTAAATTTTTGACCTACAAAATGAGATCGTGCATCCAATTAAGTGATGGCAACTGCTGTTCTGGTTGGTAAAAGAGACGATTCAGCCTACCCAGTAAATTAACTGAACGACTGGGATCATGGGCTTTCACCCTGTGCTCACTTTCGGTAAGCATGAATTCCCAAGGCTGAAGATTGAGGTCGTCTACTTCTTCTTGCGTGACACCAAGTGACTTCAGTGTTGATAAAATGCGTTCTGTCTTACTTTCGATAATAGGGATAATCTCATTGCCATAGAGATCATCGAGCGGTTTATTGATAGCTTCCAAAGTGTGATTTATCGCTGCCCATACCTCATCGTGATCGAACGCCCAGCCCCGCGGAGCATAGTAGCCTTCTATTTCCCATTCAAACTCAGCATTACTCACCGCAATAGAGCTTTCAGCTTCTGGAGAATAGGCTAAATCTGGCTTAGCGCCGATATTGTATGCATCAACACTCATGGCAATACAAATAATCAAATCACCGCAGTGTTGCTTATTTGTGTAAAGCGCTTCGAATGCCGCACGCTTAACGCCCATCCAACCGTGTACTTTTGATGGCTGCTCCACGAAGTGTCTTACATCATCCGGTAAGTCTTCACCATAGGCATCAATGAGCAATGGAAGCGGGTTCTGATCTGGGGCTTCATCGGGCATCCACACTTCGTATTCTTGTCGGTTATCAGCTTTCCCGCGACTTTTTATTCCATAAGACAAATTCACGGGGCGGCAAATACTTCTATCTTCATCTACTTTATGAAAATACTCAGAGCGCATGCGTTTTATAAATGGAGCATCTAACCCCGCTAACGCTGCTGTTGGATAGCGATAGCCTATTTCACTATGTTCAACCATGTGCAGCGTTGGAATAGCTTGCGTTAGCTTATTTTTAAGCCCTGCCAGTGCGTTCACTTTTGGAAGAACAATACTTCTTTCTGGCTCTATAGTAAGCCTGCTTCCATCTTCAGTGACAAATTTTGGTGTTTTGTGAAATTCATAACCTGAGAACCCTAATACATTCACTGCGGCATTTCTATATTGAGAAAGCTCGTTAAAAAGCGCAGTATGATTACGAATATGTTTAAATAACGGTCTTGATACGGTCATATTTACTTCCATTTCAGCTACTTCCGTTCTAATTCAGCGTTTACTCACCTAATTTTGGTCTAAAAAGCGAAGCCATATTTGTGCGCCCATATCATCGTATTTTTTTACAAGGTTACGGTAGCGCTCTCGCATCGCCACATCT
Source organism: Alteromonas sp. HB246098 (assembly GCF_054890645.1). Lineage (NCBI taxonomy): Bacteria > Pseudomonadati > Pseudomonadota > Gammaproteobacteria > Alteromonadales > Alteromonadaceae > Alteromonas > Alteromonas sp. HB246098. Next base: position 199,335 of record NZ_JBTZUG010000002.1, on the reverse strand, counting down.
ACAAATGGTGAAGGCAGTAAAGGGTCAAACACCAAGTGGTATAACGCTCTGTCTCCTATCACATAAGACTCTTTAGTGGCTTCTTCAAGAGGTAAAGTAGGTATTCGAGCAAGAGATTCCTCTATTTCACAGCATCCGACGTTATAAAGCGCCTCTAAGTTTAGGTGGTTCCATAGCTTCATAGCCTTGGCTTGCGTTTGATTATCAAAATCGTTGGCGCTAAACACAAGTGCTTTGCCTGATAGACCAAGAGTGTGAAGTTTTTCTCGCACCTCCCTTATACCACCTGAAAAATTGTTCGGCCTAATATACATATCACTTGCAAGTTTCATCATACCCACAAGTTTAAGTGCACGTTCAGTAGCCCTTAGCTGCTTTTTATCACTTTTAGGGAGTAAACTGGTTTGAGCAATAACCCAATCGTTCTGCCAAGGTACAAGCCCATTTTCATCCTCTCGCCACTGATGTATCTCCTTAGCAAACTTAATTCCCTTGTCAGCCAGTTTATAGTCCCCCCTATCAACCAAGGTGATGAGCTGGGCTGACTGCAAACGGGTTAGCGTTACTCGAATGTTGTTTTCAGAAATACCAAACAGTGATCCCACTCGAACGGCTGCACTAGCATTCATTTTAATATTGTCTCGGGAGCCCAAAAGCTTTAGCAGTAGCTTTCTTGCAACGGGCTTTTTCTCTTTTTCTAATTGCAAACTCTATTTACTTCTTTGTCTCAGATAATGGCTAAGCAGTGGCTAAGCAATAACTTCTGTTTCAACTTACCTAGTTGCTTACAAGGTATAAGCTCGGTCATGCATATTTCCATCATTATATAAACAAAGGCCTGGCACAAACATTACATAATTTATTAATTTTAAACTATTACTGTAATATTCTGGTGCAATGATTTAATGTAAAGCTCAAGGACAACGATACGCTTTACATATTCATTGAGTGGAAATGCCATGACTTCATCTAATCGATTTGTTACGCACCTTGTAGAAAACCAACCCACCATTCCTGCCCCCTACAATTTGTGGCGTGATGATGCGTTGCTACGTGTGTTTGTAAACCAGCATTTGCCGCCATCCCACCAGCAGGACGAAGGTTTGTTAGACAACTATGGTCAACTTGCAGGTGATGCACTTATGAATCATGGAGAACTTGCTAACAAAAATAAGCCAATTCTTCATACATTTGATCGCTATGGCCGTCGTACAGACAATGTAGAGTTTCATCCTAGCTATCACGCGCTTATGGAAAGTGCAATGCAGCACAATGTGCACAACTATTCGTGGAAGCATGAAGGTATTGATGGAGCACATACCATCCGGGCAGCACTAATGTATATGCACTATCAAGCTGAGTCTGGAACGTCTTGCCCACTGACTATGACACACGCAGCGATCCCCGCCATGTGGTATGGTAAAAACTTACCGCCTTACTACTTGGAAAAAACCATTAATGGTGTATACGACCCTCGTTCCCTGCCAGCTAGCCAGAAACACGGACTAACTATCGGTATGGGGATGACAGAAAAACAAGGCGGGTCGGATGTTAGGCGTAATACCACTAAAGCGACTAAGCAAGCCGATGGCAGTTACCGTATTGTAGGGCACAAGTTCTTTTTCTCTGCCCCCATGTGCGATGCGCATCTTATACTTGCACAAGCTAAAGGCGGTTTAAGCTGCTTTTTGCTGCCAAGGGTATTAGAAAACGGTGAACTGAATAACGTTCGAATTCAGCGTTTAAAAGACAAGTTAGGCGATTGGAGCAATGCCTCTTCTGAAGTTGAATTTCAGGACGCCACGGCATATTTAATTGGCGAAGAAGGTCGTGGCGTGCCGGTAATCATCGATATGGTGTCGCTAACCCGATTAGACTGCATGATTGGTTCATCCGCTCTTATGCGGCAATCACTGGTTCACGCTTTACATCACGTAAGTCACCGCGATGCCTTCGACAAAACGCTAATCAACCAGCCTTTAATGCAAAATGTGTTGGCTGACCTAACGATAGAATGCGCAGCTGCTACCGCGCTTACTATGCGCGTTGCAAAAGCGGTAGACAGTACACTGAATAGTAGCCATGAAGCAGCATTGGCAAGGCTGGCCACGGCAATTGGAAAATACTGGATTTGTAAGCGCACACCTATGTTTGTAAACGAAGCGCAAGAGTGTTTAGGTGGTATTGGCTACGTTGAAGAAAACCCCATGCCCCGTTACTACCGCCAAGCCCCACTTAATTCTATATGGGAAGGCAGTGGAAATGTTCAATGCTTGGATGTATTGCGAGCACTTGCTAAGGAGCCTAATGTGAAAGAAGCCTTGTTTAACGAACTTAAAACACAGGCAGGCAAAAATAAGCACTATGATATCCACCTTAGTAAGCTGTTTGACGAGCTATCTAATACGCAGAACATGGAAACGCGTAGCCGATATTTAACTGAGCAAATGGCGCTAGCGCTACAAGCCTGCTCTCTTCTTGCTACGCCGCTCGACAACAACGACGCCCTTATCGATATTGCTCACACGTTCTGTGAATCTAGACTTGGCAACGCGAGTGGCTTTGCTTTTGGTACATTACCCGACACCACGCCGTTTGAGAAGATTATTGCGTTTGGGCAGGTATCATATGCTTAAGCTACTTCGTACATTTTCTGACAATTAATAGTGCGTCTATCGCGCAAAGTTGGGGCGAGCTGTCGCTTTAAACCTTTAGTTCGATGGTAAACTACGAATTTGGACATTCAGATTGACGTTAAACAAAAGAACCACTGATTTAAAATTCGTTAGTCGAAAAGCTAACTAATTGATTTGGTCTTACTTGTGGTTGACAGTATTACCGTAGCGCCATCTGCAGGGATAATATACCTGTGCTTAACAGCATGCTTGCCAAGTAATGATGCGAGACTATTGTGGTCAATCCGACAATGATCCAATGCTCCCATGTGATTACAAATAATTTTCCCAGTGCTTAAGCTTGCTAATTCGATAATTTCGTTTTCGTCCAATAGCAATGGAGCTCCTATATCAAATTGAGCTTTGCCAGTTGGAGCAATAATGTAGTCAGGCTGAACACCTTGAATAAAGTCACGAATTGAGTCGGTAAGCACTGTATCTCCCATTAAATATAAGCTAGGTTCATTTGGCAATTGAATAAAATAACCCGTGCCATGCTCCATGAACGGTGACAACCAACCTCGAGTATGTGTAGCAGGAATACGGTCGATAAATCCACCAAAGAAAGTACTTCTCTTATTCGTCAGTACTCGGGTAAGAATTTGTTTTTTACCAAGGTATTTTTCGTCTCTTGGAGTGCAAAACGTTGGAATTCTATGTTTGGCTAACCAACGAACGCCCGCTCTATCGAGGTGGTCAAAGTGCCCTTTTTGACAGTGAGTAATAAGTGCGTAATCAATATTTCCCTTATATCTATAAAATACATCAGGCAATTCAATGAGGGGATTTCGTTCATCACTTTTGTAGTAACGTAGTTTGGGCAGCGTACCTTTTCTCGCAAGCATCGGATCGATAATCATTTTTCCGTAATCGAATTCAATCAAAACGGTTGCATTTCTAATCTGGGTAAATTTCATAAACTCTCCTTTTTTGACTATGCTAAGGTATAGAGTAAGTCCACAGTCAATCCATGCTTTATGAAAATTTTACAGCTCGAAAAAATGTCGGGTTTACCTAGGGATACAATCCGTTATTACGAAAATATAAGGTTATTGCCAGCCCCCAAACGTAGTGCGAATGGGTATAGAATTTACACTGATGAACACTTAGCCATCTTGCGATTTATCATGCAGGGAAAAGCAATTGGGTTCTCATTGAAAGAGATTAAAACTGGACTAGAGCGCTATCTGAAGTTGGGGTATTTATGCCCTGAGTTCAAGCGAGAGTTAGAAACAAAAAAACGCTTTTTTAGTCAACGGATAAAAGATGATGAAGCAGTTGTAGGATACATAGACGAGATGTTGAAAACCAGTTAGAACTTTATAATCAAAAGACAACACTATGCCTCTGCTATTTTTGTAAATAAGGACAAGCCATTTTAAAGCACCTCAATGCGCGTTAAAGGCGGCATGGCTACTATCCTCTTTGTGATGCTGGAAGCCTAGCGAAACAATTTTGATGAGCAACAACTCGCATCTATAAGTGCCAAAACAACAAAACCTGAGAGACGGCGTTATACTTGAAGCGGGCGTCTAATATCCTCTCTATAAGTAAACGTCAGATGGTTTTTTAGGCAAAACGAGTGTTAGTATGGTGTCTTTGTAGGCAACTTTTAGTTAGCCCTAATTCTACATGGATGTAATATGAAAATTTTACTTTTATTTTTCGCTGTTTTCATTGCAACTAGTAGTAATGCTGTAGTGAAACGGCACGATATTCCCTCCCGAAATTATGCCTTAGAAAAAGTACCCGAATACTTAATCGACCTACCTCACGAGGGTCATGGAGTATTGATAAAACCTCAATGGGTTGTGACAGTCGCTCATACCATTTTTTATAATTACATCGGCAAAAAATTACGCGTTGGCGATAAAGTCTTTAAAATAGAAGAGGTTCACATACATCCACTTTATATTGAACCAGATGAGGTTCTCTTTAAAGGTGATGCAGCTCCCTTGATGAAGTTTCTAGAATCTAGAAGTGACATTGCTTTAATAAAACTAGCTTCCCCTGTTACAACGAAAAAACCAATTGACATCTACCCAAACATTGATCAAGCGGGTCAAAAGATCACGGTATTTGGTCGTGGAGCAACAGGTAACGGAGAAATTGGTGAAAACCTCAAAACAAAATCATTGCGAGAATTGAACCATTTTAGAAACATTATTGAATCCTCAAAAGGAAATTGGCTCACATATAAATTTAATAAGCCACCTGATGCATTGCCCCTTGAGGGAATGCACGGTGCTGGTGATAGTGGCGGAGCTTCAGTGATAATTGAGAATGGTAAGGCTTATTTGGTTGGTTTATCGAGCTGGCAAGTTTGGCGTGGAGATCTTGCTAATTTTAAAGGCGGTTTATATGGTACTACAGCTTATCAAGTTAGGGTGTCAAACTACCGAGACTGGATTGAAAGTGTATCGAGCAACTCGTGAGTCAGGCCTAAGAATACTTATCGTTTAGTTTCAGTTCCTTTTTGCTAGTTTACTCAAGCATTCATATGCCCATAGGTAAAAGATGAACTGTGGCTCTTTGTTTTGAGGTACAGCTAGCACTTTTAGTCGCTGAAACAAGTGTAGACCGGCTTCTTACGACCGAGGTATTCAGGTGGAAAAACTTAATAAAGTTATACATAGCAAAGAAAGTAAAACTGGTGTTGCCATTCAAATTTTTGGCGTAATTTGTTTTTTTGCTGCAATGACGCTTCTTTTTACATCAACTAAATCAAACTCGCCTTCTCTATACTTATTTTTTGCGGGCTTTTTTTCGTTCTCGATTCTTCTATGGGCGATCGGCGCTTATCAGAAGCGAAAATTTTCTAAACTGGGCAAAACACCGTTAACACTGACCCCGTCAGTCTGCACAATTGGCAAGGAATTCAAAGGCTCTATTGAAATTTTACAGCCAAATTTTAATAGAGTTAAAGAGATATCAATTACTCTATGGCACCGCACAATGAGGGGGGACGACAGCCGAAAAGATATAATTTGGGTATCAAGTGCCACAACAGAAATCAATTATGTAGGCGGTAGAACAATCTTAGAATTCAGTTTTGTTATCCCGCATGATAAGCAACCGACAAACAAAGCGTTTATTTCAGAAAACAAATATTTTTGGGAGGCTAGTTTCGAGTTCGTTGAATCAATGCAAAGTATTAAAAGAACTTGGGAAATCCCAGTAAAAATATAACATGCAAATCAATAGGCCTAAAACACTAGGAGCTGAGCCTGTGCCTAGATGGAGCCCCTATCTTGAAGACTGTTATTTGGGTAGTGAATGTCATTAGACTACCGTGAGGAATAAGCGCATATTGACATGACATTCTCAGGTAAAGAAACCAGTGTTGGCGGCTCTCACTCAGTGGCGCAAATTTTGATTTGGTCGATTTTTCTTTTTTGGCCCAAGGCTTTTTAACACATTTTGAGTAGGTAATGGTTAAGTATAAAAAGCTATATACAGCGTGCTTGTTCCTTAATATGTTTCTTCTACCATTATCAACATTTGGGATGTTGGCAAGTATTACTTCTTACTTTTGGAACGAAACTAAAGGAGTAGTTGTTTCGACTAACAGAGTTAAAGTAAGGCTTGGAAACGGTTACATTGAAGAAGCAATGATAGAGTTCACTTACAGCGTTGATAACGTTGAGTACGTTTCAGATATAGTCTCACTCGATCCGACGATAAGGTCTAAAAACAGAACGTTTGCTTTGGATTACCTCAAACAATATTGGACTGGGAAAGAGGTGCGCGTTTTTTTTCCGAGTTTTGGAACGTTAGAAAGAGGTGTAACGTTAAGCACATTTTTTTGGTTCTTCATTGCACTGGTATTGCTATTTTCTGGAAGAGCTTTTAAACGCAAAACTGTTACACCAAATGAACTTACGTAGATTGAAAGTGATTTTGATCAGTCTCACTGCTAGGGCACTTTTTGGTCTGAGTTAAGTCTGCCTTGAACATAACGAAACTTGCCACTAGTGAAAGAGCTAGCAAACCTGATAGTCGCCTGTGTGCCTCATGCAGCTGACCACCTTTTGTTTACGCATACCACACAACCTAAAAAGGATTAACCGAATACCCCTGTTGCGCAAAGCGCGCATGGGCCGTCATGGCTGATAGGTCCATCTTTATTCCGTCTATCAAAGCGTTTTTTTCAACGCCATGAGCCGCAGCTGACTGACCGCACACTATCACTTCAACGCCCTGTTTCATTAATGCAGTAAGCAACGCTTCGTTGCCGTTGGGTTGGCCTTTGCGCTGTTTGAAGAGCTCACTCTTTAGCATTTCTTCTGTGGCAGAGCCATGAACCACAAGTGCAAGGGAAAGGTTTTCCTGTTTCACGCCGTTAGCTACATGCATATTGATAAAACGTGCCAGCGACTCAAACTTACGGTTAACCTCTCCTGGTTTTGCCGATTTGGCTACGTCAAATGCAACTTTGAATGCCTGATTTTCAGTAAAACTGATGCCTTCCACAGGCGCATGCTTTCCGAAAGAGTTAAACACTGGTCCATATTCAAAATCTGATTTAGCTGACACTTGCCCTGTCATAAAGAACGCTACTGCCAAAACAAGTGGCACTTTGCGGGTCACTTTTGTCATACTTATTTCCATGTTTCTCAAACCTTAACGCGCAGGTAGCGCTGTTTTATATACTTCGAACGTCATGTCGCTTACATCGCTGCCAGCATCTTGGATTTTGCTATTGGTATAGTAAAGCGAACCGTTATAAATACTAAAGGTATCAGCCCAGTTCACCACATCGCCTTTTACAAGTGTGCGAAGGTCGAGGCTCGGTGTAAGGTACTGCACTTCTTGCTTTTCTAAATCAGCTAAATAGACGTTGCCCTCATGATAAATCATGCCATCTGGCGCACCTGTTGTAGCGACTTTTCGCACTTTTTTAGCCAACATCTCATTCGATGCTTTCTTTATATCAGAGGTATTAATGGCATACAGTGAATAACCCGACAAAGCATGGAAATATAATGTGTCGTTCAATGTATCTAAGGCGATGCCGTCTGATTGAACGCTCATGTTGAAGGGCTTGCCTTCAATACTCAAAGACTCTACCTCAGCTTTTGTGGTTTCATGATTATCTAAAATGCGATAGCTGGTATTGTCATCAAGGTCATAGACCACTAAGCCTGCATGTGCCGAATCCGTCATGTATATACGATTAGTATTCTCGTCTACGCGTAAATCGTTTATGTAAGAATCAGAGTGATATGCATCGTCGCTAAGGATCAAGGTTCCTTCGATTTCGTTTGAGGCTAAGTCAACAACAAACAAACGAGGCGCATCAACTACCCCGTTAAACTTAGGGTTTCGAGTATCTAAAACATACAGCTTGTCTTTGTGGGCAACCACTGACTGCACGGCCAAAAAGCAATTATTTCTCACCTCGCTTTGCGCTACGCACTCGTTTGTTTCATTATTAGGATATGCAACAAACTCTCCGTTATCGTCAACCTGAGCCACAGAAAAACTTACACCATCTCGCCAATTGGGCGCGTTCACAAATACTCGCCCATCGCGACTCACCGTCACGCCAGTAATTTGTGTGCCTTTAATGTCGCCGACCAATTCAACTTGAGAATCCTGTGCTTCTCGTGCTACGGCATTAATAGAAAAAACTGCCGCTATCGCAGTAACAGTTAACGTGCGCTTAATTCGTTTAATATGCATATCCTTTAAGTTTTTTCTTAAAACATAGTCGAACGCTTACCGTAGACGTTTAAGCGTGCGCTTTGGCATGCATATCGGAAACGGAGTAAGCAGTATTTGATAACAAAGCATACGGTTTAAATACCTTAGCAGAGCACAACTTGACGACAAGTGACGACAATTCAGCGAATTACGCCGAGTGAGTAAAAGGTTGGCGCTTATTGCCCCAGTTGTGTGTTAATTCAGATCTAAAACAGGGTATCCTCTCGTTAAAGTTAGAAATAGTTGAGCCTATCTGCTGACTGAGTAACCTTTTTTACAGCAGTAATTTAGAGAGAGTTTATTATGCGAAGTAGCACTTCAATAGGATGTCACAAAGGGTTTTGGCAACAGAAGTATGGTGTTAAGTCAGCCTTATTGTTGTTGTTAAGTTTAGCGTTAGTTGTTGGGTGCGCCAGCAAACCTCAAGTCAGTGTAGATGACACGCAAAACTTTGCTGACATTAAAACTTTTTATATCCAAGCGCCACTAAACCCTATCAATGAAACTCTCGCTAACCATTTATATTCAACCATAACCGAGCGCTTGATTACCAAAGGTTTAACACCAACAACAGAGAACGAGGCCGATGTGTCAGTAGGTTACCTTCCTTCCACCACAACTAAAGAAGATGGAACCACATTGAATTTAGGGTTGGGTACAGGCACCTTTGGGCGCTCTGGTGGCATTTCTCTCGGCAGTATATTCAGCATACCTGTGGGTGAGCAAACCTCTTTCCAACAAGGTCTTCAAATAGATATAGTAAAAGATGGGAAGTTTATTTATAGCGCATCGGGCAGCGTTGAACTCGAGTCTAAAGACAGTATTAGTATTCAAAATAAGCTCGATGAACTAGTAACAAGTTTGCTTGAACAATATCCAGCAAGAGTTAGTCAGAACTAGCGGAACGCATTAATCAAAGTTGAGAACCACGCTGCTCTCTTAAAACAAATACTGACAACACTATAACGTTCGTAAAAAAAGCGCCATAAAGGCGCTTTTTACTAATTAAACATGGTCTAAATTAGCTGTGCTGGCGCTGCTTTTTGCCACGTTTCTTTTTCAACTTATCGAACTTTTCAAGCTGCTCATCGGTTAGAATGTCCGCTACTTTCATGCGAAGTTCAGCACGCTTAAGAAAACGCGCTTTTACTTTTTCAGCTTTTTGCTCTGCAATCGCATTTACCTTTTCTTGATAGTCAGCATCATCAGGGTTTAGGCCCGCTAGAGCATTCATTTTTCTGCGCTTACCTTCTTCACCCATTTCGGCTCTTTTAGCCTGACGCTCTGCTTTAAGCTCGACTTTCAATGCTTCAAACTGCGCTATTTGCTCATCAGTTAGATCAAGTACTCTTTCCATTTTATGCAAAGGTAGGAAATCTCCACCTCTACGTTCATCTGAATTCTTACCACCTGCGTAAGCAGTGGTTGCGATACATGCACTTAATAAAACACCGGTAATTAATTTTTTCATCTTAATCTTCCTACTTGTTTTGCCATGTTTATGCATGACGTTAAAAAATAATGTTGTTTAATCAACAGAATTAAGTATGCGTGAATCAATCGATAAGTAGGGTTAAGCTAGTGTAAAGTTCGGTAAAGTTGAAAAACACTTTAATTAATAGAGGGTAATATTCGGGCATGGAAAATGACAAAATAAACGTTTTACTCGTCGACGATGACAAAGACTTATGTGCCCTACTCCAAGAGTTTTTAGAAGGGGACGGTTTTCGTGTTGATGCAATTCACAGCGGCGATGAGGCAATAGAAACACTACTTAACACAAATCAGTACGACACCGTAGTGCTAGATATTATGATGCCTGGGATGTCGGGCCTTGATGTGTTGAAATCAGTAAGAGCCGAAAAGCAAACCCCTATTCTTATGTTGACAGGTCGTGGTGATGATATTGACCGAATTGTAGGCCTTGAACTGGGTGCTGATGATTACCTTCCTAAGCCTTGTAACCCAAGAGAACTTGGCGCCCGTATCCGCGCTATCATCCGAAGAACCCAGTACTTAAAAACAACGCCTGCCGCTTCGCCAAGCGAGCTACATGGTATTCATTTAGATACCGGCGCACGCCAGGCCACCGTTAATGGGGAATCCGTGGCGTTAACGGGGGCTGAGTTCAACGCACTTAGCTACCTGATGGAGCGTGTAGGACAAACCATTTCCAAACAGGAGATGACGCAAGAAGTATTGAAACGTCCATTGGAAGCCTACGATAGAGCAATGGATGTTCACGTTAGCCGAATTCGCCAGAAGCTCTCAGCCGCTGGGGTTACTAACGTTATTCAATCTGTCCGCGGTGTTGGCTATCAAATGCTAACCGTACCTCAGCAAGCAGAATAGAAGGTTCGGGTAATGATAAGTAACATCAAATGGTCGGACATAAAAGCCAACTTAGGGATTAAGCGCTTGTTCTGGCGAATTTTTGTTGCTTTTTGGATTGCCAGCTTAGCGGTCATGGCGGCAACTGGCTACGTCTTAGTAAACGAATACACCTCAAGTAACTATACCAAACGTTTTTTTGACGATGCGACCAATCAGGCAGAAAGAATTGTATGGCGATACGAACATGAAACGTTTACTAAAGGCAGGGCTAGAAGCGAGATTAAAGAGTGGATTAAACGTAGAAATGGTCGAGAAAACCAGCTAATCCCCATGCTAATATCCTCGGTAAATGGCGATACCATTTATCACTACCGCATGAATAAAACGCCTGAGGACCAACGGGTAACACGTGAAATCTATGGCCCTTCAAACACGCAGTACATCGTTCAATTAAGACAACCGCAAACGCCGCGAATTTATAAACATGTATTAAGCCGCTTTCAGTCAGTGCAGTTTGTATTTATTTTTTTAGCCTCGGCATTAGTAAGTGCCCTACTTAGCTGGAGCATTGTCAAGCCGATTAAGTATTTAGGCGCCTTTAGTCGAAAATACGCCAACGACCAAACAGCGTCGCAGGTTCCCTCTCAGCTGCTTTCTCGCGGAGACGAACTCAGTGACTTGGCAGCCGATATAAATTTCATGGTTCGTAAAACCGCTGATGCTATAGAGTCCCAGAAAAGGTTATTGCACGACGTGTCCCATGAATTGCGCGCTCCACTAGCTCGGCTTCAAACGTCAGCAGCAATAATCGAACAGCATCAACCAGATAACAAACACGTTCTGCAGATACACAATGACTGCCATCGAATGGACCAACTCATTCAGCAAATTCTGAACTTTTCAACGCTAGAGCATACTCCACAGAAAGCTGAACCTTGCGATGTTATTGCGTTATGCAATCGTGTTTTGGACGATATGGCTATTAACTATCCAGGCATCCCAACTTCACTAGACTTTAGCGAGTCTCGTGAAAACGATGCAATAATAAACGGGTTTCCAGAAGCGCTACACCAGGCGCTAGACAACATCGTAGGTAATGCGTGTAAGTATTCCGACAAAGGGCAGCCGGTATCTGTAAACGTTTCACCAGATACTGAAAATGTTGTCATCGTTGTTGAAGACAATGGCGTAGGCGTAGATAACAATGAAATTGAAAAGTTAATGCAGCCGTTTTACCGAGCGGGAAATCAGATGCATACTGAGGGTTTTGGGCTGGGTTTAACCATTGCGCTAAAAGCAGTGGAAAAGCATGGCGGAACACTTGTAATGCAAAGTCCAGAACAAGGCGGGCTTAGGGTTGAAATTACGTTACCTAAGAACACACCAAATTAATTGTGAAACATCTTTTTCTGGAAAGCAGCTTGGACTTATCGATGGCACAATGGGTTCACTTGGTAAATGATGGCTTACTGCACAAAATCGATTCCACGACCAAGTTTAACTAGTTACCAAAAATAGAGGAAGTCGACGCGAATTAGCGTTATGCTTGGCGGCATGAAGAAGTGCAGATTAACATAATGGCAACGCAGCAGCCGCTTTCCGTTCAGCAAAACCTTACCATTAGGTTATTGCGTGTATTAAGGTATAACAAAGCCCGCATCGAACGTGCTCTTACCCTCATGCCTGAAAAGCACAAACCACTTTTTCATGTGCTTCCATTCCTCGTTCATGTAAATCACGAAGCGCTTCCTGGTTATATTGCCCCGCTTTCGTCCGGCGAAAGCGTACCTTTTGGCATTAATAACTATTCTTTTAGGCCTGATATAGAAAAAGCACTTTTAAGGTGTTTCCCTGCTGAGAATCACCTGTTCTCTGATATCAAGCAAATTTGGCCTAGACAGCGAGCCATTGAGTCACTCGTACTTATGGGTAGCGTGGGCACTATTGCGCAAACCGATGACTCGGACTTCGATTTTTGGGTGTGCATTGAAGGCCATCGCTTTTCAGAAACTGAACTTTCCTTACTACAACAAAAGCTAACTGCTATTGAAAAATGGGCGGAACACACCTTTGGCATTGAAGTTCACTTCTTTTTATCAGAGATTGATAAAGTAAAGGAAAATGACTTCGGTATTGCTGAAGGCGAAAGCGCCGGCTCTGCACAAGCACTGTTTCTAAAAGCAGAATTTTACAACACCAATATTGTAGTAGCTGGCAAGGCGCCCTTTTGGTGGCTTACTCCAGAAAAAACCAGCGAAAAGCAATATCAGGCTATTTATAACAGTCTGGAAAAAGGCGGCTCACCAGATTTAGACTGGTTTATGGATTTAGGTCATTTAGAAAAACTTGATGCCAGTGAGCTGTTTGGTGCAGCCATTTGGCAACTGGGTAAAGCAATGGACTCCCCGTTCAAGTCGGTTTTGAAAATGGCGAAGCTTGAAGTCTACTTGGCCAATATCACACATGGGCAGCCACTCTGTAATCTGCTTAAAAAACATGTTCATCGTGGAGTTGAAGCGCCGGGCCGCGTCACAGACATTGACCCTTACGCATTGATGTTTGACGAACTTATTACCCACTATAAAGCCAACGGACAGCCCGAGGACATTGAGATATTGCAGCAATGCTTGTACTTAAAATGTGCATGCCCATTAAGCCAACCGCTTTTTGAGGGAGAAAAAGCAAACTTCAAACGCCGGATTTTAGCGTCCTATGCGAGACAATGGGGATGGAGCCGAAAACAAATTCACCATCTAGACAACCAACAGGATTGGACGTTTAGTGAGCGTGTACAACTTAGTCGCCGTGTCCATAGTTTTCTTTTGAAGTGCTATCGACGTATTTCTAAAGAGCTTAGCGACCACCAGCAAGCTATGGACGAAAAAGACATGACGGTGTTGGGCAGGCGCTTAAGTACCTATTACGCAAAAAAAGAAGATAAAATAGAATTTCTTCGGCGTGCCTTCGACGAAAGCCTTTATTGCGAAAAAATCACTATCGCTATGCGCCAGCTCAAAAACGGTGATGAAGTATGGTCTGCCTATGCCGGTGATTTGTTGAGTAAATCCGGAATCATTGATGAAGCACAGAAAATATCCCAAGCGCCTAGTGCGATTGCGCTAATGGTATGGCTGGTTTCAAGTAAAATAATTGATACTCGCAGTAAAGTTTATCTAGATTATAACTATGGCGAAGTAAGTGAATTAGACCTCAATGACCTTCTCAAGCACTTATGCAAGCATTTCCCGCCTGTCAGAGTGTCGTCCCTCCCCCGCAACGACCTACTTGCACCTGAGCGTATAACCGCATGCTTCTCTATTGTGAATTTCCCGACTTTACGTCAAAAAGCCACGGTTGAAGATGTAGCAGTAATCTATAAAACGTCTTGGGGAGAAACGTTTTTAAAATTCGGCAATGATGTATTGGATACCTTATGGTACGACCTTCAGGAAGTATCTCCTAAGCCATCATGTTACGTAATGGTTCCAAGAGGAAACCAACAATCGCGTATTTTAGGCGAATTTTTAGAGTCAAACGAATTTAACTTTAACGTGCTCTACTAAAAAGAACTACACGCTTTTTCTTAACACGTCGTCACGCCCATGCCGACGCCTCGGCCTATTTGTCTCACGTTTTCAGGCACTCCCCTGATCTAAAATACGAAAGCACTGAACATATTTCTCTTTTCTTACAAAACTGGTCTGAAAAACACACAAAAAAAACCTTGCGCTTTAGAATTACAAGTGTAATCTAAATATATCGACTACAACTGTAATCAATATATTAGATATGGTCACTATGAGTAAAATGTCAGACAAACCCGAAATTTCGAACGCCGAATTTGAAGTACTAGACGTACTATGGGACGACCACCCCGCTACATCAAGTGAGGTGGTTTCACGGTTAAACGATAAGAAAGACTGGCATGAAAAAACCGTCAAAACACTATTGGGTCGCTTGGTAAAAAAGGAAGTATTAGGCTTTGAAAAACAGCAGCGCCAGTACCTTTATTACCCACTGATTGCTCGCGAAGATTATACAAGAAAAGAAACGACAAGTTTTGTAAGTCGGCTATTCAAAGGGAAAATCGCGCCTATGGTCGCCGGGTTTGCAAATCAGAACTCGCTGTCTAAGCAAGATGTGAACGAGCTTAAAGCGCTTATAAAAGAGTGGGAAGAAAATAATGATTGATTGGATTATCGCTCAACAAGGCATATTGTCGCTCTCGCTCATTTTACTCATTGTTTCTGAGCACTTTTTCACATCTAGATTAGGTGCCTCGTTAACGTATAAGCTATGGGCGTTGATACCAGGCAGTTTGATAGTTAATAACCTTCCGCTGTCGATGGTTAGCATCCCATCAAATAGCTTTTCTCGCTATGTAGTGGGTGTTAAACCTACAGTGAATACTGTTACGTTCGAAACTTGGTTTACTCTTTGGGCTATAGGCGCATGCATTATCACTGCCTATGTTTTAGTGCATCATATTTCAACATGGACATCGATAGGGAAGCGACGCGCAATCCACACCAATGCCTACTATTCAAGCAAAGCAGCCACCCCTATGCTGTTTGGATTCATCGCGCCAAAAGTGCTTATTCCCTTTTCATTTAAAAGCACGTTTTCAAAGCAGCAACAGACACTGGTATTGGAACATGAAAACGTTCATCGCAAACATTATGACCACCTGTGGAATACGCTAGCACTCACTATCGCCATTCTATTTTGGTTTAATCCACTAGTTTGGCTTGCGCTTAAGTCTTTCAGAATAAATCAAGAGCTGGCTTGTGATGATGCAGTACTAAAAAACAAGACAGAGAAGGAAAAACTCACCTATGCAAAAGCACTTGTGCAGTGTGCCGAGCATTGTTCACGCACTATAACTTTGTACCCAACCTTTGGAGAAAAGACGACTATGATCAAACGTTTAAATGCTATAAAACAACCTATGCGCAGCAATAAAGTACTGGCAGCGAGCGTACTTTCTGTTGCAGCTTTACTGACTATTAATACCGCATTGGCTAACGTGCCACCACCACCGCCAAAAGCTGAAGCCAACATGGATAAATCAAAAGTTAATGAAGCATCACCCGTTAAACGCGTTCCACCCATCTACCCAGAAAAGGCAGAACAAAATGAGCTCGAAGGCTTTGTCGTAGTGTCTTTCGATATCACTGAAACAGGCGCAACAGATAATGTAAAAGTGGTTAAATCTCAGCCGGCGGGCGTGTTCGATAAAAGTGCTAAAGTGGCATTAAAACAGTGGGAATATAAACCACGCATTCAAGGTGGCAAAGGCGTCAGACAAACTGGGCTTCTCGTCCAATTAGACTATCAACTGGGCCCGAAACTCGATACAACGAATGTTGAAAAGAACGCTTCTCCAGATGTAGAGCGTATAATCATTCCGCCAGAAACAAAGTAAGCAAGGCCAACAAACAGTCAGAATATTAAAAGGAGCACACCGCTCCTTTTAGTGTTTTGTTTTAAGCTGAAGTTTTCAATCCATCGTTATAAAAATCTATACTTATTATTAGTTTAATACTGTTAGCCTAATTAGTATTATTTTGACACCGCAATATGATGAAGAGTATGGAAACTCTTAATGCAAACCTCTAGAGCAACAATTTATTTATTCACGGGCTTAAGTCTAACCCCCCTAGCAATATTTAGTTTATTTGACTTTTATTTAAACAGTGACATTTATTTTCAGATCGATACTCTGGCCCTCTGTTGCTTTGTATTTTGTCTCTTAGTACTTTTTAGTTATTGTAAGAGGTTTGTATTTACGGCTTTTGTAATCTGCGCACTTACAAGCTTAACGATTTTTGCTTCGGCATCCAGAGAGTATCTTGATTTTTATGGACTCTACATCAGTTACGAATCGCTTAAGCTTTATCGAGAGCTTTTTTTAGCGATCAAAAATTTCAACAGCACACCTGCTTTAATCTTCATACTGTTTATCAGTGCTATCAGCATAATCCTTCATAAAACACTATTTAAAAAGTTACATCGCCTTTCGTGGCAAAAGGGAATTTTATCCTTTTTGATACCTTTTATGACTGGGTTATTTTTAATCAGCATTCACACAACACGAAACGATACTAATGAACTACTTAACTTGACGAATGACGATAGAAAAAACGTTGAGCTTGAAAACCCACTAATGTACTTTTTTAGAAGTACACCCATAGTACTATGGCTTGTACCAGAGTCAGAGGATAGTGCCGCAGAAAACAAAGCGAAGGTAATTGCTAAAGCACTTAGAAAAAACACGCTTGTTGCACTTCCAGAAGAATATAGTTCGCAAAACTTTGATCAACTTATATTAAATTATCCGGGGCTCAAGCATAAAAACAGTAATGTAAACCCCTTAGCCTTTTATCCAACAACTCCATTGACACTAAATTTACCTAACAAGAAAAATGTAATACTTGTTGTATTAGAGAGCTCTCGATTTAAAGAATTGTCGAAAGAAATAACACCCAATCTACTTGAGATTGCAAACGAGTCTTTTTGGTTCACGAACAATTATGCCACATCTAGAGCGACGATTAAGTCTGAGCAAGCTATTTTATGTAGTTCTATAGATGGCAACCTTCTTACACCTTTTGCACGCTCCGAAGGTGTTTATCGCGGAAAGTGTTTACCTCACATATTGAAAAAGCATGGTTACACAACATCTTGGTTTCATGGCAACACAAAAGAGTTTTACAACAGAGAAATTTTTCATCCATCTCTAGGCTTTGACAATATTTACTCAAAAGAGTCATTTGAACGTGATGGTTATAGTGACGCGCAAGATATTGGATGGGGTGTTCCTGATCCTATTCTTTATGATGCTGCCTTAAATTATTTTGATCAGCAATCAAGTCCTTTTTTCACTGAAATATTAACCCTTTCTAACCATCAACCATTTAATTGGGATTATAAAGAGTTCAAGTTCCCACCTCATCTAAAAGAATCGGACGACGATATCTACGGTAATTATCAACGTTCTCTTTATTACGCAGATGTTGCTCTTGGAGAGTTTTGGCGCAAACTCAAACAAAAAGCATATTACCACCAATCGGTCATCGTAATAACAGGTGACCACGGGGTACCTTTTTACCCCAAAGATACCGTTTCACCTGTAGACAAATTCGAAGTTTTATTTAAAGTCCCTATGCTAATTCATGTCCCTGACTCATCGCCGCGCCAAATCGACACAACGAGAAGTCATTTAGATATCGCGCCAACTTTGCTTTCCCTTTTAAATATTAATGAGGAAAACTCTTTTCTTGGGCGCCCCCTAATTGGAAGCAAATCTAACGATGAAAAACGACCAATATTTCTGATGAACATGGATAGCTATGGTTTTATTTACGGAGGTACAAAATGCTTTCCAAAAGCAGATATGTGTTCTAAGGGCGCGAACTGCCTTAATGAAAAACGCTTTTCATGTGCAATTGATTCTTCAGAGGATGTTAAAGCGATAGAACAATCTGCACACCTCATGAAGTATTTGAAACTCAAAACTCTAGCCGCTTTCATAGAGTAAAAGAATAACCAAATCCTTATATAGATAAAGTTAATCTGCCTTAATAATTTGTTAGATTTATTTATGCGAACTGGTAAATGCTCTTTACACTTTCTCTACAGTAATTGAAGCTTCGTTAGGATAGAATGTTAGTATTTACCAACTAACCCATGCTCGTTTTACAAAATTTAATTGGCAATATGTATATTACATAGACAATTTATCTTAGCGTTGAGGGAGCTAACAACAAGGAAACTTACCATGAACCGTTTCGCTTTAGCACCTGCTGTGCTTGCTCTTACCGTCTTTACAACAAACGCCAACGCCAATATAGACCAGCTTAAAGGCCTTTTAGGTGATAAGAAAGCTGACTCAACTGTTACTACTAGTAGCCTAACTGAAATGGCGACAAGTGCTGCGTCTGGTATCGACTTATCTAGCTTGGTAGGCACAGTTTCTGACAATCTCAATGTATCTGAAACCCAGTCAGAAGGCGGCATCGCCTCTATTATGAACTATGTTCAAGGTAACCTTTCTAGCGGTGACTACGCGCAGCTGGCAAACAGTATTCCTGGCATTGATGGCCTACTTGAAAATGTACCGTCACTTAGCGGTGATACGGCTGCAAGTTCTAGCTCGTCACTATCCGGCCTACTCAATAAAGCCTCTGAATATAGCTCTACACTTAAATCTGTAAATGATTTGAAGCAACAGTTTGAAGCGCTTGGCTTATCAACTGATATGATTGCCAGCTTTGCCACTCAAATTAGCTCGTACTTAAATGTAAATGCCGATGAAGAAACCCAAGCACTCTTCAAATCTGGCCTAGATAATTTGCTAGCGGCTCTGTAGTCTATTGAAAGCGTATTGATATATGCTTCCTCGCAGAAATTAATACGCTTTAAATCTTTTTTGCAAGGTTGTATTTCTAATAGCAACCTTGCTCATCTTTTCATACTCAATTACGCAGCCTGATCGCCTATGCAAAATGCAACATCTTGGTTTTCAGCGAAACCAAAGTGGTTTCGAGTTTCTACCTACCTCGTCCTTTTCTATCTTACTTATGCCCTTCTTTTAGGCGTAGTAACCCCTGCGGTGCTAGAGGCAAAATTACCTAACCTATTAAAAGAAAATACAGGTCGAAATGCCACTGTACAAGATATTGCGATAAACCCTTTTCTATTGAAGGTAAGCATTACTGATTTTGTCATTTATCCAGAATCTAAGCCTTCAACCAACAGCGACAGTGACGAGCAGAGTAAAAATAGCAGTGAAAGCGATACCAAGAATAAGACGTCAAATAATCGTTTTTTTAGTGTGGGTAATTTTTCGCTAGACATTGGCTTTTGGCAAACGTTGCTTACTCTCACTCCTGCAATTGAGTCTTTAACTATCGATTCGCCATATGCAAAAGTGGCACGTTTAAATACCGATAACGACACACAAACATTCAACTTTTCCGATATTCTCGCTCACCTTGAGAATCGCAGTACAAATGAGAAAGATGAAGAGGAAGACGTATCTGACGGGCAGATCCCTAGAATAACACTAGGTCAATTTATACTAAGTAACGGCCAACTAGTTTTAGAAGACGAAGTTACCGATACCTTGCTTGATTACCCGGATTTGGATGTAGCACTGCAAGACCTAGATACCCATGCTGTAATTAGTGTAAATGACAATAGCCAAGCCGCGTTTAATCAATATCAGTTTGATTTGCTTACCGCCGAAAAAGGCACAGTTTCAATTAAAGGTGAGTTCCAACTTTCTCCCTTTAAAGTGGCTACAGACGTTGCGATAAGTGATGTTGCTCTGGCACCGCTATGGTCGCTATCGAAAGATTTGGTAGAAGCGAAACTGGTAGGCGGCACGGTTAACTTAAGCCTTCAGGCGCAGGCTTTTGAAGAGGGAGAGGCGTTTCAGTTTTTACTGGAAGACGGTGAGTTTGCCGTCAACAACTTGGTGTTTAATTCCGCTGTATTATCACCCACATCATCAGCCGCGTCATCAAGCTCGCCAAATAGCGTCAGTACCTCGAAAGAGATCCTCGCCATCCCTTCATTTGCCGTTCACGACATAAGCGTAAACGGCGCAAGGCAGCAAGTAAATATTGCTAAAGTTGCGCTAGACAATGTCAAAGTGTCGGGCTTGTTTGACGATACGGGGCTCGATTTACAACGCCTGTTTACACCTAGAAGTCTGACCGCTTCTGCTACTCAAACAAGCGCTGATGCGAATACAAATTCGCCTTCTGAGTCCGAAGAAAAGGACAAGAGCCTTCAGCTTAAGGAACAAATAACACCTGAAACTGACAACAGTGTTGATGCAGCGACCGTTTCGCCTGAATCAATGGGCGAGGAGACGCAAATAACAGCACAAACTAAAAATGGCTCACCGGAAGTAGAGCAAGAGAAGACATGGAAGGTTGCGCTACAAAAGTTTGCATTCAATAACGGCACTATTGATATGCTAGAGCGCAGTGTAAGTGATGGCACCTACTATAGAATTAGCCGATTGGATATTGAAAGCGGTGAAATCACCACTGATTTCACTAAACCTATTTCTTATACCACAAGCCTGCAAGTCTCTGCCGATACCCAGGCTTTTAGTAATACACCAAAAGGTACCCTAACAAGTAGCGGAAGCCTAGTCATTGCAGAACAAACGGTTAAGGGCAAAGCAGCTATTGAGCAACTAGCACTTAATCAATTTCAGCAATATATTTCACCCTACGCCAATGTCACACTTGAAGAGGGACTATTCAATCTAAATGTTGAATTTGACGCTGCAGTCGGTGATGAAGGAACCGAGACATTAAACGTTAAGGCAAATACAAAGGTTTTTGACTTAAGTGTTCTAGATGATGCCCAAGAGCCGTTGTTGCAATGGCAGTCATTAATAGTGGACGATATTGATTTTAACCATGCCTTAAACCAGCTAAGCGTAGACAATGTTCAGTTACAATCTCCCTTCGCTCGACTCATTATTGACGAAGCCAAGCAAACCAACGTGAGCAAGCTAGCTGTTGCTTCAAAAGAAGACAACAAAGAAGAGCGGCTCGCTAAAAATAATATCGCTGGCGAACCTGACAGCATGAACGCAACAAATTCAGCAGTATCTGCAACCAATGAAAAGGCGACTTCAAACGCTCAACAACTTGCTATAGCCGTGAACGCTATATCAATTGAGAACGGTAAAGCCTATTTTGCTGACCACTCATTAACACCAAAATTCGCGTCGGCCATTGAAAGCCTAAATGGCAAAGTAACAGGCATCGACTCGCGTTCAGATACGCCGGCCAATGTGGATATCACTGGAAAAATAGATAACTACGCACCGGTAAAACTAGCGGGCACCATTCACCCATTAAAAAGTGATTTAGACCTAGATTTAAACTTCTCTGTAAAAGGCGCTGAACTTACATTAGTTAACCCCTATTCTGGCACCTATATGGGCTATTACATTGACAAAGGTTTGTTGTCATTAGCGGTGCAATACAAACTCAATGGTAAAGCGCTGGAAGGTAAAAATCATGTGGTTATTGACCAGCTAACCTTAGGTAAAAAATCTAATTCTGACCAAGCGCTAAGTTTGCCGCTTGGGCTAGCTATCGCGCTGCTAGAAGATAGCAACGGCGTTATAGATTTAGGTTTAGATGTATCTGGAGATGTAGACAGCCCAGATTTTAGCTTTGGCTCTATAATCCTCAATGCTATTGGCAATATCATTACCAAGGCGGTAACCGCGCCGTTTTCGCTACTAGCAAGTCTGGTTGGCAGTGACGATGAGCTCGACAGTGTTGCGTTTACGTTTGGAGAACACAAGCTAAATGCTGAAGCTAAGGAAAAGCTAAACACCCTAGCTGAGGCCTTAAAAAAACGCCCAGGACTTAGAGTGAACATTGAAGGTACGGTTAATGCGGTATCAGATTCAAGCACGCTGGCACAACGCCAGTTAAATTCAACGCTGTTCGCAAAAAGTGGACTTGTTGATCCCACTACTACCTCCGGCAGTTCAAGTACGAACGGAAATACTTCTGCAGGTGGTGACATTGAAAATCTCAGCAACAGTGGTAACCCGCAAGATGAGCCATTAACTGGCAGCCGTATACCACTGGAAGGCCCATTAGCCGACGCCCTTTTGTCACACTATGTAGAGATGTTTACGCCAAACCTTGATCAAGAATATAAGAACATGGTGGCTCAATTAAACCCTGAGTTAGCAAGTGAAGGTCAAAACAATAATGATGACGTTATTGATGCGATTAACGAAGAGGATGTGCAAAGGGCGTTGACGATTGCCCGTTACAACAAGCTTCGCAATAGTATCGACATTACTGAAAGTGAGTTAATTGAACTTGCCGACTTGCGCAGTAAAGCGGTAAAAAGCTATTTAGCCAACGAAGGCGAAGTTGAAGCAAACCGTTTATTTTTGCTAAATACCAAGCACGACTTACATACTGAAGTTAGCGGCGTTGAGTTAACCTTAGAAGCGAACTAATAAACAAAAAGGGTAGCCGATTTAGCTGGGCTACCCTCTTTCTCTAATACTTATTTGAAATGTCCAGCTACTAAATGCTGCAAGCAACAGGGAAGAGCCCTGAAAATTTCTACGCTACTTTTTCAAGTGTGGCGCACAGGTTTCAGCAACTTTTGACGCGTCAAAAATCTCAATCCAGTAGCCGTCTGGGTCTTTAATAAAGGCGATACCTTTCATAGAACCATCATTGAGACCCTTTTGAAAAGGAACGCCTAGTGATTCAAATCTGGCGCAGGCTGCCTCTGCATCAGGCACATGAAAACCAATGTGCCCAAAACCTTTTGGCTCTGTATTTCCGTTGTGATAATCCACTGTTTCTGGTGTATCGCCCCAATTGTGGGTTAGCTCCAACATGGCCGGGCGACCAAAGGTTTGCTGAGTACGTTCGTCTACATCGTTAGAAATATCAGAGAAATCATCACCTGCCGCCAAAAAATAAAGGCTGAACTGCATTTCTTCAAAATCTAGACGCTTAATTAGCGTCATTCCCATAACTCGCGTATAGAAATCTAGCGAACGCTTGGGGTCGGCAATGCGCAGCATAGTTTGGTTAAACACAAAACCTTGTGTGGCGGCATCTTTCTCTTCACACAGGCCTTCGGCCTTATCGAAATGTCGGCTCATAATTTTTCCCTTTTACTCTATTGAAATAAATTTAGTTATTTTCCTTTTTAACTTCTCTTACAAAGTTAACTACTTTCGAGACAAATTCATCCGTATCAAATACCGGATCGCCATGGCGCTTACCTTTAGCAAGGAACAACTCATTTGGCACGCCAAACTGGTCTAGGCGGCGACTTAATAATTCGCTTTGCGTAGCGGGTACTACACCATCATCAAGTCCATGGAAAATAATAAAAGGCGGCGTTTCATCATCTATATAAGTGGTTGGCGAAGCTTCTCGCGCTAGGGCTTCGTTAACCAGTGGAGATTCACCCAAAAATTGAGCTTCTGCGGCATCTGGCGCGTCGTGATCCACTTTGCCGCTGTTGCCTCGCAAGGCCACAAGATCAGAAGGTCCAAAAAAATCAACCATACCAATTACACGGTAGCGCGGCTTTGCATTAAGAAACGGAACGTCGTCATTGTTTGATGTGGTCAAAAGCGAAGCCAGATGCCCACCCGCTGAGCGCCCCATCATGATCACGTGCTCAGCACTTAGTTTAAGATTATCGCTATTATCAACTAAAAAATTTATCGCATCGTTTATGTCGTTGGGTGCTGCAGGATAAATAGCCTCACCGCTAAGACGATAATTTACTGCCGCAACCACAACACCTTCATTGAGCAAAGAAGCGACTAAATTACCATTTTTAGACAGGGTTTCGTTTTTACTCCCTCTCATCCAAGCACCACCATGAACCCATACGGCGAGTGTGGGGGCTGTTCCTAAGGAAGTTGGCATGTATAGATCCAG
The DNA here is from genome assembly GCF_054890645.1 of Alteromonas sp. HB246098. Lineage (NCBI taxonomy): Bacteria > Pseudomonadati > Pseudomonadota > Gammaproteobacteria > Alteromonadales > Alteromonadaceae > Alteromonas > Alteromonas sp. HB246098. The sequence continues at coordinate 175,145 of NZ_JBTZUG010000002.1, read as the reverse complement.
CGCTAAATCTTTGCCATTAACCGTCTTGTAAACTATCGACTGGGGTTTAATGTCGTCTAAATTAGCGTATGGCGTTTCGGTCTTTTCACTCTCTGTTTCCCTTTTATCGCTTTTCGTCGTGCCGCACCCTACTAGCAGCAATGCTATGCCAAGAAGTGTAGCAAGCCTAAAAGTAAACCGCATAAATGAAAGCTCCATTCTATGTTGATTGAAGTCAGTAAGCCTAACAAGCTCTCAAGCACTGGCAAATGGAAGCCATCTAGCGGTGAACTTTATTCACCGCTTTTTAGCAGGTAGCTCGCCCCACACAGACGTATTAGTTTGCTTCTTGCCTTTCGGCGCTTCATTGTTAGCACTTTGGCTAACTGGGCGCTTAGCCTTGTTAGTTGTCGAAGACGTAACTCTTGGCTCATTTGTATGAGGGTTATTCCCGTTCGGATTACCTTTAATGCGTTTTCTATCGTTTGTCCGATTTTTTTCAGACACATTAGCGGCCGGTTTGTTAAGACTTGTTTGCGCGCTGCGGCCGGTACCTGATGAATCTGGTCGATATTTTTTCACCATACCCTGCAGTAAATTACGAACCACTTGATCGCCTGCGGGTTTGTAATTGCGATGGTCTGGCTTTCTAAAAAATGCCGACAGCTCACCTTTACTTATTCTAAAGTCTGCTAATTTAAGCACCGCTATCATATCGTCATCTTTATAACTCATCGCAATACGGATTTTGCGCAGCACTTCGTTATTGCTTAATCGCTCTTTTGGCCCCAGTTCTTGAGGCATTTGCCCTTCTTGACGCCCACGGTTTTTAATAATCAATCCATCTAGAAACAGCGCAATAATCTTATCGCGACACGGCAGATAGCCCTCTTCGCCTTCCCGCTTCATCACAGCATGTAAATAATCAATTTCCATGTCGTAGTTAACTAATTTAAAAATACTTAGGGCGGCGGTATCGTTTATCGCTAATGCATAACGAAGGCGACGTAGAACATCGTTGTGAATCATGTAAGTAGGCCTGAAAGGTGAGGTAGCCAATAAGCGGCATAGATTAAAGGTGTAGAGCCATCCGCTCTTTTTTACATTTTACACCACTTAAGCATTTGCATCTATCACAGGCTTAAAAGTAAGCGACATCAATTGGCTCATGGTGAAACCAAATTAACTTTCATGGCGTAACGATACTGTATATCTCATTACGCTCATTTCTCTGGAGTACCGAAATTGAGCTTATTGGTAAAAGGATCCTTCCATGGCAACGTTAAATCTCAATGGGAAAGACGTCAGTCTTCCTGATGACCCGCGAACTACACTGTTAGATTTTCTTCATCAACATTTATCACTGTTTGGCACTAAAAAAGGCTGCGACCACGGTCAGTGCGGTGCATGTACTGTTATCGCTGACGGAGAGCGCATCAACGCGTGCTTAGTGTTTGCATTTCAGCTAGAAGGCGCTGAAGTCACAACTATTGAAGGTATAGGTAACGGTGCAAATGAAGATGAAGCGCTTCATCCCTTACAACAGGCTTTTATCGAGCGCGATGCGTTTCAATGTGGGTACTGCACATCCGGTCAGATTTGTTCAGGGGTATCTTTGCTTCGTGAGTTAAGTAATGAAGACCCTAGCGCTGTTACTTATAGCCGTTCTCGAAATAGTACAGCATCTCTTAAAGAAGACATTAGTGAACGCATGAGCGGTAATCTTTGTCGATGCGGCGCTTATCCAAATATAGTTGACGCAATTACAGATGTGATTGCTTTGGAGAAACAATAATGCAGCCATTTAATCTCCATCATTACAACGGCGAAAAGCCGCTAGATAATTTCCCTCTAGACAATACATCACGTTTTTTGGCCGGGGGTACCAATCTAATAGACTTAATGAAACTACAGGTAGAAACGCCTAAAACATTGGTAAGTCTTGCGAAATGGGAACACGCTAACGCTATCACCGAAGACGACAATCACTATTATATTGGCGCCATGGTGACTAATTCTGACTTAGCGAAGTTTGCACACACGCATTCCTCTCTGTCCTTACTTGCACAAGCTTTATTAAGCGGAGCAACGGTCCAACTTAGAAACCGTGCGACGACGGCCGGCAATTTATTACAGCGTACCCGTTGTTACTACTTCTACGATACTACGAAAGCCTGCAATAAAAGAGAGCCTGGTACTGGCTGCAGCGCTATTAACAGCATGAATAGAATTCACGCTATTTTTGGCACCAGTGAACATTGTATAGCCACCCACCCTTCCGACATGGCGGTGGCCATGATGGCTCTAAACGCACAGGTACATACCCAGCAACCTAATGGCAACACTCGACAAATTTCGATAAGGGATTTTTATCGTGAACCGGGCGACACTCCACACATAGAAAATCAATTAGGTGAAGATGAACTTATTACCCATGTCAGCATAGAGAAGAAATCTAACGGCACGCAGTACTACCACAAAGTACGAGACCGTTCTTCGTATGCGTTTGCCCTTGTGTCTGTTGCTGCTGGCTTAAAAATTGACGATGGACGAGTTAAAGACCTTACGCTCGCCTTTGGTGGTGTAGGCACCAAGCCTTGGTACCCGCAAAAGGCAATACGCGTTCTTGAAGGCGCTGAGATAACACCTGAAGTTATATCGCAGGCGGCTGAGGCTGAATTATCCGGTGCAAAAACCTACGGCAGTAACGATTTCAAACCAGAACTATTGCGCAGGACGTTAGAAAAAGTGCTTTTAGAGATAGCAGAACATCAGGAAAAGCACCCCGAGCATGAAGGAGCTTTATATGACAACGCATAACGCTAAAACGGTTGGAACGTCAGTTAGCCGGGTTGATGGCGCTGCAAAAGTAACAGGCCAAGCAAGGTATGCTGCTGAGCATATGAACGAACGTACTCCTTTAATAGGCTGGGTTGTATCGAGTGACACTGCCGTAGGTGAAATCACTTCCCTCAATACAGAGCAAGCAGAACAGGCCGACGGCGTACATGCTGTGATTACGTATAAAAATGCGGGCCCCCTTAAGCCATTTAGTAAGCCTGCAGATGAAAGCAGGTTTACCCAAAGTCGCGCAGTACTTAACGAGCCTCACATTCGTCATTTTGGTGCGCCCGTAGCATTAGTTATTGCAGACACTTTGGAGCAAGCACGCTATGCTGCAAGTCTAGTCAGCTATACCATAAATGGTAGAACACCAGACTTACTCACAGAGTTTGATGATGCTACGCAAAAACCAGAGTCGTTGGATGGTGGATTCGAGGCAGACGCATCTAGCGGAAATAAACCACAGCAAAGCGATATTCGCGCAAGCGTCCACACAACCTATACCACGCCAAGCCAAATCTCGGCCGCTATGGAGCCTCACGCCACGGTTGCCGATTTTAAAGATGGCAAGCTTGAGGTCTATTGTAGCGTGCAAATTATTGCAACGGCTGTAGAAGCGCTCGCGATTACCCTAGAAATGGATCCAGAAAACATTGTAGTACAAAGCCCCTTTGTAGGCGGTGGCTTTGGCTCTAAGCTAGGTCTTCACTACGATGCTACGCTTGCTTGTATAGGGGCTAGGCATTTAGAACGCGCGGTAAAGGTGGTGTTAAGTAGACGACAAGTCTTTTATAACACTCCTCACCGCGGGCACAGTACTCAGCAGATAAACCTTGCGTCTGGTGATGATCATGCACTGCTAAGCGTACAGCACAAAAGCGCTATGCCAAAAGCTAAAGGCTATGAATTTGCCGAAGCAACAGGGGCTGGCGCACGGGTAACCTATAAATCACAGTTTATTGAAAGCACGCATAGGGTTAAAGACGTAGACCTTCCGCTTATTGACTCTACCCGCTCTCCTGGAGATGCCATTGGCTCTCTTGCTTTTGAGTCGGCTATTGATGAACTTGCTCACGAAGCAGGAATCGACCCGCTTGCGTTTCGTATAAAAAACCTGCCTGTCGTACACCCTATGAAAGGCACGCGGTTTACCACCCACAACTTAGGTGAGTGCCTTCGCCAAGGCGCGCAAAACTTCAAGTGGCAGCATAAAGCGCAGCCCACACCGGGTAAACAAATTGGTCATGGGGTAGCGAGTGCTATGCGCATGAATGTACTGGTGGAAAGTTCAGCTGAAGTGGAATTGAGTGCTACCGGTGAGGTAACGGTTCGCACTGATATGACAGATATTGGTACAGGCACCTACACTATTCTTACACAAATTGCCGCCGATACTCTAAATACGTCGGTAGACAATGTCACAGTAAAACTAGGCGATAGCCGCTACCCCGCCTCATGCGGTTCAGGTGGCTCATTCGGAGCCGCTAGCTCTGGCTCGGCGGTTAAAAAGGCGTGTGAAGCGCTTATTGCGAACATTAAAAGCTCACTTCCCCCTGCCCTTAGCCAAGCGGAAGTGCACATTTCAGATGGTCAGATAAAGTTACAGCCTAGCGCACAAAGTAACATTGATGCTACGACTGAGGCGCTCTTGCTAGACGACTTTATCTCTCACAGCGACTTCCCGTTATCAGCAAGCGGCAAAGTATCCGAAGACGACACTAGTGATGATGAGCAGTACTCCTGCGGCGCGCATTTCGCGGAAGTTGAGGTAGATGAGTACACAGGTGAAGTTAGGCTTCTTCGTCAATATGGTATGTTCAGTGCGGGGCAAATTTTGAATATGAAAACAGCTGCCTCTCAAATAAAAGGGGGAATGGTATGGGGCGCAGGCTATGCGCTTACCGAAGGGATCCACCACCATACAGATACGGCAAGCTTCGTAAACCCAGACTTCGGTGAGTATCACGTTGCCGTAAATAGAGATATTAGCGAGGTAAGTTTAGATTTCTTACAAGAGCCTGATTATGCCGCATCGCCAGTAGGCGCCAAAGGCATTGGTGAGTTAGGCATTACTGGTGCTGGCGCCGCTATTGCTAACGCAATTTTTGATGCATGCAAAGTGCGGGTAAGAGACTTTCCCATTACTATGGATAAAATAATCGCTGGTAAAAACTAAATAATAAAGAAGCGGCCTAATTAGGCCGCTTCAATACACTTTACTTCAAATGACTATCAAAAAAGTCTACCGTTCGGCGCCACGCTAACTCCGCGTCTTTGGGGCTGTAACGACTTGTCGAATCGTTGTGAAAACCATGCTGCGCTTTGGCATAAGTAAAGGCTTCATACTCAGCGCCTTTTTCCTCTAATATGGCTTTATAGCTTTCCCATGTGGCATTCACTCGCTTATCGTTCTCGGCAAAGTGAATCAATAAGGGGCCTTTTACCTGGTCAACTAGCGGCTGCTTCGCGGGTGTCCCGTAGAAAGGAACGGCAGCGTCTAACTTGTCAGGTATGCTGGCTGCTAGAAAATTAGCAATATACCCACCAAAGCAAAAACCTACTACACCAAGCTTGCCTGTGGTTTTTTCGTGATCTTTTAACCACAGTGCTGCCGCTACCATATCTTGTTCTATCTTGTCCTTATCAAGGCTCTTTTGCATAGCACGGCCATCGTCATCATTTCCCGGATAACCACCTAGTGGAAACAGCGCATCAGGGGCAAAAGCCACATAACCTTGCATAGCAAGCCTTCTGGCTACATCTTTTATATAAGGGTTTAATCCACGATTTTCGTGCACCACCAAAACACATGGCGCCACACCGGATTCTGGTAAGCTAGTGGGCTGCACTAAATAACCGCCGCCTTCACCATGGCCTTTGGGCGAAGAAAAAACTTCGTAAGTCGCTTTAATTGCGGGGTCATTAAACGAAACCTGTTCTGCTTTGGCATAGTCAGGGATCAGTGCGCCACCAATAGCGCTCACGGTCAAACCTGCAACTGAAAGCGAAGCAAGCCTGGTCAAAAACGTTCGACGGTCTATATCCCCGTGGGCGTATTCGTCGTACCAATCAAACGCCTCTTGAGGGATATTAAGCGATGCTTCTTGCGGTGTTTTTTGCGGTTTTGGGGAGGTATTTTGCTTCATCTGTTTTAACCCTAATGTGGTAGCACAAACACCGTGCTCCGGAAATTGTCGATAACATCTACTCTACGTGGGATAGCCAAGAAAGCAAAGCGCAATTCTTTTACAAAGCAATAACTCTTTACGTCACATAGACTTAGTACCTTGTAACCACCAAGACGCTGCAACTTGTAGTGGCGAGGGGTCGTTAGCTTCAGAGACCCAAACAACGAGGGCGTGTTTTTTGGCTTTTATATGAGTGTTACTAGGCAAAGGCAGACTAGCCACATATTGCTGAGCATGAGCATTGTTGCCGTTGCTACTCAATAACGCGCTTTCATAATCGACTACTATAAAGTCGTGAGTGAGTTTACGCCCCGCGTTTTCTCCCCGCTTGACTGAGGTTTCTATGCCAAAGCCAAGTAACGCAGCGTGAACAACTAGCGTGTTCGATGTACTTCTGTTGATATTGTTGAAGGACACCTCAATGATGTTGTTTTGAACTGAAGCATGAAGTTCGCCAGACAGAGGGGCGACTCGGTTAGGTAACGGCTGCCCGCGAAACCAACCATTCCAAGCGCGGCCATTTAAGACAAAACCGGGCGTGGCAACAGTGTTGGCTTTGCCTACGCGCTTATAGTCTCGTTGCCTTTTACTAAAAGCACTATCGGCAAACGGGTCTTTCCAACCCAAATAATCCCAGTAGTCCACGTGAAAGTTGATGGGAACCAACTCTGTCCATAATTTTTCGCTATCTACAAAGCCTGAAATCCATTTTTCTGCCGGTGGGCAGCTGCTGCAACCTTGGGATGAATAAAGCTCCAAGACGGTTGTTTGATTAGGCGTACTGGTAAGTATAAAAGGCGCGTCTGCTGATTCATTGGATGATAAGTTTGGTGTTAGCAACGGTGCTAATTCAGACGCTGGAGCATGCGCTAAACCTGCGGTTTTACTCTCATTAGAGTGCAGAGTAAGGGCAGCTTCAACTATGGGGTTCTTTGCTGCTTGGCTCGAAGCATTATCTACGTCTCTATTTATAGATGTTGAAACCATCGATTTTTCCGGCTGTGCATTAATACGCCAGTCGTAATCAATAAAGCGAAGCTTGTAATTGGAAGGTATTGGTTGCTCAATATATTTGTTGATGTATTGGGGTAAGTCTCGGGCTTTGCCCGACGCAACAAAGTCTTCTGTATAGAAGTCTAATATTTCTGACACGTACGCTCGTTTGCGTTTATCGTCCAAATAGAAGTGCTTTTTCTTGCTGAAAAATTCATAGGTAAGCTGTTCTAGCGTTTCATTTAATTGCTCCGGGTAAAATGGCGTTTTAGGTAGTCGTGGACAATCTTTCACCATACAGTTAAGTGCGAAGTGTGCCCTTGGTTCGTTTAGCGGCCTTATCACGTCATTTTCATAGTCGTATAAATTAGTGACTTTCCCGCCAATCACCACATCACGAAATTTAAAAAAAGCGGCGCGAGAGAAAAAGCTTGTAAAGCCATCTGGAATACCTTTTTCAACCACGCCATACATTGCCAATGCGTTGTAGCTATTAATGTGATAGCTCATTACTTCTTCTGGCGAAGTGAATAATTCAGGTGTTGCTGTTGGACTAGCAAAGCCAATAAAAGATACGACATTTTCTAGTGGCGCAATATCCTCAGACAAGGCCTTAAAATTAGTTCGCCCTTCTTCATCAACATAATTTGCTAATACATACTCCCAGTCTTGGGTCGCTTGTTTGTAAGCTTGCTTCAGCGTAACAAGCGCTTGGTTTTCAGCGTCAGCACTTATTGAATTTACTTTATTTGGCTTTTCGCTTGCATTTACACTCTGTACCAAAAACAACAAGAAAAGCGCTAAAACCCATGAAACAAACACCCGCAAAGCGTCACCGTATGCGCTGTTAAACTTGAGCGAATTAGAATACTGCATGGCTTCTTCCTTATCCTATTTCTAAAGTTTTTTGATTTGAGGGAACGCTACTTGGTCTAGCGCCAAGATCGTTATTTACACCGTGAACTGACTCATGACTTAGCTCTTGGCTTAGCTCTTGGCTTACGTCTTGATTTAACACCTTAGATGACTCACTGTTTGATTCGTTTAAGGCCCCAATGATGGGTTCGTGAACAGGCTTATCATCGGCAAGCAGTCGAATAGGGATCACGTTATCCTCTCGATAGCGCTCTCCTAATGGCTGGTATTGCTTTACCTGCCCGCGATGGTTGGTGTAAGAAAGTGGTTTCAATATATGCTCATCGCGCTCGGCGTTGTGTTTACACATGGAAACAGGGCCGTCTGCTGTCATTACCATGAATGAACACGCATCAATTCTGTCCTGCTGCAGCGCACTGGCATCCATAAAGTTTTGAACGAAAAACGACAGTTTATGCACACGCCCCCGACTTTTAACTAAACTACTGCGCATTTCTAAAAGCTTTGCCAATGTTGCTTTGGCGAGCTTCCAAATCCATAGTGGGCGAGTAAGCAGTGCTTTACTGTAATCCCATATAATCTTTGCGGTGCCGTGCTGCCGCGTTGTTTGTATGTGCTTGAAGTCTTCAATAAATTGCGCAAACAATTGCGCGTTATCAACGACAGAATAGACTTGATTATCGGCAACTAAAGTGGGCATGTAGCTGTGGCAATCACTATGGCCGATACGTACCTTTTCCCACGGCAAAGCTTTAGAAATTGTTTTCTCAATGGCCGCTTTGACTGTAAGCGGGTCGACCACATCCGTTCGCGCGCCCCACTCTCCTCGGCCGGTTTCAGCTTGTAGCTGAAACGAAGCAAAACTTACCGCATCTGCGTGCTGTACAAAAAAATCCACCAGCATGGGCAGTTCTTCAAAATTGTCGGTATGTACCGTGGTGTTAAAGATAACCATCAGGCCCAGGCCTTTGGCTCGCTCTATGTACTCTTCACGAATAGCATTTAACGACTGCTCATCATCATAACCTTTGCGCTCTTGGGTGGTGTCTACGTGAAATGCAACGTCGTTAAGCCCAGCTTCGGCAAGCTCAGTGAGCAGGTCTCTGGTAGCAGCAATTCCATTTGTAAATAGCGCCGTATGTAAGCCAAGTTGATTTGCATAGGCAACAATATCGATAAGCTCGCTGCGTTTTCTTAACGTGGGGTCGCCCCCTGTAATTTGCACGCTGGTTCCAGGCCCGTAGTGTTTAAGCACATTGTCTAATCGCTTGAACACTTCTTGAATGGGAATATCACGAACTGCTTGCGAATGCTCTGACAAATAGCATAAGGTGCAATCAAGATTACACTTTTGCGTAATTTCAACAGCAACACAGCCAATGGTATGCGTTCGCCCCAAAAGTTGATTGGGAGTAAAATGTTCGCCCATTCGCTTTCGTGTAGAGGCAAGTTGTTGATTTCTTGTGGTACCAGGGGAGCACGTCATTTCAATGTGTCTTTTTCAAACTACTCAGTATCAACAAAGACCTTTTACACTTAAAAATACTTTCAAGGCGTGCCGTTTTTTTGCACTAACCACTTTGTTTTATTGTGTAACAAGTCATGCAGAAGCTAGTGAAGCCAAGCTCGCCTTAGCTACGCCATTGAGTACGTTCGAGGAAGTGAAGAGCCTTGTGTTTTCTGACCCTTATTCAAGCCTTCCGCAATATGAGGTGTCGCGCAAACACTTTGACATCAACGGCGAGAATGTACTGTTGAAACACGCTCAAAGAACCCTTTCATCAAATGCAAATTTTATCGAATTAGACACCAAACATAAGCTACTTCAAGCCAACGGAATTTGCTTTGCCGGTACTTGGAAGATGAGTCAAAACAGCCCTTACTCTGGGCTTTTTCAAGCGGGCACAGAGGTACCTATTATTGTTAGGGCATCCGTCAGTTTAAGCGGAACAAAACAGCGGGATAAACGTGCATTTGGTGTAGCGATTAAGCTTTTTCCTTATGCCCATAGTGCACTTACTGAGAACATATTTCTTATGCACTCTCTTGGCGGTACAAAAACAAAGCATGTTGCAAATTTGCCTATGACTAACGAACCAGCGCTTGGTGAACTGCCTCCTTTTAGCCAATTGCTTACCGCTTATCGGTTGGAAAGCGATCTTGAGAAAGCCGATAAAGCGTTTAGCGGTAAAAAAGCCAATGCGCGGTTTAGACCAGTTTCTCATTTAGCCGCGGTAAAGGTTGGGGGTGCAAACTCTAGATTGGCGGGGCATACAGAAGAAAGTACGCGAAAGCTGAGCATTTCAGCGCCAACTGCATCGAAAGAAATCGAATTAGAGCGCGAACTTGAAGTAAAAAGCGAAGCTGATACAAAAACCGAAATACAAGGCCCTCACTGGTTAAGAGCTGCATTACGGCCAGATACACCGCTGGTAGACGAAGACGACTTTCGAGATGAATTGTCACTACAGCATTACCCCAATCAGACGCTGTCTTGGGCTATTTCTGCCGCCGCGTTTAATAACGATGGAATAGATAAAGCGCATTGGCAACAAATTGGCGAAATTATATTAACCGAGTCGGTTGTTTCGCTTACCTGCGATACAAAGCTTCACTTTAATCACCCCGCAATCAAATGACATTGGATAATTCCGTTTAAATGGATAAACCTCGCGCTAGACGGTTTTTACTGCCTATCGAGATTACCGTATAGTATGCAGTGTACTTTTCGTTTTGTTTTAAGTGTTGTTTCATGTCCGCTTCCTTTCGCAAAAACAGTCGCAGTATTCACTTGTGGCTGTCGCTGGTTATTTTTATCCCTGTGATCATTGTTATCGCTAGCGGCTTGTTATTGCAGGTTAAAAAAGAATTCGACTGGATCCAACCGCCTACGCAAAAAGTGCAAAAAGGCCAAAACAGCGCGCCAACGCTGCCCTTTGATGAAGTGCTTGATGCTGTAAAACAGGTGCCTCAGGTTAACTTAAATAGGTGGGACGATATCGACCGTTTAGATGTTCGCCCCGGAAAAGGCATCATAAAAGTACGCGGCAAGAACCATTGGGAAGTGCAGCTTGATGCCCAAAGCGGCGATGTGCTTCAGGTTGCCTACCGACGCACAGACACCATTGAAGCTATTCATGACGGTAGCTGGTTCTTTGAGGGCGCCAAGCTATGGCTGTTTCTACCCGCTGCACTTCTACTTTTTGTGCTGTGGGTAACCGGCCTTGTTATGTTGTACACCACCCTGAAAAGCAAATACCGAAAAAAGAAATACCGCCAGCCACTTAACAACTCATAGTTGGTAAGTGATGGCTAGCTGTACACTTTCCCCTTGAGCAAACGCGGCTTTGTCATCGGCACTGGTGTAGTAGTGTTGATTCGTGAGGTTACTCCAGCTTGCTTGAAGTTGCATATCCTCACTTAACTGCCAGTTTGCGCCAATATCTAGGGTAAAAACATCGCTAAGGGCTCGTTCGCCGTCTGCAATGTTTGTCTTACTGGCCCGATAGCTTAGTACCGTAAAAAAGCGCGAGGCTTGCCAATTAACACCTACATCTAGGCGCTGATTGTTTGCCGGTATATCTGCAATGGTGTTTCCCAAGTTATCTTCACCGCTAATCCACATGCCACTAAGTCGAGCATCTAAGATGCTGTCTTGTGATTGCCAGCTAACCTGATAGCTTGCGCCTTCTATGGTTGCACTATCTAAATTAGCATATTGAAGTACATCTTCAGCAACTGTAATACGTTCAATATAGTTATCAATTTGCTGATGAAACACTTCAATCGAGCCCTGAATGTGTTTTGCCCTATAGGCCACGGTTAGCTGTTTATTAAGGGCTTGTTCGGTTTCAAGCTGTGTACTACCCAGCACTGTACCTCGAGGCGTTTCCCCAGCAAAGAAACGCTCAGTTAACGATGGGTTTCGAAATGCACTAGAAACATACAGGCTAGCCGCCCAATAGGGAGAAAGCTGATAGTTTGCGCCCAAATAGCCACTAAAATTTGTAGTTGATTGCGACCTACTAGGCTGGACATCATTAGGCTGAGTTGCGCTGGCACCTGAATCATCAGACTGTCGCTGCCAATCAACCCTTGTACCGATAGCAACTGAAAAGCTTTGCCACTGGCGTGAAGCATCAACGACGGCTGCAGTATTAATTTCACTGGCATCAAGCGTACGCACTTCATAGGCAAACTCTGGTTCAACTGTACTTGTAGTTATACCAAGTGGCGTTGCATTAGCTGGTAGGCTTTCTGCTGGCGTTAACGTAAACTCTCTTTCATTAGCCACCACGCCTTCCCGGCCGGATAGCTGAAACTGCCAGTTCAAATCCCAGCCTTTTAATTGCGAATCTGTATTGATATTGAAGCCATAATCAAACGCCTTGTTTTCGCTGTCATTTATACGACTCTCTGGTCGCAACACCGAGGTATCTAAGGTTGATTTATGCCACCAGATATTCCCAGCATATAAATTATCTTCAAACGCTATCTTACCAAGCCAATGGATATTGTTTGGGTAGGTTGTTCTTCTGCTTTCAGGGTAGTCACTGCTGGATTTACCAATATCTTTGTTATTTGAATATAATGTCCAGGCTTCTTTTATAATGCTATTTTCAGGTCTGTGCCTGAGGAACACTCCTGTCTGTTCAAATTGATCAAACAAGATATTTCCACTCGCGTCCTCACCGTTATTCGCGCTTCTGTATGAGATATTCCAATCTGTAACCCCAGGCTTTTCTGTGCCGTTTGCGCCATTTTTGCTGCTACCGGCATAACTCACAGCTTTCATCTGCTGATTACTGCTGTAACCTACTCTTAAATAGGGCTCCTGCATTGATTCAAGCTGTAAGTTCACCGCGCCGCCTATAGCGCCTGAGCCTAGATAAGTGGAAGCTGCCCCCGGTAATACGGTGGCTGACGAAATAAAATCGGGCGGAATAAAGCCTACACTAGAACCTGCGCGCCTATCGCTGACGATAGGTACACCATCCAGCAAGGTTTGAATTCGCCACCGCGAATACCCTCGCACACCAATACTTTGTATCTGTCCCCCTTGCCCATTTAGCGATACTGACGGCGATTGAAGCAGCACATCATTGGTGTGCAAAGGCGAAACAAGACTACTTTTATCAAATTCATATTGTGGAAATATGCGTGACAGCGCTTCGTCATAATAGGGGCGCGTAGCTGTTACCGTATAGCGTTCGACACTATTGGACGGTTCGCTTTGAGCAAAGCTCGGTGTCGTTAAAAGTGATAACAAAAACGCTGCAAAAAACCGTGACGGGCATATAGATGGCGAAGATGTACAAGGCGAAGTAACAGATGCAGGTAAACCTGATGAAATTTCAAAAAACACCGAAGAACGTTGAGTTGGAAAAAAAGTAAACAATAAAGGTCTCACTAACCGATACGGACGAATGATAGAAGTACGTACCGAAAAATTTGGTTAAAAAAAAGAAAAACGCGGCAGTAATGCTACTGCCGCGTGTTAAGCCCAACTAGACTAAAAATCAGGCTAGTCGGCCGCTATTTAGCGATTACAGGAAGACCTGTTGTCCACGGGCCACCGGCATCAACCACAGCTTGTTGCAGCTTAGGTACAGCAGTATTTTGTAGACTACTGATGCGCGTAACTACGCTACCTAGGCTATCTTGAGCATAGCTAAGCTGATCTTTGTGCTGCTGTGTAGGACCATAAGATGAACCTAACGCAGAACGTGCATAGCGCAGGCGACTCATGATATTCGCCGGCTTGATGCCCATTTTATCGCGAGATTTAAGACCGTAAAACGCTCTGCTCACTTCGTTTATCTCGTCTTGAATCGCAGCAAATTGAGCTTCAAGTTTAGCCACATCATTTGGCGTACGGTCGATAGCTGTGCGCAACAGGGCCATTGTATCTTTAATCTGCGTCAGCACTGTCGTTGAAGAGAGCGCACGTTTTTGCGCATCGCTTACCTTGTCTGAATAAGAAGCAATTTCTTCATAAGTGGCACCTTCAAGTGCACCTTGAACAATAGGCTTAAGTTCAAACGAAACAGGTTCAGAAAGTGGTGTTACCTCGGCATTAACGCGCTTGAACAAGGTAGCGGTATAGGTACCGGGCAGCGCCATCAAACCTCTATCTTTACTTTCTTTATCCGTTAGCGGACTCGTCGATGTATGCTTCATATCCCAGGTGATGCGATGTAAGCCTTTATTAACTTTACCCTCGATGCGCTTAATAACGTCTCCGTCGCTGTCGCGTACCTCAACATAGACTGCTGGCGCCGCTTCTTGATTCTCAGCTTCTACAGCTTCCCAGCTTGGATATTTAGGATACTTCTTATCTTCTATTAACTTCTTCTCAGCTTCTTGGCGTTTTTCTTTTGCCGTAAGCAAGCTGTCTTTCAGATAATAGGTGAAAGTTGCACCGTGCTCAGGGTTTTCGGCAACAAAGCGGTCGTCGCCGTCAGAGTCAGTGTGATTGTCATCTAGCTGGAACCATTTCACTGGGCGGCTCGGGCCAAACAAAATAGCGTCTTGCTGCATAGACTTTTCAGTTAATGAACGCAGCGGCGCGTAGTCATCAAGAATATAAATACCCCGACCAAAAGTACCAGCCACAAGGTCATTCTCACGACGCTGTATTTTCACGTCGCGGGTTGAAATGGTCGGCATGCCACCGTCTAACTCAACCCAATCTTTACCACCATCTACCGAGAAAAACACACCAAACTCGGTACCGATAAAGAGCAAGTCTTTGTTCACATGGTCTTGCACAATACGCCAAACTAAGTGCTTCTCTGGCAAGTCTTCAGCAAGTGATGTCCAGCTTTTACCCAAGTTAGTCGATTTAATAAGATAGGGCTTGTAGTCGCCATATTTGTGATTATCCAGCGCCACATATACGGTATTAGGGTCGAACAAGTCAGCGCGAATATCATTCACATAGGAGTTGGCAGGAATGCCTCTGATATCGTCTAACTCAATCTTTTTCCACGATTTGCCGCCGTTTGTCGTAACTTGAATAATCCCGTCGTCAGTGCCTGCCCACAGAATATTTTCATCCACTGGGCTTTCAGCGAAATTGGCAATGGTGTGGAATTCGGTCATGGCATATAAGTCCCAACCGGCCTCTACCGACCAAGTGCGCCCCATTAATGGCGAGTGCATACGATTGCCGTTTTTCGTTAAATCGCCTGATACCGGCGTCCAGCTATCACCGCGATCATCGCTACGCCACACCCGCTGCGATGCAAAGTAAATACGCGCGGGGTCGTGAGCTGAAACATTTATCGGCGCGTCCCAGTTGTATCGTTCTGCCGGGTCGCCTGGAAGTGGCTGAGGCTTAATGTATACGCCTTCACGGGTTTTCATATCAACTCGGGTCAAGTTACCCTGTTGCCACTGTGAATACATAATATCAGGGTTGCCAGGCTCTACTGCTGGGCCGTGTCCGTCACCACCTAACGTTAAGAACCAATCTTTGTTCTTTATTCCTTCTTCTCGCATAGTGCGTGAAGGCCCGCCTTGGGTAGAGTTATCCTGCGCCCCTGCGTAAATCTTGTAAAAAGGTTTTGAATCGTCTGGCGCAACTTTATAGAACTGGGTCAACGGCAAATTAGCCATAAAGCGCCAGTTCGCCATTCTGTCGTGAGACATATAAATACCGCCATCAGACCCCATTAAAACAAAATCCGGGTCTGTGGGATGAAAGGCCATTGCGTGATCGTCTACGTGCTTGCGCTTAGTATTGATAGGTGTCCATGTTTTACCGCCGTCGTCTGATACTTTACTGTAGTTGCTGGCGATATAAACACGGTCAAACTGATGCTGGTCCGCGAAAATTTCTTGATAATAGTGAGGGCCAGTACCGCCGCCTACTTCATCAGACATTTTAGTCCAGCTAGCGCCCTGATCAGCTGAGCGATAAAAGCCACCGCCGCGATTATCAGTTTCAATGGTGGCATAGATAACGTCAGGGTTCATAGACGATATAGCCATACCAATTTTACCCATATTTCCTTTCGGCAACCCTGTTTTAAGCTCCGTCCAGGTTTCGCCACCATCGTTAGAAGTATGAATACCAGCACCTTCGTTTGTGCCTACGTAAGCGCCGATTGAGCGCTGGCGAGCCCACGTTGCTGCATAAAGTTTATCTGGGTTGCGCGGGTCGATAAGTAAAGAGGTTACGCCCGTCCATTTATCAGCAGGCTTAAGCACTTGCTTCCAGGTTTCTCCCCCGTCGGTAGTCTTATATAAGCCGCGCTCGCCGCCGCCACTCCAAAGTGGTCCTTGAGCTGATACCCACACGATATCTGGGTTGGTAGGATGGATAATAATGTCTGAAACGTGCTCTGACTTCGACAGCCCCATGTTTTTCCAGGTTTGTCCGCCATCTAATGATTTGTAAACACCGTCGCCGAAGCTGATGTGTCGACCGCCATTGTTTTCGCCCGTTCCCACCCAAATAATATTTGAGTTACTTGGTGCAATAGTCACATCACCAATAGAGTAAACAGGCTGGTCGTCAAAGATGGGTTCCCATGTAGTGCCAGCGTTGGTGGTTTTCCACACACCGCCAGAGCCAACAGCGGTGTACCATGTAGACGGGTTGTTTTGGTCAATTGCAATATCGGCTATTCGGCCCGACATATAAGCAGGGCCAATGTTTCTAAGCTCCATGGCTTTAAAGGTTGCGCTGTTGAATATGCCGTCTTTATCGTCTTTGTCTGCGTAGGTGGGTGAGCATGAAAGTGCAATTGACACCGCAACTGCCGCTTTAAGAAGCTTTTTCATTATTATTATCCGTTGTGTGTTGGTAGAGCATAGCGCTCTGTTTAAATTGTAGTATTACCAGTTATAGCATTACTAATAATTGCTTAAAGTTACAATGTAACATACGACCAACAGCACAATAGTAGAGTTAAATACATTCAGCACTCACTATACTTTCTTTAATATTTCAATTAATAAACAACAAAACCAGTAAGATATGCTCAATAACGTCGAATCGCTACCAGCGCTTTGAATCTGTATATTTAAAGCGCCTAATTCATCACGCAATTATAAATAATCCGTAGTATGTAAAACTAAACATATCAAAATATGCATAAGATGGGCGGTGTTAATATTCTTTTGCTGATACACTGAATGCTTTAATTGCATTATCCTGTAGTTAGTGCCCGTTATTTCTATTTAGTAAATGGTAGTGACATCGTTTTCGTGAAATTAGTTTCAAGCAGCTTTTGTTTCCTTATTTTGATGCTATTACTCTGTGTACCAGTGGAGGTACGCGGGTCTTTGCCGGCTCCACAGAAACAAGACCGTTCCGTTCCAGCAACCTCTGTCAGCATTGATAAAATGAAAGAACGTGCACTGTCTTTATATAAGGCAGGGAATTATGAGCAGGCCATTTCAATATTTTCAACGATTGCTAAAGCATTAGAAAACCGAACTCGCGAAAACGACGTGTCTGCGTTGGGCAGAGCCTACACCTATATTGCCCAATCATATAAAAGACTTAAGCTACGCAAGGAAACTGCGGCTTTTTACAGGAAAGCGTTAGCCACTTACAAACGCATCGATAGTAAACGCAATATTGCGCGCACCTTAAATACCTTGGCGGAAGCCGAACGCTACCTTGGCAATTTAGATACTGCGCTGAATTTGGTCATGGAAAGCTTACGCATACACGGGACGATTGACGACCCGGAAGGGAAAGCCAAAGCGCATATGGGCGCGTCGATTATTTTGCGTTACATAGAAAATTACGAACTATCTCTTGAGCATTTAAAGCTAGCTTATGCTTATTTCAAACGTGAAAACGATGCCGTAGGAACGGCCAAAACAGCGAACGAAATAGCCCATCTTTATGTGCGCTTGGCTTCTTTTGAGGAAGCCCGGTCGTTTTATGAGGTCGCCTTAGAGTACCCAGCTGATCAACTTCCCCCTGCCACAGTAGCTACCGCTTTGCGAGAACTGGCTGGGATTGAGGCGATAGCAGCAAACTACCAAGAAGCGCGTAACTACGCTAACCGTGCTATGGCTATTTACAACACACAAAATGCACCTGAAAAGAAAACCGCTGTATTTCGAATTATTGGTGATGCGTATAAAGGCGAAAATAACCTTACCAAGGCCATTTACAACTATCAGGCGAGCTTGAACATCGCTAACGAACTGGATAACAACTTATTTAAAGTAAAAGCGCTTTTGCCACTAGGCGAAACATACTTTCAGCAACAAAACTTAACAGATAGTAAGCGTGCTTTTGAAACAGCGCTAACGTTTTCTGAAGACTTGCGAAACAAGACATACCGTTTGGCAGCACTCAAGGGGCTGCGAGAGGTAAGTTCTGCGACTGGCCAGTTTCAAGCTGCCCTCGAATTTGCTGAGAAAGAATTGGCGCTAAGTGAACAGATACAGCTTGAAAACAGTGAAAAAGATTTGGAGAAAGCCAAAGCCAAATTGCTATCGTTTAAATTAGAGAACCAGGTGGAAGCACTTAAAGAACAGACTCGTTTAGATGAGCTAGAAATAGCGAGACAGAATAGTGAAATTGAAATATCGCGAAAAGAACAACAAATAGCCAATCTTCAATTATCGAAAGAGCGATACGCAAAGATAATGTTATCGCTAGTGGTTATTGTATTAGTCAGCATCGCTTTAATTTTATATCGAAGCTACAGTATGTCGCGGCGTAAAAATGCAGAGCTTCACTATCTTGCTACTCACGATTCGCTAACCGAATGCTTTAACCGGCGCTATCTGTTTGATTCATTGAGAAGTCTTTTTTCAGAATCACACGCTACAAACTCTGCCTGTCTTGTGATGATAGATATTGATCACTTTAAAAAAATAAATGACGACTTTGGTCATAATGCAGGGGATGATGCGCTCAGAGGCGTAGCACACGTACTGCGCCAAAACATATCAGACGATGACGTGTTAGCGCGTTTCGGCGGAGAAGAGTTCTGTATGGTGTTGTACAACATTTCTCTAAAAGATGCCTTGACCGTCAGTGAACAAGCTCGTTCACAAGTGGAAAGTTACGGCTTTGGCGAAATAAAACTAACTTGCAGTATTGGTGTTACCTCAATTGAACTTGGCGCTTCATCACCTACAGAGTTTATAGAGCAGGCTGATAAAGCGCTTTTCTTTTCAAAGGCTAACGGACGTAACCAAGTCAACGCTTATACCGCTACCTAGTTAGCGATTGCTTGTACTACTTGATTCCCGGTTACCCGATTTCCCAAGTCGAAAAGTTAAAACAAAAAATAAGCTGCCTTTAAAACGTAACAATTTCATCGTCTTTTAGATGTCCCACGGCTGGGCTTAATTCTGCATCTTCAAAAGCCGCATCAATGGCTTTGAATCTACCTGTGGTAACTTTTCGATAGTTAGGATGGGTATAGATATAAGTTTGTTTCGATTGAAGGGCTTCTATTACACGCTCTGCGAGCACGGAGGCAGCTATACCGGACTCAACCGCCTTAGTTGCCGCTTGAGCGCCTGCTTTGAGCTTATCTTTATCAATGCGCTTTTCAGCTGCCACTGCATACTTTTCCTGTCTATTTCTGTAAGACTCATGGATGCGAGTTTTTACAAATGCTGGGCACAATACCGAGGTATGAATACCAAAGGGTTTCAATTCTGGCACCCAACTTTCTGTCATAGATACCACCGCCGCTTTTGAAGCGCAATAAGCACCCGCATATGGCATTCCCATCATTCCCGCCATTGACGCTACGTTTAATACCCAGCCTCCTTCGCCGTGTTCTTTGATGGCTGGTACGCATGCTTGTGCGCCGTAAAGTACACCCATTACGTTAACATCCATAACCCAGCGCCAGGTTTCATGCTCTGAATCTTCAACTTTGCCCGGCGTGCCGCCCACACCAGCATTGTTAATAACCATGTGAACCTTGCCAAATTTCTCTTTAGCATTGGCAACTATATCTTCCCACTGAGAGAAGTCGGTTACATCTAGGGCGCAAGTCAGCACATCAAAACCTTGTTCGCGTAATCCTTTGCTTGATTCGGCTAACGCCACGTTATCAATATCGCCCATAACGATATTCATGCCCTGCTGTGCCAACGCTTCTGCTAACGCTAGCCCTATACCACCAGCGGCACCAGAAATTATGGCAGTTTTACCCGCAAATTCATTAGACATCCGACTCTCCTATTATTTTTGTAGTGCTTTAGGCTTATTGCGTAGACCTTCTCAACAAGCACGAAAGAAAGGTTTTTTCATTTAATTAACTAACGCTCAGGTTAGCCATTCAGCGCTTATAGAAACGAATAGACTAGGTGTAAACCAACGGGGAACATACTTTATTTGGCTAATTTGGAATGCTTCATGAAATTGATAGGGCGCGTAATGTTAGATAGGCTACGCAGGGCTAGATAGGCTGCTTAACGTTAGATAGGCTGTGTAACGTAAAAGGGTAACTATCAACAAAAGATATATAGAGTACACGAAGGCTGAGCTTTAAGAAGCAGTGGGGATAAGTTGGTAAAGAAAAAGGCAGCGTAATTACTGCCTTTCTTTCAAACCTTTTAGGTGATGCTGGCCTTCTTATTTTGCAGGCATCACATAAACTTCTCGAACACAGGCCGAATCATTTGCACTTAGCGCAAACAATACCGACTTTGCTATATCTGCTGGCTGAAGTTTATCTTCCTTAGGCTCGTCAAAAAATGGCGTATTGACCATGCCGGGGCAGATGGTGGTGCATCGTCCACCCCATTCACGCATTTCCTCGGCAAGATTTTGGCCGAAGCCATAGGCGAACCACTTGCTAGCACCGTAAACAGACCCCTTAAGGGCTACTCTTCCGGCTACAGAGCTAGTAATAATAAAATGCCCCCTCGTTTTTCGAAGAAAAGGTAAGCTTGCTTTAGCGGTATAGAGTAAACCGTTGACGTTAGCCCCTAACATGCCATCCCAGTCTTCTACATCGCCTTTTTCGATGCCGGCAGCTTTTGCGCCCCGCCCAGCGTTGGCAAATACGCCATCTAAACGACCAAAATGTTCATGCACTTGCTCGAAAGCGCGGTTCACTTCATCAATGTTACTCACATCAACTTTGACAGCGCGGGCATTGTCTTCGCCCAATTCGTTAACTAACTCTGTTAACTTATCTTCACTTCGCGCTAAAAGCGCAACTTTGTAACCTTCATCAACAAGTTGCTTTGCCGTTTCTTTGCCTATACCGCTAGAGGCACCAGTTATCGCAATAACCTTGTCGCTCGGTGTAGAATCTGTCATATCATCTCCCATTTTTAACTTATAGAAATTAGCGTAAGGCTACTTCTCTCACAGCTTCACACTGTGAAGAGCAGCTAAAGTCAGGAAAGACACTATGCAATCATCTTACTAATTTGGTCGACAAAGGCTGGGATATCATTAGGATTTCGGCTTGTAACTAACTTATCGTCAGTCACTACTTCTCTATCTACCCAATTCGCACCTGCGTTTTTCAAATCCGTTTGAATGCTAGGGAATGAGGTGAGGGTTGCGCCTTTCGCTAAACCCGATTCCACTAACAGCCAAGGGCCATGGCAAATTGCACCTACGGCTTTGATGCTATCAGTATTGTTTGCTTCTTTAATAAAGCTTACCGCGTCTTCGTTGGTACGAAGTACGTCTGGATTTATCTGACCGCCCGGAAGTACAAGAGCATCGTAATCATCAAGCTTGGCTGATGTAACCTGCAAGTCAACATTTACGTCTTTACCCCAGTCGTCTTCATCCCACGCTTTGATAGAGGTTTGATCTTCAATAGATAAAATATCAACTTGTGCGCCACGTTCTGTGAACATCTCTTTAGGTTGAACCAATTCACTTTGCTCAAAACCATTGGTTGCTAAAATAGCAATTTTTTTACCCTGAAGGTTTTGCGTGTTGCTCATACTTGTTACTCCTTTTGAACGTTCTATCGAATTCCCGAAGCCCTCCTAACGCCGAAACGATTAAACAGAGCTCCGCATGTCAATTTGTAAAAAGTAAACTGCAAATTACAAACCACCATCTTAAAAAACCAGTAAACTGTTATTTTATATGCATTTATTCATTAAAAGTTAAATTAAAACTTATTAAAGGCTTCACCAATTATTTGCACACTCCATGAATGATTTACAAAGAAGATTAAGCCGTCTTCTTCTTTTTGATGTATGAAAGAACACAAACGCGTACTTATCGAAAAAGATTCGAGGAACTATGAGCAAGGGACGATTCAGCCACGCAAAATCTGCATTCGAGCTTTCACTGAAAAGCTGGTGGAGCATAATAAAACGTATATTCACTAGCCTGCAAAAAGACAATATTCCCCTTATTTCGGCAGGTGTTGCTTTCTACTGTTTACTAGCAATATTCCCATTACTCGGTGCAACTATCGCCCTTTACGGTCTTATGGTTTCGCCACAAGAATTGCAAAACCATATGTCATTACTTGTTAACGTAGTGCCGGCTGATAGCCGATATATTATTGAAGAGCAGCTTACCAATTTAACCGAAAAATCGAGCACTGCTTTAGGTTGGGGCTTTCTATTTACCCTTTTGCTCTCACTTTGGAGCAGTAGCAAAGGCGCTAATGCACTTATTAAAGCCTGTAATATTACGTACAGTGAATCGGAAGGGCGAGGCTTTTTAAAAGGGATACTGGCTCGTGTGACCTGCACAATATTCATGATCTTAACTGTGATAGTCGCCCTAGCCTGCATTACCATTTTACCAGAAGCGATAGTCTGGATAACGGCAAAGGCTATTAGCGCAGAGCAAGCTACATGGATAACCTGGCCCATCATGCTTGGCTTGTTCAATCTAGCCTTATCAGCGTTGTACCGCTATGCACCACACCGCCGCGAAGCCCAATGGCGTTGGGTAACACCAGGGTCGCTATTTGCCACCATCTTGTGGCTAGTTGCATCCTATGGTTTCTCTTTCTACCTGAATGAGTTTGCAAGTTATAACAAAACCTATGGCTCTGTGGGCGGCATTATCATCTTGCTAATGTGGCTATACATTAGCGCTTATATCATTCTTATTGGCGCAGAGGTAAATTCGGCAATAGAGCTTCAAACAACGGCAGATAGTACCAAAGGCGAAGACAAGCCTATGGGCGAACGAAATGCTTTTGTGGCTGACCATACTCCAGATGACGTGAAACGTTAGCGGTTACAAATCAAGCATCGCGCGGTAATATTGGAGGTAAACTTTGTAAAACTATACCTCTATTCAGTTATTTTCATTCAGTGTTTTGTATATCTTTTACCTTACCCAATGTTGGGTAAATTCATAAAAGGAATTATACAATGCAAGAATTAAGTTTTACCGAAATAGAGAACGTTTCCGGCGGCTGTGAAGAGCACTGTTGGGGTGATTTTAGCTGGGGAGGCTTTTGGGCCTCAGTAGGTGCTGGCGCCATAGGTGGAGCAGCTGCTGGCTGGGGCGGCGCTGCCTTGGGCGGCTTATCAAGTGGTCTAGGTTACGCTGGTGGCAAAATAGGCGACAAAATGTCAGAACGCACGACAGAAGAATAAAAAACCGGAGGCGTTACGCCTCCGACTTTGGAGTTTTTCAATGAATATATCAATTTTACAAATAGCTAAATATATTGCCTACATGCTTTCGATAATTGTAGTAAGCGTATTTGCGTTAAATACACTTTCATCGTTTTTTCATCTTCATAAGCATGCTGAAATAGTTATTACGTCAATAGTCATTTTCGTTATAACGCTACTTTGTACTATCGTAGCGAAAAAGCTAAATGTCTTCCCCTCCCCTACAATTAAGCGCTAGTCTATAAACAACTTTACCTTTATCAACGTTATTTTTGGCTAACGCTTTCTAAACTTGGGTAGTTTTTCGCTGCTATTTTTCGCGGCTTTTTTCGCTAGCGCAATTCGTTTAATGTTAGCGTGTTTAAATGTTGCGCTTTGCGAATGCTCTGAACAGTAAACGGAAAACACACTTTCGCCATTTTTCTTCATCACCTCGCCATAATAACTGTTCACAATTCGCCCTGATCGGGGCGTTTAATTATAAGTATCGTCACTTAAAACGAGCTTATTCCATGCTATTTACCAAACCACCCAAGCGTGACTACTTCAACCCTGATCATATACATAAGCCCTTGTTTCGCGAGCGGCCACATTCGTCAAAGTCTCGCAGCCATACCTTATTAATACTTGTATCACTCCTGTGTTTCTTACTTGGCGTAGTGGTAAGCCCGTTAAGTCGCGCAGAGTCTGGTGAACTCATGATGCAGAGCGAAGATAGAGAGTCGACGCCAGCCTTATTACATTCAACTGACGTTGAGCTACAAGTTAATGGCATGATTGCCCATGTCACCTACTCTCAAACGTTTACCAATGATAGCGATGAATGGAAAAATGGTGTGTATACCTTTCCGCTCAATGAAAACGCGGCGATAAATAGCATGGAAATGCTTATTGGCGATAGGGTTATCCTGGGGAAAATAAAGCCAAAAGCACAAGCCCAAGAAGCGTTTGATGCAGCCAAAAAAGCAGGAAAGAAAGCCAGCTTAACGCAACAACAACGCCCAAACTTGTTCACTCAACATCTGGCAAACATCGCTCCGGGTGAAAAAATCACGGTTAAGCTACAGTACATACAGCAAGTTAACTATGACAATGGAGAATTTAGTTTTCACCTCCCCACAACCCTCACCCCACGCTACATACCGGGTATTCCCATCAAAGATTTAAGCGATACGGTTCTTTCTACACATGCTTTCGCTAACAGTGATAAAACTGAAATCGAAAGTAATCAAGCCCCGCAAAGTTCAGGTAACAACAGCAGCCGTTTAACTAGCAACAACACATTTATTTCAGGCTGGGCGCTACCTACAAATGAAGTCAGTGACGCCGATAAAATAACACCATTTATGGCGACAGCTCAGCCTGATAGTAATACGAATCAGCTTTCTTTCAATGCAACTATAAACGCAGGAGTGCCTCTTGATTCCATCAATAGCACTGGTCACAGACTTAACTGGCACTCTATAGAAAATGCTAGAAATCAATACCGCGCTTGGCTGGGCGATAAACAAGTAACCATGGATAAAGATGTGTGGTTGCGGTGGCGTCCATCGAAGGATTCTACCCCACAAGCAGCCTATTTCGCTGAAAATATAGATTCAGACCACTACGCGTTAGTCATGTTAACACCGCCTCAAGTTAACCCTGACGATCTTCAAGACTTTCCGCGGGACGTTACTTTTATCATAGATACCTCGGGTTCGATGGGCGGACGACCCATTCAAGATGCCAAAGCCGCGTTGAAACTAGCTATTGAAAGACTAGACACACAAGACAGGTTCAATATTGTGGCATTCAATACAAGCTACACAAAATTATTCAGCCAACCCGCGAATACCAAACCGCATAATATAAAAACTGCCCTGGCTTTTATCTCTGAACTGAACGCTAATGGCGGCACTGAAATGGCGGGCGCCCTTTATGAAGCCCTAAGCGCACAGCCAAAAGAAAACCACATTAAACAGATTGTATTTATCACTGATGGTGCCGTAGGCAATGAAGCTGCACTCTTTTCACTAATTCAACAACAGCTAGGTAGCGCAAGGCTTTTTACGGTAGGAATTGGTAGCGCACCTAACAGCTATTTTATGACCCGCGCAGCTCAATTCGGGCGAGGTAGTTACGTATTTATCGACAACCAAAATAACATTCAAAAAGAAATGCAGCGCTTGTTTAGCAAGCTAGAGAGCCCAGTGTTAAGCAATCTTTCTTTAACTCTACCTAAGAATATGTGGCATAGAGATGACATTGAAGTTTATCCAAAACGACTGCCTGATTTGTACGCTGGCGAGCCACTGCTCATTAATTTAAAGGTGCCCGACCTTGCCCCCGAAGACCACGAACATGGCAAAGATTTGGTTGAAAACACCGAAGACAACAGCCTGGTACTTGAAGGTACATTAACTGACAAAGACGGTAATACCCATAGATGGCAACGCAGTATAAAAGCTCGTTATTTAGCAGCTGAGCGCAATAATAATGTAAGCGACAATTCTGCTAATACTAAACCACCACGCTCAAATCAAAACAAAGGTATCGCTACCGCATGGGCACGTAAAAAAATAGCAGCGCTAATGGATGAAAAGGCTCTTGGTAGAGAAGAAAACGAGGTTAAAAACGACATTATTAACGTTGCCCTAACGCACAGCCTCATTACGGCATATACCAGCTTTGTTGCTATTGAAGAGGTCGTATCAAGACCTGAATCGGTAAACGTTTCATCGCAGAATATAAAAAACCTAATGCCGCAGGGTACACAAATGCGCGCCGTTAGCTATCCGCAAACTTCTGCTAATATTAACTTTTACCTCGCTATTGGTGCTCTTTCATCCCTCTTTTGGGTACTGCTTTACTCAAGTGCAATTCAGCGTTTTCTTTTAAGGCAATGCCGTATTTTCACAAAAGACAAAAGAGTAACGCACAATGGTTAAGCCCAAAGTACTCATAAGTGTATTGCTTGTTGCGGCTGTAACCTTTGGGTTTGGTAAAGCTGCGTGGATAACGATAAAAGCAGAGTTAGCCCAAGTGCTGATTGAAAAAGCTTGGGCAAAGACCTTACAAACGGGCGCTGAAGTTAAGCCTTGGCAATGGGCAGACACGTGGCCCGTCGGGCGATTAGTGCACCCTAAAAGCGATACTGACTTGTATATACTTGAAGGAGCTCAGGGTAATGCGTTGGCCTTTGGCCCAGGAAGACATATCAATGCAGGAGAGTTGGCCAGTGAAACCAGCGTTATTGGAGGCCACAAAGACACCCATTTCGCTTTTCTTGAAAAGGTAAATATTAATGATGCGCTACAACTTCAAACGTCTGATGGGATATGGCACCCCTATCGAATTTCAGCCAAGCGCATTGTGGATATAAAAAACCAAACGCTGAATGTTCAGCTCAATCAAAAAAGGCTGTTTTTAGTCACCTGTTACCCATTTCATACCATCGCCCAAGACAATAATTTAAGGTTAGTTGTCGAGCTTAAGCCTTCATAGAACCGAAGCTATGGGGTCAGTGTAGTTACTCTGACCCCACTTTCTTGATAAGCGCGGCTTTCTCGCTTTCGCTTAAAAACGCTATTGCTAAGGCGTTTTCTTGCGCTTGCTCAATATGAGAAGAAGTCAGGCCTGCTTGCTTGGCCGCTACATTAAATTCGTGATCTAGCTCTATACCTTGAACGGCGGGATCGTCGGTATTTAGGCAGGCTAATATGCCGTGATCTAAAAAGGTTTTTAGCGGGTGTTCTGGTAATGAAGTTACCGTATTGGTGAGTATGTTACTGGTTAAACAACTTTCTATGCCAATGCGCTTATCGCGCAAATAGTCCATTAGCTTACTATCATAAATAGCATTAACACCGTGACCTATTCGCGTAGCACCTAAATCATCTATAGCTTGCCAAATACTCTGAGGGCCCACCGCCTCACCCGCGTGCACTGTGATAGCTAACCCTTTTTGCCGCACCTGTTTAAAGTGCTCTACGAATAAGTTACCAGGAAAGCCTTTTTCATCGCCCGCTAAATCGATTGCAGTAATGTGCGTTTTACACGCCAGTATTGCATCTAACTCTTGCTTACATGCTTTCGCGCCATAAGAGCGCGACAATATCCCTATCAGGTTAACCTTAACATCGTGCTCTTGGGCTGCGCTTTTTACACCGTCTATAACCGCTTCAACCACACCTTGTGTAGGCAAACCGTGGCTTTCAGCCATAAAGTAAGGGCTAAAGCGCAGCTCTGCGTAATCAATGCCCTGTCTTGCCGCATCCTCAACGTTTTCAATAGCTACACGTCTACAAGCATCAAGATTGCCTAAAACTTTAACGCCCCACGTTAGCTTATTTAGAAACGATACCAAATCCGGCGCGATTTTCATTACTTGAACGTGCGGTCGCAACCCCTCTATCGAGTTAGCGGGCAGATCAATATTAAACTGCTGCCCAAGCTCAAGAATGGTTTGCGGACGCACATTGCCATCTAGGTGGCGGTGTAAATCTAGAAGCGGAAGTGTGTTATTAATCATGGGAATACGATTTAAATAAGAGCATTCTCAAGTATAACACCTGCCGCATTAAACCTCGCTTTCTACCCGAAAATAACTTTTTTATAGCGGGACAAAACTGTGCTTTTTTTGAAACGAAATTTGTTTTAAGTTTCATTCATCGTATCGACGCAATACTTGTCGATGCTTTTCGCAGTTTTTCAAAGCTACATTCTCTCAATTTCTGATGTGGCTTTGTACAAAAGCTGTTTTCCATTTAAGACTAACCGGTCACCTCCCCTTACAACGTAAATAACAGGAGCACAGATATGTGCGGAAAGTGTATAGAAGGCTGCTATTTAGCAGGCTGGCGTAATGGTGCGTATTCATTCGAACACATGCAAGAAGACCCCGAGTTTATGGGACTAGATGTGATGGCCGCCCATGGGTTTGTCGAAATAGTTTGTTCGCCAGGTACGTCAATTGAAGATATAAAAGCGCTCGGCCTAAATTCATCGCCAATGATGGCATGGGCCGGGTATGTTTATTCGGCAAGTTCGCCCCACGCTTCTATCGATTTGGCCTGCTACGACTGTTACCTAGAAAGCCAAAAAGCGAAACGTTATTCAACAAATAGTAAATGGGCGGAGCTTAATGCACGCTACCCAATCGTTGCACAATTTTTGGATAACTTAACGTTGCAGCACATCGGTAACCATTCGGATGCAGCTCTTCTAAACGAGATAGAGTCGTTCCTGCTTGCCATTCATGGTAATGGCTATTACACCTTTGAATTTGTGACATCGATGTTTGCTGATGAAGGTGTGTTCCCAATTGTTGAACTAAGTAAACACGCTAAACCTTCTTTATTTGTTGATCACGCACTTGAGATCTTTTTGCTTACTGAACACCTATTGCACTATCGGTCTTTAAGTTGGGCACTTAAAGCTGCACTCAGTGTTGACCTAACGTGCGATTTCGACAGCTATCACATGTCATGGCGCCGCTATACGGCAGATTGCGTTTTGCAAAATTTGAATATTGACGATATGCAAACGTTGGGAGGGACACTAGCGCTCAATACTATTCACGCGGTCTGTCAGCGCAATGTAGAAAATAAACCACTGCTTAAAGCACTATTGAACGTAGTAAAAGACTGTAAGGGCGATACCTACATTGAACCTAAAAAACTAGCTTCGCAAATCGCAACGCTACTTTCCGTTTGAGTGCTGGCGGCTTTTTAAGTGGTGGTGGCGATAGCTTATCAAGGCTCAAGGACTGCGCCTTGATAAGGCTTGCATGAGTCATTACATCTCTTTTTTAAGGGCTTTCGCTACCGATAATACCAGTTCTGCCGAGGGGCGAACTTTGTAATCTGGGTTCACATAACTAAATAAAACCTTCCCTTTTTTATCTAGCATAAAAATAGCAGGCGCTGGCAACACGCTTTTTCCGCTTTCATCTTTGGTTAAATCAATACCATAGGTTTTGTACTTTAATTCAGTCATGGTATCCACGTAGAACCCAACGCCGAATTCGCGGACCGTATCTAACTTATCGTCAGATAAAAGTGTAACCAAAAACTTAGTTTCAAGTTTTTGCTCTTGTAAACGCGCTGGTGATTCAGGAGAAATTGCCAATATCTGATACCCCATGTCCACTAAGTCTTTTTCAATATCTTTTAGCTGGGCAAGCTGTTCGTTGCAGTATGGGCACCACCCGCCACGATAAAAAAGTACAATACTGGGCTTTTGCATAGTCAGCGCTTGTAAGCTTACCGGTGATCCGTCAGCCATTTTAAGCGTTGTTTTAGGCGCAACTTGGCCATTAAGTAATGGCGTCACCGAATTAGCATCTTCAGCAATGGTTCCGCGCTCTAAAGCATGTACATTTGATGTACCCGCAATACAGGCAAATACCATAGCTGCCATAGCGACGAGTCTTTTCATTAATCCTTCTCCAAATTTATATTCTTATTGTGGCTTGTTTACTGTTTTAGTTATTCGCGCTTCGCGCGATGCCCAGGAACATGACCGAGAAGGTTTGTTTAAAATTTCATTACCCATGAAAATAAACGCGTACTCAGCTGTGATATAGGCCTCTTAGCTACAGCAGGCAACGCATTTTACTGGTAATATAGCGTCAAAATTTGCTGTAGCGTTTGTTCGCATGGCACTCGAGGTTTTTCGAAATCCTTAATAAAAACAAAGCAGGATCACCATGGCTCTTAAAGCGACCATTTTTAAAGCTGACATATCAATAACAGATATGGATCGTAACTACTACAACGATCACAACCTTACTATTGCCCGGCATCCATCTGAGAATGACGAGCGCATGATGCTGCGTATTATCGCCTTTATTGTTAATGCGCATGAGCGCTTACAGTTCACCAAAGGGCTGTCTGACGATGAAGTGCCTGATTTGTGGCAGAAGAGCTTTAGCGATGAAGTCGAATTGTGGATTGAGTTAGGTCAACCGTCAGAACAGCGTATCAAAAAGGGCTGTAATCAAAGTCAACAGATGATGATTTATTCATACGCTGACAATAGCTTTGATGCCTGGTGGAAGAAAGAGCAAAACAAGTTACAGACAAGAAAGAACCTATCAATTTTTACTTTGCCAGAGCCGCTAGCTGCTACGTTGGCGAAAGCAGTTCATCGCTCTATGCAAATACAGGTTACCATTCAAGACGGGCAAGTTTGGTTAACCATTGAAGGTGCCGATGTCACCGAAAGCGTTGAAGTAGCTATCGAGAAACACCTGTAATGAAAAAGCTCTCTGCAGTTCAGCTTAAACAACAAGCACTGGTTTTCAGTATAGCCGATAGCTTAGAAGCACAAGGAATTGAAGAACTTGAAGGTATGCAGCAGTGTTGGTTCGACGTTCAATATCATCAATTCCCAGGTTCTTTACTGCTAAGATTTCAGTTCGAAAATGAAGAGACACTGTCACGGGCCGAGCCTGAATTAAAAAAATGGCAGCGACGATTAAGCGCAGCGCTACTTAAAAAAGGTGTAGTTTTGAAAGACATGCGTCGACATCTTGTGTTTACTACGCAAGGCCCAGAAGAATAACCCGCGTAGTACATCACAAAACAGCATCTTGCGACGCACTTATTTTCTATAGATCGCACTTTTTTTGTTATAAACCTTTCATTTTTCCACATAAAGTCTACTTACACTTTACTAGATAAGTAGGCTAGACTGAGTTGGTTGAATATCCAGCTTGCCAAACATTAATATTAAATGGCTAGTAACCCTTAGCCTTATGCTGCATGTTCGAACACCATGTTGACCGGTTATAAAAATAGCCACTATCCCAGTAAAAGGAGCTTCATAATGAAAACTAAAGCAATGGCGTTAGCACTACTACTGTCTTTAATGGGCTGTACAGAGTCTAGCGAAGAAACAAAAAGCGAAGTAAGCAAAGAGATGGAAAAAGCAGGCGAGACTACTTCTGAAGCCTATGAAGAGGCCAAAGAAGGCGCGGCAGATTCTTGGGATGAAACCAAAGACGCGACATCTGATGCCTACGAAGACGGTAAAAAAATGGCTTCTGATGCCTATGAAGATGGCAAAGAAATGGCTTCAGACGCATACGAAGACGGCAAAGATATGGCCTCTGACGCGTACGACGCAACTGCTGAAAAAGCAGGTGAGTATAAAGATGCAGCAGCGAAGAAAGCACATGAAGCTTGCGTGAAAATGAAAGAGCAAATGGGCGGCGACGTTAGCGAATGCGACGATTAAGTTAATCGCCCTATAAAAAATAGAGAGCGAGCCTTCGGGTTCGCTTTTTTGTTGGCATTTAATTTAGCTAAAAATAAAGATGCTGTTTGTAGCTAAGGCTAATCGCAACCCGCTAAAATCACAGAATCAGACGTTATTGTTAAGGGGGCAACCCTTAGTAACGTGTTAATGCCTAAAATGTTGTTTCCTTTCGGAAGCACAGCGACCTCCACCGGCCCGACTTCACAAGTGTTACCAATTCGAACAGAATTTAACTGATACTGTGATATCTTGACGATCTTTCCGTTCGCCATCCTTGCTGCCGAGGTTCGAGTGACAAGCAGCTTTTGGTTGCGTGTTAAAGCATCGAAGGTGGCTTGATTTAGGGTCAGCAGACTTGAACCCGTATCCAATAAAAATGAGGCATTTACATTCGATTCCAAGGTTGCCTCTAAATAAAGCGTGCCTCCTTTGCTTTGTGAAAGTGGAATACTTTGTTCTATCGCCGACACTGTCGATGCAAAAGCGAACAATAAAGTTGATAGCGCCAGTGACGGCACCTTGAATTTTAACTTCATCGCAAGTGTACCTTGTGCCGATTCTAAATAGGTATTAGGTGACAGCAAGATAAAGACCAAAAACTAAGTGATTGATTTAGACTGCAGTCTTTAAAACTACGCAGTTCCATAGCACCAGAACGGTGCAGCCACTCATTTTTCCTGCACTATGGTTAACCATCTAATTTCTATCATGGCCCGTCGTCACTAAACTCGTTCGCGGTCTTCTTGATTGTTAAAACTTCTTGTAAGCCGCCAGGTGATAGCAAATGACTATCACCAATCGCCATTGTTTAGAACTTTTTTGGTCATACAATATACTAAAGTAGCAATTCAATAAGAGGACACAACATGAAATTACGCTATGTATTGGGTTCATTAATTACCGCGGTTTCACTTGGCGTTTCTGCAAATGCAGCACAGGCAATGTCTGCATTAAGCGATGAAACTGTAGATGTGCAAGTTGTCGATTACTCTGGCAAGCCACCGTTCAAACGCAAAATCGTAAGCTTGTCGGTTAACGATGTTGCACAATTGGAATCGGTAGGGCAAGACGCCATCGAGTATGTAGAAGTGAAAGACGTCATTATGCGTGGTAAGCCACCATATCGTAGAGTGACGAAAATGATGCCAGTTTACGACGTAGCTCAGCTTGAAATACTCGAAGAACAAGCTGACACACAAAAACGAGGCACGCGCCCGCCGTTCAAACGTCACTAATAGACATTTGCAGTACCCAACCTATTGCACCAAAGCGATCCACTTTTGCCTGAGTGAATCGCTTTTTTATTGTGCATACGTAATCACGTGACCTGTTATTTTGCTCTGTACTACAACATTCGTTTTGCCTGTTTTGTTTTTAATAACGCTTCAGAAGCGATAAAGTAATAGAAAACAAATAAGAGACAGTAAATGCAGCCTCACGACCATTCACCACTCAATGATTTTATTGAATACCCTGAAGAGCAAATGCTAGCTCGCAGCAAAGAATTTTTGAAAACCATGCAGCGTCGCCACAGCATTCGACACTTTAGCGACCGCCCCGTTGAAAAAGCAGTAATTGAAAACTGTATTTTGACCGCTGGCACTGCACCTAGTGGAGCGAATCATCAGCCTTGGCATTTTGCCGCAATACAGTCGCCCGAAGTAAAACAACAAATACGCGAACAGGCTGAAGCCCATGAGCGCGGTTTTTATAATGGGCGTGCTGGGCAACAGTGGCTAGATGACCTCAAGCCGTTAGGCACTGATGCAAGTAAACCTTATCTGGAAACAGCGCCTTGGCTTATAGCCGTATTCAGTCAAAAATTTGGTGAAACAGAAACTGGTGAAAAAAGCCAAAACTACTATGTGCACGAATCAGTGGGTATCGCCGTGGGCATGCTTATTACCTCACTTCACAACGCAGGTTTAGCAACCTTGACCCATACGCCAAAACCTATGAACTTTCTAACCGACGTGTGCCAACGACCAGACAACGAGCGCGCTTACATGCTCATTATTGCGGGCTACCCAGCAGATAATGCCACCATTCCGGCTCACGCCAAGAGTAAGAAGTCGCTTAGCGAGATTGCGAGTTTTCTATAGAACAAGCGCACACATTTGGCTTGTGCGCACACACTAATAACAGTGTTTAAGCAGCACAGCTTTAGCGAACAATAGATTTGTAAAGCTTTGCTGTGCCGTTCCCCCTCTTTTTCATCTTATCCATTAGAAAGCACGTGATAACAAACCATGTGGGCCGAATACTATTAACGACATAGACATGAGAAATGCAGCACTTATAATGCGTTCTCGTTATTAAGGGCTGCGACCTTTTCTTTACGAATTTCGGTCATCCATATTTAACAGCCCTCGGAGCTTGTACCCTCATGTCATCGCGTCACGCATTTTCACCGCAACTTCCTTTTCTACTGTTAAGTCTATTAACAGGGTTAACCTCGTCTTTTGTTACGCCACTGATGAGCTATTTTCTGATTGACGAGATAAATGTTGAGCCTATATATATCAGTATTTATATGGTTTCCGTGACGTTATCAGGCTTGGTGATAAGTCAATATTTAGGTCACTTGGCTGACAAAGGTTTTAACGCGAATCGCCTTTACGGACTAACCATGGTTTGCGTTGGCATTGCCATGGTCGCGTTTATATTCAGCGAACAATTTTGGCACGTGTTTTTAGCAGGCGTTTTGTTTATGTCGGTAGGTGCCGGGGCTGTATCTCAAATGTTGACTGTGTCGGGGCTATGGGCAAAAAACCAAGACATCGATGTAGCCGCATTTAATTCGAAGGTGCGAGCGGCCATCTCTCTTGCTTGGGTGGTAGGTCCACCACTGGCATTTACCCTGGTAGCAAACTTTGGCTTCGCCGCGTCTTTTTCAGTGGCTATCGTTTGCGTAATTGTTGCCACGCTATTTGTCGTTAACGTAGTACCGCCTCAAAAAGCCAGTCAACAGTCACTTAACACTTCGCTAAAAGGCTCACTTTCTCTGCCTTTTTGGCTGGTTGGTTTGGCCATACTTGCCGGAATGGCAGGTAACGTTATGTATTTATCTTCAATGCCTTTGTACGTTATGAATGAGCTAGGGCTAGCGGAAAATTTGCCAGGGCTAATGATGGGCGTGGTAGCCGCGCTTGAAATACCTACTATGCTGCTAGCGGCAAAGTTAGCGCGACGCTTTCCTCCTGCTGGAATTATGGCGGTGGCATTTATTTTTGGTTGTTGCTTTTACGTCGGCGTATATTTCTCTCAATCGAGTTGGGAGCTGTTAACACTTCAAATACTGAATGCCCTATTCTACGGTTTATATGCTGGCATTGGGTTGACCTTACTGCAACAACAAGCGCCTGATTTGACTGGTTTCACTTCAGCGTTTTATTCAAATGCCACCCGAGTAGGTATGATGCTAGGCACCATTGGCGCGGGCACCGTGGCACAATTTTTTAGCTTCAGAGATGCCACTATCGGTTCGCTCTGTATCGCCATATTTGGCCTAAGCGTGATGCTGGTATTTATGTTTGTAAAGCGTCGAGTACATCGCTGAAGGCTATCTAGCCTCATTGATTGGGTTACACGCAAAACCCAGTCAAAGTGCGATACCGCTCAATACGCAATGTAGCTTCAGTCGATAGCACCTTATCTGTAGGAAAAAAGTGACCGTTCGAGATCACTTTGCCTGACACTGGCTACACCAATAGAGACGTCGCCCATTATACGTCTGTCGCTTTATTGGAGTGGCGCAGACTCTACAAGGCTGCTCTTCCCTGTCGAACACCATAAACCGCGTGCCTTCGAAGTTGACGCCTTTTGCTTCAAGCACTTCGCGTAGTTCTGTGTACACGGTATAACCACCAGTTTCATAGCTGCGTTTGCATATGGCTAAGGTGTGATGCGATAAGCTGCGCAGCTGCTCATCATCTAATTGAGAGGGTTTGAGGGATGGGTGAACGCCTGCTGCAAATAGGATTTCGCTGCGAAGGTAATTCCCCAGTCCTGCCATAAAGCGCTGATCTAGGTATAAACCGCTAAGTGACCGGTTATAGAATGCTTTTGAACGTAGTCTTTCTAACACCAGCTCTTCTGTTACCGAATCGTTGAGTACATCAGGCCCAACCCGCTGCAAAAAAGGATGTTCATGAATGGTTTGTGTTGGCCAAATACTAATGTCGGACGCGCTATACAAAATAGCACTATGTGTTTCGGTATGAAGCCCTACTCTTAACTGACGTTTAGTATCAGGCATTTCATTGCGTTTGCAGGTATGCCACACACCATAAAGCTGATTGTGTGAATACATAGAAAGCCCATTGCTAAAATGGGTGATTAGCGCCTTACCACGGGTTTCCATACGCAAGACTTTTTCGCCTTCCAGCTGCTTAGCATAGGGTTTAAGCTGCGCTAACCCAAACTCTACTTTTTCAAAGGGTGTATCTTTAATTGCTGCTTCGACTTTGTCTGCAGCACGACGAATTTCTGGACCTTCAGGCATGTTGCTTTTTTAATACCTTTTACTAGTTTTTACATCACTTTAGGCAGGCTTTTATTATCCTTTCATACAGTAAGTACTGAATACAAAAAGGGCCCGGTGACCTTTAATGTACCTTTAAACCGTGGCTTATACATCAAAGATCAACGAGCCCTTCTACTTTAATCTATTAAATTAAAGCATGGCGCTTTAAAGCTTAGGCATCAGTCGCCTTTATTAGGCACAATTAGATATTTCGTACCTGTCTTTTTCGCATTATACAAAGCCACATTCTCTGGCTGTAACGCTTCTTCGAGGCTTAACTCTTTGCTGTACGATGAAGCAAAGGTAGTGTTAATTTCCGTAGCTACTTTTTGATATAACTCGCCTACGCGTTTCTTATCAAGCTTGCCTAAGAAGCGCATTAATAACCAACCACCAATACTCCACGTCATACCGTAAGCGCGGTTTAAGATTGTCGGAGAGAAATCTAAACCGCCGTAGATATACACTTGCTTATTGCTGTCAGAGCCATAAGTGTTGAAGCCTTTTGCATCTTTACTACCCGACGCTTCCATCATGGTAAGGATATCGCTAACTAGCTCACCGCCGCCAATGGCGTCGAACGCAAGTGTAGCGCCAGTGCTGTCGATAGCCTGGTAAAGTTCAGCTTTGAAATTCTCACTGCTGGAATCAAGCACAATTTTCGCGCCAATACCTTTAAGTAGGTCTACCTGCTCTTGGCTACGAACGATATTGACCAGCTCTACGCCTTCCTCTAAACAAATTTTGTTTAGCATTTGCCCAAGGTTAGACGCCGCTGCAGTGTGAACCAAGGCTTTGTGCCCTTCCATACGCATGGTTTCAACCATACCAAGTGCAGTAAGCGGGTTAACAAATGAAGACGCAGCTTGTTGCGGCGTAGTGCTATCCATATGAGGTAAACACGCCTGTACGGGTACACACGCATACTCTGTATACGCTGCGCCGGTAAGTATAGATACGGTCTTGCCCATCAAAGCCTGCGCTTCAGGGCTATCACCCGCGGCAACTACTGTACCTGCGCCTTCATTTCCAATAGGTAAAGTTTGGTCAAGACGTGACTTAATACGGCTTAGCAAAGGCTTGTGTACCGGCGCAACCAATGCGTTCTTATCAGCATCGAAAGTGGCTTTATCAAGGCTTGCTGGTCCAAACATAGGCCACATATCTGACGGGTTTATTGGAGAGGCTTCCATGCGCACAATAACTTCGTGCGGCTTCGGCTCGGGAACATCTACCTCTTTTAGCGATACCTGAAGCTCACCTTCTGATGTAATTAGCGTAAATAGTTGTTTAGATTTATTCATATTGACTCTTGTGCCCTAAAAATTAAACGCTCTATGTACTGTTAAGCTAACACGCCACCACTATCAGCAGTATTTATATTTCGAATACATATGCGTTTCGATGGTTTATACACCCGATAATCTAGATGATTTATACTGCAAAGCGAATATCGACTTGTAATAGTGAATAAAAAATGAAAAGACACTGTATATACCTCTTTCTAGGACTTATCGGCATAAGCAATGTGGCGTTTGGTAAAGCTGCACCTTTGGTCTCAATTCCTACCCAGGACGCGTTTTTTAACTCAATAAAAGCGCACTGCGGAAAAGCGTTTCAAGGAAAAGTGAGTAAAGATAATGTAGGTAATACCTTCGGTGACGCAGAACTTGTTATGCACATACGAAAGTGTACAGACTCAGAAATTCAGATACCTTTTCATGTGGGTGAAGACGCGTCCCGCACCTGGATATTAACAAAGACTGGCGCTGGTCTTATGTTAAAACACGACCACAGAAATAAAGACGGCAGTTTCCATTCTTCAACCATGTATGGCGGGCATACTGTAGATGAAGGGTACGTGCAAGTTCAATCATTTCCCGCAGACGCCTACTCAAAAGCATTATTTATAGAATCTGGGATAGCAGCATCCACCGATAACGTGTGGCAAATGATGATTTATCCCAACCGCTTTAGCTACCGATTGATTCGCCCAGCGCGCGAAGTCCAGGTTGATTTCGTTCTAGATAACACGGTCCCCGTTCCCAGTACGCCCTGGGGCTACAAAGATTGACTGAGGCTGAAACTGGACTCGGGTATCGTTGCGTTTATTACCACAACACCATATAACAAGTTTTAGATTTCTTCTTTATCTTGTCCCAACATACGACTAGATAGAAATAGTTAGACCTAAATCATCAACTACTTGGATAAAAAGAATGTCTTCTGACCCCAATATTTTACAACAGCTTTTTGGTTTCTCAGCGTTTCGCGAGGGGCAAAAAGAGGCGGTGGATTCTCTACTTAGTGGGCATTCAACGTTAGCGATTTTTCCGACGGGTTCGGGTAAATCTTTGTGTTACCAGTTCGTCGCTACGCAGCTGCCACATTTAACGTTGGTGGTTTCTCCATTACTGGCGCTAATGAAAGATCAGCTGGAATTTTTGCATAGCAAAGGCATTGCAGCAGCTAGCATCGATTCCACGTTAACACCTGAGCAAAACAAACAAGTGATGAACGATGTGCGTTCAGGTAAGTGTAAAATTTTAATGGTGTCAGTGGAGCGTTTTAAGAACGAGCGCTTTAGGCAGTTTATTGAATCCGTTCAGGTCAGTATGCTTGTGGTTGATGAAGCGCACTGTATTTCTGAGTGGGGCCATAACTTTCGCCCTGATTATCTTAAGCTTCCCGCCTACCAAAAAGAGCTTAATATCCCGCTGGTATTGCTACTTACAGCAACGGCCACTAAAAAAGTAAAAGAAGATATGTCGGCCCGCTTTGATATCGCGCCGAACAATATTATTCAAACGGGGTTTTATAGACCTAACTTAAATTTATATGTGCGGCCCGTTCTCGAAGCCCACAAAAACCAAGTGCTGGTTGAAGAAATTCAAAAACAACAAGGTGCTGGGATTGTTTACGTTACATTACAAAATAGCGCAGAGGAAGTAGCGCGCTTTTTGCAGCAGCAAGGATTTGCTGCGAAGGCCTACCACGCTGGCCTCGACAGTAAAATAAGGCAGGGTATCCAACAAGACTTCATGAGCAATAAGATTCAAGTTGTTGTAGCTACTATTGCCTTTGGTATGGGCATAGATAAATCAGATATTCGTTTTGTAATTCATTACGACTTGCCCAAGTCTATCGAAAACTACAGCCAAGAAATTGGCAGGGGCGGACGGGATGGAGAAACAGCAAACTGTACCGTACTCGCGAACCTAGATGGGCTTGTCACCATAGAAAACTTTGTTTACGGCGACACGCCAGATAAAAGCGCTATTGAACGCGTGCTTAACGACATTAAGTCGCAAGCCCCAGCAATGGAAAAAAGAGTAACGCATGATAGAGAAAAGAAAGATGCTGCTAACCCAATTAGCCCATCAGTTAGCAATGAAGCTAGCGTTTACCAGTGGGAAACACAGATAAATAGTTTGTCGAGTGCGAGTAATATCCGTCAGCTTCCGCTTAAAACTCTGTTAGTACAACTTGAACTGGCTAACGTTATTCG
Source organism: Alteromonas sp. HB246098 (assembly GCF_054890645.1). Lineage (NCBI taxonomy): Bacteria > Pseudomonadati > Pseudomonadota > Gammaproteobacteria > Alteromonadales > Alteromonadaceae > Alteromonas > Alteromonas sp. HB246098. Next base: position 135,427 of record NZ_JBTZUG010000002.1, on the reverse strand, counting down.
CCCTTTGTATGCCTATTTTGCAGAATACAAATTCCGCTTCATTACAAATAAAGCCACTATATTAAGCCTGTTTTCAGAAGAGCGTGCGCGGTTTTTAGACGCCGTATTTACATATTCAAATATGAAGAAAGTCTGGGGTGTCGTCGATTTTGACAGTATTTATCAGCACTACGGTGCAGAGCGTTCTAGAGTTGTGGCGGCCTTGGAATACTTGCACGAGTACAATCATATAGAACTCACATCGCGCTTAATTACAGATGTGTACCGTGTTAATAACGATCTACTCCATGCTAGAGATTTGGCAACCCAACTAGCCCACTATTTTGCGGAGAACGAGCGTAAAGAGGTCGAGCGCATCGCCGCACTTGTAAGCTTTTTCGAACAAGACACCTGCTTAAGCCACAACTTGTCTGCATATTTTGATGATACTCAAGCGCCGAAGACGTGCGGACATTGCAGTGTATGTACGGGCGATGTGGCAAAGCTTAGCTATTCATCACCAATATCAACACCAGATAGTGAACAAATATCTGCAGCTATGACAGCGCTGAAAACACATTTAAGCGGTAAGTTTGAAGGCACTATTACCCCTTCTATTTATTGTCGCTTTCTAACTGGCATGACAATGCCTTTATTTAGCCGCTTAAAAATAAGACAAGTGAAAGGATTTGGCAGTTTTGAACACTGCCGATATGCAGACGTATTAGAAGAAGTGAACACGGTTCTATGCCAGTGACTGTTAGAACCGTCTGTTGAGACCCAAGAACGGGCCAGCCTTAAAATAAACCTGTGCCAGTTACTAAAAACGGGCAAATCCCGCTAACTATATGCCGCTTACTTTATGCCGCTTACTATAACCCGGTTACATGAGCTATGTTTACTACCGGTTTAGCGAAACTTTAAGCTAATGCCTATTACGCTTTATAACGGCGAATCACGCCATATTATCAATTTGTTTTAAGATACTGCCGAAAGCACGGCTTCCAACACTTTGAATCTGTTTATCAAAGTAAAGACTTCCTAAAAGAAAAAGAGTAATGTGCCCTTTCGAGCGCCAAGTAACATGCGTTTTTCCACCTTCTTCTTTCAGTGTTATTTCACCTAACTGATGATCGTATGGCAAAGGCTTCGACTTCACCACTTTGTAGCCTAATTTATGAGGCGGCTCGTAAGCCACTATCTCTTCGTGAAGGTTCGAGCCCCCAGAAATAATCTCACGTACGGCACCCAGCCCATTTGTCTCATGTTTACCTTTAACCAGTAAATTAGACTGCTCAATAGCTTTGAACTGCGCATAGTTAGCATGGTCACTTAATACGGAAAAAACCTCTTCAATAGGTTTATTTATGGTTCGCTCTACATGAATTGAGAACACGCTTTAATCCTTTTTATACATTCTTATTAGCGATATTTTTCGATAATAGCCTAAACGCAATCAAACGTTTACTTAATATAATTTATTAGTCTTGGGCTAACTTGTGAATATAGCAAAAACCTTAATTCTATTTTATAGTGGGAAAAACAACAGTGTCGTAGACGGTATAGGAAGTATGGACACCAATAAAAAGGGATCACTTGTTGTGGTCGGCACAGGCATTAGCGTTGCAGGCCAAATGACCCTTGCCGCTAGAAGCCATATTGAAAATGCCGACATTGTCTTCATGGGTATCATGAACAAAGTTGGCGAGTACGCGGTAACTACGCTTAACCCAAATAGTGTATCGCTAGACGACCTTTATGAAGAAGGAAAATCCCGCGCCCTCACCTATTCTCAAATGGCCGATAGAATTGTAGAGTCTGTAGTAGAAGGCAATAAAGTTTGCGTTGCTTTTTATGGTCATCCCGGTGTTTTTGTTACTCCCTCTCATGAAGCTGTCCGCCGTGTCCAGGATATGAACTTAGAGGCCAAAATGTTGCCCGGTGTATCGGCAGAAGACTGCTTAATTGCCGATTTAGGCATAGACCCCTCACGCTTTGGCTGCCAGTCTTACGAAGCCACCCAATTTCTGTTTCGCGATTACCGCATCGACCCACATATGACTCAAATAATCTGGCAAATTGGTTTAGCCGGAGAAGCCACATTAAGCGTATTAGATGCAAGTCATAGTCAATCAGGGCTAGCCATGTTGGCAGATATATTGGCGGAGCATTATCCAGCGGATCACGAACTTATCATTTATGAAGCGGCGACACTGCCACTTTGCGAACCCAAAATAGAGAAAGTACTGCTTCGTGAACTCGAATTCGCAACACCCACTTTAATCTCTACTCTCGTTGTTCCTTCAAAAGGAATGCCAGCGTATAGACAGGACCGATTAGCAAAGCTAGGCCTAACAGAAAAACAAGTGACTAACTATAGAAACCCAACTGTAAATTAAAAAGGATAATAAAAATGGCAAAATCTATTCAAGATTTCATGGTTGAACTAGACACCAACAGCAAGCTAATGGACGCCTACAAGAGCGACCCTGTTGCAACAGCAAAGAAATACGGCTTGTCTGCCGATGAAGTAAAAATTATTGCAGATCAAAACTGGGACGAGCTATCTAAGCGCTTTGACGATACCAGTAAGACGATTCGTGTTGTTAGCTACTAACGACCAATAAACGAATTATGAAGCGTTATGCCTTGTATATTGTTAGTGTCATTACCTTGATGACACTACCTGCGCGCGCTCCCGCTGCGCCGCAAGACAAGGCATCCTCTGCCGTACACCAGCTTTCTGAGCTTAAAGCGCGAATTCAAGAGAACGACCCGAATGTTCAAAATACGTTTACAGAATTACATGCTTTTTTTGCAGCTCAGCCTGATGCTTTTGAACATGCCCGCTTTTTAAATATAAAATCATACTTTTATGTTTTAAAACAAGATTATACGTCGGCCTACGAAGCATTACTTGAAGCCCGAAAGTACGCAAATTCATCAGAAAATCTCCGGGCTCTTGCGGAGTCTTATCGGCTAGAGGGCTTAATTCTAGATTTTTCAGGCGAGCATGCCAATGCACTAGAAGCCATGCACCAAGCGCTAGATTTTTACAACGAAGTAGGAAGCGACCGCGTTCTTTTGGTGTATAGCGCCATGGGCAACGTTTACATGTCGCTAAAAAATTATGAACTGATGCTGACATTTGCGCATCAGTATTTGGCCGCAGCACAACGTTTTAATAATAAAGAGGGAGAAGGAACCGCGTACTTTTTCCAAGGATATGCACAGCGTGCGCTAGGCGAATATCAAAATGCGAAAGTAAGCCTATTATTAGCCGAAAATTTGCTTCGCGAAGCTAACTACCCTTTCATTGGCATTGTACACAGCGCCATGGTAGAGCTTCACATTGCACAAGGGAATTTGAGCGAAGCATTAAAGAAACTGAATCAAGCGTCAGAAGCCGACCGTCAGGTTGGGTTTCGCTATAACGAAGGCTCTCACCTTCTTCACCTTGTAGACATCTATAAGCAACAGGGTGATATAGAGCTTGCTATCAGCGAACTTGAAGCAGGGCTTGAAAAAGACGTCATTAAAAATGACAAAGTATTGGTTACTGACCTTTTAAACCAACTTATCGAGCTTCACGAAAAAAACGGAAACTTAGAAGCCGCACTTAGCTATTCAAAGCAACATCAACAAGCATTCAAGAAAAGCTTTAATGAGCAACAGTCAAGGCTAATGGCGCTACACCGCGTGCGATTAGCCGTGTCTGAAAAAGAAGAAACAATAAAGCTTCTAGAAAAAGACAATCAGCTCAAAGAACAGCGAAACCTGATCCAACAGAAAAAGAACACTCAGCAACTATATTTTATTGGCTTTGTGATCCTTTCATTAGGTTTAGTAGTCGGGCTGTGGCTTAGAACCCGACTACAGCGAAAAGCCCTTAATACGCTGACGCAGGACTTACGTAAAGCGACTAAAGCTAAGTCAGATTTTCTAGCCCGTATGAGCCATGAAATTCGCACACCGCTAAACGCGATTATTGGCCTTACCAAGCTTTCTCAACGCGCCGCAGAAGACAAAGACCAGCAAACAAACTTAATACAAATTGAGGGCGCATCGCAAACGCTGCTTAGTATTATTAACGACATTCTCGATTTCTCTAAAATTGAGGCTGGCAAGCTAGATATAGAATCGACGCAATTCAATTTAGATGCCCTAGTAAACCAAACTATTAGGTTGCATCTAACCCGCGCGCAAGAAAAGCACATAGAGCTTATTCAGCATATTTCACGAGACGTACCGCTAAACCTAATTGGCGACCCGTTGCGCATACAGCAGGTGCTAAACAACCTATTAAGTAACGCGCTTAAATTCACCGAAGATGGACTTATTTCCGTTAGCGTTAGGTGCACACAAACCACAGACGGTATTCAACTTGAGTTTGAAGTGAAAGATTCAGGCGTTGGCTTAAGTAGCGCCCATCAAGCTCAGCTTTTCCAACCTTTTAATCAAGGTGACGAATCCATTTCAAGACGCTACGGTGGCACAGGTTTAGGCCTAGCAATTTGTAAACAGCTCACGGCTTTAATGGGCGGCGAAATCTGGGTAGAAAGCCAGCTAGGAAAAGGCTCTATTTTCCACTTTACCGTAAAAGTTCAGCAGGACACCTCTCAACAAATTATTTCGCCGTCTAAGCAGCTTTCTGCGTTAAAAGTGCTTATAGCCGACGATATTGAAGCATCGCGAGACGCAATTTCTGAAGCCCTTTCAATGGCCAATATTCAAGCTGATATCGCTTCTGGCGGAAAAGACGCAATTGTAAAGATGCGCGCAGCTTTAGCCGCCTCATCTCCCTACGATGTACTCATTTTAGATTGGAATATGCCAGATATAGATGGCCTGGAAGTAGCGGCGATAATGAGCCAAGAGTTTTCAATTAAGCAGCCAAAAGTGATCATGCTTTATGCGTTTGAGTCGCCACGTATGAGAGAACAAGCGAACCAACTTGGCATACGTAACTTTATAAAGAAACCATTCAGCACAAGTGAGCTGGTAGATGAGCTGCAAGAGCTATGTCTTAACGTAAAAACTAAAGCCTTACCTAAAGACAAACCTACAGTGCCTAATTTAAAAGGTACACGTATTCTTTTTGCTGAAGACAACGCACTAAACCAAAAAGTAACTATTGGCCTTTTAGCTGAAACCAAAGCCTCAATTGAAATTGCAAATAATGGTTTAGAAGCAATAAGCATACTGCGTAAAGACAGCGCATTCGACGTAGTATTGATGGATATCCAAATGCCAGTAATGGATGGTTTAACGGCTGCCAAACACATTAGAGAAGAGCTGAAGTTAACTTTACCTATCATCGCCACAACCGCTCATGCGATGCAGCAAGACATCGATAAAAGCCTAGCGGCTGGAATGGATGGTCATATTAATAAACCTGTCGACCCTAATCGCTTTTTTGATGTTCTTGTTGAGGTATTGGATAAAAGGCAGTCTTCGGCCACCTCAGCAGTAAATAACCACAAGCTTGTATCGACTGGTTCACTTACGTTAATAGATAAATCAAAAGCCCTAGAAACCTTGCTTGGTGATGAAACGCTTTACAACGACTTGCTTAACGACTTTGTGGCTTTAGAAGGTGAGCTTAGTGCACTCAAACAAGCTATTGATAGCCATGACTACCCTTCCATCGCAAAGATAGCGCATATCTTCACAACCGCGCTTCGATATATCGGCGCATTTCCACTTGCAGAATTAGCAAGCACGATAGAGCTAACCATAAAGCGCAACGAGCATAAAACAACTGACAGATTCGACGACCAGTTAAAAGCTCTTCACGCAGCTTTATTGGAATTAAGTGAAAAAGTTAAGGGGATGATGGGGTAAATAATCAACCGGAATGGGCGTATTTCTTCCATTGCCTTTTGACTGTTTAACTTATACCCGCGCTTATAGGCCATGAGACAGTGGTACAGAATCCGCTAAATATCCTTTTTTGCACTTCAATTTAATGAGTGTCTTGTTCTTCGATGGCTTTCGACAAGGCCCGCCTCTTATTTGTAGGTGTACTTAAGAATATTTGCATGTTCAACAGTTAGATAATTCATGTATTATTACTTGGCGTTTTAAAAAGTTAAACGCTTTCAACCCTCTCGAAACAATAGCGCCCAGTAACGAGAGACTTTTAATCGGGCAAGGAAAAAAAAATGAATAATATAAAAGCTATATTTCTACTTGGTATTTCACTTTTTGCTACTGGATGTGCAAACAAGGTCCATACCTATGCAACTTCAACTGAAAATACCATCGCGTTAAGAGCTTTGGCGAAGCAAGACGTTCAAACTAATATTGGTGAATTCACTGATTCAGGCAAGAACGAGTCGAAGGTAATGTGCCGTCTGTCTTCTCCAGTGGGTACCCCTGAAGGCCGAACTTTTGCAACTTATATCAGAGATGCCATTTTAGCTGAGATGGTTGTTGCTGATCTTTATGAAGATGAGTCTTCTACAGTTTTAACTGCAAACCTAAACGATATTTACGGTAGCACAGTTATCGGTAATGCTTATTGGGAGTTTGATTTATCCTTAGCATCTAGTAACGGTAAAAACTTAGACATAACATCTCGCTACGACTACGAGTCAAGTTACCTAGCTACGTCTGCATGTTCTGAAATGCAGCGCTCTTTTGTACCTGCTGTACAAAAATTAAATACTGAGATTTTCTCTCATCCAGACTTTCCGGCCTTACTTAAATAAGATTTGACCGTGATGGATGCTTTTCCAATGAAAAGCATCCTTTATTTAACAACACTTCAATAAAAATATGGTGCCAAATACTTATACTTTCACTGCTTCTTTACTTCATTGAGAAAGTTGTCCGTTTAAGCAGCAAACCTATGTTTATTATTGATCAGACTCTTGCGACGCATACTCATTTTTCATAAGCCATGCATATGCTGTAGTAAACGCGGTCTCTTGGAACTGTTTTAGACCGGTTTCAGAGAACGGAACTGCTAGCGGGTTTCTGCGAAGCGACTCTTTAATATCCGTAGGGCTAAATACAATAACTTCTAACCCATCAATTAACTCAATTGCTGCCTCTAACTTAAAGCCAATTGCACTTCCCGCAAATTTACCTTTGCTTTGACGCTGGCGAATGATCACTGCATCAATTTTATAATCTTCGACAAGCTTCGCGAAGGTGCTTTGAAAGCTTTTTAGCCCCTTGGCGCTAGTATCGGCTAGGGTTAAGCGGCGCGTACGGCAGTCGGGCAAATGAAACAAACCGTCAGCTAGCGACACCAAACTAATAATTGCTTCGTTACCTTTTAAATCTATACCACAGACTTTCATATTTATTCCTAATTACGTTTGCCTGCTATTATAACCCGTTTCGAGACTCTTATTCACTTGCGAGCGCTTTTCTTTACTTACCATCCATCATGCGTTACCGCACCAGCGGGCCCTGCAAGACTAACTTAGCACTGACCTGATAGTATCTTTAGACAAAGGCTTCACAAAATGCTCGTCGAACCCGGCTGCTTTAGAGTCTTCCACGTATTTGTCTGACCCCCACCCGCTTTGAGAGTAAAACTTAACGTTATCAGCTTCAGGTAAAACTTTAAGCATTTTAACTAGCTCATAGCCGTCTATATCTGGCATGCCGATATCAAGGAATACACAGTTTGGCTTAAAGGCTTTAAATTCCTCTACCGCTTCTGTAGGAGAGGTAATTCCCAAAGCAGTAACTCCCATCGACTCAGCTAGCAAACAATAAGCATCGATAAGATCCGCGTTGTCATCCACGAACATCACTTTACTTTTGTTTTGAATAACCGATTCGACTTCTGTACTGTCTGATTGCTCGTAAGCGGTTTTTGAAATAGGTAGCCTTACTTCAAAGGTGCTTCCTTGGTCAACGCCGTCACTTTTCACGGATACTTCACCGTGATGTAAAGCCACCAGTTTACTTACCAAGGTTAGCCCGATACCAAGCCCGCCTTTGGTATGCGTAGAATGAGCTTCAATTTGAGTGAACATGTTAAACACGTCTTTTAATCTGTCTTCAGGAATGCCCATACCGTTGTCTTTAACAGAAACGACAATCATCACGCCTTCTTTTCTGATATCTACAACAATCTTCCCAGACTCTTTTGTATACTTGGTCGCGTTATGAATAATGTTTGAGAATATCTGGCTTAAGCGCGCTTTATCTCCATAAACGGTTACATCTTCGTCAAGAAAATTTACGGATATATCGTGTTTCTTCGCTTTTACCTGCTGTTCGACAATTTCAAGAGAATCAGAAAGCACGTCTTGAATACTTAACCGCTCAAATTCAAGCTTAACCTTGCCCCGGGTTATACGAGATACGTCCATTAAATCGTTAATCAGTTTAGACATGTATTCGGCTTGACGATTAATAATAGCCGTTACTCTTTTGCGGGTTTTTTCATCATCAACCGATTCTAAAATGCTCGCGCCTGACATAATTGGGCCCAGCGGGTTTCGCAGCTCATGGGCCAATGTAGCAAGGAATTCGTTTCTGTAATTATCCTGCTTTTCAAGCTCTTGGATACTAATATGCATACGCTCTTGCACGTCAAGTGCGTATACCAAAAACATCCTGTTTAACCGGTTGGCAGTGTCAACGTCTGTTTTATCGAAAGATATTGAACGCCCTTTAATGGTTCGAGTATGGATAGTAAACGCTGAACGAGGTTTAAGGCGTTCCGCTTTCGGCGCATCTTCTGATTTTTCATCTTCTGCGCCAATCCACTTTTGAACGCGATGGGTTTCTTTTCTAAACCAAGCGGTAAAGTACTGCTTTTTTTCAAACAGCGGGATGATCATAATACCCGCTATCCCATATTCTCGCGCTTCAGGGTAATCATCATAAAGTGAATCGTTAGTGTAAGGAAAACCACCTTCTTCACTCGCTTTTGAAAAGATGTCTTTTATAAGCTCTATCGGTAAAGTCGCACCGAGCGTAATGGTTTCGTACTGTGAATAGTAAACAAACCCGGAACTATTAAGCGCGTCTAAAAAAGCGCGTTCTCCGCTTTTCACAACGCGACTGATAGGGTTTGCCGGACCGATTCTGTCCAACATGGCATCTACTGCTTTATCAGTAATGTGCTTTTTGCGTTTCGCGATTTCTTCTTCTTTTGCCAACAAATGCCAGCTAAACAGCTGGCTTAAATTTTCGCACTGCAACCTTACATTTTGCGGTATATAACAGGGTTCGCGATGATGGCAGGAAATCAGCCCGTATAACTCTCCATCCGTCACTAAAGATATGGAGAACGAAGCGCGTAACCCTTGGTTTCTAATGTATTGAAGATGAATAGGCGAAAAGGTACGTAACAGCGAACGAGTAAGGTCCAAACGCTCTCTTCCCGTCTCCTCGGCAGAAGGTACTAACCTAGCTGGGGGCAGGTCTGTGTCAGGAGTGAGCCTAACCCAATTTGTTTTGTAAAGCTCCCTAGCTTGTTTCGGAATATCCGTCGCTGGAAAGTACAAGTCTTGGTAAGACTCCATATCTTCAGCTTTAGCTTCCGCAATAACTTTACCAGAGTAGTCATTATTGAACTTGTAAAGCACCACTCTATCCATGTTAGTGAGATATTTTATAGTCGAAACCATCTCTTGCGCCATCTCAGCTAACGATGTCATTTCTTTGAAGCGCGGCGCAATAGACATGGAATAAAGCTTTATAAACTGCTCTGCGCTGTAAGCGTCTCTGAACTCTGTAGCAGGCTCTAGCTCTACCACATAATGATGACCTGAGTCGTAAACAACCGCTAAATAATCTTTGGCTTCGCCTTCCTTTAAAAGTGCTTTATTTAGAATCAACTTAATAGGCAGGCGTATTTTGCTTTTTGATACTCTATCGAAGGTTTCTTCAAGAAAAGCGCGCTCGTTAGTATCAGAGGAAAGAATATCCAAGAAGTTTTTTCCAACGATCCCCTCTGCAAATATCGTTTCGCAGTTTTCACTGACAATTGAGATATTCAGGTCGTCGTAGCTAAACGCAATAAGAAAACCGTAACTTTGTACACTTTCGGGAATGTGTATCGGCTCGTCTTCACAACGTTCAAAGTTAAAGTTTTGAGGAGATTGATTCATAGAGTTCCTAAAGTTTGTATCCGTCCGTCATACACGCGCATGAATCGAAAACTATCACATCGACAAGCCAAATTATAATACGCTTACGTTTTACTGGCTTAATTTAATTAAACGCCCGCCTTCCTTATCTTCAAGCACGTAGATGTTGCCCATGCTGTCTTGTTCGACTTCACGCACTCGCTTACCCCACTCGTAACGCTCAGCTTCTTCAACTTTCCACTTACCTTTATCATCTTTATTGAAGGCAACACGAACCAGCGCTTTTGAAGACAAACCACCGATGAAACCATTACCTTTCCAGTCGCTAAACTTATCGCCTTTGTAAATAATAAGACCAGCAGGGCTAATAGCAGGCACCCACGCTAATTCAGGTGACTTAAAAATAGGGATATCTTCGTGATTAGGTATTTTTACACCTGAATAGTGATCGCCTTGCGACACAGTAGGATAACCGTAGTTGCGAGCTTTTTCGATAAGGTTAAGTTCATCGCCATGGCGCGGCCCCATTTCGTGAACCCATAAATTACCTTCCTCATCAAAGTCGATACCTAAAGGGTTGCGGTGACCTAATGTCCAAATTTGTTCGGTTACGCTGCCCTTACCATAAAACGGATTATCTTCTGGCACACTTCCATCTTCGTTCAAGCGCACAACCTTGCCCAAATTCATTGCCATGTTTTGAGCTGGCGTAAATTTCTGGCGTTCGCCAGAGGTAATAAACAAATAGCCTTCAGGGGAAAACGCCATGCGATGTGAATAATGACCGTCACCCGTCACTTTGGGTGACTGACGCCAAATTATCGTTCTACCAGATAGCTTCGCGCCACTATCGCTAACACTAAGCGTAGCGCGCTCTATTACCGCACCGCTAAACGCATCGTCTTTTTCATCCCGTTCAATATACGAAATATAAATGGTGCTATTCGAGGCAAAGTCAGGGTGAATAATAACGTCCCCCAAACCGCCTTGTCCACTTGCAGTAACATTTGGCACATTGCTTACCTCAAAACGCTTCTGCTGGTTTTTATCGAGCAACCACAGAGTCCCAGCCTTTTCCGTTACCAGGCTGTGCCCATCTGGCAAAAACGTCATGGCCCACGGGCTGTCAAAGGTAGCTTGAACACTACCTTTAACGGTCGAGCCATTGCTGCCTTTCATATCAATTTGCTTAAATGAGTGTGACTGGGCAAACGTAAAAAAAGAGGTAGCAAAAAGCATAACCAATAGTGCGGCGTTTCGGCTCATGCTGTTTTTGGGTGTATTTGTTATTTGCATCTGCGTTCTAACCTTGTTGACGGTTTGCGTACTGCTACTTACACATTGACGCGTTAATTAAGCGTCAACGGGCGGCGCAAAGGGTTTCAGTTAGCATTGATTACGTAGATTTAATTAAAGAGGTTTATATTATTGCTTTCGTTTTATCATTCGCATTTCTAAGTCATAAGATTTCCCTTAATTTTCTTTAATAGACCCATGCTTTACATAAGCCCCGCCTATGTTATTTTCGATTTAGTTTTAGCAACGAAGATAAGGAGGTGATCATATGTCTAGAGTTAAGGTATTTGAACAGGCAGCTATGAGTGAGGGTCGTTCTAGCTAACCCCTTTTACGCAATTGCTCTATAAGGCTGCCTAGTCAGCCCAACTCGGAAAGCCGCATCACGTTGCTGATTGCGGCTTTTTTCTTTCTAACTGGCTATTATTTGACTAATTTTTGACAAGCAAGAGCGACTATGACAGCGTAGGATAAACAAATTATAAAAAGCTCGCGCCTGATAGCGGGAAAGGGAATTTCAAATGTATCAAAAGCTTGCCCGTGTTTTTATCGGTGCCTTACTTACTTTTAGCCTTAACTTTCACGTAAACGCAAAAGTACGTGGCGAGGCCGTGGTTACAACAATAAAATCAGAGGTTTTGAATGAGTCGCGAGAACTGCTTATTCACTTACCTAATAACTATTCACGCTACAAAGACACCACTTACCCTGTTTTATATTTGCTAGATGGTCAGCGCAATTTTGCCCACACCGTAGGCACGCTTGACCTGTTAAATCAGTCTGGAATGGCGCAGGAAATGATTGTTATCGGCATTACCAACACCGAACGCACGCGAGACTTCACGCCTACCTATGATGAAAGCTACAACCAGTGGGGAATATCTGGTGGTGCCAATAACTTTTTAGACTTTCTAGAAAAAGAGCTAAAGCCCTACGTAAAGGCAAACTATCGCACCAATAACTACGCGATTGTTTCTGGGCATTCATTAAGCGCCCTTTTTACCTTATACGCACTGCAAGAGCGACCTGAACTGTTTCAAGCTTACTTCGCATTTAGCCCAAGTTTGTGGTGGCACGAAGAAGTAATATTTCCAGAGGCAAAAGCGTTCTTTGCATCAGATAGCGACCTTAACAAATACCTTTATATCAACATGGGTAACGAAGACGGGAACATGCTAAGCGCATACGAACGTTACGTTGAACTACTAAATAGCAGCGAACGAAAAGGGTTTAACTTTGATACCGAGCTAGACACATCTGAAAGCCACAATACGACTGCACTTGCAGGTATGAGCTTGGCGCTTCAAAAGCAGCTAAATTCGTTACGCCCAACAGGTGCAATAATACAAGAAGGCATTCCTGCGGTAGAGCAATACTATAAAGGCCTTTCTGCAAAATACGCTTTTGAAGCAAAGCCAGAATATAAAGCCGTAAACCACGCGGGTTATGCGGCGTTAAACAAACAAGACTTTGACTCTGCCATTGCAATTTTTAAGAAAAATACAGCTCGCTTCCCTAACAAGTCTGATGCCTACGATAGCCTAGCAGACGGTTATGAAGCTAACGGCGATTTAGCCATGGCACTTGAAATGCGAGAGAAAGCGCTAGCAATGAGCTATGAAGAAAATGTTGAGAATGGTGCTTATAAAACACGGCTGGCTAACTTGCGAAAGAAGATTGCGGAAGGTACGGGCGACTAGCTATCAAGTGCCTGAACTAGAAAATTGTTAGCATTGACCGAATAATAGTAGGAACGTACTCTGGTATGTTCACTCGTAATGGAATACACATAATGACATCAATCAAGCTCTTGTCCTCTTTAACACTTTCGTTTTGTTTAGCTTCGTTATTGGGCTGTACAGAGCCTGAAACCTTGCCCGCCTCCCCTTCTGCTGCCGCAGAATCAAAAGAAGCCAACCTTTTAAAATCTGGGCTTACTGAACGCATTCGAATTGAAGGGCAAGAGGTTGATTACCAATCTTTAGAACAAAGACAAGCGCATTATGATGTACCTGGTGTGTCTGTTGCGTTTATGAGAAATGGGCAAATAGCTTGGACCATGCAAAGCGGCGTTAAAGATTTAGCCACTGAATTGGCTATTGATGAAAACACAGTGTTCCAAGCTGGAAGTATTTCTAAACCCGCATTTGCAGCAGTATTGATGAAATATCGCGAAGATAACCCGCTAGATTTAGATGCAGATGTTAATACCTTACTCACCAGCTGGCAGTTGCCTGAACATGAATGGACAGGGCAAGACGTTGTTTCTTTACGCAGATTATTAAGCCACACGGCTGGCACTACAGTACATGGCTTTCCTGGTTACGCGGCGGGCGAACCCGTGCCTACTTTGCAGCAGGTGCTAGAAGGTGTATTTCCCGCCAATACCGATGCCGTTGTTGTTGATATTCAACCTGGCACACAAATGCGTTATTCCGGTGGCGGCACTACGCTTGCTCAGCTTACCTTGCAAGACGTAGCTAGCGAGCCCTTGCCAACTATGTCACAACGGCTTTTGTTTAAACCTTTAGGCATGACCCGTTCTGGCTTCGCACAGCCCATATCGACCAACTTATCAAATAATATGGCTACGCCTTATGACGGCGACGGTGCGCCAATTAAGGGTGGCGCCCATACCTACGCCACATTAGCAGCTGCAGGCATGTGGAGCACGCCATCAGACATGTTGAAATTGGCAAGCGGCGTGCGCAGCGCATATTTAGGGCAAAAAACAGACTGGATATTACAAGCCACCGCGCAAGAAATGTTAACCAACAATACGCCAACCAATGAAGCACCTAATGTTGGCATCGGCTTTTTTATCAACATGAGTGACGATGGAGAAATTCTGGGCTTTGGCCACGGCGGCGCTGATGCTGGCTTTATGTCGCAGCTATATATTGAGCTAGAAACGGGCAATGGCTACGCCATTATGACGAACGGCAATAACGGTAGGCAGTTAATAACTGAACTAGAAATACGCTTAAAAGAAACGTTAAACGTAGGTTACTCGGAAGCTGAGGTTAGGAAGTTAGTACCCATAAGCCAAAAGGAATTAAGTAAATATATTGGAACCTATGTAGTGACCAACCCTGTGAATGTTGATCTGATATTAGAAAAAACAGGCAATGGCTTTGTGCTTAACGCATTACCTTATGTAGAGAATGAAGAATATTTTCATGAGGGTGACGAGCGATTCTTTGCTAAGAATGGCAGTAGTGTTCGTTTTGAGATGGATGAAGAAAATGGGCTGGTCGAAGTGCTTGTGATGGATGGTAATATTCGGGGTGTTAGGAAAGAGTAATTGATTGGGCGAGGACCGAAACTTGGCTCAAGATCTTTTTTGTGTCAGTTGGCACCGTTAATATATTCGAAGCCAGACGGCTGCTATGTACGATAAGCACATATCTAACATTTTTCCCTATAAAATACATTACATAATCTGTAGGTTAATAGGAATTGAGTGTTAATATGAAGTCTAAGGAATACACTGTAATCCGTCAAAAGTGACTTCAGAACGGAATAAATAAAACTAAAATATCAAGGGAATTCTTAAGGAATATGGAGCAAGTAAAATGGTTGGTAAATACAATTTTTGTTAAACCAATTACATGGCTTTTATCACTACAGGAAGAGGAAAAACCAGAAAATGACCCTGCTCAAAAACTGCTAAATAGTATGCGAGTAACAGCAAAATGCAGGTTCAACGCTTCGGTCAGGCTTGCAAGAACCAGTAAGTACTCTTTTCTAACAACAACTGTCCTGTCGTTGGGACTGATTTTCATGCCCCTTTATCAGAATTCAGGTCTTCAAGTTCCATACAGCGATGAAGTCCTGAGTATGTTGCAAATTTTTTTGGCTGTCGCAGTTTTAGTTTACTCTGTAGTTATCGGCACTTCTAAATATGACTTACGTGCAGAAGCTCTGGATCGTTGCGGCGTTGGGATTAAAGAACTCATTCGCAAGTTAAGAAATGAAATATCAGAGTCAAAGGCGAATGGTGTCAGTATTGATATGGAGAAATATCATTCGAAATATCATGAGATATCGTCAGAGCCAGAGAATCATGTTCGAGTTGATTATTTATTCGCAGTTTTAGAATCTTCTGTTGATTTTAATATTACAGGCTTTAAGAGGTTGTATTTAAACGTCAAAGCTTACTTTATGTATTCTGTACCTTACCTCATTCCAACATCGATGATGCTTTTTGAAGTTCTATTTATTCTCGACATCTTAGGAGTAACCAGTTGCTTTACAGAGATTTTTGGCGCTGGTAAGACAAGCACATCATAGGTTGGCGGATAAAAACCACTATAGTCGTACATA
The DNA here is from genome assembly GCF_054890645.1 of Alteromonas sp. HB246098. Classification (NCBI taxonomy): domain Bacteria; kingdom Pseudomonadati; phylum Pseudomonadota; class Gammaproteobacteria; order Alteromonadales; family Alteromonadaceae; genus Alteromonas; species Alteromonas sp. HB246098. Next base: position 119,762 of record NZ_JBTZUG010000002.1, on the reverse strand, counting down.
AGTACGATTGGGACAGATACAATCACAATTAGCCACGCTCACAGAGGGTAGAATGTTAAAAGATAGCGGAAGAGAAAAAATTTCCGATAAAAAAATCGACTCTACAGCAAGTAATATAAAATTCATTAACAAATTCTTTGAGCGGTTAGTCGCGTTAAAAGTGAAATTCAAGAATGTTGACTTTCGCTACTGTATTTTTGATGCTGCTTACTTAAGAAATTGTAGTTTTGAGGAATGTGATTTTACTGGATGTAAATTCATAAACTGTAATCTTACAGGCTGTAGCTTCAATGGGTGTAAATTTGACTATGCATCCTTTGATAAATCGTATATAGATAACGATATTCTTGATTTCAACTGCCCTGGGCCAGAGAACCTTAAGCTTAAATTTGCCCGGTCATTGCGAATGAATTATCAGCAAATTGGCGATGCAAAGTCAGCCAATAAGGCCATTAGTATTGAGCTGCAAGCATCGGAGGCTCATTATCACAAGGCTTGGAAGTCTAAAGAGTCGTATTATCGGAAAAAGTATAAAGGTATTGATAGATTAAAAGTATTCGGCGAATGGCTTGAGTTTAAACTACTAGATTTAGTTTGGGGAAATGGCGAATCTAGTTGGAAACTGTTTCGCGCCGTCTTACTTGTTTTGCTAATTATTACAGGAATTCATGTTATTGTTTTTGATAATCCAGGCTTGGTTGAGTCATATATTGATGCCTTGATAATGTCGCCACAAGTATTTCTAGGAGTCGTAAAGCCGACAGCATACCCAGGATTCTATGTGACTATCATCTTTCTGATTAGGCTAATTATGTTCGGTTTCTTTATGTCTATTATCATTAAGCGTTTTAATAGGCGGTAAAAATGCATATATATGCTTTCGGGTCTGTTTGTCGCGGCGAAGTCGATATTACGTCTGATATAGACATGCTTGCTATTGTTAATGGTTACGACACTAGGTTTAGTCCAAGTGACTATTCTATTTACTCATACGAACGAATACTCGAGCTTTGGAAACAAGGAAACCCTTTTGCTTGGCATCTTTATCTAGAATCTAGGTTGGTCTATTCACAAGATGATATTGATCATCTTAGAAGAATTGGTCAGCCGAGTGTTTATAAAACGGGAATGGCCGACTGTGCAAAGTTTCATGAAATATTTCTGTCTGCCAAGAAATCGATTGAAACTTCTAATCTAACAGAGATATTTGACTTATCATCTGTATTCTTGGCTATCAGAAATTTTGCAACATGTTACTCATTGCACAGTGAGATAAATCCCGATTTCTCTCGTAACTCAGCTCGCAACTTGGGTGCTAAAAGTATTCCGCTCGACGAGCCGATATATACATCACTCGAAAGAGCGAGAGTACTTTGCACAAGGGGGTTAGGTGAAATTCTGGGCCGAACTGAAATAGATAAAGCAAAAAGTGCTTTGAGCGAAATAGACTCTTGGATGATGGATATACTTGAAAATATGAAGAGTGGTATGTATGAGCGAGTTTAATAATAGAATTAGTACACAGAGAGATGCGCTTAAAATCGTTAATGGATCCGGACTATTCTCTGAGTCTTTAATGAGTTTGACTGAGAAAGCTATTGACCGATGGTCTCAGAGTAATCAACTTGATACTCAAGATCCAATAATTACATTGCTCAAGTCAATCTCTGGAGCTCTGTTTTTCCTAGCGAATAAGAGTCAAGAGCAAGTAACTGAAGACTACAATATATTATCTGATAAGGTAAACAAGCAATTATGTGATTTAAAGCTAGAAGTGTCCAACAAGGTTTCTCAGCAGACGAGCCGCTGAGTGACAAGTTAACCGACCGATTCTTGTTGACTTGCGTCAGTGAATTCTTTTTCAAAGACAGAAAATTACTTAAAGCGGCCTTCCAACTTTTTTTACTTAAAAAGCAGAAAACGGATTTTTATAAAGAATGCGACAAAAATAGGTCTGAAATTTTAATAATAGTTAATTCCACATAATAAATCTTTCGATTAAGCCACCACATCAAAAGGACGTAAAAATGGTTTTGGATACCGTACTTATAGAATACCAACTCGAAAAATGGTGGGAAGAAAGCGAGTCAGTAATAAACGAATTCGTTCATGAATGCATGGGAGGTAGTAATTTTTCAGAGTTTATTGAATCGATTGAATTAGATAAAAATAATGTAGAATTCGAAGATAAGGGAGACTCATTTAGACTCCGATTGATATACGTCTCGGAATTTTCTGGCTTTCCAGACGTACTTTTAGATCGTGCAGTTGATGAAGCAGGGGGGGTGACAGTTTCCATTAAGGGAAATTTTGATAACTTGGTAATTGAGCTATTCGAGGATTAATGACGCCATAGTCCTAGCCTTTGCAATCACACTTTTAGTCTTAATGCATGGCGTCATAGCGGAAGTTCTGACTGCAGATTTTGTTTCAGCATCTTCGAATCAAATGCATACGTGTAACTCTTATCATGAAAGCACAGAATATTATTTTTCATGGGGAACGATTTGTTACTATGGAGTCGCATTAAGAAGCTGTTATAGGGCTGATTGAGAAATCAGGCCTTGGTGAATAATTAAAAGGATGAGTTATGGATAACCTTAAAGTACATCTCGAAAACTGTTACGGTATTTCTTTTTTAGATGAAAATTTTGATTTATCGAGTGCGGGAGGAAAAGCTAAAGCTTACTCAATTTATGCCCCCAATGGACTAATGAAAACATCGTTTTCTAGAACTTTTGATGCTCTATCAAGAGGTGACCACCCAAAAGAAGAACGTTTTAATCGCCAACCTACTTGTATTGTTGAGGTTGATAATACCTGTATACAAAAGGAACAAATATACGTTCTTAAGTCTGAAATAGAAATTAGCACCGATAACGATGCTGTAACAAATATTCTTATTAATCAGGAAAGTAAAGCTAGATATGACTCAGTAGTCTCAGACATAGATAAATTAAAATCGAAGCTCAAAGCATCACTCCAGAAAAAATCAAAACTAAAAAAAGATAATATCGAAGATATACTAAAAAAAGACTTTCAAACAGATGATTTTGCAACAGCAGTAGAGTTAGCAAAAGGAGTTGTCATTGGGGATGACCTAGGAAGCTTCATTTATAATGAAATATTCGACCCTAAAGCTATTGAAATATTAGAAAGCCCCGAGTTTTTAGCAAAGTCAAATGAGTTTATTCAACGGTATCAAGAACTCTTTGATCAAGCTGGTACAATTTATAGTCGCGGAGTCTTTAACCCTGCAAAAGCTGATACTTCATTTAAAACATTGAATAAACAAGGTTACTTTGCCGGTGGGCATAAAGTTCATCTACAAGGTGATGACTCTTCAATAGACTATGAAGAACTTGAAGAAAAGATGAGGGTTGTAAATGAATCAATCGACAGAGATTCTGAACTTAAAAAGTTAAGAAGTAACTTAGCTAAAAATGCACAAACGCAGGCATTAATTACATTATTAGAAAATATTTCTGCAACGGAAATTGATTTGCTTTTACATAATACAAAGCCAGAGAAACAAACAGAGTTCAAGAGAAACTTGTGGGCTTTTTATGTTCAAAATAGTCCAGATACCGACGTATTTTTAGAGGCTTTCTCTGTCAACCAAGCTGAATTACATCAAATCGAATTGGACGCTGCTACGGAAGCTCCAAATTGGTCCAAAGCTATCGATCTTTTTAATAGTCGTTTTGTCGATATGCCATTCACTTTGTCACTATTCAACCAGGTTGAAGCTGCTTTAGGAAGAGATAAAGCAAAATTAAAATTCACGTTCAAAGATGGCAATGATCAAATAGACTGTACGAGAAGCGAAATAAAGTCTTTAAGCCAAGGGGAGAAACGCGCACTCTACCTTTTAAATTTTATATTTGAAGTCGAGGATAGAAAAAGAAAGTCAGCGGAGACTCTTTTTATTATTGACGATGTTGCAGATTCTTTCGACTACAAAAATAAGCATGCTATTGTCCAATACCTTAAGGATATCTCTGAAATAGAACACTTTTCACAATTAATTCTGACACATAATTTTGATTTCTATAGATCTTTGTCAAATAACTTTGTACATCGTGAAAGATGTTTAATGGCTAACAGAACTGAGAATGGTTTAGAGCTCTCTCAAGCAGAAGGTATCAAAAACTACTTTATTGGAAAGTGGAAGAAAAACATAACTAATAGTGAGTTCATCCTTTGCGCAACAGTACCTTTTACAAGAAACCTAATAGAGTATATTAAAGGTGAAACCAATCAAGATTACTTGAAGCTTACTAGTCTATTACACTGGAAAGAAGATACAGCACAAATTACTATCGGTGAGTATTATGAGATCTATAATCGATTGTTTGATACAAATTATCCGACTAACAATACAAACTCTTTTAAAGAATTACTATTTAATAAAGCAAATGAGATTAAAGATCGGGCTAACCATGATGGGCTTAATTTAGAAGATAAAGTGGTTTTATCAATAGCTATTAGAATGAGATCTGAAATTTTTCTTATCGAAGAAGTGCGAAAAATAAAGTCTGATGATACTTATTGGTGTCAATCAATGAATCAGTTTGGTGCTCTAATGAAGTTATACACAAAAGAATTACCTAATAGTCAAGCTATCAGGATTCTTGAGAAGGTTAGCATTACTGTTAGCTCTAATATTCACCTTAACTCCTTTATGTATGAACCGATATTAGATTTGACTATCGAGCATTTAATTTCGCTATATTCAGAAATTTTAGAGTTAGAGTCTGCAGTACCAGATCCTCAAGAAAGCGAATTAGCCTTATAACCAGACCTTTTAATTCGCTACCTAAGGCAACACGATGTGTGCAAGTTCGTGCGGTTTGTGTAGGGCTTTAACTTCCGCTCCCTGTCTATGGCAGATAAACGCGTTAGTAACCTCCAATGTCCACTTTTGCCGTTTATTTACAAATATTCAAAGGGCAGCTTTTAGCACAAAGTGGGCATAAGCACTTAAATCTGCAACAAAAAAAGGCGAACCAACAGGTTCGCCTTTCAAATCAATAAAGCTCTAGCAGCTAAGCTGCTAAGCCCCCCTACTCCTCAACATAGCTCTCGATGCTAGGGCATGAACAGATAAGGTTACGGTCGCCGTATACGTCATCAATACGGTTAACCGTTGGCCAGAATTTGTTTCTGTGTACTTCTGGTGCTGGGTACGCCGCTAGCATGCGGTCGTAGCTGCGGTTCCAGTCGCTGTCACAGATGTCAGCTAGCGTGTGCGGTGCATTGTGTAGCGGATTGTCAGTGGCATCCCACTCGCCGCTTTCTACTTTCGCAATTTCTTGGCGAATGCTAACCATGGCGTTAATGAAACGGTCTAGTTCGTACTTGGCTTCCGACTCGGTTGGCTCAATCATAAGCGTACCTGCTACTGGGAAGCTCATGGTTGGCGCGTGGAAACCGTAGTCGTTTAGGCGCTTCGCAATGTCTAACTCGGTTACACCGCTTGCTTCTTTAAGCGGGCGAAGGTCAATAATACACTCGTGCGCTACGCGGCCATTGTTGCCTTTGTAAAGCACTGGGAAGTGCCCTTCTAGCTTCTTAGCCACGTAGTTAGCGTTAAGAATAGCGACTTCAGTTGCTTTACGTAGGCCAGCGCTACCCATCATTTTGATGTACATGTAGCTAATAGGCAGAATAGATGCACTGCCCCATGGCGCTGCCGATACCGCACCACAGTCTTTGCCCGCCGTTTCTACGTTAACAACCGTGTGGTTTGGTAGGAATGGCGCAAGGTGCGATTTAACACCAATTGGTCCCATACCTGGGCCGCCACCACCGTGTGGAATACAGAAGGTTTTGTGTAGATTAAGGTGCGACACGTCTGAACCAATGAAGCCAGGTGACGTAATGCCCACCTGCGCATTCATGTTCGCGCCGTCCATGTAAACCTGACCGCCGTATTGGTGAACAATGTCACAAATCTCGCGTACGGTTTCTTCATATACACCGTGGGTAGACGGGTATGTAATCATGGCGCACGATAGGTTATCGCCCACTTCTTCCGCTTTCTTGCGAAGGTCGTTAAGATCTACGTTACCTTTGCTATCACACGCTACTACTACCACTTTAAGGCTAACCATTTGCGCAGACGCAGGGTTAGTACCGTGGGCAGAGCTTGGAATTAGACACACGTTTCTGTGACCTTCGCCACGGCTTTCGTGGTAACGCTGAATAGCCAATAGGCCCGCGTATTCACCTTGCGCACCTGAGTTAGGCTGCATTGAAAGCGCATCATAACCTGTTACGTTAATTAGCCACTCACTAAGCTCGGCAATCATTTCTTGGTAGCCTACTGCTTGGTCTAGTGGCGCAAACGGGTGAAGTTGACCGAATTCAGCCCATGTTACTGGGATCATTTCAGCCGTTGCGTTTAGCTTCATGGTGCACGAACCCAATGAAATCATTGAGTGGTTAAGCGCCAAGTCTTTGTTTTCAAGGCTCTTGATGTAACGAAGCATCTCTGTTTCAGAGTGATACTTGTTAAACACCTCGTGCGTTAGGAAGTCGCTAGTACGTACTAAACCTTCAGGAATAGATTTTACGTCTTGCGTGGTTACTTCTGCATCTAAACCTTCAACAGTTAGGCCGTGCTCTTCACCAAGCAATACGTCGAATAGCGCAACAATGTCTTCACGTGTGGTAGTTTCGTCTAGCGACACACCTACCGCACCTTCAAGGTCAGCACGTAGGTTCATGCCTTTTGCGTAGGCTTTTGCTAGTACGTCTTCTTTGTTGCTCACCATTACGGTTAACGTGTCGAAGTACGTGCTGTGCTTTAGAGCTACACCTTTCTGGTTCAAACCAGTAGCAAGAATGTCGGCGAAGCGGTGAATGCGCTCAGCAATAGTTTTAAGGCCTTGTGGGCCATGGTACACCGCGTAGAAGCTTGCCATGTTGGCTAGCAGCACCTGCGCTGTACAAATGTTCGAGTTCGCTTTTTCGCGGCGAATGTGTTGTTCACGGGTTTGTAGCGCCATGCGAAGTGCTGGGCGTCCACGGGTGTCTTTACTTACACCAATAATACGGCCAGGTAGTGAACGTTTGTAGCTATCGCGTGTAGCAAAGAATGCCGCATGCGGGCCACCGTAGCCCATAGGTACACCAAAGCGCTGTGCACTACCAAGTGCCACGTCTGCACCTAGCTCGCCAGGCGACTTAAGCATTACTAAGCTCATTAGGTCAGCGGCTACTGCCACAATGCCTTTTTTCGCTTGTACCGCAGCAATGATGTCGCTGATATCTTTTACTTCGCCTGTAGAAGTTGGATATTGAAGTAGCGCACCGAATACGTCGTGTTCTGCCGCTTCTTCTGCCGCACCTTTGATGATTTCAAAGCCAAACATTTCAGCGCGGGTTTCAACCACGTCAACGGTTTGCGGGTGAACGTCGTTAGCAATAAAGAACGCATTCGCTTTTTTGTTCTTAGACACACGCTTAGCAAGGCCCATGGCTTCTGCTGCCGCTGTACCTTCATCTAGTAACGATGCTGACGCTAGCTCTAAGCCAGTTAGGTCAATGGTTACTTGTTGGAAGTTAAGAATAGCTTCCAAACGACCTTGGGCGATTTCTGGCTGGTAAGGCGTGTACGCTGTGTACCAACCTGGGTTTTCTAGCACATTGCGAAGAATAACGTTTGGTACGTGCGTATCGTAGTAACCCATACCAATGAAAGAACGGTTAATTTTGTTCTTTTGTGCAACGGCTTTAAGTTCACTTAATGCTTCAACTTCTGTCGCCCCTTCACCACATTTTAGTGGCTCTGGTAGCGCAATACCTGCCGGTACAGTTTGCTCAATTAAATCGTCTAGTGAGCTTGCACCAATAGCAGACAGCATTTCTTCAATTTCGCCTTTACCCGGGCCAATGTGACGGCGGATAAATGTATCTTTTTGCTCTAGTTGAGCCAATGTAGGGGAAGTATTCGACATAACGTTGTTAAGCACTCGTAATGGTTGCCGCAAGGGCGCGTTAAATCTTTAAGTTAAAAAGGGGCTGAATTATCTTCATGCCCCTTTTCAAATTATGGTTCTTTTAAAACTGCGTAACGAATTACTCTTCGTCGATGCTGTTTTCGTAGCCTTCAGCGTCTAGTAGACCTTCTACTTCAGCCGCATCGTCAGCTTTAATTTTGAATAGCCAACCGTCACCGTACGGGTCAGAGTTAACTAGTTCTGGTGAATCTTCTAGGTCTTCGTTAATCGCTACAATTTCACCTGAAATTGGCGCGTAAACGTCAGACGCTGCTTTTACCGATTCAGCAACACATACGTCGTCGCCAGTGCTTACTGCGTCGCCAACATCTGGCAAATCAACGAAAACCATGTCGCCAAGTAAGCCTTGTGCGTGCTCAGAAATACCTACAGTGAAAACACCGTCACCTTCAGGGCGAACCCATTCGTGCGTAGCGGCATAGCGTAAATCAGTTGGGATGTTGCTCATAATCGTTCCTGTTATTCTCTGTTAACTTTTGGGGCCTAGTAGCTATTGGCCTTATAAAACACTTTTTCCATTGCGAACAAAGGAGGGCTTAACCACTTTTACTGTAACCCACTTTTTGCGCATTTCCACTTCTACTGTTTCACCAACATCACGTGGTACTCGTGCCATCGCGATTGAGTGACCTAGAGTTGGAGAGAACGTACCTGAAGTAATAACGCCTTCGCCGCTTTCTGTTTTCACTTTAAGACCGTGACGCAGCACGCCTTTTTCAGTCATCACCAAGCCTACTAGCTTGTCGGTACCTGCTTCGCGCTGCGCTTCTAGTGCTTTACGCCCTACGAAGTCACGATCAGCCGGTTCCCACGTAATTGTCCAGCCCATGTTAGCCGCTAGTGGTGATACGGTTTCATCCATATCTTGGCCGTACAGGTTCATGCCTGCTTCTAGGCGAAGTGTATCGCGAGCACCCAGGCCGCATGGCTTAACGCCCGCGTCTAGTAGTGCTTGCCAGAAGCTTTCAGCTTGTTCTGCAGGCACCATAATTTCGTAACCAGCTTCACCGGTGTAACCTGTGGTAGCGATAAACAAGTCTTCTGCTTGTACGCCAAAGAATGGCTTCATGCCTGCTACCGCTTCTTTTTGCGCTGCGCTGAAAAAAGTGGCTGCTTTTTCTTTTGCGTTAGGGCCTTGAACGGCAATCATGGCAAATTCAGGGCGCTCGGTGATGGTTACGTCAAAGCCTTCTGCTTTGCTCATTAACCAGTTCATGTCTTTTTCGCGCGTTGCTGAGTTAACCACTAAACGATAGTTAGTTTCGTCGAAGTGATAAACGATAAGGTCGTCTACAACACCGCCTTCTTCGTTTAGCATGCCGCTGTATAGCGCTTTGCCTTTGTCTTTTAGTTTTGCCACGTCGTTGGCTAAAAGGTACTGAAGATACGCTTTGGCTTGCGCGCCTTTTACGTCAACAATGGTCATGTGAGACACATCAAACATGCCAGCGTCTTGACGCACAGCGTGATGCTCTTCAATTTGTGAACCATAGTTAATTGGCATATCCCAGCCGAAGAAATCGACCATTTTCGCACCGGCTTCTAGGTGCTTTGCGTGTAGGGCGGTGGTACTAGACATTCCACTTACTCTTTTTAATTTGAAAGGTAGAAAACGAAATTGAGTATAGTGAGCTAACGTTTGTGCAACAAATTGGAAATTTTTATCAATACATTTAAAAAGCAAATGTATTCTTAGGAATGCATGAGAAAAGCAAATATGTAAGCGTTTACCGTGCTTTGAGATAGCTTAACGAAGATCGCAGCCACGACTATCGAACCTGAAAAAACTTAATATTTGATGGTGTTTAGAACGGAGAATTGCGATTTAGTACCCAGCTTTTTTGAAACGTTGCCGAATGCTTGCTGCGCAATTGTTGAGGGCGTTGTAAGAAATGTTTAAATACTGATTAGTAGCCTGTTGTAAGTTGTTCGATAGCAAGTGTGCTAAACGCACACCTCACCATTTTGCCAAACGTTTGCAAGTGCGTTGTGTTCGCTTAGCTCTACAAAGTTCGCCCGCTGCCCCACTGCAATGCTGCCTAATGTCTCGTTAATCCCCATAAACATAGATGGTGTTGCACTTGCCATATAGCTCGCTTCTTCTAGCGAAATTCCGATGTCGTTAACGCAATTAATAACCGCGCCGTGCATGTCTAAGCAGCTTCCGGCAAGGGTGCCATCAGGTGTAGTAAGTTTGTTTCCAACACGAGTAATATGCGTATTGAAAAAGTCTACAACGTCTTCATCAGCACCTACATGGGCCATTGCATCGGTAACCAGCATTAATTGTGATGGCCCTTTGGTTTTAAAGGCCAGCTCAACCGCTTTAGGGTGCAAATGCTGATGATCAACAATGATGCCGCAGGTGTTATTGCTTAAAAGCGCTGCGCCAACCATGCCAGGTTCACGAGACGTAAACGGCGACATAGCGTTGTATAAATGAGTAAACCCAGTCGCGCCTGATTCAATCGCCTTTTCAACCACATCAAACGGCGCATTAGAGTGCCCTAGCGCTACAATAACACCTTGGTTTACCAAGTCTCGAATAACATCACACGAAGTATTTTCTGGCGCTACGGTAATCATTACCTTGCCAAGATCTTTTCGGGTATAAGTGGCAAGCTCTCTGTCGGTAAGCGGGCGAATATATTTCGAAAGATGTACGCCTTTTTTCTCAACGCTTAAATGCGGCCCTTCAAAGTGAATACCTTCAACACTTGGGTGGCCACTTTCTATTGCTTCACTTACCGCATTGGCAGCGCTTTCTATGGTTGCTATGTCATCGGTAATAAGCGTGGGGAATAATGTGGTGGTACCAAACTTACAATGGGCTTTGGCCATTATTTCTATACTTTTAAACGTTGGTGCGTGATTAAACATAACGCCACCGCCGCCGTTCACCTGTGTATCTACATAGCCAGGAATAAGTCTGTTAGACACGCGCTCAGAAATTTCTTCACGCTGCTTTTGTGAATCAGAAAGTGCTTCGATGTGAGTAATTACGCCCTCTTTGATCTTGAGTACTTGGTCTTTTTCCCACTTACCTTTTATCAAAACGTTTTCGGCTAAAATTGTCTTCATCATTGCGCTTTCATTTTCCTAATTACGTGCGGTTGTAGCAGTGTTTTGTTTGCTGCTTATAACGTTGAGTTTTTTTCGTCGCTTGTCTCATTACTTGCATCGAAATTTGCCGCGTGAAATATGCATTACGTCTTTGCGGCAATTGGCAGCTACAGGCCATCATAAAATGCTTGAGCATATTTGATAGCGCCCTGCTCTGGCGATAACTCACATGCTTGCAAGCGGGAACGTGTTTTCTCAGAAAAGTACGGTACATACACATCGCTTAACCCACCTATTAAAGCAAGGTTATACCCGTTTTCGCCTAAAAGCCGCTGTGCCATAGTTTCCAAGTATTCCGCCCCTTCTTTAAAGATGCATGTCACTTGGCTATTACCTTCATTCAAAAGTGGCAGCATACAGGGTACTAAACTCGCGTAATGATGAGTGTTAAACCCGGCGCACTTAGCCACTATGCTGTCAGCGTTCGTTGTGCCTAGTTCCGCACATACTGTTTTTGCTAGGTCGTCTTTGCTTCGAATGTTATCTATACATAGTAAGGTGTGCTGAATAGCTTTTAAACCCAGCCAAGCGCCACTGGCAAAGTCACCAACAGGAAAACCGTGGCCACCCAAGTCTGTAAACTTACCCTCGTTAAATACGGTGCCAGCCGACCCCGTACCCACAATAATTACCGCTCCCGGCTTTCCATTATGAGCACCTACACAGGCAGCATGTAAATCACTTAGAATATGAAGCGAGTGAAAGGGATGCGCCCAGGTTTCAAAGCGAGCTTTTGCGGTACTGATATTCGCGCCTGCAAGCCCAGCTGCTACTACACACTGTGATAGCATAATAGGCGTTAGTTGTACGTCGCTACTTTGTGAAGCAAGTAAGGTATTAGCAGATTCTATAGCCTTTTCTACTCCATCCATTATGGATGCTTTTGCTAGCGTTTCATCACGCATTATATTAGCCGGGCCGCTAATGCCCTCACCTATCTGCGTGCCGTTCTTGTCTTGTAAAATAACTCTGCATTTGGTGCCGCCGCCGTCTATGCCAATAAAATACAGATCAGAGTTCATTTACGTTCTCGCAGATTAAGTAAGTGGTTAATTTAACTCGCCAATTTAAATGCTCAGATTTAATAATTCCATTAACTCACTATCGAAAGCAGGTAAAAAGTAGAGTGCGTGATATTACCGTAAAGTACTGATTACCCGAAGCGTAAAATTACTGTAGTGAATTCAGGCTAGGTTGTTTAAACATACGGGCTTTCGCTCGTTTTCATTTGCAAATATAATCATGGCAAGCACATACATTAGAAATACTGATAAATATGAAGCAGCTTTCTTTAGACACGCTACGCACCTTTGTAAGCGTTATCGAGCTTGGCGGTTATGCCAAAGCGGGTGACTTTTTGGGGCGCTCTCAACCTGCTATCAGTTTGCAAATTAAAAAGCTTGAATCACAGCTAGACAGAAAGCTGTTTACCAAGGTAGGTCAACGTCATGTGCCTAGCGCCGACGGCAACTGGCTTTACCCGAAAGCCAAAGAGCTACTAGAGCTTAACGACAACATTTTTAGAAGCCTTACTCCTGCGCCACTAAGCGGTAGATTACGCTTGGGCATTCCCAACGAATTTGCTTCTACCTTGTTGCCAGGCTTAATTGGTGAATTCTCGAAGCGCTACCCAGATGTATCGTTAGAAGTAACGTCTGCGCTAAGTCGTGACCTGCTTCACCCGTCTCAGCGAGATCACTTCGATTTAATATTAGCCTTGGTGAACCCAGATGAACAAACCGAGGGCGAAGTAGTAATAGAAGACGATGTGGTGTGGGTAGGTGATACCTCTCACCCGTTGGTAGGAAATAATATCCCATTAGTGCTAGCGCCAGATGGCTGTATGTACAGAAGCCGAGTAATTGAACAGCTAAAACAGCAAACCTTCGCCTGGAAAATTAGCTACACCAATGCCGATTTGGGCGGGCTTGTGGCTGCTATTCAACAAGGCCTTGGCGTGACTGCATTGGCGAAGTCGAGCTTACCGGCAAATTTAGCGGTGCTGAACCACCCGCACCTGCCTAAGTTAGGCAAGGTCAACATCTGCCTATTTAACCAAGACACCCAACACCCCGTTATCAGCAAAACACTCGCCGAATTCTTTAAAGTACGCCTAACGCAATAAGAGCTGGGGGGGCAGAGTACTTTTTCTGCCCCCCCATCCTTATGCTAATTAGTGTTAACCGTCACTTGTGATTGTGTCGATAAGCTCAGCAAGCACAGTTTCTGCTTTACTGGTTTCAACTTGGCAGGTACCCGCATTCATGTGACCGCCGCCACCATATTTCAAACACAGCTCACCCACATTGGTGTTAGAGCTACGATTAGTAATCGACTTACCTATCGCAAACACCACGTTCTGCTTTTTAAGCCCCCACATTTTATGGATAGAAATGTTGCAGTCTGGGTACATGGCGTAAATAACGAAGCGGTTCGTGGCGTAAATGGTCTCTTCTTCAGTTAAATCGAGTACCACAAGGTTATCGTGTACGGTAGAGCACTTAGCTATCTGTGCCTTCGCCATTTCATTGTGCTCGTGATACAAACTTACGCGCTCAGCCACATCTTCCATTTGCAGTATTTCTTCAATACTGTGGTCTTTACACGCATCTATCAGCTTCATCATTAGCTGGTAGTTAGAGATTTTAAACTCTCTAAAACGGCCAAGCCCAGTACGCGCGTCCATAATGAAATTCATAAGCACCCAGTCGGTAGGCTCTAAAATTTCTTCTTTTGAAAACTGCGCTGAGTCGCCTTTATCTACCGCGTCCATCATATCTACTGAGATATTTGGGAATTTCTCGGCTCCGCCATAATAGTCATACACTACTCGAGCAGCTGACGGTGCTTCTGCATCGATAATATGATTCTCGATATTGCTAGCATTTCGCACGGTTTCACTAAGGTGATGATCAAAGGCTAAATGGCAGCCTTCAACGTAAGGCAAGTTAGTTGTAATGTCGTTCTCAGTGATGTCTATTTTGCCATCCTGCATGTCCTTAGGATGCACAAATAAAATATCATCAATCATATCTAAGTCTTTCAGTAAGACTGCGCATACTAGCCCGTCAAAATCACTTCGGGTAACTAATCTAAACTTTCGTTCTGACATCACGTGTTTCCTTTATTAACGATTATCAAGTAAGTGTAACAGCTAGTAAAAATTTTGAGAGATTACCTATACAGAATTTAATCACTTAATAGATAAACTCGACGAAAGTATATATAACAGTTTGATTACTCAGATGTTTACTTACTTCACTATTGTTAAAGGCAATTAGAAGATAAGCGACTGACCTTGTGTGGCTAGTATAAAATTAAAGCCTAATTTATTAGCCTGCTTTAGCTCTTTTGATATAACAGAGCGTGGGTTTTCTCCTGCTTTTAAACTGTATTTGATGTGGCTTATCACGATGTTTATGTCTGAAACCTGACTTTTATCTTCGAATAGTTCGTAAAAGCGAGTCAGCTCTTGTATTAACCACTTAGGCGTAAGGTGTCCGAATAACAAATTGTCAGGGCGACTGTTATCAAACGACACCTCAATAACCATACCTCTTAAAGTCTTCTTTCGCATTTGCTGTGCTAGATAGCGCCATATTACGCCCAGCTTGCCTTCTTTCTCGACATCGTCCGGGCCAGTATCACCGAAATAAACAAACATATCGTTGTCACTTTCAATAACGAAAGCAGTCGATTCTAAGGGGTGACTTAAACTAAAAGGCGTTACCGTTAAATTGGTGCCTTCAATAGCAGTGGTATGTTGCGGAGCCAAGTCGACAACATCGTATTTATTTAGCTTTGGCTCCATTCCTCGATTGGTAAAGTTTGCCCATGCCTGCCAATTGAAATAGGTCGCCCCCATGGTGTCGTTTACTGACTTTAGGGCATAGATGGGTTTATTGTTGTCATCTGGTGAAGCTATGAGTAACCCGGCTACATGATCTAGGTGACCATGGCTAATGAGGTATGCAGCAACGTGGTTATGCAGTACATTGCCGTTGGCTCGCAGGTTATCGTCGGGCTTGCTTTTTAAACTATCAAAAGCCCCTTCTTTCAACGCAACATCAATACCATTAACTATGCTTCCTGCGTCTAAAGCAACGTAGCGTTCCTCTTCTAAACTTCGCAGTAGAAATGCGCTCAAATTGCCGTCTTTAATACCACCAGTATCGCCTAATGTAATAAGTTGAAATGCAGGCTCTACGCTGCTTTCACTTGCTTTAATGGCAGTGTTATATTCCGTTGCACTGTCATTCGTTGAAATTGTGCTGCAAGCGCTTATCGCTGAGACAATCAAAAAACCAAATATATATTTCAAAACTTCATTATCTCCACACAGAATGTCTGTTTTTTGGGCCTTTGAAAGCTGAGCGAAAAAAAGGATAAATCACAGAAAATCAAGCCCACATCACCATAATAGCGGCAGCGCCGATTAAGAGCAGCCCAATAATTTCGCGCTTTGTAACTGCGTTTTTTAGCCAGTAATGTGAAAGCACCAAAGTAAGCAAAACCTCTAGTTGCCCCAGCGTTTTCACTAGCGCCACATGCTGTAGCGCCATGGCAGTGAACCAGCATATAGAGCCTAAACAGCTTACTGTACTTATAGCTAGCACCTGCTTTTTAGCGCTCACTAGTTGCTTAAACACGAAGGGTTTGGTTAGCGCAATATAGCCACTTAAAGCTACCGCCTGAACGCATAGCACCCATAATAGAACCCAAGCTGCGGCTACTGTATGTTGAATGTTGAGCATATGGCTAGCCTCGCGCACTAGCAATGACGTGAGAGCAAAACAGGTACCGCAAGCTAGACCGATAACCATGGTTTTCAAACTAATGCCTTGAAGCCTGTTACCACTGCTTAATACAAATACAGCGACACCGCCTATGACTATTCCTACCCAACCAAGGGGCGTTAAGTAACTGCCAAAAAAGAGCATGCCTACTACGCCAGCCACTAAGGCTTCACTTTTTGCCAAGCCTGCTCCAATAGCGAAGTTCTTTTGCTTAAACAAAATCACCATTAAAGAAGTGGCCGCTATTTGAAACAGTGAAGCATACAAGATCACTGTGATAAATGAGCCCGTAAATTGCGGCAGCTGGCTGGCACTGCTGCTATAGAGTATAAGCAAATAAACAAGGGCTATGGGCGGGGCCAAGATAAAGCGTGATAACGTAACACCAGAGGTATTAACGGCACTACTTAGTTTGCTTTGCAGCG
Organism: Alteromonas sp. HB246098; assembly: GCF_054890645.1. Classification (NCBI taxonomy): domain Bacteria; kingdom Pseudomonadati; phylum Pseudomonadota; class Gammaproteobacteria; order Alteromonadales; family Alteromonadaceae; genus Alteromonas; species Alteromonas sp. HB246098. The sequence continues at coordinate 103,391 of NZ_JBTZUG010000002.1, read as the reverse complement.
CATTACGCACGGTTTGCATGATTACCGCGCCCAATGTGAATAAGACCCAACTCATTAGCGTCGCTTTACCTTTAAAGTCATTTTACTAGCTGCCGTTTAAGCGTTTTTATTTGGTAGTGGTTTCGCTACCAGATAACGCCTGTAGACGCTTTGCTTTGAAGTCACTTTCGCGCTTCCAATAAGGCCATATATCACCTTGAGCATAATGAGTAAGCATGGTCCCAATAAGAGATAGGTCTTGTTTTACGCCACCTAAGGTCCAGCTTGGAAGATAGTCATCATCGGCTTTATGGTAGCGCTTGGCGATAAAACTTGGGTCGGTATCGCCTAAGCTCATAAACAAAATAGAGGGTACGCCCTGTTTTGCGAGTGCGAAATGATCAGAGCGGAAGAACAGGCCATTTTGAGGGCGCGGATCCATCTTAACGGTCCGCCCCTGTAGCGCTGCTGCCGTCGCTAAATCATCTTCAATAGATAAATAGCCTTCGCCATACTGCAAGATATAATCAACATCATCGTTTACATTCATGCCGTCGATATTTAAAAACGCTACCATGTTCTTAGTAGGTACAGGTGGGTTATTTGCAAAATAATCAGCGCCCAACAGCCCTGTTTCCTCTGCGGTAAACGCGCTAAACATTAGCGTACGCGAAAAGCCTTCTTTGTTCTTTGAAAGCGAATCTGCCAGCGTTAGCACTCCAGCGGTGCCAGACGCATTATCTACCGCACCATTGTAAATAGTAGTCTTGCCGTTCTTCTCTACTTTACCAAGGTGGTCCCAATGAGCGTGCAGCATTACCCACTCTTCTGGCTTTGAGGTGCCTTCTAAAATACCGGCAACATTCTGCGATTCAGCATGCTCAATAACATTGTCGAACTTCAGAAATGCTGAGATGTTTAAGGAGATAGGTATAAAGCCAGGCTTGGATGCTTTTCTTTTAAGCTCGCCGTAATCTAAGCCTGCTTTTTCAAAAAGCTCCCTGGCAGCGTTAAGATGAAGCCACCCCATTACGCCTACTTGTGACGCATTATTGTTGTCATCGACTAGGCTAAACTTAGTATTAGAATTTGAGTTTTCAACAACGCCCCAGCCGTAGCCAGCAGGCATGGTTTCGTGAACAATGAAAACAGCTTCTGCGCCTTGCCTAGCGGCTTCTTCGTATTTGTAAGTCCAACGACCATAATAGGTCATGGCATTGCCTTGAAACAAATTTGGATCTTTAGAAGCAAAACCTGGGTCGTTTACCAGCATCACGACCGTTTTACCTTTTACATCAAGGCCGGCGTAATCATTCCAGTTATACTCGGGCGCATTTATACCGTACCCCACAAAAATCAAATCACTATCAGTGAGTGAGTATTCATTTACTATACGTTGTGTTCGTGCAGTAAACTCATTTCCCGCTTCAAAAGAAAGGTCGCCAATGCTTAATGAACTCATATTGCTAGGTGTAATTTTCGCGAGCGGCACAGCTTGCGTATAGCTGTCACCAAAAGCTGGTTTTAGCCCTAATTTTTTATACTCTGATACCAAGTATTCTACGGTTTTCTTCTCGCCTTTTGATAACGGCCCTCGCCCTTCGAACTCATCACTTGCTAGTGTTTTTACATGCTCGCGATAAATATCTAAATCGATAGAAGCGTTATTCAGTGACATCTCTACGTTTTTTGCTTTAGCCGACGAAGGCTCGACCGAGGTCAAACTGGAAGTAGTGACGTCAGCATTCGCCGAACCAGTAAGTAAAGTAGAAGTAAGTAGAGACGCTGCGCATGCAAAGGAAAAGGCGCGATAAGGTTTGCACAAGAAAGTAAACATAAGCCATTGGTAGAAATAAAAAAGGATACCGAAGAGTATCCTTTACCGCTGACTATCTCAATGCCAAGAACGCAAGAATGGGGTTTAAAGGCCCATGGCGTGGCTGACGAAAGCGTTTTTGATAGTTGTGAGTTTGTCGGTGGCTGAAAGCCCTATGCCGCGTACTAGTTTTTTGAGGGGGTCGTTGCCGTCGAATAAGAATTTGAAGCCATCCATTGCTGCTATCATTTTCGTGGCTTCTGTTTTACGGCTTCGCTCGTAGCTGCGCAGGTGCTTATATAAACCTATGTCTTTACCGGCAGCACTCAGGCTACTTAACGACTCAGCCAGCGCTAATGCGTCTTGCATTCCCAGATTTGCTCCTTGCCCAGCTAGCGGGTGAATAGTATGAGCAGCATCGCCCACCAGAACTACCCCATCTTTGGCCCATTGCCTTGCATAGCGCATGGTTAATGGAAACGCGGCGCGCTCGGTTTCAAGCGCTATAGTGCCTAGAACACTATTACTTGCGGCAGTTAAAGCGTGACAAAAAGCGTCGTCATCCAGTGCCATTAGCGCGCTTGCTTGCTCCGGCGTTTGCGACCACACAATTGAACAGACATTCGGTTCGGCCATTGGAAGTAGCGCAAGTGGGCCAGTTGGCGTAAACGCTTGGCGTGCCACATTGTTGTGTGGCTCATCGGTTTTGATATTAGCGACTATGGCCGTATGCTCATAATCTTTAAAGGTAATTGGCAGGCCAGCCTGCTTTCTTACAAAAGAGTTGGCACCGTCTGCGCCAACAAGCAATCTGCAACTTAGCACGTCGTCGTTATCTAACATCAGCATGGTTTGATTAGGGCCAGCGAGTACCCTTTGAATACCCGCAGTAATCAACTCTACATTAGGCTGCGATTCCACAGCTTTAGACAGTGCATTTACTAACGCTTGGTTCTCTACAATTACCCCTAGGGTTTCGCTACCCATTTCGTCACATGAAAAATATATATCACCAAAACTGTCTTTGTCCCACACATGCATAGCGGTGTACGGGTTGGCGCGGTCTTGCTGTAAATGAAGCCACACACCAAACTGTTGCAGCGCTTTAATATTAGCTTGATTGATTGCGCTAACACGCGCCGTTGGCTTATCTGCAAGCACCTGATAACAAGGCGTCTTATCAATAACCGCTATATTTAGTTCACTGTCTTTTAACGCTGCGGCTAGGGTTAACCCTACAATTCCACCGCCCACTATTGCTATATCAACATGCTGCATTGTTATCTCTATTTCCGTGTGGTGTTTCGCCATAACCTGTTGTGTGCTTTACGAAGGTTTTCTTCGCTTGCGGCATCATACTTAATGCAAGTAAGGAAACGTTTCGGCCTATGACGGTAGGAAAATACTGGTTGGAGAAAGTTCGCACTAGGGTATCGGTAAGCGCAATCGTGTTGTCTCGGTCTTTCCTACGCTGGTTCGCATAGCGCTGAACGATATTAAATGCCCCAGCGTCAAAGTGGTTAGCACCACCTTTCGCTTGTGTTTCTTGATTGCTGTCTTGCTTTGAAATTGGCGACATAGAGAGCAGAGATACAGTACTTTTCAGTACAGAAACGAGTGCACTCAAATCGCGTAAGCCCAAGTTGAACCCCTGCCCCGCTATAGGATGTAGCGCCTGCGCAGCGTTCCCCACCACTACCGTTCGGTGGCTGGTAACTTGCTGGGCTTTAGTAAGTGCCAATGGATAGCTAGCCGTATTACTCACTCTTAATATTTTGCCCTGACGATAACCGAAAGCTTGTTGAAGCACGTTAACAAACGACGCTTTATCCATTTCCATAAGTGCTTTAGCGGCTTGTGTTTCCAACGTCCATACCACTGAAAAACCATTGCCATTTGCTTTTACGCCGTTAATTTCACTATCAAAGGGTAGAAAAGCAAGGGGGCCAGAATCAGTAAAGCGTTCGTACGCTTTGTTTTCATGAGGCATTTGCGTATGCACGTTAAATACGATGGCGGTTTGGTGATAATCACTGACTGTTTTGGCAATACCCACACGCTCGGCTAAACCTGAACGCCCACCATCTGCAAGTATCAGTAGCTTAGTGGTTATCACATCCCCGCTATCTAGCAACACGTCTACATTGTCACGGTGCTGCTCAACACCGGTCACTTTTGCTGGCGCTATATGTTGATACGCAGTACTCGCATTTGCAGCAAGGCGCGTTAGCGCGCTTAAACTTACCACCTGGCCAAACGCGTCGATGTGATAATCTTGGCTATGCAGATTTAAAAGGCCGAGGTGGCCCTTATCACTCACTTCTATCTGCTTTATTTTAGGAGGCAGTTCGCCGTTGTGCTGCTTGGCTAAGTCGTCAAGGCTTAAACCAACCTCAGCTAGTTCGTTAACCGTACGTCTTGCTAACGCAATAACTCGTGTATCGGTAAACGGGTTGAAATCATTGTGAGAGGGTGCCGTTTCTTTTGGGTCTGCAGCATCAATAAGTGCAACACTTAATCCGCATTTTTTACCTTCGGGCGTTTCAATAGAAATGTTTTCACCAAGCGCTTTAGCAAGCACGGTTCCTACAATCCCACCACCGATAATAACTACATCAACCGCTGCCGATTCCACTATATTTGTCTTCCCGTCGCTCTAGCTTTAGCGCTTTTTATTGTTTTAGTTTTTCGCCATTAGTGATTCGATTTCGTCAATCTCTTTAGGCACGTCGGATGTCAAAATATCCACACCCGATGCTGTGATGACCACGTCATCTTCTATGCGAACACCTATACCCTTGTATTTATCGGGTGCTGCACTGTCTTGACTGATATAAATACCCGGCTCTACCGTTATAACCATTCCTGGCTTTAATGGTCGGTCTTGGCCGTCTATTTTGTAGTTACCTACGTCGTGCACATCTAGCCCCAAGAAGTGACCTAACCCGTGCATATAGAACTGGCGCCAGCTTTCGTTCTCTAAGTTTTCTGCCACACTACCCTCTAATACACCAAGGTCAACTAAACCTTCAGTAATAATTTCTGCGCTGTGTAGCATTGCCTCAGAAAGCGTGACACCGGGCGCTAACATATCCAATACACTTTTTTGCGCTTTCAATACAACACTGTAAATTTCACGCTGGGCGTGACTAAACTTACCGTTTGCAGGAAATGTTCGGGTAATGTCCGCAGCATAGCCTTGATATTCTGCGCCTGCGTCGATCAAGATCAAATCACCGTCACTAACCTGCGCGCTGTTTTGTGTGTAATGCAAAATACAGGCATTGTCACCGCTTCCTACAATAGTGCTGTACGCAGGCGAACGCGCGCCAGCCATAGCAAACTCATGGTGAATTTCGGCTTCTAGTTGATATTCAAAGCAGCCAGGAGAAGCAAACTGCATAGCGCGTTTGTGGGCTCGGGCACTGATTTCCCCCGCCGCTTTCATCATTGCCACTTCACAGGCAGACTTAAACAGTCGCATTTCATGCAGTTGGGGGCGTAAATCGTGTACCGCGCAAGGCGCTAATGATTCTTTTGGCGCTTCACGCAAAGTATTTAAAGCTTCAGTAAATAATCGGTCGTGACTTTGGTTATGACCTAAAGCGAAGTAAACATTGTCTTGCCCTTGAATGGACGCCAACAAAGCTTCTTCTAATTCATGTGTTTCAAACGCTTCATCTAGGCTAAAGCGAGAGAGCGCAGCTTCAGCACCAAGGCGCTTACCGTGCCAAATTTCAGCGCTTTTGTCTTTTTCCTGAACTACCATTGCACGATAGCTCTCGCCGTAGCGAGGATGATTAGACAATATTAACCATGCATCAGGCTCTTCAAACCCCGTTAAATACCAAAAGTCGCTGTCTTGCCTGAAGGTATATTCGGTATCTCGGCTTCGCGTTACCAGCCCAGCGGCAGGTACTATACATACACTGTTTGGTTGGCACTGCGCCAATAGCCTGTCTTGTCTGGCAATAAACTCTTGAGCGCTAATCATAAACTAGAAAACCCTAACTAATTCACTGTGAAGTGAGCCGCTTAAACAGCTGCTACTTTTAACTTTCCCTAAGTACTAGTGTACGGATGGCGTGTCTTGTTGATCATCAAGAAGTGATTGACCAAGTTCACTGAAGCATAAAATAGCTGAGATTTTCACGTATTCTTCTACTTCAAAGAGCGCTTTTTCAGATTCTTCATCAGCATCCATCGGCTCTTCCATACGAGAAATATCTGAGAAGTCTTCAAGCGCTTCTTTAACATCGTCAGAACACTGCACAAGGTCCTGCTGATGTAAACCGAAACCAAGCATAAAACCCTGCACCCAGTTGATTAGCGCAGCGCCGCGGTCGTTAATAGGCGCTTGGTCTTCTGGAAGCAACAAGCTAAGCGCAAATTCAGGCTCTAATAACTGCTGGCAGGTTTGATTGAAAAGCGTATTGAGAAGGTGTTGAGTTTGGTCGCTGAACGCATCACCTTGGTTGATGGTTTCGCTAAGGGCTTCAAGCCACTTTTGATCGGTAAGCGACATGCCACCGCAAAGCATTCCGGTTAGAATGCCGTGTACTTCTGCCGCATCTACAATGATACCTTGCTGTGACAATTTATTAGTTACGCTATCGTAATCGAGCTGTTTTTCCACGATTCGTTCTCTTTATTTAAGATGAGTTGAGTTTTCACAGCCCTTTTTTGATTTCGGCCGTTACTCCGTGATGGCGTTAATACTAGCAAAAATCAATATACAAAGCCCACTTTTGGCAATTTACCGTGCAGTGTTTGAACAGTGCATTTATAGTAAAGATTATACTTTGTACAACGAACTCATACATTGTTTACTGACTGTTCAAACAACCGCGAATTGGCGTTAATTTAACGAAATGAGCGCTGCTATCCCTAGCAACGAACGCATAATTAATCTAAGATCACCATTGTTGGATACGGAATTCCTCTCGCAGCAGTATTTAAAAGTCTTGTAAGTTTGTAACTAAATTAGCTGTTTGGTTATTATTGAGCTTATCTTATATGCGTGTATAATTGCTGACCAATTGGTCAAGAAAATAGTATTTTTTTACCGCTTTTATATTCACCACGCAAAAATAGTTATAAAGCGCGTTAGGTGATCCTCTTCACTGGATCTCGCGTTTGTTATACCCTGTTGCGTTAATACAACAACAATGTTTCCTGGGATGTTTGCTAGTTCATTCATGTCCCTGGCCGATGCTTTAAACCTAGGAAGTTGAAACAGCTGCTATTGTGCAAGCTCGACGCGTATCGAGAAGCCTACGGCAATTGTGATTCTTCCGCCCTGAACTTTTCGGTTCACGGGCGAAACATGGACAGCGGCATTCTGGGAAGCGCCCTCTTTCGACGGAAGAAGAAATGGCAATAATAAATTTTGGCTCTATAAATATTGACCACGTTTATCAGGTAGATCACTTTGTGCAACCTGGAGAAACGTTGGCCTCAACCCATTACCAAACACTACTAGGTGGTAAGGGTGCAAACCAGTCGATTGCTTTAGCGCAAGCAGGTGCAGACGTACGTCACGTCGGCAGCATTCACGAAAACGACGCCTCTTTCAAGCAAGCCCTTATCAAAAAAGGGGTAGATTGCCGTGGTGTTAAGTGTTCAGAAGTTCCTTCTGGTCACGCTATCATTCAAGTTACGCCTAGCGGCGAAAATGCCATTGTGCTTTTTGGTGGTGCTAACCAAACCATTACAGCAAAAACGGTAATGCAAGCGCTAGACGATACCCGCCCTTCAGACTGGGTACTAACCCAAAACGAAACAAGCAGCATCGAAGAAGTACTTCGCCAAGCGAAGGAAAAACAGTTAAAGGTTGCCTTTAACCCTGCTCCTATGAGCGAGTCGGTTAAACAGCTACCACTAGAATGCGTCGATTTGCTTATTGTTAATGAAACAGAAGCGGCAGCTATAACTGGCAAAGAAGAATTTGAAGATATTGTGACAGTGTTCAAAGAACAATGGTCACACTGCGAAGTTATCATTACACTGGGTAAAGCAGGCGTAATGATGCTTCGTAAAGACGACGTCATAGAAGTAAACGCTTTTTCTGTAGATGCAGTTGATACAACTGCGGCAGGCGATACCTTTATCGGTTATTTCTTATCTGCCTACAGTAACCACACCGATGCTAAACAGGCGTTGCGTCGTGGCTGTGCCGCCTCAGCGATTGCAGTAACTCGTGAAGGCGCAGCACAGAGTATTCCAACACAAAAAGAAGTGGATCGTTTCTTAGCGAAACACGCCAACTAGCAAGACGCACTGAGAAAATTTGATGGCACATAAGATCATATTAGATACGGATCCGGGGATTGATGATGCAATGGCGATTTTTTTCGCTTTCCAATCTCCAGACATTGAAGTACTTGGTTTAACCACAGTTTACGGGAACGTTCCGGTAACAATGGCTGCGCAAAATGCGCTTACCCTTTGTGAAATTGCCGGTAAAGACATTCCTGTAACCAAAGGCGTAGGCATGCCGTGGGTAGGCCCTGAGTCTACCTATGCACACTTTGTGCACGGCGAACACGGTTTTGGTCATATAAAACCTGAAGCGCCTAAGACGGAACTAGACCCACGCAGCTCTGCGCAGTTTATCGTAGACATGGCGCGTAAGTACCCAGGTGAAATTACATTGGTGGCAATTGGCCCACTAGGTAACTTAGCCCTAGCCCTTCGCCTTGAGCCTGAGCTACCTAAGCTGGTTAAAGGCGTTAGCATCATGGGTGGCGCTGCGTTTGTACCTGGCAACGTTACGCCTGTAGCAGAAGCAAATATTTGGAATGACGCTCACGCGGCAGAAATCGTATTTGCGGCAGACTGGGAATTGACTATGTTTGGTTTGGACGTGACGAACTTCACGCCATTCTCGCCAGCTTTTGTTGAAAAACTTGAAGAGAAAAACAATACCCTTGGTGGCTTTGTGAAGGAAAGTGCTCAGTTCTACATGGACTTTTACTCGCAAAACCGTGAAGACCGCGTATGTTTCTTCCACGATGCATTCCCAATTGCTCACCTTCGTCACCCAGAGTTATTTGAACTGACTGAAGGCCACGTTCGCGTTGGTACTGGCACGCTGGACAGAGGCCAAACGGTGGTTGCGCCAACTGGTACAACACCTAGCCCACTTTGGAACGAAGCTAATACCATTAAAGTGGCAACTAAAGTTGACCATCAAAAACTGGAACAACTATTCGTAGACACCTACGCACTGTGATATGTTTAAGGGATTGTGAATATACAGTCCCTTTTTTATTTCTGCGTTAGGTTAATATAGATGGAAGCAGCTGCACTCCCTGAAAATGAAGATGAACGTCTTGCCGAACTACTCAGCTACGATGTCCTTGATACTGAAGCGGAGCAGCTTTTCGACGACCTTACCACGTTAGCTTCTCAAATATGCGAAACCCCCATTGCACTTATTAGTCTTATTGACCCTGACAGGCAGTGGTTCAAGTCTCGCGTTGGTCTAGATGCTGAAGAAACATCTCGCGAAATAGCCTTTTGCTCCCACGCTATTTTGCAAGAAGAAGTGTTTGAAATCCCTAACGCCACGTTAGACCCGCGATTCCATGACAACCCTTTAGTAACTGGTTCGCCAGATATACGCTTTTATGCAGGTGCGCCACTCATTACTCCCTCAGGCCACGCTATTGGTACGCTTTGCGCCATCGACCGCAAGCCTAGAACATTAACTGAAGCGCAAAAGACGTCGTTGCAGACATTAAGTAAATCAGTGGTAGCACATTTAGAGCTAAAGCGGAAAAACCGAGAACTTGAACGTACTAGCCAATTCAAGTCTGATTTCCTGTCCTACGTTAGCCACGAAATCAGAACACCACTTAACGCTATAAACACGTTCAGCCGTCTTCTTGAAGGCGAAGCTAAAAAGTTAGACTTACCCCCGTCATTTACCACTCCGCTTTCACATGTAAGCCAAAGCGGTGAACGGTTACTAGAAATTGTAAATTCGGTATTAGATATAAAGCAAATAGAAGCCGGTAAAATGCGCGTAATGGCACGGGCGGTGAGTACAAGCGACTTCTTTACACATCTGTTTTCGTTAACTAAGATTCGCGCCGAAGACAGCGGTATTACATTTTCCACCAGCATTGATAGTTCGGTGCCCGACTCGCTATTTTTTGACGACACTAAGTTTGGACAGGTTGCACTGAACTTGCTCTCGAACGCCATTAAATTTACCAATAAAGGTAAATCTGTAAAAGCGCAAGTAAAATACAAGGGTGGAAAAGTTATATTCAATGTCATAGATGAAGGCATTGGTATTAGCGAAGATGATCAAAAGCGACTCTTTGAGCCTTTCGAACGGATGGGTAACGCTCAAGAGATTAGTGGAACTGGCTTAGGCTTAAATATATCCAGGCGTCTTATCGAGCTTATGGATGGGACGATTAAAGTTAGCAGTAAATTAAATCACGGTACCCGCATAAGCGTAACCCTGCCCGCCGATGCGCTAAGTGCGAATCAGTTCGTTGAGGCACAACCACAGAGCTTTGTAGCACAAGTTAACATTGATAAATCTGCAAATGTATTAGTCGTTGAAGACCACTATATAAACCAGGTGGTTATTCAAACCTTGTTTGAAAAATTAGGTGTGGCGCTTTCTGTGGTAAGCACAGGTGAGGAGGGGGTTGAATACGCTAGAGCTAACCCTGTTGACTTAGTGCTAATGGACCTTAACTTACCCGGCATTCAAGGCGACGAAGCGACAGCACAGATAAAAGCTTATAAGCCAAGCTTACCTGTTGTAGCATTAACCGCTGACGTGATCACTGAGTCAGAGTATTTGCGAGAGCGAGGTCTTGATGACGTGCTAACCAAACCCATAGACAATATTGAGCTGGTTCGCGTGCTGAATCACTATTTAGGGCAGAAGAACCACTAACGGCCCTTCACGCCATGCAAGGTAGCCCAATATGCAAGTAAGCGTTTCACCAGAAAAACAGAAAGCTAGAGCCCAACTTCGCAAAAAGCTTCGCGAAGCGCGCCGTAGTTTACCTGACGAACAGCGTGAAGACGCTGCACAGTGCATCGCGGCCCAGCTAAACACCCTCCCCTTTGTTATGAGCGCAACTACTGTAGCCGGGTACTTGGTTAACGATGGCGAAGTAAACTTAAAATACTACATTGAATCAACTTGGCAGCACTTGCACAAAAAATTCGCATTGCCTGTGCTACACCCTGTATGCAAAGGGCACTTGCTTTTTTTATCTTATACCCCCGATTCTTTGTTAATTAATAACAAATACAACATAGAAGAGCCTGTATTGTCCTGTGAAGCCGTCATACCTGTTACACAATGCGATGTTATCCTTATGCCGCTAGTGGGGTTTGATACAAACGGAAACCGCTTGGGTATGGGTGGCGGCTATTACGACCGCACCTTAAGCTTTACACAACGCAAGTTAAATACTCAATCAGCCTTGAAACAGCATACTCCAAAATTGGTAGGTATCGCTCACGATGTGCAAGAAGTTGATGCCCTGCCCACTGCGCCGTGGGATGTACCGCTCGATGCTATAGTGACTCCTTCTCGCACACTTATATTCACTAAACCGTAATTTCACTATATCAAATTGAACCTATGAACTTATGGGTTCATGTTCACTTATAAGTTACACTTGCAAACATAATAAGTTGGAGAGTAACCATGGATCAGAACGAAAAAAAGCAAGCCGTAGCCAAAGCAGCCATCGACTATGTTGAAGCAGACAGTATTGTCGGTGTGGGTACGGGCTCTACTGTTAATTTTTTCATAGAAGAACTGGGCAAAATTAAGCACAAAATTGAAGGCGCGGTTTCAAGTTCAGAGGCATCTACCGAGCGTTTGAAAGCCTTGGGCATCGAAGTCTTCGAGTTAAATGAAGTTAGCAACCTTTCAGTTTACATTGACGGTGCCGACGAAGTCACTGAACACAAACATATGATTAAAGGCGGCGGCGCAGCTCTGACCCGCGAGAAGATTGTCGCGGGTGCCGCTACCACGTTCGTTTGTATTGTAGATGAAAGTAAGCGCGTGCCTGTTTTAGGTGACTTCCCACTTCCTGTAGAAGTTATTCCTATGGCTCGCTCTTTTGTTGCTCGCGAACTGGTAAAGCTGGGTGGCGACCCCGAGTACAGACAAGGCGTTGTGACAGATAACGGTAACGTTATTTTAGATGTCCACAATCTTGAAATACTAAACCCACGTGAGTTAGAGCAAAAAATCAATAATATTCCGGGCGTAGTAACTAACGGTATTTTTGCGCTACGTGGCGCAGATGTAGTGTTAAGTGCAACCGACAGTGGTGTTGAAACCTTTAAGTGATACGGGCGGCTTAACCGCCCACATTCCAGTGTTTTGTTGAAAAGCTAGGCAAAATACTGCTTTTAACTTAGCGTGTTTTCTGTTAATTTCCGTTTAGACGTCTAGATGTCTCAATTAATACTATTTTGCAGCTAGATGTTTATGTTGCTTAAGGTTATGAACCTTTATTATTAAAGCAATTAGCGTAACTAAAACGCTAGATAGCAGGCGCTAAACCAAGGCTCTGTTGCAAATAAGGTAGTGCATCTTTAGATGTTAGCTACTTAAAATTTATGAGAGCCTATAGTTGGCACTGCCAGCAACCCCAATTAAATCAGCGAGAGATAGCGAGTTCATGAGCAAAGTTTCATTAGAGAAGGATAAAATCCGAATTTTGTTGTTGGAAGGTGTTCACCAAAGTGCTTTGGAAACACTACAAAGCAATGGGTATAGCAACATTGAATTTCTCAAAACCTCTCTTCCTGAAGATGAGTTAATTGAGAAGATTAAAGACGCCCACTTTGTTGGTATTCGTTCACGTACACAGATTACCGAGAAAGTAGTTGATGCGGCACAAAAGCTTGTTGCTATTGGTTGTTTCTGCATTGGTACCAACCAGGTAAACCTTGAAGCTACGCAGCGCCGTGGTATTCCCGTTTTTAACGCGCCTTTTTCTAATACTCGCTCGGTTGCAGAACTTGTTCTTGGGCAAATTATTCTTTTGCTTCGTCAAGTGCCTAGCAAAAACGCCAAAGCTCACCGCGGTGAATGGGAGAAGACCGCAGTAGGTTCGTACGAAGCTCGCGGAAAAACCTTAGGTATTATCGGCTATGGCCACATAGGTACACAGCTTAGTATTCTAGCTGAGCACCTTGGTATGCGCGTTCAATTTTTCGATATCGAAGACAAGCTAGTGCTGGGTAACTCAGCTCAGGTGAAGTCGCTTGAAAAGCTACTTAATACCTCTGATGTGGTATCACTACACGTTCCCGAAACGCCGCAAACCCAAGATATGATTGGCGAAAAAGAACTGTCTCAAATGAAAAAAGGCAGCATTCTTATTAACGCATCTCGCGGTACTGTGGTTGATATTGACGCACTGGCTAAGGCGCTGGAAAGTGGCCATCTTAACGGCGCAGCAATTGATGTATTCCCAGTAGAGCCTAAGTCTAATACTGAAGAGTTTGAATCGCCGCTTCGCGCGTTCGACAACGTTATTCTTACTCCTCACGTAGGCGGAAGCACACAGGAAGCGCAAGAAAACATTGGTATTGAAGTAGCGGGTAAGTTAGCAAAATACAGCGATAACGGCTCTACGTTGTCGGCAGTTAACTTCCCTGAAGTATCACTGCCTGAACACACTGGTCGTTCGCGTTTGCTTCACGTACACAAAAACCAGCCAGGTATTCTTACGCAAATCAACAAAGCTTTTGCGGAAAAAGACATCAACATTGAAGCTCAGTATCTACAAACTAACTCTGAAATTGGTTATGTGGTAGTGGATGTTAAAGAAGATCGCGGCTATGAAGCACTAGCGGAACTTCAGCAAATTGACGGCACTATTAAGACCAGAATCCTTCATTAAACAAACGTTTAATCAAACGCTTGCTTGATATTTAGTTAAAAAAACGCTGCAACAATGCAGCGTTTTTTGTATCTGTATTTTTGTTTCACTCAGTAACCCTTTTATTCCGTGCCTGTTCCAACACTACTATGGCGCAGAAAAGAATTACCTACGTAAAGCATTAAACCGCCTCAACGTACAGTTGAGCAGTCAAGGCGCTTCAGCAAAGTTTAGAAGAAGTTGTAAACTAGGCTTACAGCAGTTTCTGTATCAAGTTTTTCTACATCTTCATCAACGTTAGTGTTGTGGTCAAGTTTGAAAGAAAGACGCATAGAAAGATTTCCGCTAATGGTAGCAGTAAGAGCAGATTCAGCACGTGACTTCGTGTTGTCAGAACCCACTTCAGTACTCACGGTTTGCGTGAATTTAGCAGTGTCAGAAATTTTCCAAGAATACGCTGACGATGCACGAACAATCATGCTATCAAGATTTTCATCTTCTTGTGTTTCAATGAACGAGTAACCAGGACCAATTGAATATTCTAGAGTGTGGCGATCATTCTCTAGCACTTTTTGGTTCCAACCCGCTGCTACCGTTGCTTGATAGTTAAAGTTGCTAAAGCGGTCGTCTTCATAAGATGCGAAGGCAAATAGACGGTTATCAGGGTTTTCTAGCTTATAGTTACCCTGCGCCGAGCCAAAGAATTTTTGTGCAGATGTATACTCAACGTCTTCGCCATTATCATCTTCTGTAGTTTCTTTTTTGTATAGACCTTCAAGGGCGTAGTCATTGCTCCAATTTTCTAGCTCTTGGTGTGCAGTAATACCCGCGCTGATTGAAGTCGTCTCAGTGTTACCTGATGTAGATATGAAGCCAAGCTCCCCTTCCATTGTGAAAGGTTTTACTTCTTTACCTTGAGCGAATACGGCAGGAGAAAGAGAAATTGCAATTAAAGATGCAAGCACTTGCTTTTTCATTGAACAATCCTATTGATTATCGGTCCATTAGTTGTACACGACACCTTAAGTACTGCAAGGCGGTACAACACGAGTTTTAAAAGAGGTCTGCTAAATAGCGTTACAAAATAAGCTGACGCTACAAACAATGGTGCGCAGTGTACATTTTCAACGCTCTCAGTCAATCCACCCGCGGTAAAAAGCCGATATTAAGCCCTAAATTTACACTAATTGACTAAAAAAACTGATAGACCAATGCTACAGATGTCTCTGTGCTTAACGCTGCAACATCTTCAGGGGTGTCGGTTTCATGGCTTAATATGAAAGATAGCTTCATCGCTAAAGAGCCGAATACGTTAGCTGAAAGCGAGGTTTCTGAGCGGGACTTAGTATTTTCTTCGCCGGCTTCAGCGCTCACGAATTGACGAAGTTTGGCACCTGAGCTCCAGTGGTATTTGTACTCGGCAGATGCGCGTACTATTACCCCATCATTGACAATAGTATCACTGTCTTCTTCTGCTTCGATAAAGGTATAACCAGGCCCTACACTATAACGAAACTCACTGTCTTCGTTTCGCCAAACCCGCTGAGACCAACCCGCAGCTAATGAAGCTCGGTGCTCATACCCTGTGAATTTATCATCTTCATAATCGCCGTACATAAAAAGACGGCGTCCAGGGGTAAGTAATTTATAGTCGAATTGCGCGCTGGAAAAAAAGCGCTGTGCGCTTACGTCGCGCTCTGTGGTAGGCGTACCGCTTTCTTTGTAGAGCAGCTCAGCAAAATAAACACTGCTCCAGTTTTCGGTTTCATGGTCGGCGTTCACTGCCGCTTTCACACTTGCAGCAGACGTATTACCTGTATTGAGAAGAACACCTAGTTCTCCATCTAATGTAAAACGGGGAATTTCGTCATCGGCGTCAGGAGTAAAATCGGCGTGATAAAGGGTCTCAATAAGATCTCTTGCATGTGCTGAGAAACACATACCGATGCAAATAGCACCTACAACTACATGTGGCCGGAAGATTTTTGTGAACATAATCTGATTTTACGTTGAGCTTTTTAGTTATTAGATTACGTCTAAATGAGACGCTTATAATACCAATCCTCTGGGAAAGCTTTACTGTGTTTTACAGTATATCAGCGCTGTAACAGCATTGAGGCACTGAAAGCTTAGTGAATAAGCGAGACAATTTTTGCTGTTTCTTGTTCAGCATATTCAATTGAATTACTTATCACTTCCATATCGAGACTTACTGTATTGGCTATCTCAGGCGTAAAAAGTTCAATGTCAGCATAACTTTCTTTATCAAGTTGACTAAGCGTTATACGACTAGCAAGAGCAAGGACACAAATATCAACATCAGAAGCGTACTTAGCTTCTTCGTTCATAAATGATATCGGATAGTACAAACCAATAGGCAAGTGCCACTTTTCCAATATGATACCGCTACAATGTGCAAACGTAAAACCGAAGTGGGCTAACTGTTCGATATGTGGCAACTCGCTTTTTTGAGCCTGACGGTAATCGTCATAACGCTTAGGTTCTTTCTTAGCGATAATGAGCTCACTTAGATTCTGAAGGATTCCCATTACAAAAAACCGTTCAGCGCCACGAATATTAAATCGCATTGCTAAGCTCTTTGCCACCATGCCGCAATAAACAGAAGCATGCCAGTGCTTGTCTAAATCAATTAACAATGTATCGAAGTGCTTAAAAGCAGTGGTTGCCGTTTCAGCAATGACTAAATTATAAAGCGCTTCGCCACCTATTACGTTAATCGCTTTTGTCAAAGACGCGATTTGAGAGGGAAAACGAAAAAGTGAACTGTTGGCTAGCCGTAAAACTTTTGCAGTCAGAGAAGGATCCGCACTAACTAACACAGCAATATCTTCGATACTAGAACGAGGATCATCTAGGGTTGAACGCAAGCGAACGCATATATCGGGTAACGTAAACGATTTCGCGGCATACGAAACATACTTATCTAACGGCATCAAAAAATTCTCTAACTTTTTTAACTTTTTTCTGGCGGCTCATTGAAAAGAGAAAACTGTTCAGTTGACTCTTCACTTTTAAGCTCTTGCACTTTGCGTAACTTCGCCATTACTGCTTTTTTACGTCTTACACACGCACTGATTATTTTTCGTTTTGTCGCATCATCAACTTTAAGCCAATAGAGGCGTTCATCTCGACTTCTGTAACAGCCTTTACAAAACCCTCTTGGACCAGACTCGCAGACGCCAATACATGGGCTTGGAATTTCGAAGAATTCAAGCTGTTGGGACTGCGCTTTAGGGTCCTTCATCTCAGGCGTGCCACCTTAATTAATAAGCGTTAAGCGCTGAAGTAGTCAGCGCTTCTTTAAATTAAAACGTATACCCGCAAATCTAGCCACTAGACATTAGCAGTAATATAATACATAAAGTGCACAAATGCGCGAACTCGCCGTGGCTACATGGCAGTCTTAGCATAGCATGAATATCAATCTACAAGCGTATATTCAATGGTTGAAACCACCCTCACTTTCTTTATGTGTGGATGGTGACTGTCGCGACTAGAAATACTGAACTGCCCTTGGTTGGCCCGTTTAATTTTACCCAATGTACTTTTTGAATCTTTGGCAAACTTTTCCGCCACCTCTCGTGCATTAAGCGTAGCCTCTTCTATCATTCCAGGCTTAACTTCATTTAAACGAGTAAACACATAATCGGGTTGAGCGCGATAGCTTTGTTCAGATAGGACAATTCCGGTTTTAATAAGCTCTCCAATCTGCTGCATAAGCTCCCGCACCTTTTCAACCTCATTGGAAAAGACAGTTACAGTTTGAATTGCGCTATAGCGAAATGGCGCTTTTTCACCACTTCCATACTGCTGTGCTAGCTTGTCATTTATTTCGGGCTTTCCAATAGTAATGCTCTCAGCTGGAATACCTTTCTCTTCTAAAAAGCTAGCCACTTGAAGGCTGTTTTTCTCGATATGGTCATATAGTTGAGGTAGGTCGTTGCCTGCATCGACAAACTGGATAGGCCAAATGACTTGATCAGCGATGTACTCTCGCTCTGATAACCCTTTCACCGTGACCACCCTATCCCACGTTTGCATATTGTTCATGGCAGAAGACACCTGAATACCAAGTAAGGACACTGCTACCACCATACCCAACGCCATTACTAACGCCGCACCTATTTTCATTTAACGCTCCGTTCTGTCTACTGTGCTTTCACCTAACCCTTATGGTATAAGCGAATATAAGCTTTTCGGTTTTACAAAACGAGATAAATGCTGACCAAAGGTGGCAAAAAAAGGCCACTCTAATGAGTGGCCTAAAGAGCCCCTTAAGAGGGCAACGCTTGGGTAGACGGGAGAGTTAACCTTTACGTTTTAGCAAATAGTAAAATACGGGAGTAAGAATTAAGCCGAAGAAAGTGACGCCTATCATTCCAGAGAATACCGCAACGCCCATGGCTTGACGCATTTCTGCACCCGCTCCGGTAGAGATAACCATAGGCAATACCCCCATGATAAAGGCAATTGATGTCATCAAAATTGGACGTAAACGTAAGCGGCTTGCTTCTTTAATTGCCGAAAGCGCATCCATCCCGCTGTCCTGCAGCTCTTTAGCAAACTCGACAATAAGAATGGCGTTCTTTGTAGCAAGACCGACCAATACAATTAGACCAATTTGGGTAAAGATATTGTTGTCTCCACCGTAAATCTGAACACCAATAAGGGCGCTCAATAAGGTCATAGGAACAATCAATATAATTGCCAGTGGTAAACGAAGACTTTCATACTGTGCAGCTAGTACTAAGAACACGAGAAGCACAACCAGTGGGAAAACGAAAGCTGATGCATTACCGGCTAATATTTGCTGGTAGGTCAACTCTGTCCACTCGTAGGTCATACCTAGGGGCAGGGTTTCAGCCAAAATCTCTTCAATGGCCGCTTTCGCTTGGTCTGACGAATAGCCAGGCGCTGGAGCACCATTAATTTCGGCGGTAACGTAGCCATTGTAGTGCATCACTCGGTCTGGACCGGCGCTATGTTGAACGTCTAGGAATGAACCTAGCGGTATCATTTCACCTTGGCTATTTCTGATTTTAAACTGGGTTATGTCCCCTATCTCTTGACGATATTGAGCATCAGCCTGCACATTCACTTGGTATGTACGACCAAACAAGTTGAAATCATTTACATAAAGCGAACCTAAGTAAGCTTGCATCGTGGTAAACAAGGTATCGATGTTTACCCCTTGGCTCACTGCTTTTTCACGATCTACGTCTACATCAAGTTGTGGCACTGCTACAGTGAAGCTTGTGAATGAACCTGTTAGCGCTGGGTGGGCCCATGCTTTACCAATCACTTCTTGGGTTACACGCTCTAGCTCTTCAAAACCTAAATTTCCTCTGTCTTCCACTTGCAAACGGAAGCCACCTATAGTGCCTAGCCCCATCACTGGAGGCGGCGGGAAAATAGCGACATAGGCTCCTTTAATCGAGCCAAACTGCTGATTAAGTTTTGCAGCGATGGCGCCTGCAGATAACTCGGGTGACTGTCTTTCACTAAAAGGCTTAAGCGGCGTAAATAAAATTCCAGAACTTGGACTATTAGTAAAACCGTTAATATTTAAGCCAGGAAACGCTACGGCATCTGACACGCCTGGGTGTTCCATCGCAATGCGAGACATTTCTCGAATCACTTCTTCCGTTCTGTCTAAACTCGCTGCATTAGGAAGTTGCGCGAAAGCCACCAAATATTGCTTATCTTGACCTGGAACATAGCCCGTAGGTGTAGTGGCAAACTGGTTATAAGTGAGCGCAATAAGGCCTGCATATAACACAAGTACAATGCCGCTTTTACGAATTAACCCGCCTACTGCGCCCGTGTACTGCTTTGACCCGCGCTCAAAAACACGGTTGAAAGGCGCAAAAACAAAGCGACCGAATACTTTATCCATACCGCGCGTAAGCCAATCGTTTGCTTTACCGTGAGGCTTCAATAGCAGAGCAGATAAAGCAGGACTCAGTGTTAACGAGTTAATTGCAGATATTACCGTTGAAATAGTGATAGTAAGTGCAAACTGTTTATAGAACTGCCCCGTTAAACCGCTCATGAAAGCAGTAGGGATAAATACAGCAGCTAGCACCAAGGTTGTCGCAATGATTGGCCCTGTCACTTCTTTCATAGCCTGAACAGTAGCGTCAAATGGCGATTTACCTTCGGCAATATTTCGCTCTACGTTTTCCACTACAACGATGGCATCGTCTACAACAATACCAATCGCTAACACTAAGCCAAATAAAGACAGCGCATTAAGAGAAAAGCCCATCAACTGCATAAAGGCGAATGTTCCTACCAGTGAAATAGGTACTGCCACTAATGGTATGATGGATGCTCGCCAAGTTTGAAGAAACAGTACAACTACAAGAACAACAAGTAATACCGCTTCTAAAAGCGTGTTTACCACGGCTTCAATCGAGCCTCTTACAAACACAGTAGGGTCGTAAACAATGTCGTACTCTAAGCCATCGGGAAACACCTTCGAAAGCTCTGCCATGCGCGAACGCACGTCGTCTGATATTTGTATGGCGTTTGAACCTGGCGCTTGGAATATTGGAATTGCTGCAGCTGGGTTGTTATTTAGCAGCGATCTTAAGGCGTAATTATTTGCCCCAAGCTCGACGCGAGCCACGTCTTTAAGTCGGGTAATCTCGCCATTTTCGCCTGACTTAACGATGATATTTTCAAATTCCGCTTCGTCTTTTAAACGACCACGTACATTTATAAGTAGCTGAAATTCACTGGTGCCTGTTGGCTGCGCACCAAGACTACCTGCCGCAGCCTGCTGGTTCTGATCGGCAATAGCCGCTGCTACATCACCAGGGTTTAATTGAAGCGCTGCAAGCTTGTTAGGATCTAGCCATACTCGCATGCTGAACTCGCCAGCACCGAACAGGCGTACCTGCCCTACTCCATTTATTCGAGCTAGTTCATCTTTTACAAACTGGTCGGCATAGTTTGAAAGATACAGCATGTCATAACGATTATCGGGCGACGTTAAATGCACCACCATGGTTAAATCTGGTGATGATTTTTCGGTAACCACGCCTAAGCGCTGCACTTCTTGAGGTAAGCGTGGCGTAGCGCGATTCACACGATTTTGTACCAGCGTCGTTGCTTCATCTGGGTCGGTGCCAATCGCAAACGTAACTGTTAAGGTCATGCGGCCGTCGCTGGTAGCTTGAGAAGACATATACAGCATATCTTCAACACCGTTAATTTCTTGTTCTAACGGCGTAGCGACTGTCTCAGCAATAACTTCAGGGTTAGCGCCAGGGTAATTCGCGGTTACCACAACAGTAGGCGGCACCACTTCAGGGTATTCAGTGATGGGCAGTTGCCAAACAGCGATGGCACCGCCGATGAAAATAAGTAGGGAAAGCACGCCCGCAAAAATCGGGCGGCTAATGAAAAACTGCGAGATATTCATTACTTAAGACCTGCCGTTGCTGTACCTGAGGTAAATGAACCACCAGATAAAACATCTTCATACTGCGCCATGTTTTGGGTTACTTGAGTAGCGTTATCAACACGTGACTGCCAGTTGGATAAGTTTGCAAGCGCATCTTCATCACCCATGGGAACTTTATTTGCTGCAACTTGTGCACCAGGGCGCACACGCTGTAGGCCATCAACTACAATAGTGTCGTTAGCATGTAGGCCGCTTGTGATAATGCGCATGCTGCCAACTTTGTCACCGAGCTTCACTGCACGGTATTCCACTTTATTTTTGTCGTTAACCACTAATACAAATTTATTATTAAGGTCTGTGCCAATGGCTTTTTCTTTAATTAGAATGCCTTGTTCTTCGGTATCACCTGCCAACTTTAGATGTGCAAACAAACCAGGGATTAAGCGCCCCTCTTCATTATTAAAAACCGCGCGAACTCGCAATGTCCCTGTGTTGCCGTTAACTTGATTGTCGATAAAATCGATTTGCCCCCAATGGTTGTACTCAGACTCATTAGCAAGGCGCATCGCTACTGGCTGGTCGCTTACCGCCGTTGACACAGTTTTATCGCTGTTGACGTAATTAAGATAGGTCTGCTCATCTATATCGAAATACGCATACAAACGGTCAGTGGATACAATACGGGTTAGCTCTGTTTGTCCTGCAGTAACAAAGTTACCCTCTGTAATATTGGCCCGGGATACACGCCCAGAGATTGGCGCTTCAACTCGGGCAAAACCACGATTTAAGCGCGCGACTTCAAGCGCAGCTTGGGTTTGGTTTAAGCTTGCTAGCGCTTGATTTTTTTCGGCCAATCGGGCGTCTAGCACTTCTTCAGATACCGCTTGGGTTTCGCGCAACTTAAATGCGCGGTTGTAGTTTTGCTCGGCCAGTTTCACGCGGCTCTTCGCTTCTTCAAGCTGAGCGGTTAGGCGATTTACTTCAGCTTTAAAAGAACGGTTATCGATTAAAAATAAGGTTTGCCCTTGCTCAACGTATTCACCTTCATCAAACGCGACAAAGTCGATATAGCCCGATACGCGAGGTCGAAGTGCAACAATGTGCGGCGATTCTAAACGGCCTGTGAAATTATCCCACTCGGTTAAACGTTGTGTCACCACAGTAGCCACATCAACAGGAACACCTGCATTTGCGTTAGCGCTCATTGATTGACTTGGATCCTGCTCGTCACCACCGCATGCAGCGACTAGCGCAGTTAGGCTGACTATTGCCAATAAACGGGTAAAAGTATTCATTGCAAGATTCTCTAAAAAATTAAACTAAAGTTTGATGCCGCGCATTATGCATATGCGAAAAGAATAAAAATAATTATATTTTTATATGCAACACATCACATGATGTTATATATTTGAATTCGAGCTTAGAGAGAAGACAGCGGAGAGAACGATGCGTCCACATGATTTAAATTTATTGATGATTTTTGATGCCATCATGACTGAGGGTGCCATTACCCGAGCGGCTGACAGGTTATCAATGACGCAACCGGCGGTCTCTAATGCGCTATCTCGGATGCGCACCGCTTGGAACGATGAATTGTTTGTTAAAGATGGGCGTGGTATTCAGCCTACATCTTTCGCCAAAAATCTTTGGAGTCAAATACAAGGCCCTCTAGGCGAGCTTGAAGTGGCCGTGAACCCGACTGACTTCGACCCTGCAACAGCTAAACGTACTTTTCGTATTGCAGCTACTGACAGCATTGTGTCTATGGTGTGGGGCCCGCTGCGCAAAGTTATTGAGAACGAGGCGCCTGGTATTAATATCCATGCCATTCCTAATTACGATATGGAAACGGACAAAATACTTAAAGATGCCGAAGCCGAACTGACTTTCTCTAAATACCAAGAGCCTGGCTCAGTTATTCGTGCTGAACATGTCCTAGACCCAAGCTGGGTGGTGGTAATGCGTCCCGACCATCCTTTAGCCAAATCTCAACTAACGTTAGAAGACTTTGTAGCGGCCGATCACCTTCTGGTTTCTGTTACAGGCGATGTGACGGGTCCCACAGATCAAGTGCTGGCAAATTTAGGCCTTAAGCGCCGTGTAGCCATGTCCGTAAACCAATTTTATAACGCCACACCGCTATTAAAAGAAAGTAACCTTATTTGTGTTGCGCCTTCATTGGTCATGGAAAAGGAAATCTTCTCTGGAGAGTTAGCGGTATTTGAAACACCTGTAGAAATCATTAGCTCTCCTCTATCTATCATGTGGCATAAACGCCAAGACCAGGACGCTGGTTTGCAGTGGCTTAGGGGGCTGGTTGTGAAGTTCATTCGCGAGCGTGTGCAGCGCCATGAAATGCTGCTCTCTCAATGCTGCCGTAAAGCGTACTGCGCCGACACCGTTAAACGCTTTATGGATCAGCGAAATATGGACTGTGAGGAATTTAAGCCCGCACACTTAAAAACACCGAGCAACGATGAAGCAGCAAAAATCATAGCAGGGAAAGAAACTGCTTAAGTTGTTGTTACTCATTATCTAACGAGCAACCAAGCGCGGCTAACCATGCAAGCGCATCATTTTCAGAGTCACTGAAATAGCATGCTAAGTTGGCCGCTGCATATACGCGTTCAAACTGGCTTTTAACCAAAGCAGGTATGTCAGCATCGCTAGTAACAAAAGCACAAGCTTGCATACCGTATTGCTTTCTAAGGCGCACAGATTCAATTAAAGCTTGTTCGGCATCGGGCGTTAAAATACCCACACCTTGTACGAAAATCAGAAATCCCCAAGGCTGTCCACCTAGAGGTAAGGCGAGTTTTTTGACATCTTCGTGATAGTGTTGAAAAAGCGCTTTTGTTACCACACCCTTTCCATCTAGGCGAATAATGTTTCCTTTAAGTTCAACGCTGTATTCCCCAAACTTCGATTGTACTTTAATTGGGTCTTTAATCTTTGCTGACATCTACCACCACTTCTTTTTTCCTGCGCCTTACTTATATTTTCGGATTGGGCATTGAAATAAAAGTGTAGTACAAAAAAACCCGCTTAAAAGCGGGTTTTTAAAGTATTTTCAAAAGAAGCTAATTTACTTCTTTTTCTTCGCTTTAGGGTTTGGCAGGTCAGTAATGCTTCCTTCGAAGATTTCAGACGCAAGACCAATAGACTCATTAAGCGTTGGGTGAGCGTGGATAGTCAATGCTACATCTTCAGCATCAGCACCCATTTCAATAGCTAGGCCAATTTCACCAAGCATTTCGCCCGCGTTTGTACCAACCATTGCGCCACCGATAACACGGCCCGTTTCTTTTTCGAAGATCATCTTGGTCATACCGTTAGTTGCATCAGATGCAATTGCACGACCTGAAGCAGCCCATGGGAACGTTGCTGTTTCGTAGCTTACGCCCTGCTCTTTCGCTTCTTTTTCAGTTAGACCAACCCAAGCTACTTCTGGCTCAGTGTACGCTACTGAAGGAATAGCACGTGGGTCGAAGTAGTGCTTCTGTCCAGCAATAACTTCTGCTGCAACGTGACCTTCGTGAACCGCTTTGTGCGCAAGCATTGGCTGACCTACAAGGTCGCCGATTGCAAAGATGTGGTCAACATTAGTACGCATTTGCTTATCAACGTTGATGAAGCCACGCTCGTCAACGTTTACGCCAGCAGCTTCAGCGCCAACTAGCTTGCCATTTGGCTTACGACCAACAGCAACAAGTACTTTGTCGTAGCGCACTGGTTCAGCAGGTGCGTTCTTACCTTCAAATGTTACGTACAAGCCATCGTCTTTTGCTTCAACCGCAGTCACTTTGGTTTCAAGCATAATGTTAAACTTGTCTTTGTAGTCTTTCATGAATACTTTCATGATGTCTTTGTCAGCTGCTGGAATTAGCTGATCTAAGAATTCAACTACATCAATGTTCGAGCCAAGTGCTTCGTACACAGTACCCATTTCTAGACCGATGATACCACCGCCTAGAACTAGCATTTTCTCTGGAATGTCTTTCATTTCCAGCGCGCCAGTTGAGTCGATTACACGGTCATCTTCTGGGATGAACGGTAGGCTTACTGGCTCAGAACCCGCAGCGATAATCGCTTTTTCAAAAGTAATAGTAGTAACGTCGTCACCATTTTTTACTTCTAGGGTGTTTGCGCCTGTAAATTTGCCGAAGCCTTGTACATGCTTGGTTTTACGCATTTTAGACATACCGCTAAGGCCGTTTGTTAACTGCTTAACAACGCCATCTTTGTATTCACGGATTTTGTCTAAATCGATGGTAGGCTCGCCGAAAGATACACCGTGGCTAGCTAGGTGTTTCGCTTCTTTCATCACTTTTGCAACGTGAAGAAGGGCTTTTGAAGGGATACAGCCAACGTTAAGACAAACACCACCAAGCGTGTCGCGTGAGTCTACGATAACTGTTTCAATACCTAAGTCAGCCGCACGGAATGCTGCTGAATAACCGCCAGGGCCGCCGCCCAGTACCACCAATTGCGTTTTAATTTCGCTCATTGTGAACCTCAATCCTGTTCTTGTAGGGTCATGCTATTACTTTTGTGTAATAGCATAACCTAAATGCCATCAAATGGGCTTATAAAATCGTCGAAAATGTTACTGATATTGTAATATTTTTCGACCTTTTATTTAAAGTATGATTCTGCGCAAGTCAGTTAGGTTTGCAGCAACCTCAGTAGAGAATCTTGCACCTACCGCACCATCGATTACTCGGTGGTCGTATGACAGGCTTAGCGGCACCATTAAGCGCGGCTCAAACTCTTTACCATTCCACTTAGGCTTCATCTCAGACTTAGACACACCTAATATGGCGACTTCCGGTGCATTTACAATAGGCGTAAACGCCGTACCACCAATACCACCTAGGCTAGAGATGGTGAACGTACCACCCTGCATGTCAGCCGCTTTCAGCTTGCCTTCACGGGCTTTCTTAGATGTTTCGATAAGCTCTTGAGACAGCTGCTCAATACCTTTCTTATTCACGTCACGAATAACAGGTACAACAAGGCCTCCCGGTGTTTCAACCGCAATACCAATGTTGATAAATTTCTTAATGATTAAGCTCTCGCCATCATCAGACAGTGATGAGTTGAATACTTCGTATTTCTCAAGGGCTTTCGCTACCGCTTTCATTACGAATACTAGTGGCGTGATCTTAAGACCAGACTTAATTTTCGCGTGGTAAGCGTTTTGCTCTTTACGGAATTCTTCAACTTCAGTGATATCTGCTTCGTCGAACTGCGTAACGTGAGGAATAGTTGCCCAGTTACGGTGTAAGAACGGACCAGAAATTTTCTGAATACGAGATAACGGCTGCTCTTCAATTTCACCAAACTTGCTGTGATCAACAGGTTTAACTGGCACGATTTGCAGTACGTTGTCGCCTACTGGTGCGCTGCCAGAAGCGGCTGCTGTGCGAGGTTTCGCAAGCTCAGCTTTCACGTAAGCTTGAACGTCTTCTTTCAAGATACGGTTTTTAGGGCCAGAGCCGCTAACTTGAGTCAGGTCTACACCGAACTCACGAGCAATACGGCGAACCGAAGGTGAAGCATGTGCTTTACCTGTATTCTTAGCTTCTGGCGCTGGCGGCACAGGAGAACGGCCTTGAGAGGCTTCTTGCTGTGACGCTTGTTTAGGTGCTTCTTGCTTAGGCGCTTCAGCAGGCTTTTCCGCTTTAGGTGCAGATGGTGCCTGTTCAGATGAGCCACCGCTAGTTTCTAGCTTAACAACTAATGTGCCTTGCTTAACTTTATCGCCTGTTTTGATAAAGACTTCTTTAATGGTACCTGCGTGCGTTGAAGGTACATCCATGGTGGCTTTATCAGTTTCTAGCGTGATAAGACCGTCTTCTTTTTCAACGGTATCGCCAGCTGATACAAGCACATCGATAACGTCAACTTCACCGTCTTCACCAATGTCAGGCACGGCTACTTCAATGGTTTCGCTACTTGCAGACGCCGCAGGAGCTGACTCTTGGTTTTCGCTTTCCTGCGCAGCCGGTGCAGATGCTTCAGAAGAGGCTTCGCTAGACGCCGACTCACTTGAAGACGAACCTGAGCCCGCTACTTCAAGCTTAATAACAACTGTGCCTTCTTTCACTTTATCGCCAGTGCTGATAAATACTTCTTTCACCGTACCTGCGTGTGTTGAAGGTACGTCCATCGTTGCTTTATCGGTTTCAAGGGTAATAAGACCATCTTCTTTTTCGATGGTGTCGCCCGCTGAAACCAATACGTCGATAACGTCAACTTCGTCGTCAGAACCGATGTCCGGTACTGCGACTTCAATCACTTCGCTGCCGCCAGACGCAGCTGGTGCTGCCTCTGACTTGCTGTCTTCTTTTGGTGCTTCTTCTTGCTTAGGCGCTTCTTCTTGTGAAGCGTTGTCTGAAGATGACTCTTCAGCAGCGCTATCACCGGCACTATCGCCACCTGCAACTTTCATTTCACCAATCACATCGCCTTCTTTGATTTTATCGCCTACTGATACAGACAGGCTTACAATCTCACCTTCAAATGGTGCTGGGATGTCCATTGACGCCTTGTCACTTTCTACAGTAACAACGCCTTCATCGGCTTCGATGTTGTCGCCTACGGCAACACATAGCTCGATAACTTCAACTTCGTCACCGCCTACATCGGGTACGATAATCTTTTGAATATCTGACATATGTAAAATACCTTATCTGGCTTACGCGTAAAGTGGGTTAAGTTTTTCAGCGTTAATATCAAAACGCTTAATGGCTTCCGCTACCACTTTCTTCTCAACGTCGCCGCGCTGAGCCAATTCGTAAAGTGATGCAACCACAATGTATGACGCATTAACTTCAAAGTGAGTACGCAAGTTTTCACGGCTATCACTTCGACCGAAACCGTCTGTACCTAGGCAGCGGTATTCAGTTTCAATGAACGCGCGTACTTGGTCTGAGTAGTTCTTCACATAGTCAGTGGCAGAAATCGCAGGACCTGCATCCTTCGTGATTACCTGACCAATGTAAGGTACTTTTTGCTCAGCTTCTGGATTTAGCATGTTCCAACGCGCAACGTCTTGACCTTCACGGGCTAGCTCGTTGAATGAGGTCACAGAGTAAACGTCAGAAGACACGTTGTAGTCTTCACACAGAATCTGTGCCGCTTTACGTACTTCGTTTAAGATAGTACCTGAGCCCATTAGCTGTACGTTAAGCTTAGACTTGTCGTTTTCAACGCGCTCAAGCTTGTAAATACCTTTAATGATTTGCTCAGCAACATCATCACCTTCTGGCATTGCAGGGTGCTGATAGTTCTCGTTCATTAGTGTTAGGTAATAGAAGATATTTTCGTTGTTACCGTACATGCGACGCAAACCGTCTTGAACAATAACCGCTACTTCATAACCGTACGTTGGATCGTAAGTAATACAGTTAGGAATTAGGTTCGCCTGAACGTGTGAATGACCGTCTTGGTGCTGTAGACCTTCACCGTTAAGCGTAGTTCTACCTGCTGTTGCACCCAGTAGGAAACCACGTGCTTGGCTATCACCCGCTGCCCATGCAAGGTCACCAACACGTTGGAAACCAAACATTGAGTAGTAAATGTAGAACGGAATAGTGGTTGCGTTACACGTTGAGTACGACGTACCTGACGCTACCCACGATGCCATTGCACCTAGCTCGTTAATACCTTCCTGCAGTACCTGACCTTTCTTATCTTCACGATAGTAAGCCACCTGATCTGCATCTTGAGGAACGTATTTCTGACCTTCGTTGGCGTAAATACCTACCTGACGGAACAAGCCTTCCATACCGAATGTACGGGCTTCATCAGGAATAATTGGTACAACACGCTTACCGATTTTCTTATCTTTCAACAATGCGTTAAGTACACGTACAAACGTCATGGTTGAGGATACTTGACGGTCGCCAGAACCTTTTAAAATAGCATCGAATGCGCTTAGTTCTGGAACTTCTAATTGCTCTTCGGCCTGTTCGCGGCGAGAAGGCAGGTAACCACCTAGCGCTTCACGACGTGCGCGAAGGTATTTCATTTCTTCGCTGTCTTCGTCGAACTTGAAGTATGGTAGTTCTTCAATTTTCTCATCAGCTACTGGAATGTTGAAACGGTCGCGGAACTGTTTGATTGATTCAACGTCCATTTTCTTCACGTTGTGCGCTACGTTTTGCGCTTCACCTGAAGAACCTAGACCGAAACCTTTAACCGTTTTAGCAAGGATTACTGTTGGGCGACCTTTGGTATCGATGGCTTTTTGATAAGCTGCAAATACTTTAACTGGGTCGTGACCACCACGGTTCAAGCGCCAGATGTCATCATCAGACATATTTGCTACAAGCGCCGCTGTTTCAGGGTACTTGTTGAAGAAGTTCTCACGAGTGTACTTACCGCCTTTGGCTTTACAGTTCTGGTATTCACCGTCTACTGTTTCACCCATAAGCTGAATCAGCTTGCCAGATTTATCACGAGCTAGTAGTTCATCCCAGTAACTACCCCAGATTACTTTCACTACTTCCCAGCCTGCGCCGCGGAACGTACCTTCAAGTTCTTGGATAATTTTGCCGTTACCACGTACCGGGCCGTCTAGGCGCTGTAGGTTACAGTTGATAACGAACGTTAGGTTGTCTAGGCCTTCACGAGAAGCAAGACCAATTGCACCCAAGCTCTCTGGCTCATCACACTCACCATCACCCATGTAGCAGTATACGCGCTGACCTGAACAGTCTTTAATACCACGGTTAGTTAGGTACTTAAGGAAGCGTGCTGTATAGATAGCTTGAAGTGGACCAAGACCCATAGATACGGTTGGGAACTGCCAGTAGTCTTTCATCAAGTGAGGGTGTGGGTAAGATGATAGACCATCGCCAGCACACTCTTGACGGAAGTTATTTAACTGCTCTTCAGTTAGGTTACCTTCCATGAAAGAACGCGCATAGATACCCGGAGAAATATGGCCCTGAGCGAAAATAAAGTCGCCGCCTTGGTTTTCATTGGGCGCTTTAAAGAAGTGGTTGAAGCCTACATCGTAAAGCATAGCCGATGATGCGAAGCTACCAATGTGGCCACCAAGCTCTAGGTCTTTTTTCGATGCACGCAATACAATCATTAGTGCGTTCCAACGAATAGCGGCACGGATGCGCGCTTCGATGGTCAAGTCGCCAGGCATTTTTGGCTCTTGCGCTGCAGGGATAGTATTGATGTAGGCAGTAGTAGCGTCATACGGTAAATGCGCTCCGCTGCGACGTGCTTTATCAATAAGTTTTTCGAGTAAATAGTGGGCGCGTTCTACGCCTTCCTCTTCTAAAACCGACTCAAGCGCATCAATCCACTCTTTAGTTTCTTGAGGATCTACATCTTGGTGCATCATATCAGACATGGTGCCATCCTATTTTTTGCTTATATAGAAAATCCTCCCTTAGCATTGCCTCTATCTTAAAGGCGCTAAAAGAAGGAAAACTAAATTACGTTGTACTCACAGTGACCCAATCTGGCTCACCTGCTTTTGCAGTGGCACAGGAAAAACCTGACCGGCCTCTGCGAATGAATAGCTAACTAGCCCTTATTACGAGGGTAAGACTAGGTAACTAAATCTCTAATCGTCGCAATGCGCGCTGCACGCGGGTATCGCGTTGATTAATGGTTAATAGCGTTTTTTCAATAAACGCTAAATGCGTGTTACATGCCTGGCGGGCAGCTTCAGGGTCGCGAGAAGCAATAGCTTCTACAATTTCACGACGCTGCTTAGCGATGTCTTCCACCGCTTCAGGGTGCGCAGCCAGCATGTCAAAGTTCCGTTCAATATTGTCTACCAGCATGCTTTGCATGGTGCTCATTACGTGTAACAGCACCATGTTATGTGATGCTCTTGCCATAATGATGTAGAACTTTCCTAGCGCCTCGGCTTGAGCACGTTTACTTTCATGTGCTTTGGGCTTAGGTACGTCATTTAATGCTTGCTTCAATGCTTCATAGTCTTCAGGTTGACCACGAAGTGCCGCGTAATATGCCGCCATCCCTTCAAGGGCATGACGAAATTCAAGCAAATCGAATTGAGTTTCAGGGCGCTGGCTTACAAGGTCCATCAGCGGATCTTTCATGGCTGAATTCAGGTTGCGATTTACGAAGGTACCGCCGCCTTGCTTACGCTCTACCAGACCGCGCGCTTGCAAATTACCAATAGCTTCTCTTAACGAGGGACGTGACACATCAAACTCAAGCGCTAGCTCTCTTTCTGGCGGTAACTTTTGACCGGCCAATAGCGTACCGTCGAGTATCATTGACTCGAGTTGTTCGGTAATTACATCAGAGAGTTTTTTTCGCTGCTGACGCATGCGCTCAACGTATCCTTTTATTTTTACCAATGCTGCTATAAGAGCGGTGAATGTAAAAAATAATCATGGAAAATTTAAACACAAACACAATTGGTAATACCATTTTACCTATCTAGTTTAAGGCAGATCGATTTCGAGGTAAATACTCTCAAGCATAGCAAAGCCTATGCTATTTGCCGGGTGTTAAGCTTTATTGTTGAATTTGTTAAGAAAAGTATTCGCTTGCGAACTGGTCTGATGAGAAGCGGATAGGATATTAGGTTAAGCAAAGCGCCTGATCTACATACAATTAATAAATAGACCAAACGCTCCAATAAGTAAGATACTTTAGTAAATGTTAAAAATAATGATTATGCCAAGCTTCCCACAAGGGTAAGCGCTGCCGTTATAACAAGTAGAAAAATAACATTACGTTTTGCTAACTTTACTAGCACTTGGGGTTCAACCGCTGCATTTTCGGCCTGTAACTGCTGTTCGTCAGGGGTTAGCACCTCGGCTTTCGAGGAAATTTGCGTCAGCACATCGTAGGCAGGAACATCGAACTGAAGCGCGTGTTTTAACCATTCAGGTAACGCTCTTGAGAAGTGCCCCATCATCAACATGCCAAAGGCGGTCACGCGAACAGGGATATAGTCGAGAGCGAACATCAACCTACCCGCAGCAGCTTTTAAAGGGTGATTAGCGTCACACAGAGCCTCAGTGGTGCTTCTACTCAGGCAGTAAAACAGTGCGCCTGGGGCGCCAAATGCAATAAACCATAGCATCACTGCTGCGTAGTGCTGGTAGTTAAGCCAAGTAAGGTGCTGGCCAAAACTTTTACCTTCAGTGCCCGCACTGCCGTCGCTTTCAGTTTGACTTGCACAATGGCCCAGCTGGTCGGTGTACATACTACAAGCCTGAAGGTCTCCTCGGTCGGCGGCGTTCAAGAAGTTTTTATAAATGCTTCTTAAGACTGGGCAGCCAATGCATATGAACAGCACTAAACTTTGCTCAATAAAGGTAAGGAATGCGCCAAGCAACCAGTACTCGATAGCACCTAGCACAAGTGCGGGAAGTAAAAGGTAAAAATAAAGCGCAGTAGACGATTCCTTCTTATCCTTATCCTTTCCTTCCTCATCCGTTTCTTGGAACTTGATTAACCCTTTATTTTGGAGAAAAGCTCGATATTGCGCGGCATATCTTTCAATATGCCAATTCGGTGTTTTTGTTATCAGTCGTTCAAGACTAAGAACTAACAACAGACTCATTAACATCATAGGTATTGCATTCCTTTTTCTCAGCTTCCTAGGTCGAGTAGTGTCCTATAACCCAGTCACGCGCATTCTGTATCTTGCCCAATCGAAAGCAACACCGGGATCTGTTTTACGCCCCGGCGCAATGTCATTATGACCTACAATACGCCCTAAAGTGATCCGAGGATAGTGTCGTGTAATAAAATCAGTGAGCTCGCCAAGCGCTTTATACTGCGCATCGGTAAAAGGCAGTGTATCGGTGCCTTCCAGTTCAATACCAATAGCATAATCGTTGCAGCGACTGCGGCCCTGGAAGCTTGAAAGGCCCGCGTGCCACGCCCTCTGTTCAAAGGGAACAAATTGTTCTATTTCACCCGTTCGATAAATCACACAATGGGCGGAGACTCGCAAACCAGATATCTCTTGATAAAAAGGATGATCGTCTGGGTTGAGCTTGCCGGTAAACAATTGTCGAATACCTGGCGTACCAAACTGTGACGGCGGCAGTGAAATATTATGTATCACTAAAAGACTGACATCGGTATCGTCAGGGCGGTCATCATAATGCGGACTTTGGGTGTACTTCGCTTTGTTATAAAGCACCATAGAATTTGCTTCGGTAATTGATTTTCTGTTTTATAGCCTACATTGTATAAGGATATAAGTGTATAGGGTTATAAGCGCTACATGCCGGTGCTAACTCAATATTTTATGCCACTGCTGTAATCGGCAGCCTTTATAAAAGCATGATTGGTAAACAGTGCCTCTCTGTTATTCGTAAGGCAGTTATCAATAAGGTAAAAACATGAATGAACAACAGGACCCGACAACATCAGCGGGTAAATGGATGGTTGCCCTTGCATGGATTTGCGGTTTCGGTTTACTTGTTTTTGTCTTCTCTGACTTACTTGAAAAACAAATAAACCCGAACAGCGAACCCACATCAGAGCGTATTGGTTCACAGACTGAGGTACGCCTTAAGCAAAATCGCCAAGGGCATTATGTAACAACAGGTTATATCAACGGTGAGGAAGTGGTATTTCTTGTTGATACGGGTGCCACTGATGTAGCAGTTCCCGCACACTTAGCCAACAAACTCCAACTAAAAGCTGGGCGAGAAGGTTTAGCCAGCACTGCCAATGGCGTAGTGAGGGTTGCCGAATCAACAATTGACACATTACGCATTGGCGAAATTGTTGTGCGTAATGTAGACGCAAACTTAAACCCCGGTATGCAAGATGACCATATACTGCTAGGAATGAGTGTTCTTCGCCAATTAGAGTTTACTCAGCGCGGAGAATGGTTAATATTGCGTACCCTTTGAATATATAAATAGCATAGATAAAAGCGATGAAAATGACATCACCAGATATGCAGGCGATCCGAGAGCAAGTATCAAACGCGCTTGTAGAAGATCTTGGCGGCGAGTTAAATGCTGCAAACGATATTACCGCAAACCTGATAGATGAGAGCGTTACTGCAAAAGCGACCATTATTACTCGCGAGCCTTGTGTAGTTTGCGGAATTGCTTGGGCGAATCAAGCATTTGCGCTTATTGACGAGTCAGTGTCGCTAACCTGGCATGTAAAAGATGGCGACAAGGTTGAAGCTGACACGGTATTAGTGAGTTTGGAAGGCTCTGCTCGCGCTATATTAACCGCCGAACGTACAGCGCTTAACTTTCTCCAGACACTTTCTTCAACGGCTACAGTGACGGCTTTTTATGCCAAATTTCTAGCTGGCTCTAACACTAAAATTTTAGACACCCGCAAAACTTTACCGGGTCTGCGCTACGCGCAGAAATACGCAGTACGTTGTGGCGGCGGTCAAAACCATCGCGTAGGTTTGTTCGATGCATTTCTAATTAAAGAAAACCACATTTTTTCTTGCGGAAATATCGAAAAAGCTGTGAGTCGAGCGAAAACCATGATGCCTGGCAAGCCAGTTGAAGTAGAGGTAGAGAACCTAGCTGAGCTTGAGCAAGCCCTTTCGGCGGGCGCTGACATTGTCATGCTGGATAATTTTTCTAACGAACAGATCCAACAGGCAGTAGCGCTTAATAAAGGCCAATGTAAACTGGAAGTATCAGGAAACATTACTGATGAACGACTGGCATCACTTGCACAACTAGGTG
The DNA here is from genome assembly GCF_054890645.1 of Alteromonas sp. HB246098. Lineage (NCBI taxonomy): Bacteria > Pseudomonadati > Pseudomonadota > Gammaproteobacteria > Alteromonadales > Alteromonadaceae > Alteromonas > Alteromonas sp. HB246098. The sequence continues at coordinate 68,579 of NZ_JBTZUG010000002.1, read as the reverse complement.
TAGATTACATTTCATCTGGCGCCTTAACCAAACATGTTCAGGCGATTGATTTGTCGCTTCGAATTACTCTGTCGTAGTAGCGCAGTTTATAAGGCGTTTTAATCAGCTAACTTGGTGTCAACACCTTAGTTAGCCGCTAAGCAAAAAGCGTGAGTTGTAGTATGATCAAAGATACTAGAACTCACGAATATCCCCAGTTATTTCTCGTCATGTTTTTCTGTGTATAGAGTGATATACGTAGATAAGTCATTAACTTTTATACGAAAGTACAAGTGATCGCGCCTGCCATAGCGCAGCTATCCATGTCATACTGCAAAAGCTAGACATACGTATATTTGCCTATACTTGTCAGTGACAAATAAAATTCTATACTGAGTAACAAGTACCAGGGGCGTTGAAAAGGACGACTCGGGTATAAACGTCAATTTGAATTAGATTTTAAACTTTACGTGTTATACACGTCCCGGAGAAAAACCATGATGAACATGAATAACAAAAACCAAAAAGGTTTCACACTAATCGAACTAATGATTGTTGTAGCAATCATCGGTATTCTTGCTGCAATCGCGTTGCCTGCTTATCAGAACTACACGCAGAAAGCGAAGTTTACTGAAGTAACCAACGCTACTGCTGCTGCAAAGACTGCGGTTGAGATTTGCGCGCAGACACTTGGTACAGTGACAGGTTGCACTAGTGACACTAATGGCGTGCCTAAAGATGTTACAGCTGGCGCAGACATCGTTGGTGTTACCACGTTGAACGGTAAAATTACTGCAACGGCGTCAACAAACTCCAAGATTACTGACGACTCTGGCAATGCTGCGACATTTGTACTTGACCCTACGTTTTCAAACGGTCGTGTGACTTGGGATTCGACATGTACTCCTGGCTCACTTTGCTAATCTGTTTTTTATAAAACAAGCCCAGTTAATTCTGGGCTTTTTTCTATATATTAGAACCACACACGAGAGAAAAATATGGCGAAGGCAGCTATAGTATTTACTTGGCAAGGAAAAGATCGCCACGGGCAAGCTCGAAAAGGCGAAATTTCTGCCACCTCGCTATCGGAAGCAAAAAACCTCCTTCGCCGCCAAGGTATTTCTGCGAATAAGGTAAAAAAGTTAGCCAAGCCGTTATTTGGTGGCGCAAAAAAAATAAAACCCGCTGATATTTCTGTTATCTCCCGTCAAATCGCGACTATGTTGGCTGCAGGTGTGACCCTTATCCAATCTCTTGAAATGATTGCACAAGGCCATGCGAATCCGTCAATGCGGAAATTACTGGGTGAAATAACTGAAGAAGTCAAATCGGGTAATCCACTATCTTCAGCACTGCGAAAACACCCCCTTTATTTTGACGACTTATATTGTGATTTAGTGTATACGGGCGAGCAGTCTGGTGCGCTGGAAACCATCTACGACCGAATTGCGACATACAAGGAAAAAGCTGAAGCACTAAAATCAAAGATCAAAAAAGCGATGTTTTACCCTATCGCGGTTTTGGTTGTTGCTTTTATTGTTACAACTATCCTTCTTATTTTTGTCGTACCTCAGTTTGAAGAAATATTTAGCAGCTTTGGCGCTGAACTCCCAGCGTTTACTCTGTTTGTACTCGCTATTTCGCGTTTTGTACAAGACTACGGTATTTTTATTGCCATGGGCGTGGCAGCCGCAGGCTTTATGTTTGTTCGTGCACACAGACGGAGCCAAAAACTGCGCGATAGCGTAGACCGTAACATTTTGAAAATTCCGGTTATTGGTGAAATACTTAAAAAAGCCAGTATTGCCCGCTTTACCCGCACCCTTGCAACTACCTTTGCGGCAGGTGTTCCGCTAATAGGGGCTCTTGAATCTGCCGCGGGAGCCTCCGGTAATGCGGTTTATCGTGATGCCATTTTGTATATACGTAAAGAAGTGGCAGGAGGTATGCCTATGCATGTGGCCATGCGTGCTACCCAGGTGTTCCCTGATATGGTGACGCAAATGATTGCCATTGGTGAAGAGTCAGGCGCCGTTGACGAAATGCTGAGCAAAATTGCCACCATTTACGAAGCAGAAGTTGACGACATGGTAGATGGTTTAACCAGCTTGCTAGAACCTATGATCATGGCCGTACTAGGCGTAGTTATCGGAGGCTTGATTGTGGCCATGTACTTACCTATATTCGAAATGGGTAACGTGGTATAACTTGCACGTATTGCTAGCTTTGTGATTATTAGTTTTACGATTGCTAGCTTTAAAAACACTAACGACTTGGGCTACGCTTTTAGTGGCGCCTGTAAATAAGGTTTAAAACCCGAATTTTTCCAACCACTATTATAACTAAAAGACCTGCACTTCATGGACGCCATAATAACGCTTAGTCAGCTCTACCCTGCTGTATTTTACTCTCTTGTTTTTTTCGTAAGCTTAATGGTGGGAAGCTTCCTAAACGTAGTGATTTACCGCCTGCCTATTATGATGGAGCGCAGCTGGCAGCAAGAGTATGAAAGCTATTTTAGTGATGGCGCAAGTGGCGGCGAAAATGACGGCACCACTATATCTGCCGATGATAAGCCCCCGCTAACCACAGATACATTTAACCTAGTAAAACCAGATAGCACCTGCCCGAGCTGCGGTCACAAAATTCGCGCGTGGGAAAATATCCCGGTTATCAGCTATCTATTTCTCAAAGGCAAATGTGGCAAATGCAAAGTAGGTATTTCAATACGCTATCCGCTTGTTGAGCTATTCACTGCCATTGCCTGTACCTTCGCTGCGTATCAGTTTGGCGTGACTTCCCAGGCAGTGTGGGTGGTAATCTTCACCTATGTGCTTGTTGCGCTGCTGTTTATTGACTTAGATAAAATGTTGCTACCCGACCAGCTAACACTGCCTCTACTTTGGCTAGGCTTACTGTTAAGTACACAAAACATATTTGTTGGCACTACCGATGCCATTATCGGTGCTGCAGCCGGCTATTTAAGCTTATGGTCTGTTTACTGGCTATTTAAATTAGTTACAGGTAAGGAAGGCATGGGCTATGGCGATTTTAAACTGCTCGCTGCACTTGGGGCATTTACTGGCTGGCAAGGCTTGCCTGTTATCATCTTGTTGTCTTCATTTGTGGGTGCCATTGTAGGCATACTCATTATGGTCATTCAGAATAAAGGCAAATCGTTAGCAATTCCTTTTGGCCCCTATTTGGCCGTGGCAGGCTGGCTAACCCTACTTTACAAAGAAGAAATCATTACTGCCTATCTTAATGCAGTGCTATAAACCCAAGTGTTACTTAACCTCAAGTAACACTTTAATTTCAAGTAACGCTCTAACTTCAAGGCTTAATGATTATGGATAAACAAAACGCGTTCGTAGTGGGCCTGACCGGCGGTATAGGCAGCGGTAAATCGGCTGCTACTGCTATTTTTGAAAAACTCGGCATTGATATTGTTGATGCTGACGAAGTTGCGCGTGTCGTAGTTGAAGTAGGTTCAGAAGGCTTACGGCATATTGCCGAGCATTTTGGCGAAACGATTTTGCTAGAAGATGGCAGCCTTAATCGCGCCGCCCTTCGCGAAAGAGTATTCGCCGATGCAGAAGAAAAACATTGGTTAAACGGCTTGCTGCACCCCCTTATTCGCTCTCGAATGCAACTGCTAATCAGCGAGTCGACATCACCCTATTGTATTTTATCTGTGCCCTTACTTGTTGAAAACAAACTAACTGAGATGTGCAACCATGTTGTGGTGGTAGATTGTCCAGAAGCAATGCAGCTTGAACGAGCGTTAAAACGGGACGGCAGTACTGAGCAAACTATAAAAAGTATCATGGCTTCGCAGGCTACACGTAAAGAACGTGTTGATGCGGCAAACGACGTACTGGATAACAGCACGACCTTGGAAGCGCTTGCTAGTCAAATATCAACTTTACACCAAAAACTACTAAGCCTTGCTTTAGTGTAAATGTAAGTGGTTTGCACAATAGCAAACCGCTTCCACCTCTACTTTTCATATCTACCGTTGCTGTCTGGCTTTTCTGCTTCTCACTTCTACCTAACTCTTGTGATTAGCTGTTTTGTTTCGTTCTTCTGTTTTCATTTGAGGCCCTACCATTTTTTCTTATAACGGGCCTTCCCGGTTAACATAATTACTTTTTGAAACTTTTTTGAACAATCAACGTCAAAGTAAGCATTTGTCGAACAAGTAGACTTGGCTTCAAAGCCTTGATGCTTTAGGCTTGCTGTTATTCGCCGCACTACAAGGTCGTAGTGCAGTTTCTCTAAGTCTATGTGTTTTAAGGGGTTCCATGGGTAGCGCTGTATTCGAGTTTCCACTAAAGGAAAAAGTACGTAACTATTTACGTGTTGAGCAGCTGCTTGGTCAACTTAAAATAACCGCCAAATCAGAACACACGCACCTTCAGCTTGTGTTTTTTGAACAACTTTTCGAACTGCTCGACCTAATAGAAAGGCTCGATCTTCGTTCAGATTTAACCAAAGATCTTGAAGCTCACGAGAAGAATTTAGTCTATTGGTCAAAACACCCCAAAATAGACAGTACGGCGTTAGAGCAAGCGTTGAAAACAGTACTTACTTTAAAGCAAAAGCTAAAGACAGATCGCCGTTTTGGTAGCGCGCTAAAAGACGATAAACTGCTTAGCGCCATTAGACAGCGCTTTGCCATACCCGGCGGCGCATGTAGCTTTGACCTTCCTAATTTGCACTTTTGGTTACAGCAGCCGCTTGAACAGCGTCAAATTGAGATTGCACAATGGTTAGAGACTTTAGGGCTTCTTGACGATGCAATTGCGGTTAGCCTATCGTTTATCCGCGAACGAGGTCAGTTTGTAAATGCGGTGGCAGAGAATGGCTTTTACCAAGGCGCAGCGGAAGATAAAAACGAACTTATTCGCGTAAAGTGCAGCGTAGATGAAGGCTACTACCCAACCTTAAGTGGCAATAAATACCGTTACGCCCTGCGTTTTATGTTGTTTTCGCCGCAAGAAGGCCAAGCTGGCGCGGTGGAAAACAGTATTCAGTTTCGTTTAGCGGCCTGCTAAACTCCGCCTTTATTCAATATTTTTCGTCTTGGGTACTCTCTTTGTTCGTAGTTCATAGTTCATAGATTGTGCCGCCAAGACGTATTTCACTGGAGTCTATTATGGAAGTGAAATGTCCTATCTGCGCCAAACAGGTTGTTTGGGCGCCAACCAGCGAATATCGTCCTTTTTGTAGCAAAAAATGTCAACTTATCGATTTGGGTGAATGGGCTGCAGAAGACAGAAAAATTGCCGGCAAGCCTGCAGAGGATGCCACGCCAAAACATATAGATGTAGAAGAAATCGAGGCGATGTTGGCGCAGCAGTCTGATGACTTTTTTAAACACTAATTTTGTAGCCGCATTTTCACACTAGTAAAAAGGAATAATAATGTTTAACTCTATCGCGCTTGTTGGTGGTACTCATGGCAATGAAACCAGTGGTATTCAGCTTATTAAAAACTGGCAACAGTTTGGGCTACCTTCGCGATTTGATGAGCTAAACGTTTCATTGAACATAGCTAACGAAGCTGCTCTAGGCGCTAACGTGCGGTTTGTAGAAGAAGACTTAAATCGGCAGTTTACCTTTGAGCGCTTATCTAATGACAACACCGCTAAAGAAGCCGTGCTTGCTAAATCGTTAAATGAAAAATTCGGTCCGAAAGGTAATTCAAACAGCGACCTTGTTATTGATATTCATAACACCACCAGCGAGATGGGCGCTACGCTAATTATTTTAGAAGCAGATGAGTTTCACGTTCAGCTAGCACGGTTCGTCAAGCAACAGATGCCTGAAGCGAATATTCTAGTGGAGGATGAGAAGCCTTATTTAGAGCACGGCTATCTGTGCACTACGGGTAAGAAAGGCGTAATGATAGAGGTGGGTGGTCAGCCTCAAGGCGTGTTGCGAGAAGATGTGTACCTTTTAACACAAACCATGGCCGAAGCCATTTTAGATTTTTGTGTCGCCTATAATAATCAAGAAATAAAAACAGAAGCATTACCAAAGTGCGAAGCATTTCGTTTGGGAGAAAACGTGAGTTTTCCTTTAGACGAAAATGGCAAGCGTACCGCTATGGTTCATCATTCATTACAAGACAATGACTTTAAGCCCTTGTTACCAGGCTCTCCCATGTTTAGAACTTTTGATGGCAAAGATATTCTATGGGATGGCGAGAAAGAAACCTACCCTCATTTCATTAACGAAGCGGCGTATTTCAAGCTAGATGTTGCATTTGCCACTGCCGAGCGTATAGAGCTTTAATTTAGCGTTTGCAGGCGGGGAGCTAAAACGACTTAAATATGCTATTTGAATGCTATTCAAATGCACTGCAGCTTAAGTAAACGGTATTCGTGCCTGCTATCGAATTAGCGTGTTAGATTTAACACGCTTATAAAAAATGGCCACATCTTGATGTGGCCATTTTTTATTACTGTAATGCGTTGATTATAGGAACGTTCGCTTCTGGGAAGTCTGCTGCGTTAAGCGCCTGCACATTGACCCACCGCGACTGTTGGCCTTCTTTGCCATGGGGCTCACCGGTAAAATCACACACGCGATGAACGTCTAGTTTAACTTGCTTGTCGCCATAATCATGGGTGATCACAATCACAGGCTCGCTGCGGTTTACGCTAATACCTACTTCTTCAGCAAGCTCTCGCCTTAACGCCTGAAGCACGGTCTCACCCTCTTCCACTTTGCCGCCAGGAAACTCCCATTTCCCACCTTGGTGAACGTTATCTGGACGAAGAGTAATGAAAATTTCATCGCCGCGGGCGATAACGCCCACAGCAACATGTACTACTTTCATTACTTAAGCTTACCGTGACACTGCTTATACTTTTTACCAGAACCACAAGGGCATGGGTCGTTACGGCCTACTTTCGCGCCTTCGCGCACTTGCGTACGTACTTTGTCACTTGCTTCTTCTGGCGTTGCGTTCGCTTCTTCGTGCTCAAAGTTCTTAGGCACATCGTCAGCTTGACGACGTTGCTCTTCTACTTTTTGCACGTCTTCTTCAGCTTGTACTTTTACACGCGCAAGAATAGTGATCACTTCAACTTTAAGCGCTTCTAACATTTGAGAGAACAAGGCAAACGACTCACGCTTGTATTCTTGCTTCGGGTTCTTCTGCGCATAGCCACGTAGGTGAATACCTTGGCGTAGGTGATCCATTGCTGCCAAATGCTCTTTCCAGTGGCTGTCTAGGTTTTGAAGCATTACCGCTTTTTCAAACTGGCGTAGTACTTGTTCACCCACCACTTCTTCTTTTTGCTTATAGGCGCTTACTACTTCACCTAAAATGCGCTCTCGAAGCTTCTCTTCGTAAAGCTTGTCGTCATTTTCAAGCCAAGTCTTAATTGGTAAATCTACGGCAAAGTCGGCACGCATACGCTCTTCAAGGCCGCTTACATCCCACATTTCTTCAAGAGATTGAGGTGGAATGTATTCATCGACAACACTTGAGATAACATCTTCACGAATAGCTGCGATAGTCTCGCTAATATCACCTTCATCAAGAAGTTCATTACGCTGCTCGTAAATAACTTTACGCTGATCGTTGGCAACATCATCGTATTCAAGCAACTGCTTACGAATGTCGAAGTTACGACCTTCTACTTTGCGCTGTGCATTCTCGATGGCGCGAGTTACCCACGGATGCTCAATGGCTTCACCACGCTCCATACCTAAACGCTTCATCATGTTGCCCATTTTTTCAGAGGCAAAGATACGCATAAGTGCGTCGTCTAATGAAAGGTAAAAACGGCTTGAACCTGGGTCACCCTGACGTCCCGAACGACCGCGAAGCTGGTTATCAATACGGCGAGATTCGTGACGCTCTGTACCGATAATGTGTAGACCACCAGATTCAAGCACCGCATCATGGCTCTTCTTCCATTCAGCTTTAATCTTTTCGATTTGCGCTTCAGTTGGATTTTCAATTTTCTCAACTTCCGCTTGCCAGTTACCACCTAACACAATATCGGTACCACGACCTGCCATATTGGTCGCAATAGTTACAGCACCGGGCTTACCAGCCTGTGCAACGATATCCGCCTCGTGTTCGTGGAACTTAGCGTTTAGTACCTTATGAGGAATTTTCGATTTCTTAAGAATGCGAGAAATCAGCTCTGAGTTCTCGATAGAAACCGTACCTACAAGGGTAGGCTGACCGCGTTTAACGCACTCTTTAATGTCTTCAACAATGGCTTCGTATTTTTCTTCTGCCGTTAGGTAGATAAGGTCAGCCATGTCTTTACGCTGCATAGGGCGGTTGGTTGGAATAACTACCGTCTCTAAGCCGTAAATATGATTAAATTCAAAGGCTTCAGTATCGGCAGTACCTGTCATACCCGCAAGCTTGTTATACAAACGGAAGTAATTCTGGAAGGTAATTGACGCAAGGGTTTGGTTTTCGTTTTGAATACGAACCCCTTCTTTCGCTTCTACGGCTTGATGCAAACCTTCAGACCAGCGACGGCCTTCCATAGTACGACCCGTGTGCTCGTCAACAATGACTATTTGGTCGTCTTTAACAATGTAGTCTACGTCTTTCGCGAACAGCTTGTGCGCGCGAAGTGCCGCATTGATATGGTGCAGCAATGAGATATTACCAGCAGCGAACAGCGACTCACCTTCAGGCAATAAGCCTTCTTCATGAAGTATCTCTTCAACGTGTAATTGACCGCGCTCGGTAAGATGTATTTGTTTTGCTTTAAGGTCGATAGTGTAATCACCATCGCCTTCTTGGCCTTCTTCATCTTCTTTTTCTTGCTGAACAAGCTTAGGAATAATGACGTTGATACGGCGATATAATTCTGAGCTATCTTCAGCCTGGCCAGAGATAATAAGTGGCGTACGGGCTTCGTCGATAAGGATGGAGTCAACTTCATCCACTACTGCATAGTTAAGCGGGCGCTGAACGCGATCCTGAGGGCTGAACGCCATATTGTCGCGCAAGTAATCAAAACCAAACTCGTTGTTGGTTCCATAGGTAACATCTGCTTGGTAAGCATCGCGCTTTTGCTCAGGTGACATACCCGGTACGTTGCAACCTACACGCATACCTAAAAACATGAATAACTGATTACTCCACTCAGCATCACGACGTGCTAGGTAGTCATTCACGGTAACAACGTGAACACCTTTGCCAGATAGGGCATTAAGGTAAGTTGGCAAAGTAGCCGTAAGGGTTTTACCTTCACCGGTACGCATTTCCGAAATTTTGCCTTCATGAAGTACTTGTCCACCTAGCATTTGCACGTCGAAATGACGCATTCCGTATACCCGTTTACTGGCTTCACGCACCGTTGCGAAGGCTTCAATAAGGATACTATCTAGGCTTTCACCTTTTTCGATACGGGCCTTAAATTCGTCAGTTTTTGCCTTTAGCGCCTCATCGGAAAGCTTTTCAAATTCTGCTTCCAGTGCATTAATGGCATCTACGTTTTTGCGTAATTTTTTTAATAATCGGTCGTTTCTACTACCGAATACTTTTCGAAGGATGCTTGAAAACATTAGCTTTTATATTCCACTACTTGTCGAGGCGCCGCACATCGTGCACAGCTAAATTAAACGTATAAAACACAATATTAAATGCGTTGTGTTTTGCGATGTTCTTAAATTATGCTTCTTCGCTTCAAATGACCTTAACTAATAAGGCATTATCAACGAGAATTACCTGGCTGCTACCTTGTCTACTTTTTGTAAACGAAAGGCAGAGGATCGATTGGTTTTCCGTTTCTTATTACTTCGTAGTGGACATGAACGCCAGTTGAGCGCCCCGTATTGCCCATTTTTGCAATTGGCTCCCCTTTGGTCACCACATCGCCTATTGAAACAGTAAGGGTGTCGTTATGCCCATAGCGGGTAACATAACCATCACCGTGATCAATTTCTACTAGCTGGCCATAGCCGTAACGCTCACCCGCCCAGGTCACAATACCTGCGGCAGTTGCCACTACGTTTTCCCCTGCTTTACCCGCGAAGTCTAGCCCTTTGTGCATGGTAGGTTCGCCAGTAAACGGGTCGGCCCGCATACCATAATAAGAAGACAACCACCCTGACTCTATCGGACGACCAGATAATTGGCTCTGTTCGTTGATATGGTGACCCCTTACCAAACTTTCAAGCATAGACAACTGTTGAGACTTTAAATCAAGTGATTGCTCTAGTTTGGCTATTTCGTGAAGGATGGGATCGTCTTGAAGGTTATCCGGTATCGATACCGGTACGAAAGCGTCCAGGTCAGCCGCTGACATACCTAATTCTGTTGCGATTTGCTTGCCCTTTTCGTCAAGTAGCGAGGCCTGTGCAGACAATTCTGCTACATGAGAAAGCAAAGCTTTTAGTTTTATTGTGGTCTGTTGCTTTAGCGCCTCAACGTCTTTTTGTTTTTCGCTGACTTCAGTTTGCGCTAAACGAACCCGTGCGACATCTTCCGACACAGATTCAGTAGAACGGCTCGACACTAGCATAAAAATAGACGAGAGCACGGTTGCGCTCACGAGTGTACGGACACTAATGCTGTGCCTGTAGCGTTTATTTTTACCTGCTAATGTGATTGTTAATTTCATACCACGAAGAAAATTGCTGTTTCACGCCACTCTTTTCATACCACTTCATAACACTATGAATGCGTTTTTAGCCAAAGGCGACAACCTTCAACTTATAGTTTTTTGTCGAATGGGTGAAATTTATATTAATTATTCGGCTACTGTATCATTTATTACAGTAATTGCCATATGAAAAAAAGCCGCCCGTTAGGCGGCTTTTCTAAATTTTTTACGCTAACGCCGGTTGAGCGTAACGAATTGGTGCCGTTTCCTGCGAGTCGTAGGTCACAAACTCCCAACACTCTTTCTGTGCCAAAACTGCATTTAAAAGTTTGTTGTTAAGGCCGTGCCCAGTTTTATAAGCACGCAGCTCACCAATTAAACTATGACCGCCAAGGTATAAATCACCAATGGCGTCCAAAATTTTGTGCTTTAAGAATTCATCATCGTAGCGTAACCCTTCAGGGTTAAGTACGCGGAACTCATCTAGCGCCACAGCATTTTCCATGCTTCCACCAAGCGCTAGATTATTAGCATTCATGTACTCTAAGTCGCGCATAAAACCAAAAGTTCGTGCACGGCTAACTTCGCTTACATATGAGCATGAATCAAAATCCATCACCATATGCTGACGAGTTTGACTGATCACAGGATGATCAAAGTCAATTTGGAAATCAACGCGGAAACCATCGTAAGGCACTAATTCGGCCCACTTATCGCCATCTTCTACACGAACTGGCTTTTTAATACGAATAAATTGCTTAGGCGCGTTTAGCTCTTCGATACCGGCAGATTGAAGCAAGAATACGAACGGGCTAGCACTTCCGTCCATAATTGGCAGCTCGTTACTGTCTACTTCAACAATAATGTTGTCGATACCTAAACCTGCAAGCGCAGACGCTAAATGTTCTACCGTTTGGATAGTTACACCGTCTTCGTTGTTCAGGCACGTACACAGCATGGTATTACCTACCGCGTTCGCACGCGAAGGTATGTCAACATGTGGTTCAAGGTCAACACGCCTAAACACGATACCCGTGTTTGCTGGCGCAGGTCGGAGAGTCATTGTGACCTTTTCCCCTTTATGAAGCCCAATTCCGGTCTCTTGTACCGATTGCTTGATTGTACGTTGTCTAATCATCTGCTTAAGCTTTTACCTATTAAAAAAGCGGGCGCGAATTATAGTGAGTTATTACTCACATGTCAAAAAACACCCGTTCTGGCAAGTTTTACCTTGTCAGATTACGCATTTTTTCGACCTATTCACGCGAAATTCTTCACGCTGTGTAAATACACCTTACTGAGTAAGACAACACAAACGTAAAATAATTCCCTTCCGTTTCAGGCAGCTAAATTAGTCTGCCTGCTTGCGAAGAAATGCAGGAATATCTAAATACTCCAAATCGTTGTCTGGCTGTGCACTATCGTCAGCTTTCAGCGCTTGGTTGCCTTCTGTGCCACCTACTGCAGAACGCGGCTCACTTGTTTGTGAATTACCGTATTCCTTAGCCGGCTGGGTAAGGCGAGAACCTTCTGCGCTTACTAATGAAATGTCAGGCTTACGCTCTGCGCCAATACCGGTCGCAACAACCGTTACGCGAAGCTCATCTGTCATTTCCATATCGATAACGGTACCGACAACCACGGTCGCGTTTTCTGATGCGAACGCTTTAACTGCATTACCCACAGTTTCGAACTCGTCGATAGCGAAATCAGGACCCGCTGTTATGTTAACAAGAATACCGCGTGCACCTGACAGATCGATATCTTCAAGCAGTGGGCTGGCAATTGCTGCTTCGGCAGCTTCTTCAGCACGGTCTGGACCGCTTGCTGCACCGCTACCCATCATGGCTTTACCCATCTCAGACATAACAGTACGTACGTCTGCGAAGTCAACGTTGATCAGACCAGGGCGAGTAATAAGCTCCGCAATACCTTGAACTGCGCCGCGCAAAACATCGTTTGCTGCGCTAAATGCCTGAAGAAGCGGCGTACCTGGACCCATTACTTTTAATAGCTTTTCGTTAGGGATGGTAATTAACGAGTCAACGTTGTTAGCAAGCTCTACAGTGCCTTGCTCAGCAAAAGAGGTACGCTTTTTACCTTCAAATGGGAACGGTTTAGTCACTACCGCTACCGTAAGAATACCCATTTCTCGAGCAATCTTCGCTACTTCAGGTGCTGCACCTGTACCTGTACCACCGCCCATGCCGGCCGTGATGAAAACCATATCGGCACCGTCTAGCGCCTGACGAATGGTTTCTCTGTCTTCTTGCGCAGCTTCGCGACCAATATTTGGATCGGCACCTGCACCTAAGCCTTTGGTTACGCTTGAGCCAATTTGAAGTGTTACGTCTGCACTTGAGCTACGAAGCACCTGTGCGTCAGTATTCACTGCGATAAATTCTACGCCTTCAATGCTTTGAGACACCATGTGCTCAACGGCATTACCACCGCCGCCACCGACACCGATGACTTTGATTACGGCTTCTTCGCCGTGACTATCCATTAATTCGAACATACTTACTCTCCGGTTGTACGTCTTTTTCAACACTACGCCAGGTCATTCCCTTAGGCTAATTGCTTCCTGCTAGCCTTAATGCCGTAGCTATAGCGCCCCCAAAATAAAATTAAAATTCACCTTTAAACCAGCTTTGCACTCGATGAAATAAGCTTTCACCGGGTTTCTGCGTACTGGATTTCTTATTATCAGATTGTACTTTGCCATATTGCAGCAGCCCTACGACTGTTGCAAAGCCAGCATCATCAACGTATTCAGACAAGCCTTTTACGTCGATAGGTTTGCCCACGCGCACGGGCATCTGGAAAAGTTCTTCGGCAAATTCCACAGCACCTTCCATCTTAGCGGTACCGCCAGTAAGTACAAGACCTGCTGCAATTTGCTCTTCCAGACCGCTGGCACGAATTTCATCATGTACCAGCTCAAAAAGCTCTTGATAGCGAGGTTCAATGACCTCAGCTAGCGTATGACGAGACATGACTCTAGCCGGGCGCCCGCCCACGCTAGGTACTTCAATACTGTCTTCCATACTCACCATATCTTTTAATGCACAGGCATAATTCACCTTAATTTCTTCTGCATTACTGATAGGCGTTCTAAATATTTTAGCGATGTCGCTGGTAATTTGATTACCCGCAACCGGTATAACTGCCGTGTGGCGAATCGCACCATCTGTGAATATAACCATATCCATAGTGCCACCACCAATGTCAACCACACACACGCCAAGCTCTCGCTCGTCGTCAGTTAACACTGCGTAACTTGACGCTAACGCTGAGAAAATTAGCTGGTCTGCATTCAGTTCACAACGCTCAACACACTTCACCATATTTTTCGCCATATCGTCGGCGCAAGTGATAATGTGGGCATCGGCTTCCATTCTTACTCCCGACATACCGATAGGGTTTTTAATGCCTTCTTGTACATCAATCGTAAATTCTTGAGGTAGTACGTGAAGTAAACGACGTTCTGCTGCAATTGGCACACTTCGCGCCGCATGAATAACGTTATCTACATCTTCTTGTGTTACTTCTTGGTTGTTAATCGGTACCATGCCGTTTTCATTCTGGCATTTTACGTGACGTCCCGAGATAGACATGAAAACTGAAGACACACGGCAATCTGCCATTAACTCCATCTCGTTTACTGCACGCTGTACCGACTTAACGACTAGGTTTAAATCGTTAACGCCGCCCTTATCCATACCTTTCGATGCATGGGTGCCCACGCCTACGATACTGATTTGATCGTCTTCTAGTAATTCACCCACCACAGCTTTTACTTGGCTGGTGCCGATATCTAGTCCTACAATCAAATTGCGTTCAGCAGGTTTTGACATGGTTTCCTTAACTCTCTTCATCTGTGGCGCTGTCGTCTTTCCATCCGACTGCTACGCCCGTGTCATAGCGAAGGTCGACGTATTTCACCGCCTTCTCTTGTTGCGCCAAAAGTGGATAAACATCAATAAAGCGTTGTAGCCTATCGATAAACTCCTGACGTCCTAAATTCAATTTAATGCCGTTTTTCAACTGCACTTGCCATGCAAATCGCTCACTCAGTGACAATTCATCAATTGTCATGTCTGTTGTTGCTATTAATGCGTGCATCGCGTTATAGCCTTCTAAGGCAGTTTTTTCACTGCCGCCAGGGCCGTACAGACGCGGCAAGTTAAGCTTCACGCCTTCGTCGTTAAACGTATCCCCATAAGGATTTAACAACAAATCTTCATTCCATTGCGCAACGGGCTGTTGCTCAACCAAATAAATTTTTAACGTATTCGGCCACTTCTTTCTAACTGACGCGCGATAAACCCAAGGCTGCGCTTCCACAAGTTCAAATACTTCGTTAACGTCAAGCGCAAAAAAGCTTCCTGGCTGCGCTTTGCGTATTAAGCTCTCCAGCTTAGTAATATCGATGTGCTGATAATCACCAGAAAAATCGATAACCTGAACCGGCATTTGCTGTTCGTCTTGCAAATACTGGTTTGCTTTAAGCCCACCAAATACTAACCCAGCAATTACAAACAGTAAGAAAGCGACACCGCCCCACACTGCCGTTTTGCTTTTTCCGCCTTTTTCAGAAGCAGACTTAACTTGGTTAGTATTGCTTTCCGCCACTTTTAGGCCTTGTTCGCAACGTCATCAAAACTGGTAGAAAGAATACTTAGTACCAGTTCGTCAAATGTTAATCCTGCAACTTTGGCTGCCTTCGGCACCAAACTCTTTTCTGTCATGCCAGGTACTGTGTTTGCCTCTAGCAAGTAAAATTGCCTTTGGTTGTCCTGCATAACATCAATTCTTCCCCAGCCGCTGCCAGAAATAGCGTCAAAAGCACGAGATGCTAATTTCGCTAACTGTGCTTCTTGCTCTTCAGACAAGCCGCTTGGGCAATAGTATTCTGTCGTATTATCCTGGTATTTCGCAGCATAATCATAGAATGTATGTGGAGTAGACATGCGAATAGACGGCAACGCCTGCCCCTGTAATACAGAAACAGTGAATTCGGGGCCGTCTATGTACTGCTCTAACAGGACTTGATTATCGTATTTAAAAGCGTCCTGTATGGCAGTTTCGAGTTGTTTAGCGCTTGTCACTCTTGCCATGCCAATACTCGACCCTTCTCTGGCCGGTTTTACCATGACTTCATTCCCCAATTTATCCATTATAGCGCTGCACTTACCAGCTTCAAAGTGCCTTTTATCAGCAATTTCATATTTTGCAGTGGGTAAACCTAAACTTTGCCACACTTGCTTAGTATGAATTTTATCCATTGCCAGCGCAGAACCTAAAACGGGGCTCCCCGTATAGGGAATTTTTAGGAACTGAAGGGCCCCTTGCATCGAGCCATCTTCACCGCCACGACCGTGAAGCATGATTAACGCTCTATCGACTTTTAACTCAAGAAGATCAGTAAGCGGTCGCTCTGCTGGATCAAAACCAAAGGCATCTACGCCTTGCCTTAATAGCGCTTTTAATACCGCGCTACCTGAATTAAGTGATACTTCGCGCTCTGCCGAGTCACCGCCAAGCAGCACAGCCACTTTGCCGTACTCACTGGGCGAATGGGTTTTCTGCGAGCGAGCACTTATCGAAGGACTAATCATGTTATTCCCCTTCTTTTGCAAGTGTTGCAGGCTCTAACTCGTGGCGTGCTAGAAGCTTGGCAATTTGTCCGATGTTACCGGCACCCTGAGTCATGACGATATCACCGTCTTGCATGATATTCGCTAAAATTCCTGGCAGCGCGTCTTTATCGCCCACATATACAGGCTCTATCTGGCCGCGCTGACGAATGGAACGGCATAGCGCTTTACTGTCAGCGCCTTCAATAGGTTGCTCACTGGCGGCGTAAACATCCAGAAGTAAAAGCGCATCAACGCTCGACAGCACTTCAACAAAATCTTCATAAAGGTCGCGGGTGCGCGTAAAGCGATGAGGCTGGTAGACCATAACCAAACGCTTATCAGGCCAGTTTGCACGAGCCGCAGCAATAGTTGCCCTTACTTCCGTTGGATGGTGACCATAGTCATCCACCAAACACACCTCACCTTTGCTGGTATTAAACGTACCTAGCTGCTCGAAACGACGGCCTATTCCACCAAAGCTGGCTAGTGCGCGAATGATAGCGTCGTCATCTACACCTTCATCCGTAGCTACAGCGATAGCAGCAAGGGCATTAAGAACATTGTGGTTGCCGGTAAGATTCAACGTTATATCTAACGGTTCGCGTTCCGGGCGAATAACCGTAAAATTCGCTTTACCGAATGACAAAGACACGTTTTCTGCGCGATAGTCATTATGTGATTCAAAACCGTAGGTGAGTATGCTTCGGCCTATGCGAGGCCGAATCTCTTGAATATTCGCATCGTCACCGCACATTATGGCTTGGCCATAAAACGGTAGGTTCGACAAAAACTCAACAAAGGTATCTTTTACTTTCGAGAAATCGCCACCATAGGTATCCATATGATCGGCTTCAATATTGGTCACCACTGAAACCATCGGCTGTAAATGAAGAAAAGACGCGTCACTTTCATCAGCCTCTGCAATCAGATAGCGGCTTTTACCCAAACGCGCATTGGTGCCAGCACTGTTAAGCAAACCACCGATAACGAACGTAGGATCATATTCCGCTTCTGCAAAAATTGTTGAAATTAAACTGGTTGTGGTCGTTTTGCCGTGCGTGCCTGCCACTGCAATACCGTGGCGGAATCGCATCAGCTCTGCCAGCATTTCAGCGCGGCGAATGATGGGAATGCGCTTTTCACGAGCAACGATAATTTCTGGGTTTTGCTCATTGATGGCGCTAGACACCACAATAACGTCCATGCCTTCGACATTTTCAGCGCGATGACCCATTTTCACATCAGCGCCCAATTCGCTTAAGCGCTGTGTCATTGGCCCTTCTTGAATGTCAGAGCCAGCAATTGCATAACCTTCGTTCAGCAGTACTTCTGCAATACCACCCATACCGGCACCACCGATACCAATAAAGAATATACTTTTAACCCTGCGCATTTGCGGGCTTTCAAATGGGGTTTTAAAAACCATTAGTCCCCTACTCCTACCACGCTTTTAACGTGGCTTACTACATTTTCCGTGGCATGGGTGCTTGCACATGTTTTTGCAACGCGCCCCATATTCAAGCAGTCTTCAGGGTGTTGTAACCACTGACGCACCACCTGCCCTAAATTTTCTTTTAATACTGATTGAGCGATCATTAATGCCGCATTTTGCTTCACTAACGACTGCGCATTTTTCGTTTGATGATCGTCCACTGCAAAAGGTAGCGGAACAAAGATAGCTGCACGCCCTGCTGCTGCTACTTCACTTACCGTAAGCGCACCGGCTCTACATACAATAAAGTCTGCCCATTCATAAGCTGCGGCCATGTCGTCGATAAAGTCGCTGACATCGATTTTCGACATATCTGCGCCTGCGGATTTATAAGCTTGGGCAACACTTTTACTGTTGCCTTTACCGCACTGGTGCTTTATCGATAAGCCTTCTAATACACCGCATGTCTCGGGCACAGTTTCATTCAGTATTTGAGCGCCTAAACTTCCGCCGACCACAAGCATATTTAAACCTTGCTTGTCCCCACTGGTGTTTCCTAGAGGGTTTTCAAGGTTGTTAGCATGAGCGCCTGCGTTATTATCTTCAGCTTTAGGCATCACCTGCCAAATTTCATCGCGAACAGGGTTACCAACAGTATGCACTTTATCCGCAACCCCTGAAAATTGTTCTTTAGCATCGTTAAAGCCAAGAAGCACACGGCTTGCGAATTTACTGAGAAGCTTATTGGTCATGCCTGCCGCTGCATTTTGCTCATGCACTATCACAGGAATACCTAAGCTTTTTGCTGCAACGCCACCAGGTCCGCTGGCATAGCCGCCAAACCCAATAACGATGTCAGGCTGTAGGCGTTTTATAATTCGTCTTGCTGAAAACAAGCTTTTTACTAAAGCAACAGCACCTTGAAGACGTGCGGAAATACCTTTGCCACGAAGCCCTTTTACCGGAATAAAGTGGATAGGAATATCGTGCTTGGGCACAACTTGCGCTTCCATTCGCTCGGCAGTGCCTAGCCAATGAATATCCCAGCCTTCATTTCGAAGCGCATTAGCTACTGCAAGACCAGGGAAAACATGCCCGCCTGTACCACCAGCCATAATTAAACAACGCTTAGCCATTATCCGCCTCCTGCGCCACGCGAGCGAGAATAGCTTTAATGCCAGCTTTGCCTTCATCTTCCGCACTTGATGTTTTAGCGGGTTTAGCTTCAACCGTCGCTGTAGAAAAGTCAGCTTCGTCGCTCTTGTCCTCTGTACTCGCCCCACTTTCAGCATGTGATGCTTTAGTTTGCGACGCGCTTGTAGGAATAGGCTTTTTACGACGGGCTTTGCTTTTACCGGACTTGCTATCGCCTCGGCCAATCGCCTGTACGCCATCAACCCGTAATTCAAAATCGATACGAAGTAATATGGCTACAGCTACTGACATAATGATAAGTGACGAACCGCCGTAACTAACTAACGGCAGTGTTAGCCCTTTGGTTGGCAGAATACCGGCGCTTGCACCAATATTTACCGCCGTCTGGAAACTGAACCAAATGCCTATGCTGTAAGCCATGTAACCATCAAACGCTCGCCCTTTTTCAAGGGCCTTATTTCCAATGCTTAGCGCACGTAATACCATCCATAAAATAAGGCCAAGTACGGCAAGCACGCCAACAAATCCGAGCTCTTCAGCTAAAATAGCCATAACAAAGTCAGTGTGTGCTTCAGGCAAAAATTCTAATTTTTGTAAGCTGTTACCCAATCCTTGACCGAACCAGTTACCGCGGCCATAGGCCATTAAAGACTGGGTAAGCTGATAACCAGCACCAAACGGATCGGCCCAAGGATCTAAAAAGGAGGTAACCCGTTTCATTCGGTATTCTTCAAACACAATAAGCGCTACAACCGCCAATATGCCCGCAAACACCAATGCAAAGAACTGCCAAAGTCTTGCACCTGCTAAAAACAACAGGCCAATTGTGGTTGCAAACATCACAACGACGGTACCTAAGTCTGGCTGTAGCAGTAATAGCATCGCTAACGCAAAGAACACGACAAGGGGTTTAATAAATCCTTTTAGATTTTCGGTCACTTCTTCGTAACGACGAACCAGATACCCAGCCAAATACGCAAAGAAAAAGAGCTTGGCCGGTTCGGCGGCTTGAATGGTTATAGGCCCAATCGCTAACCAACGGGTACTACCATTCACGGTTCTTCCCACCACCAGTACTGCTAGTAATAGTGCGATAGCCGCTAGCAGAAGGTAGGGGTTGGTCATGCGCCAAAACTGCATAGGCAAGTTAAGGACTACCATTGCGGCAATGATGGCCCCAACAATGTAAATACCGTGGCGAATAGCAAAATAGAAAGGATTGTCGTGTAGCCTATCGGCTACCGGCATTGATGCTGACGTAACAATTACAACCCCAATGCTCATTAGCGCGAGCGCAATTAAGATCAAGGTGACATCATATGGATGCGTTGCCGAGGGCTGCCCGTCGTGCTTCGCGGCAAATAGCGCACTAAGTTTGGTAGAGGCAGTCATCATGATGTAACCTCCATAGCGCGGTCGTTCTGACTATGTAGATTATGTAGGTCGTATACATCTTGTTTAAACACGTCACCGCGATGCATATAGTTCTTAAACATATCTAAACTTGCACACGCAGGCGAAAGCAATACCACATCACCAGAGGCTGCTAGCCTTGTTGCCGCTTTTACGGCGTCTTTCATGGTTGCCACACGCGTTGTATGCGCAAAACTCTTTTCAAACAGGTGTGCATCTTTGCCCAAAGCAAACACGTGCGATACATATTTAGTTAGATAAGGATTAAGGCTGGCTATGTCTGCACCTTTAGCGTCACCACCTGCAATAAGAATTAGCTTCCCCTGTATAGTCGGGGCTAACCCTTCAAGGGCCGCAACCGTGGCGCCAATGTTGGTTGCTTTGGAGTCATCGATATAGCGGATATCGTTTACACGGGCTATTTCCACACACCGATGTGGTGCAGATTTAAAACTGTGTAGATGTTTAACCGCGAGCGCTGGCGAGACACCTAGCTGTTGGCATATGCCTAATGCAGCCATGATGTTAAGCACATTATGCATGCCCGCTAAATGAATATCGCTAAGGGCAATAAGCTTTTCACCATTAAACGTAATGTATAGACTTTGTTCATCGTCACGAGCACTACCATCACCGTCAAAAGACGCAATCGCAAACCCTGTGGTCGACTCTCCCAGTCCATATTCAACGATGGTTTTTGACGCTAGCGCGTCTTCATTAAATTCAGCATTAGATACGCCATCAGATACTGCATTAGATACGGCATTTGATGCAGCATTACCCTTAGCGTCAGCAATAATCTTCTCGTCTGGCGCTACAAACTCACCGTCTCGCCATACAATCGCAGATTTCGCGTTATCAAAAATGCGATGCTTGGCATCGATATAGGCTTCAAGGGTACCGTGACGGTCTAGGTGATCATCGGAAATATTAAGCACTGTGGCAGCTTCAAGCACCAGGCTAGACGTAGTTTCAAGTTGAAAACTTGATAGCTCCATCACCACTACATCGGCATCACTTTGAAGCGCTTCAAGCACAGGGCGACCTACGTTACCCGCTTCAATGCTTTTTACGCCGCAGCTTTTAAGCAGATGGTTCACTAATAAAGTAACCGTGGTTTTACCGTTAGAGCCGGTTATACCTACTACGCGCTTAGCTGGCGTAGCACTATTCGTGGGGGCATTTAAACGGGCGAACAACTCAACATCGCCGATTACTTCAACGCCACACTTTTGCGCTAAAGCCACTTGTTCAATAGTAAGCGCAAGCCCCGGACTTAACACCAAGGTGTCTACGCCTTCAAAGTAGTCTTCACTTAGAGCAGTGCAAGTGATCTTGTCTGCCATAAACGCTTGCATGTCAGTATCAAGACCAGTAGGTGCATTAAAATTAGCACGTGTATCAAACGCTTTAACCGTTGCTTTTTGTTGCAACAAAAAGCGCACGCAAGCCTGACCTGTAACACCTAGGCCACCGACTACATAACTATGCTCACGTACGTTATACGACATTAATACTTATCTCTTTACCGCTTATCTAAGTTTGAGGGTAGCTAAACCCACCAATACCAAAATGATTGAAATGATCCAAAAACGCACTATTACGCGCGGCTCTGGCCAGCCCTTCAATTCATAGTGATGGTGAATAGGCGCCATACGAAAAATACGCTGGCCACGCAATTTGTAAGAACCTACCTGAAGGATGACCGACAGGGTTTCCATAACAAAAACACCACCCATGATGATTAACACGAGTTCTTGGCGCACTAATACAGCTAACACGCCTAATGTGCCGCCTAACGCTAATGAACCAACGTCACCCATAAATACTTGTGCCGGATACGTGTTAAACCATAAAAAGCCTAAGCCAGCCCCGACCATGGCGGTGCACACAATCACCAGTTCGCTGGTGAGCGGAATATGAGGAATATTCAGGTATTCGGCAAAGTTCGCATTACCTGTCACATAGGCAAAAATGGCAAATGCGCCCGCCACTAAAATAGTGGGCACTATGGCGAGTCCGTCCAATCCATCAGTAAGGTTTACTGCATTACTGGTGCCTACAATGGCAAAATAAGTAATGATGATGAAAAAGGCCCCTAGCTGCGGAAACACTTCTTTGAAGAAAGGTACCAGTAGCGAGGTTTCAGCACTTATCGTTGCACTGCTGTATAGATAGAATGCGACGCCTAACGCAACCACAGATTGCCAGAAATACTTCCAACGCGCGATAAGCCCTTTCGAGTCTTTGCGGATTACTTTTCTGTAGTCGTCAACAAACCCAATAATACCGTAGGCCACAACCACGGTTAGGGTTACCAACACATAACGGTTAGTCAGGTCAGCCCAAAGCAGACCGCTTACTACAATTGCTGCGAGTATAAGTAACCCGCCCATAGTGGGTGTGCCAGATTTTGATAAATGGCTTTGCGGGCCATCATCACGTACAGTTTGACCAATTTGCA
Organism: Alteromonas sp. HB246098; assembly: GCF_054890645.1. Taxonomy (NCBI): domain Bacteria; kingdom Pseudomonadati; phylum Pseudomonadota; class Gammaproteobacteria; order Alteromonadales; family Alteromonadaceae; genus Alteromonas; species Alteromonas sp. HB246098. The sequence continues at coordinate 45,900 of NZ_JBTZUG010000002.1, read as the reverse complement.
TACGCTGCAAATAACGAATCATCTTAGGGCCAATAAGAATGGCAATAAGTAACGCAGTCAGCGTGCTTAAAATTGCGCGAAGGGTAAGGTATGAAAATACGTTAAACCCTGAATCGAATTGTGTCAGCCAGTCGGCTAGCCAAATTAACATGCTATTCGCTCCCGACGGCTATCGTGCTTTCCCAGCGCAGAGGCCTCTACCGCCTCTACCACGCGTTCCATTTTTGAACTGCGTGAACCTTTAACTAAAATTGAAATATCGCGCTGCTGCACTAACAAATCACTCTCCATTGCGGCTAACAAACTTTCAACATCGCTGAAATGACCACCGTTTTCATTAAATACAGCACTCGCTGATTGACTCAAAACACCCATGGTATACAGGTAATTAATTCCTTTTTGTTTAGCGTATTCCCCCACCTGCTCGTGGTAAAAACGCGCTTTTTCGCCCAGCTCTTTCATGTCGCCTAGAACAAGAACGCGGATGCCTGAAAAGCTGCTTAACGTATCAATTGCTGCATTAACAGACGCTACGTTGGCGTTGTAGGTGTCATCTAATAGGCGAACTTGTTCGGTAAGCTGTTTCACATTCAAGCGACCGCTAACTTGCTTCATAGCAAGTAGACCGTCTCGCACATTTTCCAATGTGGCGCCAACTTGTAGTGTTAGCGCTGCAGCAACAAGAGCATTCCCCACGTTGTGAACGCCAGGAATAGTCAGTTGAATAGATATATCACCTTGTGGGCAAACCAAGTGGAATGCGGCGCAGCCATCTAGCCCAATGGTGATATCTTCTGCTCTAAAGTCGGCATTATTTTTCTGCTGCGGAGAAAACGTTAGCGTTTTGGTCTGTTTAAGTTTGCCTTGCCAAAACTCGGCAAACTGACTATCAACATTAACTACCGCCACACCATCACTGCCTAAGCCTTTAAAAATTTCACTTTTGGCGCGCGCCACACCTAGCAAACTTCCAAAGCCTTCTAGATGAGAAGCGGCAGCGTTTACGATAGTCGCTACGTCCGGCTTAACAAGGTTCGTGGTATAGGCGATTTCACCAATGTGATTTGCGCCTAACTCCATCACTGCATATTCATGCTGAGGTTCAAGGCGTAAAAGAGTTAGCGGCACACCGATATCGTTATTGAAATTTCCATTTGTCGCTAATACATTGCCTCTTCGCTCCAAAATAGCCGCGCACATTTCCTTTACGGTGGTTTTGCCACTGCTTCCAGTGATGGCAATCGTCTTTGGCGCCACATGAGCTTTTACAGCAGCACCTAACAGACCAAGCGCTTCTTTGGTATCTTCAACCATGATGACAGGTAACGAGGTCGCTACGTCTTCACTGGCAATAACCGCGCTTGCTCCCGCTTTTTCGGCCGTTGAGACAAAATCGTGGCCGTTAAAATTCGGGCCTTTCAAGGCTAGATACACTGCGCCATCTTCAAGGGTGCGGGTATCGGTACTTACTGCTGATACTTCAATGTCAGCAGCACCTTTTAATAATTTTCCGTTAACCTTTTCGGCTATCCATGACAGCGTTGTTGTTATCATTTGCTGTACTCCTGTTGCAGTCGCGCCACAACTGCACGTTCGTTATAGTTAGTCTTTTTGTCACCGATAATTTGGTAATCTTCATGGCCTTTTCCGGCCACAATGATGATGTCGCTTTCATGCCCATGCTCAAGGCAGTGGCGAATAGCTTGCTCGCGGTCGGGGATAGACACTGCCAGCTCAGAGTTTTTTAAGCCCGCAATGATGTCCTTAGCAATAGACTCAGGGCTTTCGCTTCTGCTGTTATCAGTAGTGATCACAATAGCGTCAGCGCCTGACTCAGCAGCCTGGCCCATTAGTGGTCGCTTACCTTTATCACGGTCGCCACCACAACCAAACACACACCATACTTTGCCCGCGGTGTGAAATTTGGCGCTTAGCAGCACTTTTTCTAGTGCATCTGGCGTGTGCGCGTAGTCCACCACCACGTTAGCAGCACCTGTTACCGGGAAGACTTCCATTCGGCCAGGCACGGGCGTTAGCGCATTTACCGCATTAACCACTTCATCAAAACGCTCACCCTCAGCTAATAAAGTACCTATAGCACTTAGTACGTTGCTGATATTGAACTTTCCGAATAGTGGCAGCGAAATAGCTGCGCTTCCCCACGAACTTATCAGCTCAAAGCTACATCCACCTGCATGATAAGAAGCATTTGTGGCGAAACAATGGCGACTTTGTGGATTGTTATGTTTGCGTAAGAACTCACTTTCACCGCTCCCATCCAGACCACTTTCATCTATACCTGTCCAGACGCGTGTAATCGTCTTATCTGCTTCACCATCCCACTTCTTACTTTCATCGTCGTTAGCGTTTAACACTACAACTTTCAAACCCGGCTGTTGAAGTAGCAAGCGCTTGGCTTTTCCATACTCTTCCATTGTGCCGTGATAATCTAAGTGGTCACGAGTCAGATTGGTGAAAACAGCGATATCGGTTTTTACTGTACCAAGACGTCCTTGAACCAATGCGTGAGAACTTGCTTCAAAGGCCGTATGGCGCACTTCGCTTTGCACAAAGTCTGCCAATAAATATTGCATACGTATGGCATCGGGGGTTGTGTTTGCCGCTGGCGTGTTAGACCATTGGGTTTCGTCGCCTTCAAACACACTACTCCCCAAGGTTCCTATGCTTGCACTACGTGTACCCAATGCATCCTTAAGCTGGGTAAGCAGTTGAACTGTAGAGGTTTTTCCGTTAGTCCCTGTTACTGCTACCGTCGTCATTTTTTGTGCTGGGTAATCATAGAACGCAGCAGACAACGCAGAGAGCATTTGTGGTAGTTCATATAGCGAAATGATGACGCTGTGGTCGCGCATTTCCATTTGACCATGGGCACTACTGTCTTCAGTTTGCGCCAGAATTACACGGGCCCCTAAACTTATTGCCTGGGGTATAAATTCGCGACCATCACGTTCATGCCCTTTAACTGCAACAAACGCTAAGCGAGTATTCACTTCACGGCTATCCAACGTCAAACCTTCAATGCGAATATCGGGGGCATCTATTCCAAATTTTGCTAACAAGGCTTTAATACTTTGAATAAAGGCACTAACTACCACTTTGACCTCCCATCAATAAGCGACTTGAAGTAACTTGCTTGTCATCTGGCGTCACGTTAAGCATATGAAGTGCACCACCCATAATTGACGAAAATACAGGTGCTGCGGTATCACCTGCGTGATACAAATCGCCGCCGGGTTCATTGATCAGCACGATAGTTACTAGCCTTGGGTCAGACACTGGTGCAATACCGGCGAAAATGTTCACGTACTCTTCCCCGTACCCGCCAGCTACCGCTTTGCGGCTTGTCCCTGTTTTACCTGCTACGCGATAACCTGGAACTGCAGCTTTGGTTGCCGTGCCGCCCCGCTGGGTTACGCTTTCCATCATTTGAACAATGGCTTTTGCGTTTTCTTCGCTGATCACACGCTCTGATTGAGCTTGCCACGACGGTTGCTCTGGCGATTTAATGATATTAAGAGGTGTTTTAACGCCGCCGTTTGCCAATGTAGCGTAAAGACGTCCTAGCTGTGCTGTAGTTACAGAGATACCGTACCCAAATGACAGTGTGGCTAACTCAAATTCAGACCAGCGGCTACGCTCATGGAAAATACCACTGCTTTCGCCCGCCATGTTAAGCCCAGTATCACTCATAAGGCCCATGTTGTAGTAGGTATCAAGCAAAAACTGTTTAGGAACAGACAACGCCAGTTTCGATGTGCCCATGTTCGAGGAATGCTGAATAATTTCTTCTAGCGTTAGCTCGCCATAGTTGCGTGAGTCTTTTACTAAACTGCCGCCCAAACGCATCCAACCCGGGTGGGTATTTACTGAATCTTCAGGCTCAACTTCACCAAATTCTAATGCAGTAAGTACGGCCAGAGGCTTCAGTGCTGAGCCCGGCTCAAATGCGTCGGTAATAACACGGTTACGCATTCTGTGCGCAGACAATTTGCTTCTGTCGTTCGGGTTAAAGGAAGGTGCATTAACCATTGCCAATACGTCGCCGTTTTTTACATCAATAACAATGGCTGAAGCCGAACTTGATTGATAATAAATCATGGCTTCTTTAATTTCTTTGTAGGCTAGAGCCTGAATACGCTGGTCGATTGTCAGCTGCAGGTCACCTGCTTTTTCACCCGACTTAGTCTCTAAAATTTCAACCTGGCGGCCTTTCGCATCGCGGCGTATTTTGCGAGAGCCAGGGGTGCCCGTTAGCCACTCGTTATACATGCGCTCTAAGCCTTCAACACCGGTGTCATCCACATCGGTAACGCCAATTAACTGCGCTGAAACTTCACCCGTAGGATAGTAGCGTCGGCTTTCGCGACGAAGATAGATACCTGGGATATCAAGCTTATCAACGTATTCTGCCATGGCGGGCGACACCTGGCGCTGCAAATAAACAAAACGGCGCTTGGGGTTGGCCACTTTTTCTTTCAGTTCATTTACGTCTTGGCGCAGTACATCTGCCAGCGCTTCCCAGCGGCGTTCTTCCTCGAAGCCATTGTTTTCATGAATAATCTTAGGGTCTGCGTAAATGGCGCGAACTGGCACGCTTACCGCCAGTTCAACACCGTTTCTGTCGGTGATAAGCCCGCGATAGGTCGGCATATCTCGTGTTCTAAGCGTGCGGTTGTCACCCTGTTGAATCAATTCGTCAGGTTCAATAACTTGAATGTAAGCAGCCCTTGCGGCTAACACACCGAAAACCAGCATAATTACCACAAGTACAACAACAAAACGCCAGTGCACCAGGCTTGGCGTTACATTTTGTTTTGCGCCTGTCTTTTTGCGCTTACGAGAAAGTGCAGATGTACTCATTTTAGCCTCACCACTACTTCATCGTCTGCCGTGGCACGGTACATTTCTAACTGCTTTTCAACCAGGTTTTCTATGCGATTGTGCTCAGTTAACGCCCGTTGTTCGAGCACGAGGTTACGCCACTCAACATCAAGCTCGTCTTTCTCTTGCATTAGGTCTTCAAGGGCAATCACTTGCTGCCTATTGTGATGACTACTAAGGGTCACAGCCATAGCACTTGTGATAACCATTAAATACAACAAAACCCGCAACTTGTTGCGGGTCAAATCTGAAACAATAATGAGCAGTAATTTGAAATTAGTGCTGGCCTTGTCTGGTATGGCTTTGGTCATAACTTTTCTGCCACACGTAATACCGAACTGCGGGAGCGAACGTTGTTCGCAATCTCCTGTTCTGAAGGTTTTATTGCTTTACCCAGCGCTTTAAGCACTTTATCTGCATCTATTTCAGCTTGGGTTATCGGTAAATTGTGCGGTACAACTTTCCCTTTACTTTGATCCTTAATAAAACGCTTTACTAAGCGGTCTTCTAACGAGTGAAATGAAATAACGGCTAATCGACCTTCTTTTGCTAACACTTGTGTGGCAGCTTTAAGGCCCACGCGAAGTTGCTCAAGTTCCGCATTGATGTAAATGCGAATGCCTTGGAATGCGCGGGTTGCCGGATGTTTGAATTTGTCTTTTACAGGTACGGCTTCATCGATGATTTTGGCTAGTTGAGCGGTGCGCGTAATAGGCGTTTCTTTACGTGTGTTAACAATAGCGTGAGCAATGCGCTTGCCGAACTTTTCTTCGCCAAACTCTTTAATGACCTGTGTAATGTCTTGCTCTTCTGCGCTAGCCAGCCAATCAGCAGCACTTTGACCGCGAGACGTGTCCATGCGCATATCCAGCGGGCCGTCGCGCAGGAAGCTAAAACCCCGTTCAGCATCGTCAAGTTGAGGTGAAGATACGCCTAAGTCCATAAGCACACCGTCAATCTTGCCAGTTAACCCTAGCGCTTCGATTTCTTCTGCCATATCTCCAAACGGTGAGTGGATAATGCTAAAGCGCTTGTCATCGGCAAAGCGTTCAGCCGCTTTAATCGCTTGTGGGTCACGGTCAAAGGCGATAAGACGCCCGTTTTCACCCAATGCATCCAAAATATGCGCTGAGTGCCCCCCACGGCCGAAAGTGGCGTCTATATAGATACCGTTCGGCTTAATCGCTAGAGCTTCAATGCATTCATCAAGCAATACTGAAATATGTTTAAATTCGCTAGGCTGCGTCATAAAGAAAAGTCCTGTAATCGTTCGGTAAGTTCAAATTCGCCTTTGCGTTCGGTGTCTATATCAGCTTCAACTTGTTGTGCCCAAATATCGGCATCCCAAATTTCGAATTTGTTTAACTGACCAACTAACATGACTTCTTTTGAGAGTTTTGCGAAACTTCGCAGTGGAGTAGGAACAAGAATGCGCCCGCTTTTATCCATCTCACCTTCTGAAGCATAACCTAGTAGCAATCGCTGCAAGCGACGCTCCGCTGGGATCATGCTTGAAAGTTTAGAGAGTTTAAGCTCAATCTCTTCCCATTCGGGAAGTGGGTAAAGTAGCAAACAACTTTGTTGTGTATCGACTGTGCAGACCAGTTGTCCCTGACAATCATCCAGCAGCGACTGACGATACTTCGTCGGTATAGCCAGTCTGCCTTTTGTATCCAGATTGATTGCGTTAGCGCCGCGGAACATTCCCCTAGCCTTTTATTATTTGCTCTTGGTTTTCTTGTTTTTTGAGTACTAATCTGCAAAGTGATGATGATTTGATCCACAATTCGCCACATTTACCCACTGAGATACAGTTTAGGTACCAATGATCCCCACTGTCAAGTAGAAAAAAGGCGTGAAAGCCGCATAAACACTGGGATTGAACTGGTTGGATATACAGTATTTTTAGGAAGTGTATGATTAGGCGCGTAAAAAAGATTAAATAATATTCAGATGGGTAAAATTAAACTTAAAATTTATCGGTGAATTGCTATTTTTATCTAAATTGAATTCGTTGCTTAACATAAAAGCAACCTCTAGGAATAAATGTAAAAAAATGAACTACCAACCGAAGTTGATAGTTCATTGTTAATAATTACTGGCTATAAATAGTTGATGGCTACACTACTTTAAAAACGGTAAGAAGCTGTGAGCGACGCTACGTCGCTTTCGATATCGCTATCAATGTCTGTTTCATAGCTTGCCGCTACTGAGAATTGCTCATTCACCCAGTAATCTAAAGCCACCCCTACAGTTTTTAAGTTGTCAAAGCCGTCTGGCGCATTGGTGTAGCTATAGCTGCCTTGAACACTTAGACCTGGGCTAAAGAAGTAACGCGCACTTCCAGATAATACATCAACATCATCGGCAATGTATTGGGCGGCGAAGTCCCAACCGATTCCCCCGTTCCCTACTGTGGTGTAGCGTGTGAAGACAAGCGGTGAAGTTTCATTCTCGCTTTCGCTGTAGCTATCTGTACCGTCATTAATATCGTAGCTAGCGCGCTGATAAATTACCCCTGCGCCTATTTGCCATTGGCGTGATAAGTTAAATCCTACTTTTAAATCGATATTGGTGTAATCTTCATCACCAAAGTCGTCATCAAATTTACTGTGGGCGCCTTCGATGGCTAGCATCCACGTATCGTCGAAATAGAAAGTTGTACCTAAGTTAAACACGTCGATACCGTCTAAATTAGCGTACCCACCAGACAGACTTGATACGCGCTGTAAATAAGGATTAATAAGGTAAGCGCCGCTATTGCCACTCACCTCATCAAGGTAGCGCACATATCTGGCACCGTAGAGGTTGTCATCTACCCCTTCAAGATCGACCGCGGTTACTTGTACTTCGTTTTGTGTTGCTGCATGTGCCGCTGAGACTGAAAATACTGAAGCCGTAATAAGTGAAAGTGCGGTTAGCGTTGTTGAAAGTTTATTAGATTTGATGTTCATGTCTTTTGTCCTTAAAAAATGTGTTGGGAACGACGTGTAATAACACTAACCATAAGATAAGACATTAAAACTTAACGGATTCTGAACGAAACATGACGAAATCTGAACATAGTGTTTAGACATAAAAAAACCCGCGACGAAATCGCGGGTTTTTACATTTGAGTTTGAAGCGCGTTTACGCGCTTGGCGCTGCTTCTTCTGCTTTAACAGCAGAAAGCTGCATGTTGCGAATTGGGTTGTCTGTATCGTTTGAAAGCTCAACAAGACGATTCAGCTGACCAACCGACATCATTACCGCATAGATTGCACCTAGGAAGCCTTGTTTATGTAGCTCAAGTACTTGCTCTTCAGGTAGCTCAAGAAGTTTCTTCTCGTTAATGCTCATCATGCCTGTAACATTGCGCTGCTTACCGTCTTGGTAAGTAAGGCGAATTTGAATTGGATCAAGTAGGTCTAGCTCAACAACTTTCGCTACAAAACGCTGTGTTAGCATTTCGCTATTCGCTAGGTCTGCTAGGAACTTCTGACGGCTATCAAGGAACTCGCTTGCTTCACCAGCTTCAGTGAATAGAGCTTGGCCTTCATCAGAAATAAGGTCAGAGTTTTCATCAATGTAAACGCCAAGCTTGTCGCCGTCTGGACGTACGTCAAACGGATAGCGAAGGATGTTCATTGGAACGTGAGGACCTTTCCAGCTATCGCCAGTTAGGAAAAGGTTTTGACCTTGCTCCATACCAAGCATAGTCACAACATGGTGGCGCTTAGACGTAGTGTCTTCAATGAACACTAGCGGCATTGTTGCAGCCAGTTGTGCAAATTCACGGATAGTTGCTGCTGCAAGGTGTGTGTTTTTCGCAAAGCTGAAAGATGTGTTTACCGCAACCTTTAGGTCTTTATGCTTTTCTTTATCTAGCGGTACAAAATTAATAGCCATATTTATTTCTCATACTTGTTAGCTGTGGCCCCGGCTTAATTATGTGAGAAGAGCGGGTGCCACTAAAAAATTACGTCGGCCGCGCTGATGCATATTTGACATCGATAATAAGCGGAGCGCTTGGGAGTATCCCGTATTCGCGCAATGAAGTCACGCAGTCTTCACCATAACAAGTTTTAAATTTTTATTGCAATGTAAACTTGAGGTAAACAAGCACAAGCGCTCTAAAAATGAGCAATATCGACTAATTTAAGGATTCACGAGATCAATTTGAAGTAAATGCGTAGCAAGTAAAAGCCTATTGTCGCGGTGTGCATTATCCTTTAGTCTCGTAGTGCTATTAAGTTAGCGGTTGTTGACCTAAGCGATAAAAACAAAATAAGGATTTTCTATGAAGGGGCGCTTCCCACTCTCATCTTGCGCATTACTTATCTCTGCGCTTTTTATGTCACACTCTGTCATTGCTGACACTCCCACGTATTCAGCATCTGAAAAAGCTATAAAGATTGCACAAGAAACCATAATTGTAGATGGCCATATTGATGTTCCTTATCGCGTTAAGGAAAAATGGGTAGATGTTACCAAAGCCACCGACGGTGGAGACTTTGATTATCCTCGCGCAGTATCTGGCGGCCTGAACGCCCCTTTTATGAGTATTTACGTGCCCGCTAGTTTAGACAACTCGCCAGAGTCTACACAGCTTGCCCATGAGCTCATCGATTCAGTAGAAGCCATTGTTGCCCGTGCACCTGATAAATTTGCCATTGCTAAAAGCCCTTCTGACGTAAAAGCACAATTTGAAAAAGGGTTAATTTCACTACCAATGGGTATGGAGAATGGTTCGCCTATTCAAGGTGACTTGGCGAATCTAACGGCTTTTTACGAGCGCGGCATTCGCTATATCACCCTTGCTCATAGTCAAGCCAACCATATTTCTGACTCTTCGTATGACCTGCGCAGAAAATGGAAAGGCCTTAGCCCGTTTGGCAAAACTTTAGTGGGCGAGATGAACAACATCGGCATCATGCTAGATATTTCCCATGTGTCTGACGACGCCTTTTATCAGGTTATTGAGTTAACAAAGGTGCCAGTCATAGCATCGCACTCTTCACTGCGCCGTTTTACACCTGGCTTTGAACGCAACATGGACGACGAGATGATCAAAAAGCTCGGTGAAAATGGCGGTGTGATCATGATTAACTTTGGTTCTAGTTTTGTATCTAAAGAAGCCGGCAAGTGGCGTAGTGGCCTTACTGCTGCGCGCAAAGCGTTGGTTGAAAAAGAGGGTGAAGACAGCCCTAAGCTAGAGAACTTTGAAGAGAATTATCGCAAAGAAGTGCCATACCCTTATTCAACCCTTGATGAAGTGCTTGACCATATCGATCACGTGGTAAAACTGATTGGTGTTGATCACGTGGGTATTGGTTCAGACTATGACGGTGTAGGTGACTCATTACCCATTGGACTTAAAGACGTGGCGAGTTTTCCAAACCTAGTACAAGGATTGCTGGACAGAGGCTATAGCCGTGCCGACATTGAAAAGATATTGAGCGGAAACCTTTTGCGCGTTTGGCAACAAGTGGAAGATTATTCAGAAGATCAGGCGGCAGCGCACTAGTCGCGCAACGCTTTAAAAACGAAGCGTAGGGAAGCGTGTTATCGCTTCCCTATTCTTTTTCTACTCTATTGTATTTTCAATTCTATCATTTTTTGCGTGACACAATTAAGTAAAACGCGCTTGGCAATACCAACAGCGTTAATACCAGTGCACTCGCCATACCGCCTACCATAGGCGCCGCAATTCGCTGCATCACCTCACTACCAGTTCCAGTGGCATAAAGCACAGGCAGCAAGCCCACAATAATAGAAAGCGATGTCATCATAACAGGGCGAAGCCTTGCCGATGCAGCATGGACAATAGCCGTTTTAGTAAGCTCATCTTTTTTAATGTTGCCATTTTCTGTTGCGTGCTTAGTAAGTGCCTCTGATACATATTGGTTTAAATAGACCAGCATGATAACGCCTATTTCTACCGCTACACCTGCTAAGGCAATAAACCCAACACCTACCGCCACCGACAGATTAAAATTAAGAAGGTAAAGCAACCATACACTGCCCACCAGCGCCAACGGTAAGGTAGCGAGTATGAGTGCCACATCGCGAAAGCGTTTAAATGCCAGATAAAGCAAAAGGCAGATAATGGCTAACGTTAGCGGTATAACCACCGACAGTTTTGCTTTCGCGCGCTCTAGGTAAGCGAACTGCCCCGCCCACGTAATAGAGTATCCAGTGGGTAAATCAAGGTTCTGTGACAAATGACGTTTCGCGCTATCTACATAGCCCCCTAAGTCAATACCTGTGGCCGAGTCTGACGAGATATCAATGTATACCCATCCATTTAATCGGGCATTCTCGCTTTTAATCCCCGCCGGCCCGTCGTCAATACGCACAGTTGCCACATCGCCAAGAGTAATGTGAACACCGCTTGGCGTGACGAAAGGCATGGATGCTAAAGATTCAGGCGTATCGCGGTAGTGCTGTAAAAAACGCATGGCGATAGGAAAACGCTCACGCCCTTCCACTGATTGTGTAACCACTTTGCCGCCCACTGCCGAGCCTACAATACTGTGAACATCGTCTATCGTCATGCCATAACGCGCCGCCAACTGCCTGTCAATATCGATATAAACGTAGCGGCCACCTACCACCCGCTCAGCGTATACTGATGCTGTATTGGGCAGATCTTTAAGCAGTATCTCAATATCCTTTCCAATGGCTTCAATGCCCGCAAGGTCAGGCCCCGCAATCTTGATCCCAACAGGGGTTTTTATCCCGGTTGCCAACATGTCGATGCGGGTTTTAATTGGCATTACCCACGCATTGGTCAGCCCTGGAAATTGCACCAGAGCGTTAAGCTCGTCTTTGAGCTTTTCAGTGGTCATGCCCGCCCTCCACTGCGCTTTCGGTTTAAGCTGAATGAAGGTTTCAATCATCGTCAATGGTGCAGGGTCTGTGGCCGTATCTGCGCGTCCAATTTTCCCGAATACCGTTTCAACCTCGGGTAAGGTTGCAATAAGCTTGTCCGTCTGCTGTAAAAGCTCTCTGGCTTTACCCACTGAAATACCAGGGTAGGTTGTAGGCATATACATCAAATCGCCTTCGTCCAGTTCGGGCATAAATTCACTACCTAGTTGGCTTAACGGCCAGTACATGGAAAGCAATAAGCAAAATGCCCCCGCCAAGGTGAGCAGTGGGTAGTTAAGCAGCCGCGTTAGCAATGGCTGATACACACGCTCTAAAGCTCGATTTACCGGGTTCTGGGCTTCAGATCGTATTTTCCCGCGTACGAAATAACCCGCCAGCACAGGAACTAAAGTAATTGCCAGCGCCGCAGCTGCTGCCATGGCATAGGTTTTGGTAAAGGCAAGAGGCGCAAAAAGACGCCCTTCTTGTGCTTCTAATGCAAAAACAGGAATAAAGGATACGGTTATAATTAGCAGCGCAAAGAATAAAGCTGGGCCAACTTCTGTGGTCGACTTAATCACCAGTTCCCAACGTTTGGCTGCCGAAAGCTTTGCAAATGTTGGCGCAGAGGCTGATATAGATGTTCGCGACTGGGCACTCCCTGACCCCCTTTGACTCACTAAAGCTCCCTGACTTGATGAAACAGCATGCTGATGAATGTGCTTGTGTAAATTTTCAACCACAACAATAGCGCCATCCACCATTGCACCGATAGCGATAGCAATGCCACCTAAAGACATAATGTTGGCATTAAGTCCCTGCAGCTTCATTACGATAAACGCGGCGAGAATTCCAATAGGCAAACTGATTAGCGCAACCATAGATGAACGTAAGTGAAACAAGAAGATAGCGCACACCAAACCGACAACCAGTAATTCCTCCACCAACTTATTGGAGAGGGTATCGACGGACTTATCAATAAGGGTGGAGCGGTCGTAAACGGGGACGATATTCACCCCTTCCGGCAAACTCGCTTTTAGTGAATCCAGCTTAGCTTTAACCGCATCGATAGTGGCTTTTGCGTTTTCGCCATAGCGCATCACTATAATGCCACCCACGGTTTCGCCATTCCCGTTTAGTTCAGCAATACCGCGGCGCATCAACGGGCTTTCTACCACTTGAGCTACATCGTTAATCGTTATGCTAACGCCGTCTTTGATAACGCCTGTGGGCAACGCCAGTATGTCATCAATGCCCTGAATGTAGCTTTGCGCGCTAACCATGTACTCTGCCTCGGCCATTTCAATAACCGAAGCGCCTGACGCGCGGTTACCCCGTTTAAGGGCAATGTCTATCATGGATGGCTGAATGTTATAGGCACGTAATTTTTCAGGGTCGACAATAACTTGGTATTGTTTAACCATCCCTCCAACAGACGCAACTTCAGATACGCCTTCAACTGACTGAAGCTCAAACTTTAAGAACCAGTCTTGCAACGCCCTTAATTCACCAGCATCTAGCGCATTTGGCTGACTAGCATCGTTTTCCAACGCATAAATGTAAACCCAACCTACCCCTGTCGCATCTGGACCTAGCTGAGGTGTCACGCCTTCTGGAAGTTGCGAAGACGCCTGGCTTAGGTATTCCAGAACGCGGCTTCGAGCCCAGTACATGTCGGTATCGTCATCAAAAATTATATATACGTAGGCATCGCCGAAGAATGAATACCCTCGCACCGTCTGTGCGCCAGGCACTGACATTAGCGCAGAGGTGAGAGGAAACGTCACCTGATCTTCCACCACTTGCGGCGACTGACCGGGATAGCTTACTTTCACTATAACTTGGACATCAGATAAATCAGGGATAGCATCAACGGGGGTGTTTTTCACCGCCCAGACACCCGCAATACTGAGCATAATAGCGCTCAGCAATACCATTATTCTATTGTTTACCGACCAGCGAATTACCGATTCAATCATGGTGCATATGCTCCTTATGATTTATCGATTTTTGCTCTGCCGACTTGTGAGCATCGCTTTGGTTTTCATCGCCCTTCCGCTCGCCTGCATCATGTTTATGACTGCTGTGACCTGAGTCATGCACCATGCCCTTGTCCACCGCATTTTCACTACGCTTTCGCATATCAATAACCGTGAATTCTTCGCCAGTCACAAAGGTGAACATGATGTTGTCACCTTCACTAAACTGAGATAAGTCAATATGCTTTGATACTGCAAATGACATTGTCGCAGGTCCCCGCCCCCATTTTTCAATCGGACCGCGAGCGATTACTAACTTTGCGTTATTCGAAGCGCCATTCGTTTCGGTGTCAGCTGGCAATTCAATTGCCTCAATAGTACCTGTTGTCGTGGCCTGGTGATCGGGCGCTTTCATTCGCTCAAAGTCACTGCTTTTCGACGACTCTGAATCAATCAAAAATTGTGCTGATACCACAACATCATCCTCTGGCAGCAAGCCTTCAACTACTTCAAAATGTGTACTATCGCTTTGCCCCAGTGATACGCGTACCGACTTAAAATTGCCATCGCCATCACTGAGTACCACTTTTGCGCCTTCAGCCGTGCGAATAACGGCGCTGCGAGGAATCAGTAACGCCGCTTTACGTTGAGTGGGCTTTATTCCAACGTGGGCAAACATATTGGGCCTTAACGTGTGGTTGCTATTGTTTAGCGGTATGCGCACTTTCAAGGTTCGGGTTGTTTCTGACAAAGACGGATAAATATACTCTATGTGGCTTTCCCATTTAGCACCTGACCCATGGGTCATTTCATCAAGGGTAACTACAGCGCTATTATGAGGCGCGATAATTTGCGCGTATTTTTCAGGCACCTCAGCAATCACCCACACCGTATCTAGCTGCGCGATGCTCATCAAGGTTGTCCCGGGCTGAACGTAAAATCCTTCCCTTATATTCAGCGCTTCTACCACACCGCTTTGCGGCGCGTTAAATGTGACGGTTTGTGTTACTCGTCTACTTTTCTGCAATTCTTCGATAACGCCCTTTGATAGCCCTAGAGTTCTTAGGCGCTCGGCTGCGCCTTCAATTAAACGTGCGTCTCCTCGTCTAAGGGCTAGAACGAATTCTTCTTGTGCGCTAACTAATTCTGGCGAATACAGGGTATAAAGTGCCTGCCCTTTTTCAACTTGCTCACCTTGGGATTTAATGAAAAGCCTGTCGACCCAACCTGATACTCTAGGGTGGATGTGCATAATACTCTCTTCATCGTAGGCCACGTTCCCCATCGCCGTTACGGTCTGTTGAAGTGTTCCAATGGTAACAGGCGCGACTTTAACCCCCATATTGTGCTGTACATTTGGCGGAATCATTACGGTACCAGGCGAACGCTCATTGCTTTTCGCAGATGTTGCGTCGTCATTGGCGTATACGGGCACTAAGTCCATTCCCATCGGTGACTTTCCCGGTTTGTCACGGCGATAGCTGTCATCCATAGGCGCTACCCAATATAAAGGGGCTTTATTGCCTGCTTCGTCGCTTTGGACACTTTTCTCGCTGTGGGTGTTTACTCCGCTGTGGGCACTTTCACCATTTCCGTGTTTTGATGAATCAGACAACAATAGTAAGGCCAAGCCGAACGCTATCAGGCCGCCAAATAGCAGACCTATTAGCAAACCTTTTATTAGCGTGCTCTTTGTATCTGGCGCAGGGTGAGTTGAAGATGTCATATTAACTACTCTTTATTCGAAAAATGGGCGTGAGTGGGCAGGTACAAATAAGCAAGTGACGCCAGTGTTCTAGCGCGCTCAATGTCGATTTTGAGTAAATCATCCTGCACTTGTACTTGCTTGAGGTTGGCATTGACAACATCACTAATATCACCGGTGTCTGTGGTGTAAGCTGTCAGTTCAGCTTCAGAAAGTTGCTGTGTTTCACCAACTAACGCCGTTTCATAAAGCGCTTTGCGCTCACTTAGCGCTGACAAGCGTGATTTAAGCACCTCTGCGTTCGCGGCAAGCTCGTTCACTTTCAAGCGGAAGTCCGTTTCAGACGCACTCATTTTGGAAGCCGCCGCGGCTATTGAAGCGTCTTGACGAGATTTATTGAAAAACGGAAGGTCTACTTGAACACCCAATGACACAAAATCAGCTCGGCTTGCACCATTTTGCGCGTCTTGTCTGTATCCATAACTTGCTTCAAATGCCCACTGAGACTTAGTTTGCTCTCGCGCTATGTTCACATTTTGCGCTTCTATCTGGGTCTGAATTTGAAGCAGCATAGCCTCAGGATGATGCTGTAGTATTGAAAAAGGCTCACTGCGCTCAATAACCGTTAAGAACGAAGAAAGGCTAAGGCTGCTGTCGTTTAAGATAGCATCGACATCGATACGCTTTGGATAAGAAGGCGTTGACTCATGCATTGATTGAGTCAGCGGCGCGCTCAATGATTCATCTAGTGGCGCACCAAACCATTTTGATAGTGCCGATCTCGCTTCATTTTTTTGCTGATAGGCCTGCACGTATTTATCGTCTAGTGACAATAATGCCAAACGCACTTGCAGTATGTCTTGCTGGGCCGCTGCACCAACGCCTTGACTGTATCTGGAGTCAGTAAAATCGAGAAGCTGTGTAAGCAGTGACTTTTCTTTATCCAATAAGCCAATACGATGCGTCGCATAAACCCAATCTAACCAAGTAAGGGTAACTTCACGTTTAAGCCACGCCTTTCTTGCTTGGCTCTGTACCGACATTTGATCAGCCATAACCTGATACTTTTGCTGGCTGTAAAGATTTTCATCGCCTCGCGGTAACTGCTGCTTCAAACCAACTTTAAATTGCGTCATAGGCTCTTGGTCAAATGCGAAGCCGTCGGTAGGCAAGTTTTGTACAGACGCTGAAACCTGAGGGTTTGCCCAATATGATGACGCCTCGGCTTCTGCATTAAAGCGCTCCTTGCGATGCACATTCCCTTTAAGCAAAGGGTCGTTTTGAATAGCTAGCTGCAGCGCTTGTTCCAGGCTTAGGGTTTGCGCCACAACAGGCTTATTAGCCATCAAAAATATAGAAAGCACAAAAAATAGAGCGAACGAGACCCTTATTTTATTGTACTTGGCAGTGCCCATTTTTTTAGGTGCCGAATAGTTACTCATGTATAACATCACTTTTCAGGTGTAAGGCGTAGTGACCTTGCATGCTTTTCGCTAAATTCGACAAAGGGAATTAGCAAAACCACTTACCACGCGTTACATAGATAAAAGATCAGAGATATCTCAAAACGAAAAGACACCTCGTTGAATCAAAAACGTCTCTGCGGCAAAACAAATCCGCAAGATGGATCTATGCTGTGAAAAGTGATTTAGGTGGGCGAAACTGCCCGAAGTGAGGAGGTGTACTCTGCCCTAGAATAGGCGCAATGGCAGCCATTCTGGCTACTGATATTTCGGTTTCAATGGTAGGCTGAATTAGCGCACTAGCGCTCAAGTTAAAACAGTGATCGACTGGGCATTTACATTCATCCTTGCAGCAAGACATGTCGCTCATCTGTGATGCTTTCACGCTATTCACGCCTGCATCGCTGACCGGGACGCTGTTGAATTGGGCAGGCTTGCTCAGGCTGTTTTTAGCACTTAAATCCGCCTGTGGTGACGACAATTCTTGATGCTGACAATGTGTATTAGCAGACTCAGTGGTTTGAATCTGATGGTTAACATGAGCAGCATCCGACTGCGGCGTCATCGCCGACATTGAATGGTCATGTTCGTATGAATGTTCAATAGACACAGCGCTGCCTGACGACACAAGGGCCATCATTAAAAACAAGGTAAGAACCCACGAACTTGCATTCGCCGACCTATACCTTTTGAGCGTTAAACCAATCCGAAACTTTCTCAAAGACTCTACTCAGAAAATTACAGTCTATTATGCAACGAAATAATAGCGTGATGTCACCGACCAGTAAAGCCAGCCGTTAATGTCGCTAAGCCAGGGCCTGTTGATCTTTGTTGTACATCAAAGGCCAACAGGCCCCAGTAACTTATTCAAACTGCGACAAATAATCACGCAACATCAAGTCCATGGTCGAAAACAGCGGGTTTACCTTAGGTACTGCACATTCTTCCTGCTGATTAACCATGCTTGCGTTGAAATTCATTTTATTAAGCAAGCTTGTATTCACAACTAAATCTGCATGGCACAACCCGTACGATTCATCGATAACAAAAAAGGTATTCGGACCTTTACTTGCGTCCATTAACTGCTCTATGCCGCGAATTGGCGTAGTTACATCAGCTTGGGAATGAGCGGCAAATAATGGCACTTCAATTTGCTGCCCTTCTTCGACTTTGTCGCGAATGGTGTTTATTAAATCCATCAATTCTAACCCTGCTAAACCCGCTACATTAGGATATTTGTAAGGGTTAGGGCCATGGGTTTGATAACTTCCATCAATCACTCGTGCTAAAAGTTTAATACCCCAAATTCGAGACATACTTTCAGCGTTATCAGACAGCGCCAGCGCGCCAGAAAATAACATAAGACCATCGATATTATTTAGTTCGTTATTGGCATTATCTAAATAATGTTCAACCGCCAGTGCGCCACCTGTAGAGAAGCCGCCTACAAGCAAAGTATCCCCCATACTATCAGCCAATTTAATGACTTCATCCACGTGTGACTGCCAGCGTTCTGCTAAATCCCAGTCAGACATATCGTCATTGGCATCTCGCTTTCCATGGCCGGGTAAAAGCGGCACGACTACGGTAAAACCCTGTTCAAATAAGATGTTGGCGATTTCACGCATGAAGAAAGGCGAATCGCTCAGGCCGTGGATAAGGACTGCCACCTTGCTGCTTGATTTGTTGGTCAGCATGAAAGGTGAGTTGCCTTCATTACGCAATACGTTGCTGCAAACAGAAAAGCGATTGAGTGCTGTTTCTCTACACGGCTGGGTTTGACCCCATTCTTTTTCGTAAAATGCTTTGAACTGATTTTGAAGATCTGAAAAACTTCTGCTTTTCATTCCGCTAGTATCGGGTATAGATAAATTTGCGGCTATAGCCATATTTGCACCTAAAAGCGCAACAATACCTATGAGCATTTTTACAAAAAACTTCGATGACACCATTATTCTCCGCTACGGATAATTAATAAAAAACGGGAGCAGTTTACCATGCTCCCGTTTCTTGTAACGATTAATACGTATATAACGTTAGCTAAAGTAAACCTCTAGGTCGTCAGAACCACCGATGTGCTTACCGCCAATGAAAACTTGCGGCACGGTTTCACGACCGCTAATCGCCGTTAAGCTGGTTAGAGAGGCATCTTTGCCCAACACAATTTCTTCGTACTCGTAACCTTTTTCATCAAGCAGTTTTTTCGCTTTAGCACAGAAAGGACAACCCGGTTTTGTGATAATAGAAACGGGTGCGTTAGTTTGCTCTTCTGGCGCAATGTAAGCCAGCATGGTATCTGCATCTGACACTTCAAACGGGTCGCCAGCAACATCAGGCTCAATAAACATTTTGTCTACCACGCCGTCTTTCACTAGCATTGAATAACGCCAGCTTCTTTTACCAAAGCCTAAGTCCGCTTTATCTACCAGCATACCCATGCCGTCGGTGAATTCACCATTTCCGTCAGGAATAACCGTAATGTTCGCGGCTTCCTGATCTGCGGCCCATGCGTTCATCACGAAAGTATCGTTCACCGATACACAAACAATGTCATCAATACCGTGTTTCGCAAATTTTTTCGCTAATGCGTTATAACGTGGTAAGTGAGTAGAGGAGCACGTGGGTGTAAATGCACCAGGTAAGGAAAATACCACCACGTTTTTGCCAGAAAATAATTCATCTGTCGTTTTCGTTACCCATGCATCGCCTTGGCGGCATGGAAATGACACGCTTGGTACTTTTTGGCCTTCTTTAGAAGTAAAGCGACTTTCTGACATAACAACCTCTTATCGGTATTTCTACTGTGAATTTGTGTATAAGCGTAGAAGACTAGATTGAGTTATCGCACAAATCAATAGGTATTGTCTTACATTCGTTAATATCGATTTTGATGCTGAACCTCCTCAATAGCCTGCCTATGCTTTTATTCGAGGTTAAGTGGGGTTGTAACACCATTTGCGATCAACTTAAGACTTAACATTTTAACGTAAAGCGATATTCGAGGGTTATCACCATGATTATTTTGGTTGGTGGAGAAAAAGGCGGTAGCGGAAAGAGCTGCTTGGCACAAAACATTGCGGTTTATCTTCGTACTGAAAAAGGTGCCAAGGTGTTGATGGTGGACTGCGACCCGCAGCGAACGACTTCCGACTGGATCCAAGAACGCAAAGCAAATCCTCGACTTGCTGAAATTAACTGCGTTCAGTTATACGGAAAAATACGTAACGAATTACTTAGCCTTCGACAGTACTACGACTACGTTGTAATAGACTGTGGTGGTCAAGACAACCTTGCTTTGCGCTCGTCAATGGCAGTTGCCGACCATATTCTCATTCCACTTAGACCCAAACGCCGCGACCTTAAAACGGTGCCTCACATGGAAGACATTTTATCTACCTGTAAAATGGTCAACCCAAAAATGAACGCAGCCTTTGTCATTACTCAGTGCCCGTCACTTCCAAGCTTGGCTAACCGCATTCTAGAGGCAAAAGAGGTGTGTCGTTCATTTGGTATCCCTGTATTAAACGCAGTCACCTTTAGCAGAAACATGTATGACGACTCTGAAGAATCAGGACAATCGGTGATTGAGAGTGAACCTGAAGGCAAAGCCGCTACGGAAATAAGAACGCTGTTTGAAGAGCTATTAGCTGGCAAATTGGAGGATGCTTATGAGTTTGCTCAACCTCAAAAAGTCGAAGCCGTTAGCTAAACCCAATCTTCGTTCGATAGAGGATTTTATCGATGATGCGCTGCTTTATGCGCAAGGCAAAGTTGATAAACAAGAAGAACAAGGAAGAAAAGGTTGCGTTAAAACCGTAAACAACCAGAACGTTGCACCAATAAGAAAACCGGCGAAAACGGAAGGTATGCGTCACGCTACCTTTACCTTAACGCCGCAGTGTATTGAAAAGCTTGCAGATATTGCTCATAGAACAGGAAAAGCAAAGTCAGCGCTTATTCGCGAGTGGATTGAAGAAAATAGCAAAATTAAAACTAAAGTATAAATCCAAATACGTATAAGATTCGTTTTATCCTTCAAAATAATAAAGTTGCTAGGCCGAAGGCCTATTGAGATACTTAGTGTTAAGCGTATTCTGACAGCGTATAGGAGATACAATAGAATGGGCCGTGGAGGAATAAGCACAGCGCGCGTGCTATTGTGTGCCCTAGTGATCGCTGTACATCTAATACCGAGCAAACCGGTAAAGGCATTCGAACTGTTTCATGCTGAAGTTACACGGATCGAAACCCTGCTCAATGCTAAACAGTATGCAGATGCCGACAGCACAGCGCTCTTAGTACTAGAACAGGCATTGCAACAACGGCAAATGCCTGCAGATACTTTTTCATCACTGGGACAACTACTGCAAAGTGCATCTCGCTTTGAAGTATCGAAAGCTATTTTTAATGCTGCTCTAGAGCGTTACACCGTTGAAGGCCGCCTCAATAAAATGGCATTAACGCTTCTACAGCTCGCCACTTCCGAGCGACATCTGTCGAATTATAAGAATGCAGTAACCTATATCAGGCGCGCCATGTCTATCGCACAAATTGAGCGCGATGATATTCTAAAAGCTCGATTGAACCTTGAACTCGGAATTATTCAACAGGAACAAGGCGAAATAGAAGCGGCTTTAGAGCCGCTGAAACAAGCACTGCTATACTTTCGCGAAAATGACATGGCTAACGAAATGAGCCTTTCCCTACTTCGCATTGGAGAAATTTATAGCTTACTTAACCAAGCTACGTTGGCCCACACCTACTACCAAGATGCATTCGATAGCATTCAAAGTTCGGGGAACCTCAAACTGCTTGGTTCAATAAAAACGCGTATGGGCGAATTGTCGCTAAAATCTGGTGCTATCAAGCAAGCCATTAAAACCATAAATGAAGGCCTTACTCTCCTACTTACTACCAATGACGTCGGTGCCATTGCACAAGCAAAGATGCTAATGGGTAAAGCGTTAGTTGAGGATGGCGAGGTTGCTAAAGCTAGAGCACTTCTACAAGAAGCCATGCAGTTCGCAAGTTCATCAGGGCAAACAAAACTAATGAAAGAAGGACGGCTCGCCCTTGCTCAAGCCTATATGAAAGAGCAAAACTTTGAACTAGCACTCGCAGAAGCAAGAACGGGTACTATTGATGCGCGTAAAAACAGAGATATTCGGGGGCAGCTGAGCTTTCTTTCATTGCAGCTTAGTGCTTTTGTATCTTTAGGTGAATTTAAAAAAGCCTTGGATGTTCAATCTGTCATTCAACAGTTGCGCGAAGTTTTGCTCGACTCAGAAAACAAGTCAGCCATTGAGGGGCTTCAGGCTGAAATTGAGCTTGTGCGTCAGTCCCGTACGCTAGAAAAGCTGGAAGAGTCGAAGCAACTTGTGCTTGCTCAAGCTGAGCGTGAAAACTTACAAACCACCTTGTTTTGGAGTATATCTCTAGCTGCACTATTGCTCACATTTTTAGTTTGGAGTCGTTACAAACAGCGTCAACAAACTATTATTCTACGTCGCGAGGTTAGACAGCAAACGCTAACGCTACAAGAGAAAAACCAAGAACTAGAACGCGCTTACAAAACCCTAGAGGAAGTAAGCTTACGCGACCCGTTAACCGGCTTGTACAACAGGCACTATCTCGAGTCCCAGCTTCCTGGCGAAATTAGGCGCAGCCAATTTTCAGCAAAGCAAAACCCAAATAATAATAAGTCTAAACAAGACTTACTTTGCCTTCTGATTGATATTGATCACTTCAAGCGAATTAACGATGACTATGGGCATATAGCAGGAGACAAGGTGTTGTCGGCATTTGCCGGCGTTTTAAAAGAGGTATTCCGGCAAACCGACCTGATTATTCGATGGGGGGGCGAAGAATTCTTGGTAGTGTGTCGACAATCAAACAGAGAAGAATTACCAGAACTGGCTGAGCGTTGTCGGGAAATGGTGGCTCGTACTTCTTTTGATATCGGCCTAGAAGAGCCTATCTACATTACCTGTAGCATTGGCTTCTCACTTCTTCCTCCAGATAAAGAAGATGATTTTGATACCGCATGGAAGCGCACGTTTGCCGTTGTAGATTATGCGCTGTACGCAACAAAGCTATCCGGTAGAAACGGCTGGGTAGGAGTTATAGAAACTCTTGAAACACCGAGAGCGCACCCAACTTTGTTAGATACTAAGTTCAACTTTCCTGGTTCTAGAATTGCCACGTCTTTTAATAACGTAGCCAGTATTCAATGGCCGGATACCCTCGATAAATAGCAGTAGAGGAAATGAGATATGTATAGAGGAAGTTGCAGCTGCCAAGCCATTCAATATGAAATTGAACATATTGATGAGTTCGAAGCCGACGATGAAACACTCACTCAGACAGACACCAGTAAACTGCGTATGGCAGTTGAAAAAGAAAGGCTTGTCATTGACTGCGCGCCTTCCGCGTTAGCCGAGTTACATCAAGCAAACGGTGAAACGCACCATGTATGTAACGTGTGTGGAAGCGTAATATGTATAGAGGTGAGCCCAAATAAAGTGCTACTTGATGTGGCGTTTAGCGGTCACGACGCTTTAGCTGAGCCTCACCGCCAATTTATCTTATAGAGCGGTCGTGTTTAGTTGAGCTCAGTTAAATAAAAACAAGCGATATAGCAAAGCCTATCCCTTGTTCAATGACGCCATTAAAAAAGGTGAGAAGCATCTCACCCTTTTCGCGTTATTACCTAAAGCTATGATGACAACGTTTTAGTCACTGTTTTTAATATCTTCCATGTGGTACTTATCAATTAACGAATAAAGTGTTGGTCGGGTAACGCCAAGCAGTTCGGCAGTTTTCGACATGTTTTTGTCCGCTTTTTGATATGCTCGTCGTATGGCGCGACTTTCTGCTATTTCTCGTACTTCACGTAAGTTTAATGTTTCAGGCTCATCATGGGCATCTACTGGCATTAACCCCAGATCATCAGGCTGTATTACCGTCCCTTCAGCCATTATCACCGCTGACTTGAGCTTGTTTTGCATCTCACGAATGTTGCCCGGCCATTTGTGAGCTAACATGGCATTGACTGCCGTTTCTGAAAAGCTCTTGGCTTTGGCTTTAAACTCTTCACGATAAATATTTAAAAAGGTACGAGCGAGCAGAATAATATCTTGATCCCTCTCCCGCAGCGGCGGGATCATAATGGGCATTTCGCCCACTCGATAATATAAATCTTCTCTAAAGGTTTCTTGCGCGACCATGGCTTGTAAATCTCGGTGAGTCGCACAGATTACGCGTATATCAACCGGAATTTCATTGCGTCCACCAACCCGCTCAATCACCCTCTCTTGCAAGAAACGCAGCATCTTAGCTTGCAAACCAATAGGCATATCGCCAATTTCATCTAAAAATAGCGTACCGCCCTGTGCCGTTTCAATCTTACCTACTGTGGTTTTATTAGCGCCTGTAAATGCCCCTTTTTCATACCCAAACAGCTCACTTTCAAGCAAATTTTCGGGAATAGAAGCACAGTTAATCGCCACAAAGGGTTTATCTTTTCTAGGGCTGTGTTCATGAATGCTGCGTGCAAACACCTCTTTACCAGTACCACTTTCACCAAGCAATAGCGTACTGATATCGGTATTGGCAATTTTTTCGGCGCGGCGAACCACTTTTTGAATAGCTTCACTATTGCCAACTATCCTCGACATACCTGAACGAGTGCGCGCTAAAATACTGTTCTCGTGTTCTAATTTCGACAGGTTTAACGCGCGGTTGACCAACAATTTAATAGTGTCTGAGTCGATAGGCTTTTGATAAAAATCGTACGCCCCGAAATCAATGGCTTTAAGCGCGTTTTGCTTATCGCTGTTACCTGTGACCACGATGACCTTTGTTCTCGGCGCCAGCTTAATGATGTCGTGAAGGATTCGTAAGCCCTCAGAAGCGTTGGCAGGGTCTGGTGGAAGCCCTAAATCTAGCGTCACAACTTTAGGTTCAAAACGACGTAGCTGCGCGATGGCAGAGGTATGATCGTCAGCAAAAACAACATTGTAATCCGTAAGACTCCATTTAAGCTGCTTTTGAATGCCTAAATCATCATCTACTACCAAAATGGTATCAGTCATTTCATCATCCTATTAATCTACTTCATCCATCCAAGGAATGTGGATTTTTGTCGCGTACGGATCCACTTTCTAGTTATTTGTTCTATCCTATCGGAAAATGCAGTGTAAAACAGCTACCGCGTCCCGGTTCACTTTGAACCGTTAGTTTACCACCGATAGACTCGATATAGGTTTTTGCATCGTAAGCACCTATCCCCATACCTGCATTCCCTTTTGTGGTATCAAAGGGTTTAAATAAACGTTCTTCAATAAAGCTTTTTTCCATCCCCACGCCGGTATCTTCTATCATGACAAGCTGGGTATCGCTGTCGGAATTTGCAGTTATCACCACATCAACCTCACCGTCATCGCCTGTTGCTTGTTGCGCGTTACTGATTAAATGGTAAAAGACATTGGCTACTTTTTCTTTATCAATCATAACAGCCGTTTCTTTAAGCACATGCACTTTCGGTATAGGGCTTAAACCTGAACAACGACTACTTACCACATCCTTAGCAACTTCCGAGAGTAAAAGCTCAGCATCAACCCCTTCTTGTACCGCCTTTTTGTCTGTGAGTTGCTTTAGCATTTTCTCCATTCTAGCTTTAGTATGTTCTAAAGTTTCGAATGTATCGTCGATAAACTCGGGGTTGTGCTTATGTTGTTGCGCGTTTGCCAAAATAAGGTCCACCTGGGCAAGCACATTTTTTAGATCATGTAGTACAAAGGCAGACATTCTGTTAAACGCAGCAAACTGGGCGTTTTCAGCCACTACTTGTGCCGCCTCATGGTGCTGCATATAAGTGCCCACTTGCTCAGAAACCGCAGTAAGATAGTCTTTAACTTCCCAATTGAGACTGATTTTTTCCTTGTCTCCGGGCGCAACTAAGGCAAACCCCCATAGCCCTCCGTCTTTCAAGAAAGGTACAAAGAGCTGGTACCCCCACTCTTTTAAAGCATTGCGGTCCAGCTTTAACCCTTCGTAATCAAAGGGCTTAACTAGATAGGCATCCGTATCAATAATCCAACCATTTTTATCACTGTATTGCGCTAAAGTTTCTAATGTGGCGTAGGTGGCACTGCCTTTCGCTTCGCTTGATATATCTGTAATAGGGGATGCCTCAGCCACACGTTCATAACCATTTGCGTTCACCTTAAAGAGCAGGCCCGATTCATACTGAATAGCGTTTAGCATGCCCGTTAGTCCAGCGTGATAAACATCTGATGACGAGTCCCCGGCCCTAGTTAGCCACTGGGTTAATTTCACCCATTCAACGCGATAGTCGAACTGATTGGCGAAGAAATGCTTCGTAATAAAAACTTTTATCTTAGTACGAAAAGCATTCGATAAAAATACGGTGGCTAACAACGCGAATGACATCACTACGAGGATAATTTGTACGGTAGCGCCCCAGTTACCCCCGACATAGTTGATGGCATAGCCAACCACAGCCATTACAAATAAGTAACCGCCCGCTACAAGCAATAATGAACTATGTAAAACTACATCGCGGGATATAAATATATCTATTCCCCAGTGATGGATACGGCGAATTGATATCACGAGTAAAGGCATAAGCAGAAAGTAGATATACCCCCTTGCAGCGATATAACCAATTTCCACTTGGTTAACCATGGTCGCGTTAGCGTAGGTTACAAATTCGAACAAATTTGTTGCGCCAAGATAGATAATAAGCGGTTTGAAGGCCCACTGCTCTCTTCCTGCTTGCCGATAGACAACCTCTAAAAGTACAAGGACTTCTAAAGAAAGTACGATTAAAACAAGAAAACTCCACGCAGGATTAATTGCCAACAAATAAGGTGCAAGAAGCGCGATAAGCGCGGGAGCGACGATAATCAGCGTAATAGGACGCTTTAATACAGCAGCAATATTACTGAAGTTAGTTTGAATACAAGCAGACAAAAACAGAAGCCAAGCCAATTGCTTTACAACGTCAACGCTTAACAGCCAGCTAAGGGAAATGGGGCCGAACAGCGAGGTAATTAAACTTGTCGACCATAAAAAAGTGGCAGCGGTCGCAACGACAAGCAGGTGCTTGGCAACTCCTGGCTTTCTTACTGTTAGCAACAACAATAAAAGGGCTAGGTGCGCGAGACTATTTAGCCCGTAGCCTACATCTGAAATCATCCTTTTATCTCACCTTTATTATCATTATTAGAAGGCATAAATCTGCATACTAGCAGATCATTACATTGATAATACTCGATATATACCGACCATGTTAGATGCTGCAAAATTCCATCTCGTTTTTTGTATTACTGCAATATAGGAGCAAGAGCCGCATTTATGCTTTTAACTTGGTCCTATTGCCGCATTAGATAAAGCAACGAGTTGGTAAAACGGGCTCACAAAATAAATATTTAGCTTACGCTTTTTGTAATGCGCAGGCCAAGCCTGCGCTTTGAGTTTTTACCGCTTAAACCTTTATCGTTTTTGAATTACCAAGGAACCAATTGAATAGCCCGCTCCGAAAGAGCAAAGCACACCGATATCGCCAGAGACTAAATCTTCATGATTCAAACCAAAAGCAATGACAGAACCCGCAGAAGCAGTGTTTGCGTATTCGTCGAGTACGATAGGCGCTTCTGTTCTGTCTGCATCGCGCCCTAATAAGCGCTTACAAATCAAAGTATTCATATTAATATTAGCCTGATGTAGCCACCAACGCTTCACGCCTTCTGGTGTGATGTCATGACTTGCTAGGTGCGCTTCAATATGAGCCGCAGCCATTGGGCAAACCTCTTTAAATACTTTGCGCCCAGCTTGGTGGAAAAGTTTGTCAGGGCCGTAAGGGTCTACATCTTCTGCACGAGTCATATAACCAAAATTCGAACGAATATTATTTGAATACTTCGTCAGTGCCTTAGTGCTCAGCACGTCATAAACGTGTTCGCTTTTAGCCGTTTCAGCGAGTTCTAACACAGTCGCTGTTGCTACGTCACCAAAGATGAAGTGGCTGTCTCGGTCTGCGTAGTTAATTTGAGGAGACACTAACTCAGGGTTGATAACGAGTACGCGAGTAGCATTTCTAGCGCTTAGCATCTCATAAGCGCGATGCATGCCGAAGGTTGCTGCTGAGCAGGCGACTAACATATCAAAGCCAAAGCCCTCGATATTCAGTGCTTCTTGCACTTCAATAGCGATAGCGGGATAAGCGCGTTGTGTGTAGGCACACGATACAATAACGGCATCAATTTCGTCAGCACTCACGTTCGCAGAAGCCATAGCTAGCTTAGCTGCTTCAACGGCAATTTCTGCCTGATGAGAAAGTTCATCATCCGCTCGCGGCGCAATTTTTGGCTTCATGCGAGTGATATCTAGCGCGCCCTCTTTTTGATAAATATAGCGACTTTTAATTCCCGACGCCTTTTCAATAAACTCTGCACTTGAGTAAGGCACAGCGGCTAGCTCACCTGCTTCAATTTTAGTTTTGTTTTCAGCGTTAAACGCGTCGGCGTATGCGTTATAGCTTTCTACTAGCTCTTCATTGGTAATACTATCTTTTGGGTGCCAAACACCCACACCGCTAATCACTATCTGTTGAGACATAAGCATTCTCTATTATCTGTTAACACTTCTGGCTTTTAAAACGTCGCGTTACTTCGTGTCCTTCACGCAATAATGCCAGTGCAATTAAGCCTAATCGTACCTTTTATTAGCAATACGACTGCGTTTTATGAGCTATAGCTTACCTTAATCCGCGGTCACTGTAACTATGGTGGAGGCCACCGTTCCCTCTTAACCGCCTAAATTGCAGCTGAAAGGGAATTGACTTGACCAATAAAACAACACGCATTGAGCCACACTAAAAAGAATTGTTTACAAAAGAAACAAAATAAACGCCTTTCTTTTTCGCATCTAGAGCTTAGCCAGGAGAATTAAAATCTAATTGTATTAATAGGTTAGAGGTATAAAAAAATTATAAATCAACGTAACTAGCAAACAGACGCGCTTTCACACCTACAATTTTTTTACAAAATAATGACCTCGAACTCGATATTGGTTGACAAATTGGCAAGATAGAAATAGGGTTTAAACATTAAATTGGTAATAACAATAGTCTCTCGATTAGTAAGTGCCGTCTTTTCGGCAATAATCTGTTTATGACTAGGTGATACCAAAGGTGACGAGGTTGTATCTAACCTTCGAATTTTTACTTATGAGGAAAAGATAATGTCTAAACCATCAATTGGTTTCATCGGACTTGGTCTAATGGGCGGCAACATGGTTGAAAACCTTTTAAACAAAGGCTTTCCAACCACAGTTATGGACTTAAACCCTGATGCAGTGGCTAAGTGCACAGAACGCGGCGCAAAGGTTGCAAAAACAGGTAAAGAATTAGCTGAAAGCGCGGATATCGTTATGCTTTGCTTAACGACATCGAATATTGTCGAATCAGTAATGTACGCTGAAGACGGCATTATGGCGGGGCTAAAAGAAGGTGCCGTGGTTATTGATTTTGGAACCTCTATTCCTTCTTCAACACGAAAAATTGGCGCGGACTTAGCAGCCAAAGGCGTAGGTATGGTAGATGCACCACTAGGCCGAACTCCTGCACATGCGAAAGATGGCCTACTTAATATTATGGCGTCTGGCGACAAAGAAACTTTTGAAAAAGTGAAACCTGTTCTTGATGAACAAGGTGAAAATGTCTTTTACCTTGGTCAACTTGGTGCAGGTCACACTACAAAACTGATTAATAACTTCATGGGTATGACCACCGTATGTGCAATGTCGCAAGCTTTTGCGGTAGCAGAGCGCGCTGGCGTTGACCGCCAACAGCTTTTCGACATTATGTCTGCAGGTCCATCTAACTCTCCATTTATGCAATTCTGCAAAAACTATGCAGTGGATAACAATAGTGACTTAGGTTTTTCTATCGCTAACGCTAACAAGGATTTAGGCTATTTCTTGAAGATGGTAGAAGACTTAGGTACTGAATCAAAAATTGCTGAAGGTTCATCAGCTAATTTACAAGCAGCGTTAGACGCCGGCTTGGGTAACGGCAACGTACCTGAAATCTACGACTATTTTGTCAAATTAGATAAGTAGTAAACGAACGCTCTGGCGAAACTATACACAACCTAAAAGAGAAGTGATGCCGTGAAAATTCAAGGTCTACGTTGGTGGGTAATTACACTTATTGCTCTCGCAACAATTATAAATTACATCGATAGACAAGCTTTAAGCGTATTATGGCCTGCTATTGTAGAAGACTTGTTTCCCGATGAATCAGCGTTAGAAAGGAAACAGATTTACGCTAATATCTCCATCGTGTTTGTTTTCTCTTACGCGTTTGGTCAGGCGATTTTCGGTAAGATTTTCGACTGGATTGGAACGCGAATTGGCTTCGTTCTTTCTATCGGTGTTTGGTCACTCGCCACTATTGCCCATGCATTTGCGCAAGGCATGTTGAGCTTCAGCATCTTTAGATCGATTTTAGGTATTGCTGAAGCTGGAAACTGGCCTGGTGCAACCAAAGGTAACGCCGAATGGTTTCCTACGAAAGAGCGTGCGCTAGCCCAAGGCATCTTTAACTCTGGCGCTGCTATTGGTGGCATCATAGCCTTTCCAATTATTGGCTTTTTAACTCTGCATTTTAGCTGGCAGGCGGTATTTATTATCGTAGGTGCCATCGGTCTTTTATGGCTATTGCCTTGGGTTATTATAGTTAAAGCTCCACCAGCGATGCACGCATGGATTACCGAGGAAGAAAAGCACTATATTCTTTCTGGTCAGCGCACCATGAGCGAAGATAAAGATGAAAATGGCAATGCCAAGGAAATGGAGGAATACAGCCCTTCAACAGGTGAACTGCTTTCTCGTAAAGAAAGCTGGGGCGTAATTATCGCTTCGGCGGCAATCGACCCTATTTGGTGGTTATTTGTATTCTGGATCCCTATCTATCTTAACGAAGTGTATGGCATGAACGTTACCGAGATAGGTATATACGGCTGGGTGCCCTATGTGGGCGCAATGCTTGGCGCATGGTTCGGCGGTTTGTTAGCGCAAAATCGTATAGCGGCTGGCTGGACGCCGAATAAGACAAGGAAGCTAGTTATCACCTTGGGTTGTCTAATAATGCTTCCTGCTCTTATCGCAATGTCAGACCCTGGCGCGCCAACGGTAGCGGTGCTTATTATGGCGGTTATCCTGTTCGGTTTCCAAACAGCAATAGGTAACGTTCAAACCCTTCCGAGTGATTTGTTTGGTAAAAAAGCCGTGGGTACGCTATCTGGTTTTTCAGGTATGGCGGCGAAGTTGGGTGCGGTGGGCTTAACATCTTTGGTTCCATGGCTTACTGCAGATGGTAATTATACGCCTGCCTTCGTCATCGGAGCGTCGTTAGCTATCATTGCAATTGCAGCCATTTGGCTTCTTATCCCAAAAATAGAAATGCTTAAGCCTAAGCGTTAGTAAATTGATGCGCTATCAGAATTATTAGGTGTCTGGTAGCGCATTTTGTACCCATAACTTAAACGTAACTAACTAGTGCCTGTAACCAGCCCCCTAACCTAAAACTCATCTGGTTGTCACAGCGAAAAGTGCACTGACTTCGGGCCTAAAAAGTACTCTGACCCCAGACCTATCTGACCAATTCCGCTAATCCCTTTTATCGAGCTTATTTTAAACGTCTTAATTTTTAAGAAATTTAGTAAATTTGCTAGCAAATGTTAATAAATTGTGTTTTTATTAGCCTTATTACCAATTTGGTAAAAACAAATACACATATTGGTAACACCAAAACACAATAAAAAACTTTACCACCCTATAATTAAACTTGGAGCACGATGCCATCATGAAGATTAAAGCATTTGCACTTTGCGCCATAGCCGCAGCCATTACGGGATGTGATGTAGATTCTGATAACAACCCTAATACCCTAGGTAGTATCACGCTATCTGGTACGCCAACTTCTGGCGAAACGCTAACTGCCTCAGTCAGCGACCCAGATGGTATTTCATCAGACGTAAACTACTTTTGGTACGCTGATAATCAACTTATTGCTGACGCAAGCGGTGCAAGTTTTACTCTTACTGACGATCAAATTGGTTCGGCTATAACGGTGCAAGGCTCTTACACTGACGATGGTGGTATTAACGAATCTCACGTAAGTGAACCAACAAGTGATGTAATGGCAATAGCGTTTGAGTCGAGTATCGCCATCTCTGGCGATGTTGTAGTAGGCGGCATGCTTACTGCCACTGTTTCAGATGAAAACGGGGTAGAACCAGAGAGCATTGTTTACACGTGGTATGCAGATGATGTTGCTATTGAAAATGAAGTTACATCTACAATTACGCTTACAGAAAATGAGTTTGGTAAGGTTATTACCGTATCAGCGGCTTTTACTGATAACCGCGGCTTTGATGAAGCGCCTATGTCTGAACCAACAGACCCTGTAGGTCGCGTAAATTCAGAAGGTGCAATCGCTATTGTAGGCACGCCTACTGTTGGCAACACCCTTTCTACAGAAATTAGCGATGAAGATGGCGCTACCGGCGAAGTGGCATACCAATGGTATGGCGATGACGCTGCGATCTCAGGAGCTACTCAAAGCAGTTATGTCGTTGACGCAAGTCTTGTTGGTCAAGTGATCACTGTCGAAGCATCTTATACCGATGATAACGGTTTTGAAGAAGTTATCACTTCTGAACCTACTATACCGGTCAACGAGCAAGCTGTAGACGAGGCTGGCTCAATTGAGATAACAGGTACCGTCCCTTATTTGGTAGACGGTGTTTTAACGGCAACACTGACAGACAACAATGGGTTTGACGAAGCGAACGTTGAATATACGTGGTTTGCTGATGGCGTAGCCATTGCTGATAGCAACAGCAACACTTTCACACCAAGTGCTAACGCTGGCGCAATCATTTCTGTAGAAGCCTCGTATACGGACAACGATGGTTTTGAAGGTTCAGCATCAGATGCGGTAGATACCATTGTTTACACTACCGTAGTTAACGATAAAGCCGGTCTTGAAAGTGCCCTCAATAGCGGCCTTGCCAACGGCGATGTTTTAGGCCTAAACACTAACGTGTATGCTGACTTGGCACCAATTTTATTAACCAGTGCTGTAACCATGACTGCAGTAGAAGGTGAAACGCCGGTCATATCTGGCGAAGCATGTATAAATGTTGCTAGTACTGTAGACGGTGCAGCTATAAAGGGCATGCGTTTTGAAAGCATTGATACAGCATTAGACTCTTACTGTGAAAGCGAAGCAGCCGCAGTTATTTATTCAGAAGGCGATAACTTCACCTTTGCTGAAAACACAATGGATGGTGACCAGACCACATTGAATGAAGAAACTCATCATTGGCTTGTTGTTAATGGTGAAGGCGCAATGATTGAGCGTAATACTTTCCGCAATAGAAACAACGCGGTTAAAGGTTCAGTAATCAAGCTCTCTTCTTCGGGTCTAAACCATACTATCCAGTACAATTTATTCGAAAATGCGGTTAACCCGAACTTTAACCAATCAAGCCTACTGCTTCTTAACGTTGGAAGCACTACCGGAGC
Organism: Alteromonas sp. HB246098; assembly: GCF_054890645.1. Classification (NCBI taxonomy): domain Bacteria; kingdom Pseudomonadati; phylum Pseudomonadota; class Gammaproteobacteria; order Alteromonadales; family Alteromonadaceae; genus Alteromonas; species Alteromonas sp. HB246098. The sequence continues at coordinate 12,379 of NZ_JBTZUG010000002.1, read as the reverse complement.
AGATGCGGCAGAAGACGCTAACTTTGTTGTTCAGTACAACCGTATTGATAACTTCACGTCAGGCCGTCGCCTAATGCGCGTTCAAACGTCTGGCGCTACTATTCAAGGCAACACGATTATTGATGCCAATGGCGGTATTTCGCTAGAAGACGGTGGGTTTAACACTGTTGCTGACAATATCATCATTAGAACCACTGATATCTCTGGTTCAGACGACCGCCCAAGTGGTGTATTGATGACACCGCTCGGCCATACGGTAACTAATAACTACATTGCAGGTATTCGTTCAGGCAATAAAGAAGCAGGCGGCTTAGTATTCACGGCTAACCCATTTTCTCAAGCAGATGGCGGTGTACCTAACGCAGGTAACCAAGCAGTGCTTGACGGCAGTGGCGATTTAACACTGACTGTTACTAACAATACCGTTCTAAACTCACTTCAACCCATCGTGTTCAGCACAGAAATTGGCAGTAGAGCACCAGTGGGTGATTGCGATGAGTTAACAGCGGATAACGCGCCAATTCTTTATGGCTTAACCAAAAACTTCTTTGTAATCGACTTCGATGCTAATGCAATTGCAAATGGCTTTAACGAAGCAGATAAAGAGAGCACGCTTGGGCTTGCATTTGATTCTGAAGCGATTAGTAGTGACCACGCTTTCGAGTATGACTGTGACCTTATCAATCACGAAGAATCACTTCTTTCTAACAACTTCGGCTTTACCGATAGCTATGCATCGGGCGATGTTGAAGATGAGTCTTGGGTAGACATTCGCAACCTTAACGGCAACGGCGAATTTGATACCGACGGCGCTATTGACCAAAACCCCGCAGACAATGGCAAGGAAGTGCCAGAGTTTGTTACCGCTACCAACGGTCTAATTGAAACCGACCCGAACGGTGCACAAGCAGTCGCTGGAGCTAAAGGGCTTTACTACATTCAGTCTACTGATGTAGGTGCTGGCTCTACATGGACAGCAGATAATTAATACATAAAACACGAATACCCTACACATTAAGTCACTGCGCCCTTCGGGGCGTTAGTGCATCGATAACACAACGGAGAAATTGTAATGTCGTTGAAAAGAAGCACACCCTTTACCCTAAACCCAACTGCGCGTTGGGTAAGAGCCGCATTCATCGCTGGTGTAGCCAGCACTGCCGCTTTTTCAGTACAAGCGCAAGAAACGCAAGAGCAGACCGCGGCGGAGGACGTAGAAGTTATCGACGTTGTTGGCTCACGTCGTACAATACAGGACCAAATTTCAATCAAGCGCGAATCGACTACTGTTGTTGACGGCTTATCGGCCGAAGACATTGGTGATCTGCCAGCGCTTTCTATTGGTGAAGCGCTAGAATCCATTACGGGCGCAGCATCACACCGTGAAAATGGTGGTGCTACAGAAATTACTATTCGTGGTCTAGGTCCGTTCTTAAGTGCGACGCACATTAACGGCCGTGAAGCGACTAATGGTAGCGGTGACCGTTCGGTTAACTTCTCACAGTTCCCAAGCGAACTGGTTAAGAAAATTGCTATTTATAAAACCCAAGACGCCTCTATGATTGAAGGTGGTGTGGCTGGTGTTATCGCCCTTGAAACTGTAGCCCCTCTTGATTACGGCAAACAACGTATTCAGGGTGAAGTTAAAGGCAACTATAACCCTGACGAAGGCAATGTAGATAACTCACTTCACAGTGACTTAGGCTATCGTGGAACGATAAGCTATGTTGACCAGTTCGAGTTCAATAACGGCTCTGCGTTAGGTATCTCAATCGGTGCCCAGCGCCAAGATATAACTCAACCTGAAGCCGAGTACAGAAGCTCTAGCCCAACAGGTTCTTCACTATGGGCGTGTTTGAACGATCCTACCAACACTAATGAAGGCTTTTTCCGCAGCAGCGCTGGCGACTGTGAAGACCAGGTTAGCGGTAGCTCTAACCAAGGCTACAACACAGAAATCGACCCAGAAACTGGTGAGGCAATTAGTGCAGGTTCACCCTATGCGTGGACAGGTAGCTCTCGTAGCTATCGTCAAAACGAAACATCTGATGAGCGTGATGCATTCTTCCTAGCACTGCAGTTTCAGCCTAATGACGCCTGGGATATTAACACTGACTTCCAGTACTCAAATCGCTTGCAGCAAGAAGCAAGACACGACTTAATCTTTCTACAAAAGCGTGCGATACCTGGTTTGACCGGCCCTACGTTGGTAACCAATGATGTGGGCGGCATTCTACACTGGGAAGGTCAAGATCGTATTGAAAGCTCTGGTGAACAGTTCTCGCGTGACGAGACTTACCACGGTTTTGGTATCAATGTTGAACACTTTGCCACTGATGCATTAACGTTAAGCTTCGACCTTGCCTACTCAAAAACCGAGCGTGAAGAACTTCAAATTTCAAACCGTGCCCGCACCGAAGACAGACAATTCTTCTCGTGGGATATGGGTGATGATATTCCTCATTTCACGGTACAGAACTTTGATGTGACTGATATCACAAACTTTTACGATAGCTTACGTACACGTGCTGATAGAGAAAATACGCGCGAAAACGAAGTTAAGTCGGCTAAAGTAGATTTCAGCTACATTCTTGACCATGACGTTTTCGTAAGCATCGAAGGTGGCTTACGTGCGTCTGAAATGACATTCGTTCAACTAGGCGGGTCTCAAGGCAATGGTTCTAGAACTGAATGGACGTTCTCTCCTACTGAAGGCTCATCTGACGAAGAAGAAATCGCTCAGGCAATTGCACTTATGCAAGGCTGTCAAATTGACTTCCCAGAAAGTGACTTCTTATCTTCTGTGTCAGACGGTGACATCATCACTCATGTTGATGGAGACGGTAATATTGTAGATAGCGGTACTGGTTCTTCGTGGGCAACGTATGACAACAACTGCTTCGCCCGTGCCGTAGCTGCATCTAACGGCGATGATTTCGCTTACCCTGAGCTGGAATATGAAAACTCGGGAACAATAGATGTCACTGAGCGCACTTATGCCGGTTATTTGATGGCAAACTACGACACAGAAATGTGGGGTAAATTCATTCGCGGTAACTTTGGTGTTCGTGTTGTAAACACTGAAGTTACTTCAATTGGCTTCAGAAATTCATTTGAAGTTATTGAAGGTGAACTGGGTACACTAACACTTGTTGAAGATGATTCAGTGGTTGAGCGTATCGAAGGTGGTGGTAGCTACACTGAAGTACTGCCTAGCGCTAACTTTGTAATGGATTATAGCGACGACATTTTGCTACGTGCAGGTATCTATCGCGGTATGTCTCGCGCAGACCCATCAGACCTAGGCTTTAGCCGTACGTTCCAAACTGATGATGAAGTTGCTCCTACGACGATTTCAGACCTAATTGTTGGTGTAAACGGGTCTGGTAATCCAAGTACTAAGCCTCTTATGTCTTGGAACTATGACGTTGCCATTGAGTGGTACCCGAATGAAGACTCAATTTTTGCTTTCGGTGTTTACTACAAGCAGTTCAACGGTGGCTTCCAACAGCAAACGGTGCTAGAAACCTTTGAGATTGAAGGTGACGATTATGACTTGCCTATTACTAACTCTGTAACGACAGACGAAAGCAGCAGCATCATCGGTATCGAAACCTCAATCGCTTATCGTTGGGATAGTGGTATTGGTGTTAAGTTTGGTTATAACTATGCTGACACTGATTATGAATTCGAGGACAGTAATTACGGTGATACCTTTATTACCGACCTTGACGGTAATACTACTCAGTTAACCCAAGGTATCATTCCTCCAGGTTCAGTACCTGGCTTCTCTGAGCATGTATTTAGCGGTCAGGTTTATTACCAGATTGGCGACCTAGATACAGCGCTTATCTATAAGTACAGAAGCGAATATTTCCAACCTTACACCAGTAACGGTACGCGCTTGCGTTACGTAGACGAAGTAGGTGTTTGGGAAGCACGCGCATCGTACAAGGTTAATGACCACGTACGCGTTAAGGTTGAAGCAATTAACCTATTCAGTGCACCTAAATCTCAAGACTACTACGTTCAAGGCAACCTTGGCGAAGTTAATGACTATGGTCCTCGCCTGTTTGCAGGTGTAACGGTCAAGTACTAAGGACTTCCAATCGCCACTCGTAATACCTTAGCAAAAGCAAGGCATTACGCGACTCTCAAAGGCCCTAGTTCAAGCTAGGGCTTTTTTATTTTCTAATAAAAAAACCCGCTTAGTTAAGCGGGTTTTTGACTCACTATTGAGTGTTAAATTACAGCTGGTTGATTTGCCATACCGATACTGTACCACTTACTTCGTTACCTACTACAAGTAGAGGAACACCGCTTGGGCTGTCTTCAGCGCTAACAAATACCAAACTCTCTGGCGCAAGGTCACCAATAACGCTATCGCTGGTTAAACCTTCGGTAAGATCGCGGTTAATCACATACTCAGCGAATTGAACATCGTAAGGGTTCGTTACATCGTAAACGAAAATACCACCCATGCGCTCCGTGCCGATAAATGCGTAAGTGCGATCACCCACTTGCCCCACGGTTAATGCCTCTGGTTCTGGTCCTTTGTTCTCAGAGCGTGAATCGCTTGCGTTTTCGTCGTCACCATTATTGAACTGTGCACCGTGAACTGAAGCGGTAATGCGTTCAAAATCGTCGCCAGAGTCATAAACTACTAAACCATTTTGATCCCAAATGGTAAATGAACGCGCACCGTAGGCATATGCAGCGTCATATTCACCGTCTCCATCAGCATCACCCATGGCCGAAGTTACGCGTAAATCGTCAGCTTCACCTGTTGCCTGTAGCATCGCCAATTCAGAGTTTGCCGCAGCCGTTAGGTCTTCTACTTTCACTTCGTCGGTATACGCAAGGCAACCATCGTCTTCGTCAAAATCAACACCACCAGCAGCAGTACAAGCAGCTTCATCAGCAGCTTCAAAGAAGTACTCACGAGCGTCACCTTCATTCGCAGTCACGATGAAAGTTGCGTTTTTCCACGTAAAGTTAGCAATTGTATCTGGCTGATAAACCCCATATAGGCCACTATATTGACCAAAGCTGACCGCTTCATTCTCTTGAATATCAATGTTAAGTCCAGCCCAAGACTTGGCTCCTAAGCCAACAACGTCCACGGTTAACTCTTCCAAATCTAAAATTGCTAGGCCATTGTTTTCCTGAAGGCTTACATAGGCAACATCGTTAGTCGCTGTAATATATTCAGGCTCTAGGTCCTTCGCTACAGTCGAGGTGATAGCGGTTCCGTTAATTGTACGCCCTGCTGGGTTTGGGAACATCATGCCTTGTGCCATAAGCTCAGCTTCACTGCCGTTAAGCGCACTGAAGCCTACAGTAGTACCTGTTTCTTCAGGCTCGCCACTGGCAAGAATATTGATAACCGTAATGGAACCTTCAGGGTCAACAGTATAGTCATCAGACGGTTCGCCTTCGTTGGCTACTAACACTTTACCGCCATCAGGAGTGAAAGTGACCATATCAGGTAGTGCGCCTACCTCTACCGAGTCTAAAAATGCGGGAGCAGAGCTATCAAGTCCGTTGTAAAACAACACGTAACCATTATCAGTTTTAACATCCGCTGGTACTGCAACGGCCATAAGGTCACCGCTTATTGCAATGCTCGTTAAACTGCCTAGCGCCACACCGTTAATATCAGCAGGTAATGCGATTGTGGTCGGTGTTAGCGTGGTCGTATTAATTGGATCAGACATTGTTGCCGTACTAACGCCTGAGGCATCAATAACTGCAATTGTATTTGTTTCGCCGTTAGTGGCGTAAATAGTGCTGGTATCAGAATGATATTGAACGATTTCAGCTGCGGTTTGATTGCCTAAGAAAGCACGACCAACCACATCCATCGCGATACCAATAGAAGCATCGGTGCCGTCGCTGCCATCAGTACCTGGATCACCCTGTTCGCCCTGTGGTCCTTGTGCCCCTGTTTCACCCTGAGCACCATCGTCACCATCAAGGCCGCATCCTGTGAGCGCAGCTGAAACTAAAAATGCAATTAATCCATATTTAAACTTGTTACGCACTGCCATTTGATTTCCTTTTTAATTGTTTTTTGTCGTACGTTGCGAGGCCCGAGAAATCTGGGATTCCTACTCTTAGTACACCAGAAAATTTATTCAACTTCTATGTATAAATTAAAATCAGTTTATGACACAAATATTAAGAAGGCAAAGGCGTGTCATTTTTCTATAAAAAGTACACACCTAGCTTACTTTACGTCAATTGTAAGTGCATATTTCAACGTCTTTTATTAGTTATTAATTTCAATAGAAACGCTTGTGAGCACAAAGCAGTATCTTTAGCGCGAAGGTCTAGTTTTATTTGTCCGTTGTATCTGATACTAATACTGCCTAAAAGACGTATAAACTGAATGGCATATCATTTTTTGTGGATGGGTTCACGAAAATGGGTGTACTCAGCAATCAAAAGGATTAACTATGAAATTGAAATTCACTGCCTCAGCGGTTATTGCTGCTGCGCTCACACTAACCGCATGTGCAACATCTCCTACCGGTAGAAATCAAGTATTACTTTATTCAGAAGCCCAGCTAGCACAAATGGGCGATCAAGCTTTTTCAGGTATGAAAGAAGAGCTAAAAATTTCACGCAAAGCAGTACAAAACACCTATGTGGAATGCGTTGCAGACGCTATCACTGCCCAAGTTCCTGAGAGCGTTTTTAGTGGGCAATGGGAGGTGGTAGTGTTTGACGATGAACAGGTTAATGCTTTCGCCTTACCTGGCGGGAAAATAGGCGTATATACCGGGTTACTTAACGTAGCGGAAAACCAACACCAGCTAGCGGCTGTTATTGGTCACGAGGTAGGTCACGTTATCGCAGAACATGGTAACGAGCGTATGTCTCAGTCAACGTTAATTAATGTAGGCAGTCAAGCGGTAGGTCAAGTGTTGGCCGCGAACGAAGTGCCTCAATCAGGTCCGATCATGGCAGCGATTGGTTTAGGTGTTCAAGTAGGCGTTCAGCTTCCTTTTAGCAGAACTCACGAATCAGAAGCCGACGTCATTGGTCTTCAGCTAATGGCAAAATCTGGGTTTGACCCAAGACAGTCTGTAAACTTGTGGCAAAATATGGATGCAGCGAGTGGTGGTGAACGTCCTATGGAGCTGCTATCTACCCACCCTGCACCACAGACAAGAATCGATAACTTGCAAGCTAATATGCCCGCCGCCTATGCTGACTATCAGGCCACGGCCTATCGACCTAACTGTAAATAAAAGTACAGTCTTATAGAGGTATACTTTGTTTAGCGCCTAATTAATTCGCTTGCTTTTAAAGCAAAAAAAACGCTGCATTTAGCAGCGTTTTTTGTTTCCAAGATAACGGTTACTCGCCGTCTTGTTTGTGTAGGTGCACGTCCATTTGCGGGAATGGAATTGAAATACCTTCTTTGTCAAAGCGAAGTTTAACTTGCTCTGTAAAGTCGAACTTAACTGCCCAGAAATCTGCAGCATTTACCCAAGGGCGTACTACGAAGTTAACACTGCTATCAGCAAGTTCAGAAACCGCTACAGTCGGAGCAGGTTCAGCTAGAATTCGATCATCCGCTTCAATCATTTCTTGCAACACTTGCTTAGCTTTAAGTAAGTCAGCGTCATAACCAATACCAACAACCATATCTACACGACGAGTATCTTTCGCAGAGTAGTTAGTGATGTTACCGCTATAGATATTGCCGTTTGGAACGATAATTTCTTTGTTATCAGGCGTATTCATTGTAGTTGTGAAAATACCAATCTTTTTGATTGAACCTGCAGTACCCGCAGCTTCAACAAAATCACCCGCTTTGAACGGCTTAAATACTAGTAGCATTACGCCTGCTGCAAAGTTTTTAAGTGAATCTTGTAATGACAGACCAATGGCTAAACCAGCCGCACCTAATATGGCTACAAGTGAAGTAGTATCCACACCTAGTTGATCTAGTGACGCGACGATAACAAATAGCATCAAGATAGCACTAAGTATCGCTTCTAGAAAATCCACCAACATGTCATCGTATTTAGATTTAGCCATTAGGCGTCTAAATACAGACAGAATAAATCCAACTACGATTTTACCGACTACATAAATCGCAATCGCCATTAGGATATTGATGCCCCATGGAATGGCGTAGTCGTTTATGTACCTTTCAACATCACTTGCTGAAAAAAGTGAGAGTTTTTCTTCCATAATATGGTCCTTGTCATGGTTAGTTGTAATTAGCATACATACGGTAGCAGCTATTCGTATTATCACCAATACACAATAGGTCCAAACAGCGTAAATTCGCCCTAAAGTCTAAGCCTTATAGGCCCTTGATAGTGTTAGCATTATCCAAAAGTAGCGATACATAACGCTACTCTTAGTTACAACGTATACCAAAGTTTAAGTATTTTTTTGAATAATTGTCACACACATGTCACTCAACAAAGGCACTATTTTACATCGAAGCTTGAATGCGCTTTGTTGTCTTTTTAACTTTTTCGGAAGTTACCGAGTTTTAAGACTTTTTTTTTGATGATTTTTCAGCCTTAAAGTTTTAGACTAAAGTCTCATAAAGATTGACGCAGAAAATGGGTTTCGGTCCTTTTTCCGCTAATTTTTATGAACGAGCTTTAGCAAACTATGTCACTTAAAGGATTAACGCATGTTGCTTCTCATAACCCTATTTTCGGTTGTTTTGTGTTTATTTTTATATTCACTTCGCACCGATAAAGGAAAACACACTAAGTATGCAAGAGCGGAATACCGCCCAGCACAAAAATCGAAGCCTTCTTCCACAGTGTTGGAAAACTCTTCGAGCAACTCTTCGCCCTCTGCGGCATAGAGTAAACCTACGAGTCAGGTGATTATTAAAGATAGGTCGCGTGTTGCCGTTTGTGTAAGTTTTTCTCCAATTATTTACATGATGCCGTCGACAGCATTGCAACCTGCATATACAGACACGTATCATACGCATTAAAACCAAACACCTGATTCCTTATGCGTATACCAAGAGTTTATTACCCCAACCCCATTCCTTTAGAACAAGAATTTGAATTAACCGAAGATGCGGGTCATCACATCGCTACTGTGCTGCGCATAAAGCCCAATCGCCCTATTGTGCTATTTAACGGCGATGGCAACGAATACAGTGCACAAGTCATAAGTGTTCAAAGAAAAAAAGTAACGGTTGAAGCCGACGCATGTCTTTCTTTAGCAAAAGAGTCCCCCCTCCACCTTCACTTAGGTCAGGGTGTTTCTAAGGGCGATAGAATGGACATTGTGCTACAAAAAAGCGTAGAGCTTGGCGTAACAGAGATAACGCCTGTTATTACCGAACGATGCACAGTAAAACTTGACGAGTCACGCTGGGAAAAGAAAATTCAGCAATGGCAGAAAATTATCATTGGTGCCTGTGAACAAAGTGGTCGCAACATTATTCCTGTGCTCAATGCCCCGGTAAATTTAAGTCAGTGGCTGTCCTCATCAACCAATACTACGCGGTTGGTTTTAGCACCCGGCGCAGAACAAAGCTTAGCGAGGCAACCTTATAATACTCAAGGCTTTCGACTACTTATAGGTCCAGAAGGCGGGTTATCAGACACAGAAATCCATCAAGCTAACGAAAACGGTTATCAATCGGTAAGTTTAGGGCCACGTATTTTACGTACCGAAACGGCGGCAATTACGAGTTTAAGTATTCTCCAGGCACAACACGGCGACTTTTGAGGATATATTCTAAACCCTTTTTTTTACAGGCCTATGCTAGACCAATAACTTGAAGTATTAGGGTGTGACCCAATATACAAAGATTATCGGCAGGGCTATATGAGCCGGCATTTTAAAAACATTCAAGGTGAGAACATTATGCAATATACCGTTGGCGTAATTATGGACCCCATCGCAAGCGTTAAGCCACATAAAGACACAAGCTTTGCGATGATGCTTGAAGCTCAGCGCCGCGGTGCAAAGGTTGTTTATTTCGAACTAAAAGACCTGTATTTAGACAATGGTAAGCCTATGGGTTTGGGCAAAACCGTGTCGGTTAAAGACCAAGCGACAGATTTCTACGCGATTGAAGACGAAGCAACCCTGTATTTAGGGGATATTGATGTTTTACTTATGCGTAAAGATCCGCCTTTTGACAGCGAATTTCTGTACGCCACCCAGATATTGTCGCTAGCGCAAGACGCTGGAGCACTGGTTGTAAATAATCCTCAGGCCCTACGTGACTACAACGAAAAATTGTTTACATCGTATTTCCCAGAGCATATCCCGAATACTCTCGTATCAAACAACCAAACGATTATTCGTGAGTTTCATGCCAAGCATCAAGATATTATTTGTAAGCCCTTAGACGGTATGGGTGGCGCCTCTATATTCAGAGTAAAGCCTGACGGTAATAATTTAGGCGTAATTATTGAAACTCTGACTCATTTGGGCACGCGCTATATGATGGTACAGGAGTACCTTCCAGAGATTAAAGACGGTGACAAGCGTGTATTGATTGTAGATGGTGAAGTAATGCCATACTGCTTAGCGCGACTGCCAACCAAAGGGGAAACAAGAGGGAACTTGGCCGCCGGTGGCACTGGCCGCCCTCAGCCAATTTCTGATTCAGACCGCGCATTGGCTGAAGCCATAGCTCCTACGCTTAAAGAAAATAATATTTTGTTTGTAGGGCTTGATGTAATTGGCAATAAAATTACAGAAATAAACATTACCAGCCCAACGTGCGTAAGAGAAATAGAAGCCGCGTACGACGTAGACATTATGGGCGCACTGTTTGACGCAATTGAAAAGCGCTTAGCCAACAGATAAAACGTGCTTTGCACTAGTAACCCGTGCGAGTAGCTCAGATAAAGCTCAGCGTGGGTGAATACAGGGCCTTTTATACTTAATGTTAAATGGCCCCCTAAAGTAAAAGACGTTAGTAAAATATAGTAGTAAAAAGCAAACTATGACGGAATTAAAAAGCCTACAAAATCACTTTTTGGTCGCAATGCCTAGCTTAGACGATCCCTACTTTTCACGTTCACTCATTTATGTTTGTGAGCACAATGCTGAAGGCGCTATGGGCATTGTGGTGAATCAGCCCTCTACTATGAACGTAAAACAACTTCTTGAACAAACTGATAAAGAATTGACAGTGTCTGAAGACAAGGCAGAACAAATCGTACTTGCGGGCGGCCCCGTCAACCAAGAACGTGGGTTTGTGTTGCATTCGTCGCAGAAATCCTGGGCGTCTAGTCTTAAGCTCGCGCCGGGGATCATGGTTACCACATCAAAGGACATTTTGACGGCTATCGCCAACGATGAGGGCCCAGAGGACGTGCTTATTGCTTTAGGTTACGCCGGGTGGACACCAGGGCAACTTGAAAAGGAAATGCAGGAAAATGCGTGGCTAACCATAGAAGCGGACGAAGAAATTCTGTTTAACACTCCTATGCATAAAAAATGGCAAGCAACGGTAAATAAACTCGGTGTTGATGTATGGCAGCTAGCTCCAGGAGCCGGGCATGCCTGATATAGGAAACCGTACTGTACTTGCGTTTGACTTTGGTACTAAGAGTATTGGCGTAGCAGTAGGCCAAGAAATTACTGGCACTGCTTCACCGCTTGCAGCGCTTAAAGCACGAGACGGCATTCCAGATTGGGCATTGATAGAAAAGCTTTATGAAGAATGGCAACCCCATGTTGTCGTTGTTGGTTTACCGCTAAATATGGATGGCACAGAGCAGGAAATGACCCAACGAGCTCGCAAGTTCGCCAATCGACTCCATGGACGTTTTCGTGTTGCAGTGGAAACCTGTGACGAGCGTCTTACTACTACCGACGCTAAAGCTATGTTGTTTGAGTTAGGTGGCTATAAAAAGCTTACTAAGGATAAAGTTGATAGCGTATCAGCTTGCGTGATCTTCACCAGCTGGAGCGAAAGCCAGTACGAGTAGCCACCTTTGCGCTACTCTTTGTTGTTAATTTTCACTTCCTGTACTTTTACTTTTCCGCGCCGCACTGCCAGCATACATCGAATGCGCTGCCGTTTTCCTCACCACACGCGTCACATCGCCAGTCTTCACTGCTGTTATTCGTATTACGTGATTTGTGAACGATGGCCTCGATAACTTTCGACGCCCGTGCATACCAGCTATCGTCGATGAGCCACACCTCCTGCTGAGAATCCTGCCAAGGCAGCTCTCCTATAGCACCACCAGCAAATTCATTTTTTACCATATAGGGAATAGACAGCGCATCAAGTTCGCTGCGAACCGCTTGCATTTCAAAAGCGTCTTGTGAGGAGAAAAGTTTTTTCAATGACTATCCAATTGCAATAAAATAATGCATACCGCGTAGAGCTTATACGAAAAAGCAGCCCAAG
>NZ_JBTZUG010000018.1:0-3388 GCF_054890645.1 Alteromonas sp. HB246098 | reverse complement strand
GGACCGACAAAATAAATATTACGAGTTTGAAGCTTTTAGAACTATTTACATCCATATCAATTCTCCTTTTCCATTCGAGAATATAACATTAAGCTAAGCGGCGCAGTTGCGTGGGGCATAATGGCGAAGCCGCCCCGCGTAAATGCGTCCGAGCGACCGAAGGGAGTGGCTTAAGCGCTTTGTTATACGTTACCACCGAGCGTTCCTAAACCTCTGTAATGACATAGTGACGTAGTGCATTTTTTGAAGCTATCCCCCAATCGGAGTTTGATACTCTTTTTTGATGTTTCTCGAAAGCTTCCTTGTCAACGAACTCTTCGTATACGTCAAAAATATTGGGTTCATTTGTTCTTTGAGTGACTTTAAATGTTAAACACCCATTCTCTTGTTGAGTCAGCTCAATGTGTTTAGGTAGCGCAGATTTGACTAACTTTATTTGGTCATTCGGTACATCAATGTACCCTGATAATATGATTTTTTTCAAACTGACTTCCTTTTCAACAACGTATAACGGCCCGCATAACGGGCAAAAATACGTAGGCTATGATACTGAGCAAAGCGAAGGGAGCCTACGTGTTTTTGTCCCTAGCGAGCGAAGCGAGTGTTAATGCGTTTGTTAGCTTTGACTATTTTTGATGCGCTCATCGATTATTCTTAATAACCTTTTCTCCTGTGATGTCCATAGTTTAGGTGCAAAAGCACTTGCTACAAGAGTAAACGCAAAGACTTTAAATATTTGGTAAACATCTTCAGTAAAGCTACCCGCGGTGCAAAGACTGACAAAAATAGAGAAGTACACCCCTATGACTATACGGCTTGCAGACCAATTAAGGCTAGGTAAGCTCCAGGTTTCCTTTATGTTTGTCGCCATGTTTTTGTTGTTATTTAAATCATTTGAAATCATTAGAGAACCGCCCGTAGCCCCCATAACACCAAAAACCATATTCCCTAATATAAGAAAAGCGTCACCTGGGCTTAATTGATTCAAAATATCCATACTACTCCTGAAAGCTAACTTTTCAATAACGGGCGCAGGCACGTAGGGCACAATGGCGAAGCCGCCCTGCGTGTATGCGTCCCAGCGAACGTAGTGAGTGAGTTTATTGACTTGTTATGTGGCATGCTTATTCGAAGAAAGAATGCTAGCAGTAGCCAATACACTACCAATAAAGATACCGGCGATACAGAATGCTAGCCCGGCTTCTTGACCAGATAAAACACCAGACTGTAATTGCGAGTAAACAGGTGAAAGACCGAAATAAGCGCCGACAGCACAGCCAATAAAGCTGAATGACAAACCACTTTTAGTTCCTAGTTTCATAGTTAAAAATCCTTCTTATCTTGATTTACCTTTGACACATAACGCCCAACTAAGGGGCGATAACACATGGGCTAAAATTAGGAACGAAGTGACGCAGCCCCTGTGTTAGCGTCCCAGCGAGCAGCGCGAGCGCCTTTAGTTTTTTGTTATGTTGCATTTGTTAAAAAGAGCCACAATACTCGAATTTTCCACTACTTGAGCTAGCGATCTTGGTGTAACACCATGGTTATTAACTGTATCTGGATTAGCGCCATAAACCAATAATAGAGAGATAATGTCATTATTATTGTTGGAATAAAAAACAGCTTTATGAAGAGCGCTATTACCGTTTGATTCAAGTAAGTCTGTGTCAGCTCCATTTTCTAGTAAAGCTTTTACAGCAGTATGCGATTGTTCCTGTACTGCAAAATGTAGCGCGGACCATCCATTAATATCCTGTGCATTAACGTTAATTCCCTTATCGACTAACTCTTTGATACCTGCTGGATGTTCTGCAATAGGTGAGTCGATGATCAGGTAATGAAGCTTATTCCTTCCGTAAGAATCCACATTTACCCCGCAACATAACTTTTCAATAACGGGCGCAGGCACGTAGGGCATAATAGCGAAGCGGCCCTGCGTGTATGCGTCCCAGCGAACGAAGTGAGTGAGTTTATTGACTTGTTATATGACATCACTCACCGGCTAGCTTGCGGCCAAAGACTTCTGAAAGCCAAATTGCGATAACAATATAAACTACCAGCGGTAAGAGCAGCATAAAAGAAGAAAAAAGAATTAGTGCGTAGTAAAAGTCCGCATACGCTTGAAGGAGAGATGAGTTTATTAAGCATGTTTCTGACGTCATGCTGCCTTCATTCCATCCTTGGCAGTTCATCATTCCGAGTACTGGAAATATAAAAAATAAAGAGTAGAAAGGAAGCCTACTTAGAAGCCAATTAAATCCTTTTTTGATCAAGTAAACCTCCTGTCATATAACACCCACATAAGGGGCAGTAATACGTGGGCTAAATTAGGAGCGAAGCGACAGAGCCCACGTGTTACTGTCCCAGCGAAGCGGCTTAATGTGTTTGTTATGTGACTTTACCCTAAAAAAAGAGCGTGCTTTTTGTATTTTTTAACAAACACTTTTGCTTCCGCTAACGTTGAAGGGTAAGAAACGCTGTAATAGCTATTTTTAATAGGCCGAATTTTTTGAAAGTAAAAACCATGCTGTACTAGATAAGCTACCTTTTTCCATTGAGCAGCATCCGATTTTTTTGGCGTTTTGAAATGCCGGCCTAAGTTATAAGTAACGCCACCGCAAGAAATACACTGACTGTGTAATGGATAGTCGCATGGAGCACCAAGAAAGCTGCGTTGGAAAGAGGTTTTGCAGTCGAGGCAGGCAAAAGCCATAGAATACTTGCCACTTGAAAAGGAAGCTTTGTCTGGTTTTATTGGTTTCGCTCTATAACCAGAATTCCATCTAAGGGCTTTTTTAGTGTTTCTATCCATGAATTCCCTGAGTCACATAACTTTCCAATAACGGACGCAGACATGTGGGGCATAATGGCGCAGCCGCCCCGCGTGTATGCGTCCCAGCGAACGCAGTGAGTGTGTTGATTGGGTTGTTATACCCGTGCCTAATCATATATGCCAGGCGTTAAAATTTGCATCAACTTCTCAGGGTTTTCAACAGATGTAAAACCAAACTGCGAGTACAATCCGTGTGCGTCACTTGTTGCTAGCATAAACCTACGGAGACCTTGTAGGTCTGGATGGGATGATATGTTTTCCATAAGTTGTTTGCCTACCCCTTGACCACGATACTTCTCTATTACAAAAACGTCGCTTAGATATGCAAATGTAGCTCTGTCTGTAATAACTCTAGCGAAACCAACTTGGTCTCCCCCGGTTGCATAGGCTCCAAATACAAGAGAATTGTCTATAGATTTTTGTAATGTTGAAAGCGGGATGTTTTTTGCCCAATAGGAGTTCGCCACAAAGGAGTGGATTAATTCGATGTCTAAGTCATCGTGGCTTGTACTTATATTAATCCCTTTCATTCTATCGATCCTTCAGAGGGTA
>NZ_JBTZUG010000017.1:0-4413 GCF_054890645.1 Alteromonas sp. HB246098 | reverse complement strand
TGAGAGTAGGACACTGCCAGGTCCCATTAAGAAAAACCCGCCTAACGGCGGGTTTTTTGCTTTCTGCACCAGAAATGTCTTCTTCATCGATCGTCTTTAAGTCGCGAAAGAACAAGCTCAAAAGCTTTCGCAGCGAAATGAAAACACTTGCTAAACGACTAGATAATTTACTTTCAGTTGCATTAGACAGTGATCGAATAGACAGTCTATTAATGTCTATGTCTGAATTAGGTTTTAACGATGTAAGTCAAACACCATTACGTCAAGAGAACGAGCTTCTTGGAGTGTCGATACAAGCGAATTTAATTTTGCCGTCTTAAGGAAAATGTACTCTGACCCAACATTTTGTGCTAAATCGGTAGTTCACTAGTAAATATAAGTATGAAGATTATCTACTTTATTATTTTTTTACTGCTCACGGGGTTCTACTCCGCCTTTGCATTTGCAAATAGCGCTAAGACACATTGTAAGATTACTCTGGGGGAGCTTGCTTGGAAAAACAGGGTTTTAATCTACAATGCACAAAGCAAGGGTGAACTAGACGATCTTTATGCATTCGCTGAATATGAAAAGGTCGCTCTCACTGAAAGGAAGCTAGTGGTGATAGGTATAGTAGAACAGCAACCTGTTATTGTGTTTGGTTACCCTAAATGTCATATCTCTCTTAATAAGCTAAACCCAAAAACTAAAGTAACGCTTATAGGGCTAGATAGTACAATTAAAGCTAAATATGACACCTTCGATAGTGAGCTTATCTATAGCACGATTGATAAAATGCCTATGAGAAAAACAGAACTAAGGCGTTACTAAGTACGATTTTTAAAGAAACGCTACTCTGAATAGCGTGGTAGCGATATAAATATCTTTAGGGGCAAAAAACTTACAGCATAGCAGCTGGGTTATTTGCATGTTTGCGCTTTTATTTGACGCGTCGTTACCCTACCATTAGCGAATTGTTCGCAGTTCATAAAATTCTATGCCCTCACTACAACCTTACAGCACATTTGGCCTTTCAGCGTCGTGTGATTCTATCCAGTCGTTTGCCGATGTTGCTTCATTTCTATCTACCTTTAATACCTATAAAAATGAAACCAACAAAGCTATTTATATATTAGGTGGAGGAAGCAACTCGATTTTTACCGATGATTTTGACGGAGCGATCTTGGTAAACGAAATAAAAGGCATTAGTCACTTCGACACTGAAAGCCATCACTATTTACGGGTAGGAGCAGGCGAAAACTGGCATGACTTTGTAACTCTCTGTATGAAAGAGAAGTGGTATGGGTTTGAGAACTTAGCGTTAATACCTGGTTCGGTAGGCGCTTGTCCTATTCAGAATATTGGAGCCTATGGTGTAGAGGTTAATTCGTTAATCGATAAGGTGGAATGTGTATTTCTTGAAACCGGTGAACAGGTGCTGCTAAGCAATGAAGACTGTCAGTTCGGTTATAGAGATAGTGTGTTCAAACATGCACTAGCCAATAAAGTACTTATCACTCATGTAAACTTTAAACTACCTAAGCAATACGAGCTCAAAATAAGTTATGGCGAGCTAGCTGCACTCACCGAACCAACACCAGAAAAGGTGTATAGTAAGGTAATTGAAATTAGAAAAAGCAAACTGCCAGATCCCAGTGAATTAGGTAATGCAGGTAGCTTTTTCAAGAATCCCGTTGTCTCAAAAGTAGTCTTCAAAGCGATATCGAAAGAATATGACTCGGTACCGCATTTTGTTGTAAGCGAAAATGCTGGAAACGAACAAGAACAAATAAAAATCCCTGCTGCTTGGCTAATTGACCAAGCAGGTTTTAAAGGCAAAACGTTGAACAAAGTACGTTGCCACCCTACACAGCCATTGGTACTTACTAACATAGGTGGCGCCACCGGAAGCGATGTAATCACCATGGCGAAAAATATCATAGCAAGCGTACAGGATAAATTTGGCATACAGCTGGAGCCCGAAGTACGCTTATTAGGAAACAAAGGACTTATTTCGCTATGAGACAAGCATCAAAAGCTATAAGAAAACATATACTCGCTTTGTTGTCTGACGGTCAGTTCCATTCAGGTGAAACTATTGCTCAGCAAGTTGGACTTTCACGTACCGCAGTAGCGGGTCATATTTCCCAACTTGCCGATTGGGGTTTAGATGTATTTAAAGTAAAAGGTAAAGGCTACCGATTAGAACGAGGTTTTCCATTGTTAAGCGCTGACAGCATTAAACGCCATTTAGGCAATACAAAACGAGCGGTTATTGATGTGGAGTCGGTTTTACCTTCCACCAATACAGAAATGAAAAAGCGTATTGCGAGCAAACGAGAAGATCTTGAAAATGGCGATGTTGTTTTTGCCGAAATTCAAACCGATGGGCGAGGGCGACACGGTCGTTCGTGGTTAGCTCCAGTTGGCGGCAGCTTAACTTTTTCTATGTATTGGTCTTTTCCTGATGGCTATCAGAGTATGGCCGGGCTTTCTTTATTAGTAGGTCTAGCTGTTTGCGATGCGCTTAAGGAATTTGGTGTCGAAGATGCTGAATTAAAATGGCCAAATGATATTTATCTGCAGGGTAAAAAGCTGGCTGGCGTACTTATTGAGGTAGAAGGGCAAATAGGTGCTACGGCGCATAGTGTTATCGGCATAGGTTTAAATGTTTGTGTGCCCGATAATCAGTACGATGTTGGTCAGCCTCATAGTGATCTTGCGTCTTATTTAGGTACTATCCCAGATAGAAATGCATTAGCAGCTGAAATAATCAAATCATTGTGGACTTATTTACTTAAATTTACTCAACAAGGCTTCGGGCCATTCACAGCATACTGGGAAGCGCTCGACTTATACGCCGATAAACGCATTGTTTTACAGATGGGCGAGAAGCGTTTCTCCGGAATTGACAGGGGAGTGGACGCGAGCGGCGCACTTCTTGTTGAAACGCAAGATGGCATTACCCGATTCCACGGTGGTGAAGTTAGCCTTAGAGGCAATTAACGTTTTATATCACAGCTAAGCGGCAGGTATTTCAAAAGCTCTTGCAGTTAAAGTGTTTTGAAATTTGCCGTTATGCTTTTTATAAAACATTTTACCTGCTCGTTTTACGCATTGCTTTGCAATTGAAACCTAAAATATGAACAACATTGAAGAAAACCACGTCATATTAGTGGATATCGGTAACACCCGAATAAAATATTCACTGCTTTGTCATTCAGAAGAAGAGCCTAATGCATGTGAAAATGCCAGTTCTCTTTTCTCTTTTATCGATTCTCAGAAAAAAATTTCTCATTTATATATAGCTTCTGTGAGAAACCAAGAGCTGGTTGATGAAATATCCACCATGTGCGATGAACGAAATATTATTTTTGTAGAAAAACATACAGAGAAAGAAGCCTTCGGCATAAAAAATAGTTACGACAATGTTCAAAAAATGGGCGTGGATAGATGGCTTGCCATGGTGTGCGCTGCAGAAAAATCAAAAAAAGCATTTTTTGTTATGGATGTGGGTACGGCAATAACGGTCGATTTTGTCGTAGATGGTCAACATTTAGGCGGTTGGATCGTGCCTGGTTTTCAAGTTATGCGTAATGCATTGGTAGCTTCTACTAAAAAAGTGTACGCGAATGATGAAATTCCGACCACCTTTGGCGTGGGAACCGATACGGAAGATTGTGTGGCATCAGGGTGTCATGCGGCACTATATGGTGTTTATTTGAGCGCGATTGATTACATATCAAGCAAACAAACCGATTTTGATATAATTTTAGGGGGTGGAGACAAAAAAGTGTTTGCATTCTTAAAATCTGCTGATAACATGCGCCTCGCTCATTTGGTGATGCAGGGTCTTGCCCGCTACGCTCGAAGTGAACTTCTAAAGTGAACATCGACGTAAGTTTTTGATTAGTTGAAAAATTGGTCAAAAAAGAAAATTGAAAAATTTTCAAAAAGACACTTGCACAGAGTTAAACAATACTCTAGAATGCGCACCCACTTGATGTAGTGCCGACTTAGCTCAGTTGGTAGAGCAACTGACTTGTAATCAGTAGGTCGCCAGTTCGATTCCGGCAGTCGGCACCATCAATCTGGAGGGGTACCCAAGCGGTCAACGGGAGCAGACTGTAAATCTGCCGGCTCAGCCTTCGCAGGTTCGAATCCTGCCCCCTCCACCACTTTCTCTATGAGGTGGCCAGAGAATTAGGATTGCGGGCATCGTATAATGGCTATTACCTCAGCCTTCCAAGCTGATGATGCGGGTTCGATTCCCGCTGCCCGCTCCAAATCAGTGCTGATATAGCTCAGTTGGTAGAGCGCACCCTTGGTAAGGGTGAGGTCGGCAGTTCAAATCTGCCTATCAGCACCAGTTTATTTCTCCCCAGCTCATGTAAAATTTCTAAATTTTTTAATGTAACTTTGCTGGGATAATAG
>NZ_JBTZUG010000016.1:0-4539 GCF_054890645.1 Alteromonas sp. HB246098 | reverse complement strand
GAAAGTTATGTGACTCAGGGAGTTCATGGATAGAAACACTAAAAAAGCACTTAGATGGAATTCTGGTTATAGAGCGAAACCAATCAAACCAGACAAAGCTTCCTTTTCAAGTGGCAAGTATTCTATGGCTTTTGCCTGCCTCGACTGCAAAACCTCTTTCCAACGCAGTTTTCTTGGTGCTCCATGCGACTATCCATTACACAGTCAGTGTATTTCTTGCGGTGGCGTTACTTATAACTTAGGCCGGCATTTCAAAACGCCGAAAAAATCGGATGCTGCTCAATGGAAAAAGGTAACTTATCTAGTACAGCATGGTTTTTACTTTCAAAAAATTCGGCCTATTAAAAATAGCTATTACAGCGTTTCTTACCCTTCAACGTTAGCGGAAGCAAAAGTGTTTGTTAAAAAGTACAAAAAGCACGCTCTTTTTTAGGGTAAAGTCACATAACAAACACATTAAGCCGCTTTGCTGGGACAGTAACACGTGGGCTCTGTCGCTTCGCTCCTATTTTAGCCCACGTATTACTGCCCCTTATGTGGGTGTTATAAGGCGTCAGCCTAAACTGCGTTTGGCTTTGTAAAAATCCCAGTGTAACTGCCCTCACCTGTTTTCATTAGCATCACTCTAGCTTGTGGTAGGTTTAAATCCGCCGCTCATAACTCAAAGGTGGTGTAATAGGCGCTTTTTCGCCAAATTATTAGTTGAACCTCGCAAGCGCCATTACACTTGATAGCTCAGATGGCGGCTTGCTTCTGTCAAATCAAAAACATTTGTGCACAGTCGTTTTGCTTGTTTGTGTTAACAATCAATCGTATGCTGGCTTCATTAGTTTTTAAAAAGACCAAAGGAACTGGCTCTGCTTATAACAAGGCGCTTAAGACCACTCCCTTCGGTCGCTCGGACGCATTTACGCGGGGCGGCTTCGCCATTATGCCCCACGCAACTGCGCCGCTTAGCTTAATGTTATAAGGCGTCAGCCTAAACTGCGTTTGGCTTTATAAAAATCCCAGTGCAACTGCCCTCACCTGTTTTCATTAGCATCGCTCTGGCTTGTGGTAGGTTTAAATCCGCCGCTTTCAATTCAAAGGTTGCGCATTAAGCGCTTTATCGCCAAATTATTATTCAACGTCAACAAGCGCCAATGCGTTCGACAGTTCAAATGGCGGCTTGCTTAAGCTAAATCAAAAACGTTAGTGCACAGTCGTTTTGCTTGTTTGTGTTAATAATCAATCGTATGCTGGGCTTCATTAGTTTTTAAACAGACCAAAGGAACTGGCTCTGCTTCTAACAAGGCGCTAAAGACCACTCCCTTCGGTCGCTCGGACGCATTTACGCGGGGCGGCTTCGCCATGATGCCCCACGCAACTGCGCCGCTTAGCTTAATGTTATGTGCTGGTTTACTTTGTGAGGGTTAAATGGATTATTTCTCTTCATGTTCATGCGAAGCAATACGCGTAAAGTTATCACTTCCTAAACCAATCGAAAGCTATCAACCTAGAGAATGTGACTGCGACTTTTGTAAGCATCATAGTCTTGCGTACATTTCAGATCCGCTAGGGAAGTTGAGGGTTAACTCAAGTGCCCCAGTCAATTTTTTAAAGCAAGGTTCAGAACAAGCCTCCTTTATTCAATGTTCCAGATGCAACCAAGTCGTGGCGGTCTTTTACGATGCAGAAAGAGTTAAAAAAGGTGCTGTGTCTGCTACTCTTTTCGCCAATCGTCATTCTTTAAATGAATATCAAACCACTTCACCTAAAGTGTTGAGTTCAGAAGATAGACGTGAGCGTTGGGGAAATTTATGGTTAACTGTAGTTTTAGAAATAAGCGAAAGCACATAACAAAAAAATCAAGTTCGCCCGCTACGCGGGCTTAGACGCAAACATGTGGGCTGCTCACTTCGTTCGGATTTTAGCCCATATGTCTGCGCCCCTTATTTAAAAGTTATGTGCTTTGATGGAATATTCCAGTAATTTTCACTTTATTAACTATCAGGGATGAACTTGGATGGATTCTTATGTCCTCGCCGATATTATAATCAAATGTATCGTTATTTTGGTTGGTGTATACCTTATCTTCCGAGGCAGGAATGCTAAAAATAGTTTAGGTTCTCAAAGAGAGCTGCTGCCCCCAAAGACTATGATTACCATAGGAGCATTAATCTGCGTCACCAACGCTTACTTAATATTTAAGGCTATTTTGTGAACGCACCTAACAACCCAATAAACTCACTCACTTCGTTCGCTGGGACGCATACACGCGGGGCGGCTGCGCCATTATGCCCCACATGTCTGCGCCCGTTATTGGAAAGTTATACACCACTGTAATTGATAGATGAGATGGATTTTATTACCAACAAAAAACCAAGTAACGGATATAAATTTGGCGTTGCTCTTGTCGCTGTATTAGCAACATTGCTTATGGTTTTCCTAATAATGTCCGGTACAGTATCGCTTACGCAAGGGGCGTTTTATTGTTGGTTCTTAGTCAGCATCGTTTTTTATATGGCTGGGCCAGTGCTTGGCAAGCGCAAAGAATATCTTGGAAATGAACCATCTTCACAAGTCATGCGGGTAAATTTGTTGCCGTACTTTTTATTCAGTTTTCTGTGTGGTGGTATCGCGTTTTATGGTTGGCTATCTGGTGTATAACAAAAAAATAAAGTCACTCGCTGGCGCTCGTTGGGACGCTAACACGCAGGGCCGCTTCGCTATTATGCCCTACGCGTTATCGCCCCTTATTTAAAAGTTATATTTCAGGGAAAAGAAATGAGTTCATTTGAAGAATTAAAGAATAGAGATATTGAGTCTTTAAAAAGAAGCTATGATCAGATCGCTAAATCGACAAGCCTTGGACTTAGCTTCTATAGGGAAGAAATTGCTCGCCGCGAAAATGAAGAGTTTAACTCAAAAATCAAATCAATGACTTCTCAAATGCGCAATATGACAATTTTCATTATGATCTTAACGGTCATTAACGTTGGGGTTGTTATTTATGATGTTTTCAAGGATGTTTAAGCAATAAAATATAACAAACCACTCAAGGCTCTCGCTTCGCTCGCTGGGACAGTAACACGTAGGCTCTGTCGCTCCGCTCCTAATTTTAGCCTACGTGTTACTGCCCCTTAGTGGGGTGTTAGGTTTCAAAGGAACTGATTAAATGAAAGTGATTTTTTTCGGTCTGATTTTATTAGTTACAGCGTTTAGTTCTGTGTCTCAAGAAATCCAATCCAATGGTTTTTCTTTAACGCTCGGAAATGGATGGTCCGTTGTAAATACAAACAAAATTACAACTGTCGCAGCAAATGAAGAATCAGAACAGGTAATCATTCTTTCAGTCTACATTGTGCCATCCGTAGAAAAGGGAGCTGAGATATTAGCTGAAATGAAAAGCTACTTATCAAACCTCAATGAACAACTTCCTAAAATGGAATTATATTCTCAACTTGCCCCTTTAGATATTCAAACGAGTGCCCCTTGGGAATTAGTTGCTTACTCAGGGCCAAATGAAGAAGGGCATTTAGTTGCTGCGTGTCTCGGTACTAATAAAGGCGTGTTAATGGTTTCACTAGAAGGTATGGGCTCTGTTCAATCTGCAATTCCGCAATTGAAATCCGTTCTTTCTTCGTTGAATCACAATGAAACCTAACAATCGCATAAACTCGCTCGCGGGCTCGCTGGGACAAAAACACGTAGGCTCCCTTCGCTTCGCTCTGTATTATAGCCTACGTATTTTTGCCCGTTATGCGGGCCGTTAAGTGTCATGGAGGATATATGAACAAAGAGTTACTTACCAACCGGGTAAAAGAACTCATCACATTAGGTGGCGAAGTACTCAAAACCGAAGATCGAACCGGACAATTCATTAGAGTAGATTTGATTTTATTCTATCAGTTTAGATCTTCAGCGATGTCATTCATTCTTAAGCTATTCGGTTCATCGCATCCTTATTTTCAAGATTTTTCCGAAAAAGTAGGCGACGCTCAGCCCTCAACAACAAAGCGTGGAATCGGAATTCTATCTGCAGTAAAGGATGAAATTGACAATGGTTGGCTTAGTACCACAAGAGGATTGATTTCAGCAGACATTTTTGCAGACCTCCTCGAAATGGCTGATCATCAGCTAAGTGAGGGCTACAAAGATCCGGCTGCAATACTTGCAGGTAGTGCTCTAGAGCAACATTTAAGAACCCTCTGCAAAACTCATCAAATTGACACCGAAATTGAAAGAAATGGCAAGCAAGTACAGAAAAAAGCTGACGTTGTGAATGCAGACTTATGCAAAGCTGGTGTTTACAACAAAATCGATCAAAAAAATGTTACTTATTTACTGGGCATCCGAAACAATGCAGCGCACGGAGAGTTTGATGAATATGACTCAAAGCAAGTTGAATTAATGATAGCAGCTATATCTGAATTCATAGGTCGAACGACAGAATGACACTTAACAAGCCAATAAACGCACTCACTTCGTTCGCTGGGACGCAAACACGCGGGGCGGCTTCGCCATTATGCCCCACATGTCTGCGCCCGTTATTGGAAA
>NZ_JBTZUG010000015.1:0-4987 GCF_054890645.1 Alteromonas sp. HB246098 | reverse complement strand
ACCCCACTAAGGGGCGATAATACATGGGCTAAAATTAGGAACGAAGTGACGCAGCCCATGTATTAGCGTCCCAGCGAGCACCGCGAGTGCCTTGAGTGGTTTGTTATACATACGGTTCTTCACTTTCGCTGCCAATGAGTAGGGTACTGACTTTTGAAAACAATATTGAAATAGTCTTCTGCATCAAGGCTCCCATTCTTGACCATGTGAAAAAAGTAAATTGCTGCGCAAAGTGAACAAAATAAATATATGCAGCAAAATACCATTAGTATTCCAAAACCAAAAACCGAATACACTATTTGATCGCTATATTCTTTTAGTGGGACCTCAAGATCTACACCGAACATTGGCACGATTTTCATAAACAATAAATAAGCTATGAGTCCTCCCACAATGCACCCGGTAGTACCAACCTTCGCGGACTTTTCGTAATAATACGGTTTAAGGTTTAACTGGCTCTTTATCGCTTTAATTAAAATAACCTATGCCTCGAGAATGTATAACTTTTCAATAACGGGCGCAGACATGTGGGGCATAATGGCGAAGCCGCCCCGCGTGTATGCGTCCCAGCGAACGGAGTGAGCGAGTTTATTGAGTTGTTATAAGCCAATTGTTTCGAAGTCAAAAGCTGTTGCCTCAAGTTGCAATGTGTCACCACTTTGTAATTCAATTTGAAAAAGGTTGTTTTGAACCCTTGCCATATTAATAGAGTTAGATTCACCCCAAGGTGTAGCCATTGGTACGTTAATTGAGGAAATGCCGGAAAACGTTAATGAACATGGCTGAGCACTTTGGTTTGGCATTAAGAAGCAATCTAAGAAAATCTCAGCGGTCTTACCAGACCAATTTATTGAAATGGTTTTTACTAATCCATCATGTAGTGGTAGGTCTTTAAATTCCATTAAAACCTCTTGGCTTATAACTTCCAAATATGGGGCGCAAACACGTGTGCAATAATGGCGAAGCCGCGCACGTGTTTGTGTCCCAGCGAGCGGCAGCGAGTGCCATAATTTGTTTGTTATACGTTTGACTGAACAAAAAACTGCCTCATGCCAGTGCTATAGAACACATAGTACGTCCAAACAGCTATTATTGCCCCACCGATTACAACCCCAGTTAAAGAATAAAAAGACATGAAGGCAATAATAGATGCCCAGTATAAAAAAGTACCAACGCGGCCAGTCCAGTGTTTATTCACAGAAGCGAAGCAAATTGCAATGATTAGTATGCTAAATAACAGAAAGCCGGGCGCCATGCCTGTTAACCAAAATTCTTGGTAAGTAAGGCTGCGTCCATTCAACGAATACTCTCCGTTTGGCCAAGGCCAAAAAGCAAATAACACCATTAGTGAATATGTAATTGAGTTGAGCATATGCTGAAACCGGAATAACTTTGGCATCCCTTTCGTTTCTTTGAATACTCTCATGAATTTATTAAAAATCATCCTTGATGCCTGTTCGACGTATAACTTTAAAATAAGGGGCGCAGATATGTGGGCTAAAATCCGAGCGGAGCGAGTCAGCCCACATATTTGCGTCCCAGGCCGCGAAGCGGGTGACTTAATTTTTTTGTTATGTTCGCCCTTTTACTTCCTTTGTTTTTTCTTCAAACACAAACGTTAATGCTTCTGAAATAACGCCTATAGACGTTAATGTTTTTAACGCTAAATCTTTGTCTAAAGAAAAATTTTGCTTAAGATTTTTACTAAAGAGTTTAATCTGCATATTAACGTTCCCTTTGTTAAATTCCTTAATAAATTCTCTGCAGGAAGAGGAAGAAGTGTCCTCTGATGTTTTGCATTCCCTAGCTATGCTTGCAAGCTTATCTGAGGTACTAGCTAATTTTTCCAATTCTGTGATATCTGGAGCAGCCTTAACTGGCGTGGAAGTAATTAATAATAGTAAAGGTAACAGCGATATAAAGAGCCTATTCATCAACTTATCCTTGTAGAACATAACTTTTAAATAAGGGGCGCAGGCGTGTGGGGCATAATGGCGAAGCCGCCCCGCATGTATGCGTCCCAACGAACGAAGTGAGTGACTTAATTTTTTTGTTATGTGCCATCGCTTGATACTTCCACGAAAAAACCACTAACTTTCTGACCTTTAATTTTTGCGCACCACCGTTTATAAAATGGATACGCTACTAAGGCCATCATAACGCCATTTACAACCGAAACTGCTGGTGTTGCTACTACTGAAATTAAATCGACTATGGTCGGTTCTCCGAAAAGCGCAATAATAAAAATGAGAACTCCAAATACTAATCCACCTATAAAATTGATGGTTGCAGATATTTTGATAAGTGACTTTAAGCTGAGTTGAGTATGAAAAATTCTAGTCATAGGTTTCTAGTTTTAAGTGGCACATAACACCCCAAGAAGGGGCAATAACATGTGGGCTATAATACGGAACGAAGTGACGGGAGCCCACGTGTTATTGTCCCGCTTACTTGGTTTGTTATGTGGTCTACTGCGTAACCATATAAGTTTCGGCAGATAAGAACCAGTCCTTTTTGTACATGCATTCTACGATAAACGCGTATTGGACATTTTGACTAGGTAATTGATTATCAACTAAATGATCTTTCATTTCACTTTTACAGAGTGCAAAGTCCTTTTTAGCTCCGACTATATTGTCATCGGCAGGGGGAATTTCAGTGTTTCTAACCCAATGAGTAACGTACCCAAAATAGTCGTAGTTATCCTGATACGAGAAGCTTAATTCTACTTCTTTAGGCTTGGTCGCCGTGCAACCGCACAAAACAACTGCAAGCAAAATGTTAATACATCGAGTCATTCTCAATTGCCACATAACTTTCCAATAACGGGCGCAGACATGTGGGGCATAATGGCGAAGCCGCCCCGCTTGTATGCGTCCCAGCGAACGTAGTGAGTGCGTTTATTGGCTTGTTATAAGCCATTGTTAATACATCCACACTCTAAAGGTAATTAATCTGAGTTCCCGCCACATCCAGAGCCTTCATTACCAGAATACAGATTACTACCACCAGTACTATCTTTAACAGGACTGCCTGCGTTACCAGCCGCATACGAGCTTTTTATGCACAAGTGAACAACTACTGGGCCTATTAGTGGAACTAGCCAATTTAAAAGCCCTAATAAGTACTTGGTATAACTTCTGATGAAAAAAGTGTCTTTGAAGGCGACCATGTTCAAAAATGCCCACACAATATGTATTCCAATCAGAACAGCAACTATGTACACGGGTGTCATGCTTTAACCTTTGGCTTATAACTCCCTGCTTAGGGGCGGAAACACATGGGCTAAAATTAGGAACGAAGTGACGCAGCCCATGTGTTTGCGTCCCAGCGAGCTTGCGAGCGACTACAGCAGATTGTTAGGGCTCACCATGCCGATATATCCTGAAAGCTTGGTTGCAGTACTTTAAAGCTATCTGAGGCGTTTGCTTCCCATGGCCATATGCCATCGACGGTAGGAAATATTAGCTGAAGTGCTGGGTAATCAGTACCCTTATACAACCAATTACACGAAAGCATAAATTCTTCTTTAAACCTCTTTGCTACAGGTTTAAAGCAAACTTCAAATCCATTGAGGAACCCGTCATAAAAGCCTTCTTCCGTAAAAATTTCTCCCTCTTGGACGCGGCGATTATATTCATTTGAAATCCAGGAGGACAATTCACTTCTTAGACCAAGGATAATGACTTCTGGACGATTTTCCTGTTTGTTGATGCCGACGGTATAAGTGAAATTAGGATCTTCTTCTTTGGGGTCAAATACAGAAGTAACATGGCATCCGTATTTTTCTATATTTTCCATAATCTTAATTTCTGCTTGGTTCATAAAACTTCCTTGTGAGCCCTAACACCCACATAAGGGGCAGTAACACATGGGCTAAAATCCGAGCGAAGCGACAGAGCCCATGTGTTACTGTCCCAGCGAGCCTGCGAGCGACTTAATGTGATTGTTAGCCATCAACCTGCTTGATGTTAACAATGCCAGCTCTACCTAAATCCAATCCGTTTGTCACAAGCCTTACTTCAAGACGTATATCCAGTGGCTTCTGGAATCGGGGCTTTTGGTCTAACCATGGGAATAGAAAATACATTTTGTTTTCTTTGATTGTTCCTGTGAGCGGAGTATTTGGGAAGATCATATCCGGCAAATCGCCGTCAATCACATGAAAATATACGCCAAACTCATCGAGTTCATATGTCGATGTGTCTGGTAATGAAACTGTTAAACTTAAAATGCCTGCATCCGAGCAAGAGTTGTTGTCTTGATAGGTTGCGCGTTCAACCATAATTTCGGATACAACAGGTACAGGGACTGATTCCCAATACTCTCCCTCTTCGTTGTGATTTTTTTGAGCTGGACCAGGATGTTGTTCCCAATACTCTAAATTAGGCTTAAAAAGTTGCGAGCCAAAAATTGAACACGCGTGGGCATTTAAGTGAGTCCCGAAAATTGATACCAACAATGTAAAGTACTTCATAGATCTATCCTTGATGGCTAACTTTTAAATAAGGGGCGCAAGCATGTGGGGCATAATGGCGAAGCCGCCCCGCATGTTTGCGTCCCAGCCCGCGCAGCGGGCGTGCTTAATTTTTTTGTTATGTTGCTTAGTCACAACCACCGCCTCCGCCAAAGTCATCTGGGGCTGACATTTTGGGATCTGCTGAACCTACGTCACTCTTTGATTTATCCGGATTCTTATGAGGCATATTTGCGATGGAACCTACAAAAATACCCAACAAAGCAAAGCCACCACACCATACAAAATATTCGATAATTGATGGACTATTTGTTTCAGCAATTGTCGCTGCCACTAAGGCACCAATTATAGCTCCCAAAAACAAACCAATGATTTTAGATAGAGAAAAGCCAATGAGTGCGAGATAAAGGGCAATTCCTGATTTACGAATCTTAGTCATTTGAATTCATATGCAACATAACTTTCCAATAACGGGCGCAGACATGTGGGGCATAATGGCGAAGCCGCCCC
>NZ_JBTZUG010000014.1:0-34539 GCF_054890645.1 Alteromonas sp. HB246098 | reverse complement strand
TTCTCGTTTCCTAAGTTAAAAGTCCGACCCACCAATAGACCGGACCGAACCTTCATTTAGATTAAATTCTAGATTCAATAATAGCCTGCGCCACATTGTTAGGCGCCTCAGAATAATTGAAGAACTCCATTGAGTATGAAGCACGACCTTGTGTTTGTGAACGCAAATCAGTTGCGTAGCCAAACATTTCTGAAAGCGGCACTTTTGCACGTATTATTTTAACACCTGCTACGCCATCTTCCATACCTTCGATCATGCCGCGGCGACGATTAATGTCACCGACTACATCACCCATCCAGTCTTCTGGAGTAGTCACTTCAACTTTCATTGTGGGTTCAAGCAACACCGGATTTGCTTCTGCGGCGCCTTTTTTGAAACCCATAGAGCCGGCGATCTTAAACGCCATTTCAGAAGAGTCAACATCGTGGTAAGAACCATCAAACAAAGTTACCTTTACATCTAATACTGGGAACCCTGCAAGAACACCACTTCGCATCTGCTCCTGAATTCCTTTATCGACCGCTGGAATGAACTCTTTTGGTACAACACCACCGACGATTTCGTTCACAAATTCGTAGCCTGAACCTTCTTCCTGAGGCTCAATGCGCAGCCATACATGACCAAATTGGCCTCGGCCGCCTGACTGACGAACGAACTTCCCTTCCACTTCAACAGATTTACGAAGGGTTTCGCGATAAGCAACCTGTGGGTTACCTACGTTACATTCAACTTTAAATTCGCGCTTCATGCGGTCGACAATGATATCAAGGTGAAGTTCACCCATACCTGAGATAATTGTCTGACCCGTCTCGTCATCAGTTTTAACTTTAAACGATGGATCTTCTGCCGCAAGTTTGCCTAAGGCAATACCCATTTTTTCTTGGTCAGCCTGAGATTTAGGCTCTACTGCTATTGAAATAACAGGGTCTGGGAACTCCATACGCTCTAACGTGATAACGTGATTCGGATCGCAAAGCGTATCACCAGTGGTAACATCTTTAAGGCCGATAGCGGCGGCAATGTCACCTGCGCGTACTTCTTTAAGCTCTTCGCGGTCTTTTGCGTGCATTTGCACGATACGCCCGAAGCGCTCACGTTTACCTTTTACTGGGTTATATACAGTATCGCCCGTATTAACTACACCTGAGTAACAGCGGAAAAAGGTCAACGTGCCCACAAATGGGTCAGTTGCTATTTTAAATGCTAGTGCTGAGAAAGGCTCATCGTCGCTTGAATGACGCTCTGCTTCAGTCTCGTCTTTATCGTCAAGCACACCTGTAATGGCTTTAACTTCAGTTGGAGACGGTAAATAGTGAATTACAGAGTCTAGTACTGCCTGAACACCTTTGTTTTTGAAGGCACTGCCACAAGTGGCAAGAACAATTTCGTTGTTCAGTGTACGCGTACGAAGGCCTAAACGGATTTCTTCTTCAGTCAGCTCTTCGCCTTCTAAATACTTATCCATCAGCTCATCAGACGCTTCTGCAGCCGCTTCGATCATCTCGGTACGGTACTGCTCAGCGGTATCAAGATATTCAGCCGGAATGTCTTCATAGGTAAATGTCATACCCATGTCGTCTTCATTCCAGTTGATGGCTTTCATCTTCACAAGGTCGATGACGCCATGAAAATTCTCTTCAGCGCCCATGTTGATTTGAATCGGAACACAGTTTGCGCCTAAACGCTTGCGGATTTGCCCCACAACGCGCTCAAAATCAGCGCCAGCCCGGTCCATTTTATTAACGAACACTAGGCGTGGCACTTCATATTTGTCAGCCTGTCGCCAGACTGTCTCTGATTGAGGTTCTACCCCAGAAGACCCACAGAAAACAACTACTGCACCGTCTAGTACACGCAATGATCGCTCTACTTCGATAGTAAAGTCTACGTGTCCAGGGGTGTCGATGATGTTAATTCTGTGCTGATCGAACTGTTGCTCCATACCAGACCAGAAACAAGTCGTTGCAGCAGACGTGATAGTAATACCACGCTCCTGCTCTTGCTCCATCCAGTCCATGGTAGCAGCACCATCGTGCACTTCACCGATTTTGTGAGACAGCCCTGTATAAAACAGGACTCGCTCTGTGGTCGTGGTTTTACCCGCGTCCACGTGAGCCACAATACCAATATTGCGATAACGCTCAATCGAGGTCTTACGAGGCATAAATCTCTCTCAGTTAAATAACGTTGATTACCAACGGTAGTGAGCAAACGCTTTGTTTGCTTCGGCCATACGGTGAACGTCTTCACGTTTCTTAACCGCTGAACCTTTATTATCTGCTGCGTCTAGCATTTCAGCCGCTAGGCGTTGTGCCATAGACTTTTCGCCACGTTTACGTGCAGCTTCTACCATCCAACGCATACCTAGCGCGTTACGACGAACTGGACGTACTTCAACTGGAACCTGATAAGTTGAACCACCAACACGACGAGACTTAACCTCTACTGTTGGGCGGATGTTATCAAGCGCTTCCTCGAAGATATCTAGGTGTGCTTTGCCGGTTTTTTCAGCAACAATATCAAGCGCACCGTAAACGATTCTTTCAGCGACTGACTTTTTGCCGTCGAGCATTACGACATTCATGAATTTCGCAAGCAGTTGTGAACCAAATTTTGGCTCTGGTAGGATTTTACGTTGACCTACGACTCTTCTTCTTGGCATTTTCTATTCTCCGTATGAATTCAGGGAAAACCCAAAACTCTTAAACTTCAGTTTGGCCTTACTAACGGAGAACCGTTAAGACTTAGGCTTCTTCGCGCCGTACTTAGAACGGGCTTGTCTACGATCGTTTACACCTGCGCAGTCAAGAGTACCGCGAACTGTATGATAACGAACACCTGGTAGATCTTTAACACGACCACCACGGATAAGTACTACACTGTGCTCTTGTAGGTTGTGACCTTCACCACCGATGTATGAAGAAACTTCAAAACCGTTAGTTAGACGTACACGACATACTTTACGTAGTGCAGAGTTTGGTTTCTTAGGCGTAGTAGTATATACACGAGTACATACACCACGTCTTTGTGGACAAGCTTGTAGAGCAGCTACGTTGCTTTTTTCAACGGGCTTTCTACGCGGCTTGCGCACTAACTGGTTAACTGTTGCCATTAACTAGCTCCTGATTAAAAACTACGAAAACCCAATCACTGCGACTGGGTCCATATTAATGCGATTAATCTATTAATCGCGCTTGTTTGTGAACATTGTGCTCGTCAATATTCACTGAGCGCTGATACGAAAAACCGCGACCGTTTATCGAGCCATTTGATGGCTATCCAAAATCGGGTCGCGGAATATTAAAGATCATCGCTCTGACTGTCAAGGTGTACAAAGCTTAAGCAGATAATTTATCTGCAATCTGTACAACTTGACTGCCAAATTGTTAGGAGTACGTTAACGTACTCCTATGATCTTGCCTTATTCGGCAGTATCTTCGTCTGCACCTGCATTAAGCGCTTCGGTTAGTGCCTGTTCTGCTTCAGCAGCAGAAACTGACATTTCTTCGATTTGCTCTTTGCGACGTTGTGCACGGCGTTCGTGGTAAGCGAAACCGGTACCCGCTGGAATTAGACGACCAACGATTACGTTTTCTTTCAGACCGCGTAGGTCATCTTCTTTACCTTGAACCGCAGCTTCAGTTAGAACACGTGTTGTTTCTTGGAACGATGCCGCTGAGATAAATGACTCAGTAGACAGTGACGCTTTAGTGATACCAAGCAGCTGTGTTTCGTACTGCGCAGGGATCTTACCGTGTTTTTCAATTTCACGGTTCGCCACTTTAACGTTCGATACTTCAACCTGTTCGCCTTCAAGGAACTGCGTATCGCCTGGGTGAGTGATAATGCACTTACGTAGCATCTGACGGATAACTACTTCGATGTGCTTATCGTTAATCTTAACACCCTGTAGACGGTATACTTCCTGAACTTCGTTCACGATGTAGTTTGCTACTGCTGAGATACCACGTAGACGTAGGATATCGTGTGGAGACTCTGGACCATCGGCGATAACTTCGCCTTTTTCCACTTTCTCACCTTCGAACACGTTAAGCTGACGCCACTTAGGAATCATCTCTTCGTATGCATCACCTTCAGCAGGCGTGATTACAAGACGCTTCTTACCTTTGGTCTCTTTACCGAAGCCGATAGTACCTGAGATTTCTGCAAGGATTGCAGGCTCTTTAGGCTTACGCGCTTCAAATAGGTCCGCAACGCGCGGTAGACCACCGGTGATATCACGAGTCTTCGAGCTTTCTTGAGGAATACGTGCTAGCACGTCACCTTCGTTAGCCACTTTACCTTCCGACGCTTCAATCGTGGTAAAGCTTGGAAGACGAATTTCCTGAAGACCGAACTCGTCGCTCTCAAGGATAAGCTTAGGCTCTTTCGCATTAACTTTCGCAAGGTCTTTAACAACGATACGTGTTAGACCAGTAAGCTCGTCTTGCTGCATTTCGGTGTTAGAGTCATCAATGTCTGCGAAGCTAATCTTAGCTGCACGTTCAGTGATGATTGGGTGACTATGCGGATCCCAGTTAGCAACAACGTCGCCAGCTGCAATTGATGCACCATCATCCACGCTAAGTACAGCACCGTAAGGTACTTTATAGCGCTCTTTCTCACGGCCTTGCTCGTCGATAACAGTAAGCTCTGTTGAACGAGAAACAATAACCACTTTACCTTCAGAGTTACGTACGAATTTCGCGTTGTGTAGCTTAAGGCTACCCGCTGTTTTAACTTGTACGCTGTTCTCAGCAGATGCTCTTGATGCCGCACCACCGATGTGGAACGTACGCATGGTAAGCTGTGTACCTGGTTCACCGATTGACTGTGCTGCAATAACACCAACCGATTCACCGCTACCCACCATGTGACCACGTGCAAGGTCACGACCGTAACACTTAGCACAAACACCGAAGTCGTTGTCACAAGTGATTACCGAGCGAACCATTATTTGGTCAACTGAGTTGGCTTCAAGCATGTCTACTAACGCTTCGTCTAGCAGAACATTACGCTCAACTAGTACTTCGTCAGTACCTGGCTTAAGTACGTCTTCTGCTACCACACGACCTAGTACACGCTCGCGTAGCGGCTCAACAACGTCGCCACCTTCGATTAGTGGTGTCATTTGAACACCTTCGAATGTGCCACAGTCGTCGTTAGTGATTACCAAGTCTTGTGCAACGTCTACTAGACGACGTGTTAGGTAACCCGAGTTAGCTGTCTTAAGTGCGGTATCCGCTAGACCTTTACGAGCACCGTGAGTTGAGATGAAGTACTGTAGTACGTTCAGACCTTCACGGAAGTTCGCCGTAATTGGGGTTTCGATGATTGAGCCATCTGGCTTAGCCATCAGACCACGCATACCTGCAAGCTGACGAATCTGAGCGGCACTACCACGAGCACCCGAGTCGGCCATCATGTAAACTGAGTTAAATGATGATTGCTCTTCTTCTTCGCCATCGCGGTTAATTACGATGTCAGTCTTAAGGTTATCCATCATGGCCTTAGCAACTTTTTCGTTGGCATTTGACCAGATATCGATAACTTTGTTGTAACGCTCACCCGCGGTAACAAGACCGTTTTGGAACTGTTCCTGAATTTCGATAACTTCTGCTTCCGCCGCGTCGATAATTTCTTTCTTAGCAGCAGGGATAACCATATCGTCGATACCAACAGACGCACCCGCGATCATCGCGTAGTGGAAACCGGTATACATGATTTGGTCAGCAGCAATTACTGTGTCTTTCAGACCTAGCGTACGGTAACAAGCATTCAATAGTTTTGAAATTTGCTTCTTGCCCATCGCTTGGTTGATGATTTCAAATGGCAGCCCCTTTGGAAGGATCAATGAGAAAATCGCACGACCAACAGTAGTGTCAGTTAGGGTTACTTTCTCAGTTTTGTTGCCATCTTCATCGATGTCATATTCAGTAATACGTACTTTAACGCGAGAGTGAAGCTCAGCATTACCTGTACGGTACGCTTTTTCTGCTTCATTCGGGCTGGTGAATACCATGCCTTCGCCTAAGCCGTTTACTTTGTCACGCGTTAGGTAATAAAGACCTAATACAACGTCCTGTGAAGGTACGATGATTGGTTCACCGTTCGCTGGTGACAGGATGTTGTTCGTTGACATCATAAGTGCACGTGCTTCTAGCTGTGCTTCGATTGTCAACGGTACGTGTACCGCCATTTGGTCACCATCGAAGTCGGCGTTGTACGCCGCACACACTAGCGGGTGAAGCTGAATCGCTTTACCTTCGATTAGTGTAGGTTCGAATGCTTGGATACCCAAACGGTGAAGTGTAGGTGCACGGTTAAGTAGTACCGGGTGTTCGCGGATAACGTCGTCTAGTACGTCCCAAACCTCTGGTGCTTCGCGCTCTACAAGCTTCTTAGCAGCTTTGATTGTTGTCGCAAGACCACGACCTTCAAGCTTACCGTAGATAAACGGTTTGAATAGCTCAAGTGCCATCTTCTTAGGAAGACCACACTGGTGAAGACGTAGCGTTGGACCAACGGTAATTACAGAACGGCCAGAGTAGTCAACACGTTTACCAAGAAGGTTTTGACGGAAACGACCTTGCTTACCTTTGATCATGTCTGCAAGCGACTTAAGTGGACGCTTGTTAGAACCGGTAATCGCACGACCACGACGTCCGTTATCTAGAAGCGCATCTACAGACTCTTGAAGCATACGCTTTTCGTTGCGTACGATAATGTCTGGAGCAGCTAGGTCTAGAAGACGCTTAAGACGGTTGTTACGGTTGATTACACGACGGTATAGGTCGTTAAGGTCAGACGTTGCAAAACGGCCGCCATCTAGTGGTACTAGAGGACGTAAATCTGGCGGAAGTACCGGAAGAACCGTCATGATCATCCACTCTGGCTTGTTGCCAGATTGTTGGAATGACTCAAGCAATTTTAGACGCTTAGTAATCTTCTTACGCTTGGTTTCAGAATTGATTGAAGGCAGCTCTTCACGCATAGCCGCAACATCTGCGTCTACGTCAAGTACTGTTAGAAGATCGAATACTGCCTCAGCACCCATCTTCGCTTCAAACTCGTCACCGTGCTCTTCAAGTGCATCCAAGTACTCTTCTTCGTTTAGAAGTTGGCTGCGCTCAAGCGTTGTCATACCTGGCTCTGTAACCACGTATGATTCAAAGTAAAGTACACGTTCAATATCACGAAGTGTCATATCAAGCATAAGGCCGATACGAGACGGAAGTGATTTAAGGAACCAGATGTGTGCAACCGGGCTAGCTAGCTCGATGTGACCCATACGCTCACGACGTACTTTAGTCAGTGTAACTTCAACGCCACACTTCTCACAGATAACACCGCGGTGCTTAAGGCGCTTGTACTTACCGCAAAGACACTCGTAGTCTTTAACCGGACCAAAGATACGCGCACAGAACAGACCGTCACGCTCAGGCTTGAACGTACGGTAGTTAATTGTTTCAGGCTTTTTAACTTCACCGAATGACCATGAACGAATCATGTCAGGTGAAGACAGACCGATTCGAATATTATCGAATTCTTCAGTCTTGTTTTGTTGCTTTAGAAACTTTAATAAGTCTTTCACATTACTCTCCCAGCGGAGTCAGTCTCTAGAACCCGGCGCAAGCGCCGGGCCATCTCATAACATTACGCGGCGATTGCCGTATTACTTTTCTTCAAGCTCGATGTTGATACCCAACGAGCGAATTTCTTTAAGTAGTACGTTGAATGATTCTGGCATGCCAGGTTCCATTCTGTGGTCGCCATCGACGATGTTCTTGTACATCTTGGTACGGCCGTTAACGTCATCCGACTTAACGGTAAGCATTTCTTGAAGGGTATATGCTGCACCGTATGCTTCAAGTGCCCACACTTCCATCTCACCGAAGCGCTGACCACCGAACTGTGCTTTACCACCAAGAGGCTGCTGTGTAACAAGGCTGTAAGAACCAGTAGAACGCGCGTGCATCTTGTCGTCTACTAAGTGGTTCAGTTTCAGCATGTACATGTAACCAACCGTAACTGGACGCTCAAACTCGCGACCGGTACGACCGTCGAACAATGAAATCTGACCGCTTTCTGGAATATCAGCAAGCTTCAGCATTTCTTTGATTTCTGATTCGCGAGCACCGTCGAATACAGGCGTTGCAATCGGAACACCCTTACGAAGGTTTTCAGCTAAGCGACGTACTTCGTGGTCTGTGAAGTTATCGATGTCAACTTCTTGGTGATTTTCACCAAGCTCGTACACCTTCTTCAAGAACTCACGCAGTTCAGCCAGCTCACGCTGCTCTTTAATCATGCGATCAATCTTCACACCAAGACCGTGTGCAGCCATACCCAAGTGAGTTTCTAGGATCTGACCGATGTTCATACGAGACGGTACACCTAGTGGGTTAAGAACGATATCTACCGGCGTACCGTTAGCATCGTATGGCATGTCTTCTACAGGCTGGATAGTCGAGATAACACCTTTGTTACCGTGACGTCCGGCCATCTTGTCACCCGGTTGGATGTGACGCTTAACCGCAAGGTAAACCTTAACAATCTTAAGTACGCCAGGTGCTAGGTCATCGCCTTGTGTGATCTTACGACGCTTAGTTTCAAACTTCTTATCGAAGTCCGCTTTAATTTCAGCGTGCTGATCAGCGATTTGGTCTAGCTCTAGCTGTGCATCTTCGCTGTTAAGTGCAATTTCAAACCACTTTTCACGCGGTAGGCTGTCAAGCTTAGCTTGGTCAACACCAGCACGTAGAAGTGCAGTTTGCGCACGGGCAAAGATACCGTCAGCAAGAATTTCGAACTCATCAGTAAGGTCTTTCTTAACCTGACGTAGCTGCATGTCTTCGATTTCTAGCGCGCGCTTGTCTTTCTCTACACCGTCACGGGTAAATACTTGAACATCAATTACGGTACCGTGAACAGAGTTAGGTACACGTAGAGACGTATCTTTAACGTCAGACGCTTTTTCACCGAAGATTGCACGTAGTAGTTTTTCTTCTGGCGTAAGCTGTGTTTCACCTTTAGGCGTTACTTTACCTACAAGGATGTCACCGCCTTTCACTTCTGCACCAATGTAAACAACACCTGATTCATCAAGCTTGCTTAATGCAGATTCACCCACGTTCGGGATATCAGAAGAAATTTCTTCTGGCCCAAGCTTAGTATCACGAGCGATACAGCTAAGCTCTTGAATGTGGATTGTAGTGAATCGGTCTTCCTGTGCTACACGCTCAGAAATAAGGATTGAATCCTCGAAGTTGTAACCATTCCACGGCATGAACGCGATACGCATGTTCTGACCAAGTGCAAGGTCACCTAAGTCTGTTGAAGGACCATCAGCTAGCACGTCACCAGTAACAATCGGGTCGCCAACACTACAGGTAGGCTTCTGATTGATACAAGTGTTCTGGTTAGAACGCGTGTATTTAGTCAGGTTGTAGATATCGATACCTGCTTCACCTGGAAGCATTTCATCTTCGTCTACTTTAATTACGATACGGCTGGCATCAACATAATCAACCACACCACCGCGCTTAGCAACTACAGTAACACCTGAGTCAACCGCGATAGTTCTTTCCATACCGGTACCAACTAGCGGCTTATCAGCGCGCAATGTAGGTACTGCCTGACGTTGCATGTTCGCACCCATAAGTGCACGGTTTGCATCATCGTGCTCTAGGAATGGAATAATGCTCGCAGCAATTGAAACGATTTGCTGTGGTGAAACATCCATGTATTTGATGTCTTCAGTTGGCATCAAAGTAGTTTCACCGCGGTGACGACATGGAATTAGGTCGTCTACCAACTCGCCATTCTCAGTCAGCGCAATGTTAGCCTGAGCGATTGCGAATTGACCTTCTTCAATTGCAGATAAGTAATCGATTTCGTCTGTTACCACACCGTCAACAATGCGACGGAAAGGTGTTTCAAGGAAACCGAAGTCATTGGTGCGCGCAAAGCTCGCCAATGAGTTGATAAGACCGATGTTCGGGCCTTCCGGCGTTTCGATTGGACATAGACGACCATAGTGAGTCGGGTGTACGTCTCGAACCTCGAAGCCTGCACGTTCACGTGTAAGACCACCCGGGCCTAATGCAGAAATACGACGCTTGTGCGTTACTTCTGATAGCGGGTTGTTTTGGTCCATGAACTGAGAAAGCTGAGATGAACCGAAGAACTCTTTAACCGCAGCCGAGATAGGCTTAGCGTTAATTAGGTCTTGTGGCATTACGTTGTCTAGATCGCCTAAGCTTAGACGCTCTTTAACTGCACGTTCTACACGTACAAGACCAACGCGGAATTGGTTCTCTGCCATTTCACCAACAGAACGGATACGACGGTTACCTAGGTGATCGATATCATCTACTTCGTCTTTACCGTCACGAATCATTATTAGCTGCTTCATTACAGAAATAATGTCTTCTTTATCTAGCGTGCCTGAACCAATAAGCTCTTCACGGCCTAGACGGCGGTTGAACTTCATGCGGCCAACAGAAGATAGATCGTAACGTTCGTCAGAGAAGAACAAGTTATCGAACAAGGTTTCTGCTGCGTCTTTTGTTGGTGGCTCACCAGGACGCATCATACGGTAAATTTCAACTAGTGCTTCTAGGCGGTTAGTTGAAGAGTCGATACGAAGTGTATCTGAAATATATGAACCGTGGTCAAGCTCGTTGATGTAAAGCGTTTCGAACTCTTTGATACCCGCTTGACTTAGCGCCGCTAGGTTCTCAAGGGTAAGTTCTTCGTTCGCGCTTACAATAACTTCGCCAGTGTCTTCGTTTACGTAAGTAGCAGCGTATACGCGGCCAATTAGGTAATCAGCTGGAACTTCTAGCTCAGTAAGACCTGCTTTCTCTAGTGCACGAGTATGACGTGCTGAGATACGACGACCAGTTTCAACAACAACGTTGCCTTCACCGTCAATGATGTCAAATGCAGCAGTTTCACCACGAAGGCGATCTGGAACCACTTCCATCATCAACTTGTCTTTGTTGATACGTACGCCAACTTTGTCGAAGAAAGTATCAAGGATTTCTTCAGACGTCATTTCAAGTGCGCGCAAGATAATAGTTGCAGGCAATTTACGACGACGGTCAATACGTACAAACAGGTTATCTTTCGGGTCAAACTCGAAGTCTAACCACGAACCACGGTAAGGAATTACACGTGCGTTATAAAGCACTTTACCTGACGAGTGGGTTTTACCTTTGTCGTGATCAAAGAATACACCAGGTGAACGGTGTAGCTGTGACACGATAACACGCTCAGTACCATTGATAACGAACGTACCGTTCTCAGTCATCAATGGGATCTCGCCCATGTACACTTCTTGTTCTTTAATATCTTTTACGGTACCTGGGGCAGCGTCTTTATCGAACAACACTAACCGTAGTTTTACTCTTAACGGAGCAGAGAAAGTTACGCCACGAATTTGACATTCTTTAACGTCGAAAACTGGCTCTCCCAGGCGGTAGCTTACATATTGAAGCTCTGAACTACCTGAGTAGCTTTTAATTGGAAAAACGGAACGAAATGCTGCTTCCAAACCGTATTGAGCTTCCGGATCGGTCTCAATAAACTTTTTGAAAGAATCAAGCTGAATTGAAAGAAGGTATGGAATTTCCAGTACCTGTGGGCGTTTGCCAAAATCCTTACGGATACGTTTCTTTTCGCTATAAGAGTAAACCATGGGTTCCTCAGCCTGCTGATTTATGACCCAACCTGCTGCAAAATGCTTTAAAACGCGTGCTATGGGCTAAAAGCTGCGTTTCAAATGGCGCACTAAGCAACAAACTTCCACAACCCTTTTTCGGGCAGATACACCAGCATACAACAAAATTTAACCAATTATTAGTTAACTTGTTGGATTTTTATGCTTTTTATGGGTATTTCCGAATGGCGCTTTAAGTAGTGTAACCAAGGGTTAGTTTCTACACACTATACAGCGCAAAAAGGCTGGTGGTTCAAAAAACCACCAGCCTTGCCGTCTCAGGCAATAATCTGACTAGGTCAGATTACTTGATTTCTACTTCTGCACCAGCTTCTTCAAGCTCTTTCTTAAGTGCTTCAGCTTCATCTTTGCTTACGCCTTCTTTGATAGCTTTAGGAGCAGACTCAACTACTTCTTTAGCTTCTTTAAGACCTAGGCCAGTCGCGCCGCGAACTGCTTTGATAACTGCAACTTTGTTGCCACCGAATGAAGTCATTACAACGTCGAATTCAGTCTTTTCTTCTGCAGCAGCAGCGTCGCCGCCAGCAGCTGGACCAGCAACAGCAACAGCAGCTGCAGCAGATACGTTGAATTTCTCTTCAGCCGCTTCAATTAGTTCTACCAGTTCCATTACCGGCATTTCAGCGATTGCGTTTAAGATATCTTCTTTAGTTAGAGCCATGTTCTCTAAACTCCTGGGTATAAAATGTTAAAAAAATCAATATGCCAAAAACGCCAATTACTTGGTGTCTTTGACCGCCGCCAATACGCGCACAAACTTGCCAGGAACTTCGTTGATTGTTTGAACGAATTTCCCAACTGGTGCTTTGAAGGTTGCAAGTAGTTTCGCAAGCGCTTCGTCGCGGGTAGGTAGTGCTGCAACTGCGTCCAATTTCTCTGGACCAAGAAGACCGCTACCAATAGATAGTGCTGTAACTTTAAGCTTATCGTTAGTCTTACCGAAGTCTTTGAAAAGACGTGCCGCACCGCCTGGTGCGTCGATAGAGAAACCATAGATAAGCGGGCCAGTTAGGGCGCTGTCTAAGTCTGCAAATTGACTGTCTGCTAGAGCACGCTTTGCAAGAGTATTACGTACAACCTTTAGGTATACGCCTTGCTCACGAGCTTTAACACGTAGTTCAGTCAGTTCTGCAACTTCCATCCCACGGTATTCAGCAACGGCTACGGATAGAGCGCGAGACGCAACTTCAGAAACTTCTGCTACGATCTCTTTTTTTGCTGCTAAACCTAGTGCCACTGAGTTCACCTCTTTGTATCTGATTTTGTGTGTAGTTACCTACTCACGCCATCAGGGTTCACAGATTGATACCAACCCTCATGGTTGATACCGCTCTACGGTGTTTGTTACCCCAGAGAGTCTGAGTCAAACCACCGTCTGCGCAGGTTGTTGTATTAAGCCGTGTGTTGACTGTGAAAGTTCTCTTACCTCTTTCACCACACCGCACCTGCGGTCTAGGACGGGAGCTGCTTATTAGCACTGCTAATTGTCACAGCTCCAACCCATAACCTTTAAGAGATTTCGATGAGCCTAAGCTCAGCGAAATTAAAGACCTACAGAAGCCTTATCAAGAGCAACACCAGCACCCATTGTAGTGCTTAGGCTGATCTTCTTGATGTATGTACCTTTAGCAGAAGAAGGCTTAGCTTTCTTCAATGCTTCAAGTAGCGCTTCAAGGTTTTCTTGAATTTGGTTCGCTTCGAACGCGATCTTACCGATGCTAGCGTGGATGATACCGTTCTTATCGTTACGGTAGCGTACCTGACCAGCTTTAGCGTTCTTAACTGCCGTTGCAACGTCAGGCGTTACAGTGCCAGTTTTAGGGTTAGGCATAAGGCCACGTGGACCTAAGATTTGACCTAGTTGACCAACAACACGCATCGCGTCTGGGCTAGCAACTACTACGTCAAAGTTCATTTCGCCTTTCTTAACTTGCTCAGCTAAGTCGTCCATACCAACGATGTCTGCACCAGCTTCTTTCGCTGCTTCAGCATTTGCACCTTGAGTGAATACTGCAACGCGAACGTCTTTACCCGTACCGTTAGGTAGTACAGTTGCACCACGAACGTTTTGGTCAGATTTCTTCGCATCGATACCAAGGTTAACAGATACGTCAACGCTTTCTGCGAACTTAGCAGTTGCTAGTTCTTTAAGAAGCGCTACTGCTTCGTTGATTTCGTACTCTTTAGTAGAGTCAACTTTGTCGCGGA
The DNA here is from genome assembly GCF_054890645.1 of Alteromonas sp. HB246098. NCBI lineage: Bacteria > Pseudomonadati > Pseudomonadota > Gammaproteobacteria > Alteromonadales > Alteromonadaceae > Alteromonas > Alteromonas sp. HB246098. The sequence continues at coordinate 20,585 of NZ_JBTZUG010000014.1, read as the reverse complement.
TTAGGCGAGCGCGTTTAGTTAATTTAGCCATTCGATTAGTCCTCTACGTTCAAGCCCATTGAGCGAGCAGAACCCGCGATAGTGCGTACCGCTGCATCTAGATCAGCTGCAGTAAGGTCTGGCTCTTTAGTTTTAGCAATCTCTTCCAACTGAGCGCGAGTAACTTTACCCACTTTTTCAGTGTTAGGACGGCCAGAACCACTCTTGATGCCCGCTGCTTTCTTAAGCAGGTAAGACGCAGGAGGAGTCTTAGTTTCGAATGTGAAAGAGCGATCTTCGTATACAGTAATTTCTACTGGTACTGGAGCGCCTTTCTCAAGACTTTCAGTTTTCGCGTTGAAAGCCTTACAGAATTCCATGATGTTTACACCGTGCTGACCTAGTGCAGGACCAACCGGTGGACTTGGGTTAGCAGCGCCAGCTGCAACCTGAAGCTTGATAATACCGCTTACTTTTTTAGCCATTTTACATGCTCTCTTGTTTGGGTCTAACGCCTCGCAAATACAGAGATTATTTGCTCAATCGGCTTCCCGTTTCCGTTTAAAAGGGCGCGCATTATATAAGGTGATTAATTACTATGCAAGGGCTAATTAGAATAAAAAACCATCGAAAGGACAGTATTTTTAAGCCTACGCCGTTTAATTAGTAATTACCTACAAAAAAGCCCCTTTCAAAGGGGCTTTTTTAAATGTGTTCAGCAGAGAGGGCTTAGCCTTTTTCTACCTGACCAAATTCTAGGTCTACCGGTGTAGAACGACCGAAGATAAGTACCGATACCTTTACGCGGCTCTTTTCGTAGTCGACTTCTTCTACCACACCGTTGAAGTCTGCAAATGGACCGTCGGTAACACGAATAACTTCGCCTGGTTCGAACAAGGTCTTTGGTCTTGGCTTATCAACGTTTTCTTCAAGACGATTTAAGATAGCATCAGCTTCTTTTTGCGTGATAGGCATAGGGCGATCAGATGTACCACCGATGAAACCAAGTACACGAGGAACGCTTTTCACTAAGTGCCAAGACTCTTCAGTCATTGCCATTTCTACCAAAACATAACCCGGGTAGAACTTGCGCTCAGACTTACGCTTTTGACCCGCACGCATTTCTACAACTTCTTCTGTTGGTACTAGTACCTGACCGAAGTAGTCTTCCATGTTGTGCATTTTGATGTATTCAAGCAGGGTCTTCTTTACACGAGACTCATATTGCGAATAGGCTTGTACTACGTACCATCTTTTCTTTACTGCTTCTTCTTCAGACATACGTTTATGCTCCTATTCCAGTAATAAAGCCAACTACACGAACGATGATGCCGTCTAGTCCCCATAAAATTAGTGCCATGATTAACGTCGCTGCAAGCACGATAAGTGTAGTTTGGTTCGTCTCTTGACGAGTTGGCCACACAACCTTGCGAACTTCTGTGCGAGACTCTTTAGCAAAGCTCAAGAAGGTGCTACCTTTTTCGGTAGTTGCCGCGATAAAACCAGCTATACCAACTACTACAACAATAGCGATAGCACGGTATAGTACCGAGATCTCACCGTACATTGTATTAGCGGTTACTAAACCGGCAAGTAGTGCAAAAACCACTACCCATTTAAACATGTCCAATGCATTGGACTGATTTTCCGTCTTTTCGCTCATGTTACGATCCTAGCACTACAGCGTCGTTGTTTTACGCACTCATTTAATGCGCAATTTAAAAATTCTTAGTTTAAGTAAATTTGGCAGGGGTGGAGGGACTCGAACCCCCAACCATCGGTTTTGGAGACCGCTGTTCTACCAATTCGAACTACACCCCTGTGGTGTCTAAAAGACAAAATTTACTTACACTGCCCTTGTGAGTTGTGCGTCTTTTCTAAGGAAAGTGCGGTATCGCAAGGGAGGGACGCGTATTATACTTAACCACTTTCAAGATACAAGCGGTTTATCCATCCCTTCTGCGATTGAACACTATTTCGCAAATTTCTTATTCAACACCAATAAATCCGCCGGTTTGGTGAGCCCAAAGCTTCGCATAAATACCATTTTGAGCGATAAGCTCAGCATGTGTGCCCTGCTCTACAATGTTACCTTTATCCAAAACAAGCAACCTGTCCATTTGTGCAATGGTAGATAGGCGATGTGCAATGGCTAGCACGGTTTTACCTTCCATCACCTTATCCAGACAGGCTTGAATGGCCGCTTCAACTTCTGAATCTAGTGCCGATGTCGCCTCGTCCAGTACCAGCACGGGCGCGTCTTTCAGTAACACTCGTGCAATAGCAATTCGCTGGCGCTGACCGCCTGAAAGCTTAACGCCTCGCTCACCTACATGCGCGTCGTAGCCTGTTCTACCGTAACTATCGGTGAGGGTAAGGATAAAATCGTGCGCCTCGGCTTGCTTAGCCGCCTTTACCATATCCTCTTCGGTCGCATCCGTACGCCCGTATAGAATATTGTCGCGTACAGAGCGATGCATCAACGAGGTATCCTGCGTTACCATACTGATTTTAGCTCGTAGGGTTTCCTGCCCCACTTGGGTAATATCTTGCCCATCAATGATAATTCGGCCACTTTGGGTATCGTAAAAGCGCATTAATAGGTTCACTAAAGTTGATTTACCTGCACCAGAGCGCCCCACTAACCCTACTTTTTCACCAGGCTTGATGTCTAAATCTAAATTTTTAAACACATCAATAGGCTTTTCATCGGCCCCAGCATAAGAAAAGTTCACGTTGTCGAAGTTAATCCCGCCGCCATTTACTTTAAGTGCATTAGCCTTAGGTTTATCTTTTACTGCGATTGGCTGCGCTAGTGTATTCATGCCGTCTTGCACAGTACCTAAGTTCTCAAACAAGCCAGATACTTCCCACATTACCCAGTGCGACATACCGTTTAGTCGCAAACACAAACTAATAGCAATGGCAATATCACCGGGGCTCGCAATGTTTTCCATCCATAAATACACAGACAATGCGCCAATGGTAAAGATAAGAATGGCGTTAGCCATTTCCACACAAAATTCCAATACGGTAACCAAACGCATTTGTGGGTAAACCGTTTTAAGAAAACCATCCATGCTTTCTTTTGCATAATCAGCTTCACGGCGACTATGCGAAAACAGCTTCACTGTGGTGATATTGGTGTAACTATCCACAATACGCCCTGTCATTAATGAGCGCGCGTCGGCTTGCTTTTGCGATACTTCTTTCAGTTTAGGCACCAGCACTTTTAAAATACCAATGTACACAAAGAACCATACGATAAGCGGCATGGCTAAGCGCCAATCAGTGCTAAAGATAAGCACTACCATAGAGATAAAATAAACGCTGATGTACACCAGCAAATCGAGAACCTTGGTCACGGTTTCTCTTACCGATAGTGCAGTCTGCATCACCTTAGTAGCCACACGGCCGGCAAACTCGTCGTGGAAGAATGTTAAACTTTGGCCAAGCAAATAGCGGTGAGCCTGCCATCTAATGCGCATCGGGTAGTTCCCCATCAGAGACTGACGAGAAAACAGCGAGCGCAACAAAATAAACAAAGGAATGAAAACAAGAACCGTTAAACCCATGCCAATAAGCGTGAATTTTTGGTCTTCTAAAAAGGTTTCGCGGCTTTGTTCAGAAAACCAGTCAACCAACTGGCCCAGAAATCCAAACAGCGCTACTTCTAACATGGCCACAATTGCACTTAGCACCGAAACTGTAAGAATGACGCCCCACATGCCTTTGGTGTAGTACTTACAAAATGCAATGACACCTGTTGGCGGTTGAGTAGGCGGTGTATTGGGGAAAGGCTGGGTCAGCTTTTCAAAAAATGAAAACATGTAGAACTCGTTAATTTTTCGGTGACAGAGCACGTTTACGTATGCCCAAAATGCTTAGGTCACAATTCTACACGATAACTGAAAGTGTGTTGAACTTTGCGGTACTTTTTTACCGCAAAGCTCACTTAACATTAGTTAATATTTGGCAAAGCCAATTGCTTAATGAAGGGCTTAGTGAAAAGCTTATCAAAAACCAGTCAAAGCATGGCTAATTTTCTGCAAAGCTTTACTCCGCAAAGCCTAATTTAGCGAGTATGCCTTCTACTTTTTCAGCGTGTTCAGCCTGCCACTGTTCTAGCGACATAGAACCGTCTTTTTGTGCGCGCTTTTGGGCAATGTCATAGGCTGCTAGCGCCTCATCCTTAGGAATGACTGCAATGCCCTCCTCGTCTGCCACAATGATGTCTCCCGCGTGAACAGTTACACCAGCACAGGTAATAGGCTCATTTAACGGCGATATGCACTTTTTCGCTCCAGGCTTGGGTATAACGCCTCTGGCAAACACTGGAAACTTGTTGTCACGGGTTTCAGCAATATCTCGGATAACACCATCAATTACGAAGCCTTTAATCCCTCGAGATTGGGCGATTGCGCAGACGTTACCGCCCGCAACGGCAAATTCATCATCAGCTTCAACCACAATGATATCACCAGGGCTTGCGCGATATATCGCCGCATGCAGCATAAGATGGTCACCCGGCTCACACTTAACGGTGAATGCTGGACCAGCAATACGAGGCATGCCATCCCACAATGGTTTAATCCCGTAATGCATGAACTGCTCTCTTGGCAGGGCGTCTGCGTACTCGCACGGTGATACGCTTTCAAAAGGAGTTTTATGTAAGTCCATTGCCGTTCCTTGAATATTGTGATGAGGTCAATATAGAACACTATAGCGAACTTAGTCTGCCAAGTTGTTACAAGCTGTGTATTTTCACTATAAACACTTTTTCTATCCCTACCATCATGCTAAAACGTTAGAAAAACCGTGCGTGTTGCGCCCCGATATTCTTGTGGATGCAAAGGTCATTCTTATGGATGTAAAGGCCCTAACAACGCGCTAAAAACTATAAGCGGCAAGTCCAAACATTGCCCAGTCAGAATGAAAAGGAAAACTCTAAATGTTACGTAGCGTTTTAAGCTTAAGCGTGGCACTGGCCTTAACGGCCTGTAGCCCACAAAATTCATCGACAGAACAGCAAAACCAAAGCGCTGCCACTGAAGAAGCTCAGCAGCAGCTTTCTTCAGGCGTCATTAAAGAGAATATGGATCTGTCTGTAGACCCCGGTGATGACTTCTTCCGCTACGTAAACGGTAAGTGGTTTGATAATTTTGAAATACCAGCTGATAAGTCTAGCTACGGTTCTTTCGTTATTCTTCGTGATGAAGCGCAAGACCACGTAATGGATATTATTAAGTCTTCTGCCGAAGGTGATTTTAAAGCGGGAAGCGACGAACAAAAAGTGGGCGATTTTTACCGTGCCTATATGGATATGGAAACCCGCAATAAGCTTGGCGTAACGCCAATAAAACCTGAGCTATCCAAGATTGAGGCTATTGAAGACTATACCGACCTTGCCGAGTATTTTGCTTATGCTGCTCGCTATGGCTACGGTACCCCATTCAGCCTAACCCAATACCCAGATCTCAAGTCGCCAAAAGAATATCTGATGTACACGTGGCAAGCCGGTCTTGGACTGCCTGAGCGCGAGTACTATTTTAAAGACGACGAAACGTCACAAACCATTCGTGACGCATACGTTAAGCATATTCAAACTATGTTCGAACTTGCGGGTTTCGAAGCACCAAAAGAAAGTGCCGATATGCTTTTCGAGCTTGAGACTAAAATTGCTCAACTGCACATGAAGAAAGAGCAAGCCCGTAACTTTGCCGCAAACTATAACAAGCTTTCGATTGAAGAACTTAAAGCATTGATGCCTAAGTTTAACTGGGATGCCTATCTTGCTGAAGCTGACATCAGCGACATTCCTTCACTAGGCATTTTGCAAAAAGACTACATGCAAAACATTGATGGCGTTATTGCAGAAACCTCACTGGAAGATTGGAAAACGTTCCTTAAGTGGGGCTTGTTAAATGCTTCAGCCGGTCGCTTAAATGCCGAGCTTGATGAAGCAAACTTCAATTTCTACAGCAAAGTGCTTCGCGGTGTTGAAGAGCAACAGCCACAATGGCGCCGTGCGGTAAGCCTTTCAAATGCCCATGTAGGCGAGCTTATCGGTAAGGTTTATGTAAAACAGCATTTCCCGCCTGAAGCGAAAGACCGCATGATGGAAATGGTTAACAACCTACTACTGGCTTACAAAGAAAGTATTGAAAACCTAGACTGGATGACAGACGAAACTCGTGCGCAAGCGCTGGACAAACTGTCTAAATTTACCGTCAAAATAGGTTATCCAGATCAGTGGAGAGATTATTCAGCACTAACGGTGAATGCCGGTGATTTATTCGGTAACCTTAAGCGCTCCTCTGACGTGCTATACGAAGAAATGCTGAAGAAACAAGGCGGCCCGGTGTGGACCCACGAGTGGGGTATGACACCTCAAACCGTTAACGCATACTACAATCCGCCTCTTAACGAAATTGTATTCCCTGCCGCTATTCTGCAGCCTCCGTTTTTTGATATGAACGCAGAAGACGCGGTGAACTACGGTGGTATTGGCGCAGTAATCGGACACGAAATAGGTCACGGATTCGATGATTCAGGCTCAACCTTTGACGGTGATGGCGTACTAAGAAACTGGTGGACCGATGAAGATCGAAGCGAGTTTGAAGCACGTACTGCAAACCTCATAGAGCAATACAATCAATTCGAGGTGTTACCTGATTTACACGTAAACGGCGAATATACCTTAGGTGAAAACATTGGTGACCTAGGCGGTATTAGTATTGCGCTTAAAGCTTACCACTTGTCTCTTGATGGTGAAAAAGCCCCAGAGCTAGATGGCTTTACTGGCGACCAGCGCGTATTCATCGGTTATGGTCAGGTTTGGGCCAGCAAATACCGTGAAGAAGCGTTGCGCAGTCAAGTACAGACAGACACCCACTCTCCTACTAAATTCCGTACCAACGGCGCTGTGCGCAACGTACCAGAATTCTACGAAGCCTTTAACGTTACCGAAGACGATGCGTTGTATCTGCCGCCAGAAGAACGCGTGAAAATTTGGTAATTCACGTACTTTAAGTAGCACACGTGAGCTACGATAATTAAAGCCCCATGTTTGCTGTGTCAAACATGGGGCTTTTTTTCGCGTTGTGGATACTGGATTAAGCAGTAATTATTTTTGCCAAATAAGCATCGACAGAATTAACCGGATAGCGACGTTAACACGTCAAGCGCTAAATCAACTTTTTCAGCAGGTACAAAAATATGGTCGTGATAGAAAGCCGCTACCACGTTGGCACTTATTCCGGCTTCACCTAACGCGGTAGACATAGCGGCAGTCATTCCTACCGCCTTTAAACTAGAGTGCACTTCGCAGGTTATACAGCGATAGTAACCTTCAAATTGAAGTCCAGCTTGCTCGGCTTCAGCCAAAGGCAAAATGAGCGTGGTGCCCTCTCGCTCTTGAAACATGCCCTTAGCCGCTGAAATCAATGAACTGGTTAATTTATCTGCCTGTAAAGTGGTGAATACAAAGTCTTCACTATCGGCTACAGGGTTTAAGTTTTTGAGCAACAGGGTTAAATCAGTTTCAGCAACCACACTAACCTTCCTTTTTTTAAGGTAAATACTTACTTATTAAAGCGCCTGTTAAAGTTTTCGGGCTCTAATACGCTTACCTTTGATCTTACCCTCTCTAAACTGGGTCATGGCTTTTTTGACGCTTCGCGTTTTCACTGCGACAAAACTCATGCTGTTTTGCACTTTGATTTTACCTAAGTCGTCGCCAGGAATGCCTGCATCTTTTGTAAGCGCTCCTACCAAGTCGCCAGGGCGAAGCTTTTCCTTTTTACCGGCACTTAATGAAATACAGGTAAAGTCAGGCTGGGTAATTTTATTTTTATGAAAACGTAAGCTTTGCGCACCTTTTAGCGGAATATCACTTTCTTGCAATACTTCTATCTTTCGTAAAAAGTGTTCTTCTTCCTCGCTTACTAGCGTTATCGCCATACCTTGAGCGCCCGCACGTGCCGTTCTGCCAATGCGGTGAATGTGGGTTTCAGGCTCTTCACTTACTGTGTAGTTAATAACACAGGCAATATCATCGATATCTAATCCACGGGCAGCAACGTCGGTAGCCACTAGCACTTGTAGCGCGTCGCTCGCAAACTGCATAAGCACTGAAGTTCTTTGATGCTGTTCCATATCCCCCTGAAGCCCTTTAGCGCTGAAGCCATCTTCTATAAGCTCTTCAACAACTTCATTTACCTGCGTTTTACGGTTACAGAAAACAATGGCGTTTTTAGGCTGATATTCGGTTAATACGGCTTTTAGCGCCTGCGTTCTGGTGTGAGGCAACACGTTATAGCCCAACTGAGTAATTGCCGGCTTGCTCTCTTGCGCTTCTACTTTACAGGTTACCGGGTTATGCAAGTACTGCTTCGCCACACGCTCAATTTGCTCGGTGAAAGTTGCAGAAAAAAGTAGTGTTTGCACTTGCGTTGGCGTCTGTCCGAAGATAATGCGTAAATCATCTTCAAAGCCCATATCTAACATGCGGTCGGCTTCATCAAGCACACGCAGCTTTACATTACGTAAATCAATACGGCGCTTTTCCACATGATCCATCACGCGACCAGGAGTACCTACAATAATGTGAGGACTGTGTTTTAACGACTGAATTTGCGGCCCCATAGGCTGCCCGCCACATAAGGTAGTTACTTTGATATTACCGATATTTTTAGCCGCACTACGGCACTGCTGCGCTACTTGGTCGGCAAGCTCACGGGTTGGGCAAAGCATAATGGCTTGTGTAGTAAAATCGTTAACTTCAATGTGCTGCAAGGCTGGGATCACGAAGCATAAGGTTTTACCGCTACCTGTTTGCGCCTGACCAATCACATCTTTTCCCTGAAGCGCTTCGGGAAGTGACTGCGCTTGGATTGGAGAAAGTTGGTGAATGCCTTGAGAGTCTAGTGCTTTAACGATGGCAGGGTTTATATCTAAATGCTTAACTGTTTCAACGGTCATTAATTTGGGTTCCAAAAGTTAACTACACCATGTTCTATATGATGAGTTACGCCATATTCTTGGTTCATCATGCCACCTTTTGAAGAAAGTGAGATGATGGAAAAGTGTCAGTAAAATCGTTTGAATGGGTCTAGAAGAGCGTTTGTGCCCTTATGGAAACGTTCCACAGGGCACGCGTACAAACCGTATAGAATAAGCTTACGCTTGAAATGCCTTTTCTAATTTCCACTGTAGTGTTTGCCCCGCAAAAAATGGAACCATGTCGGTACCATCAGCTAGGGTTACCTGTTCTGGCACCGTCCACGACTCTTTTACTAACGTCATTGTAGTTGTATTTCGCGGTAAACCATAAAAGTCTGCACCGTAATGGCTAGCAAAACCTTCAAGCTTGTCTATTGCACCTAACTGCTCGAATACTTCTGCATAAAGCTCTATTGCAGACCATGCGCTGTAACAACCTGCACACCCGCAAGCATTCTCTTTTTTATGCTTAGCATGAGGTGCAGAATCAGTACCTAAAAAGAACTTCTTATTGCCACTTGCCACCATATCGCGTAAGGCTTTTTGGTGGGTATTTCGCTTAAGCACCGGCAGGCAATAGTTGTGAGGGCGTACACCACCAACTAGTAAATCGTTGCGATTAAGCAATAAGTGCTGAGGCGTGATAGTTGCGCCCACAAATTCGCTCGCGCTCGCTACGAAACTTGCAGCATCTGCTGTAGTAATGTGTTCAAACACCACTTTCAGCTTAGGAAATGCTTCAACGATGGGACCTAGGTGTGTATCTATGAACACTTTTTCACGGTCAAAAATATCAATGTGATGCTCGGTAACTTCGCCGTGAATTAACAATAACAAACCTTGCTCTTGCATGGCTTGGAATACTGGGTATAAAGCTTGAATACCTTTTACCGCGGCGTCTGAATTAGTCGTCGCTCCTGCGGGATAAAGCTTACATGCGGTTACGCCTGCTTGCTTTGCGTCGACAATATCTTGCGGCGTAGTTTGGTTGGTAAGAAATAAAGTCATCAATGGCTCAAAATTACTGCCTTCAGGTCGAGCTGCCTCAATTCGCCCTTTATATGCCATCGCCATTTCAGCATTAACTACGGGGGGTACTAGGTTCGGCATAACGATAGCGCGCTGGAAACAACGTGCGGTTGCAGGCACTGTTTCAGATAGCATTTCGTTATCGCGGAAATGAAGGTGCCAATCGTCTGGCGTAGTAATGGTGAGCGTTTGCATGCCTTGTCTCTCTTAGTACTTATTCAAACAGCGAGGAAGTTGCGCGCAATAATAGCACAAATCCGTATTTGCGCGCAGAACAACTCACTTGATAGTACCTATGATTTCACTTGGCCGTGCTCAACCCAAATAAGCTTACTAGTGTCATACCCAGCCGTTCTTGCTTTTTCTAGCAAACGGGCGCGGATCTCATCTGAAATTGTAGGCGTTCGCGCTAAAATCCAAAGGTAATCTTTATCAGGCCCGGTTATCAGCGCATATTGATAGCCTTCCTTGTCTAACTCCATAATGACATAGCTTGCGTAGAACGGTCCGAAAAAGGATACCTTTAGATGTCCTGTCGTTTCATTTTCAACAAAATATGCTTTACCTTCGGCTTGGTCCCACTTACCTTCTTCTTTTGAATAGCCGCGATTAATAACTTTCACGCCACCATCTTCGCGCATACTATAGGTTGCTGTGACCTCGCTGAGCCCTTCTTCGAAACTGTGGTCAAAGCGCGCTATTTCATACCACTCCCCTAAATACCTAGGAAGCTCGAAGCCCTCGACAGGCTCTACCTTTTCCGGCACTCCGGTGCAGCCAGCTAACCCAATAAGTAGTGAACTTGCCATTGCCGCTAACAACCATTTTTTCAACATAAAACTCTCTTCCTGTGATGATTTTGTAGTAATGAATGCTCGCTACTTCATTAAAACGTCTACCCCAACTATTGTGGTGGTTATTGCTACTTCTTGCTATTAGCTATTTCCACACCAAAAATAATCTGAAGCGCTAACTGTCGTTAGTTAAAATATACTCGCCTAATCAAACTGTTATTATTAACACAGTCGTACTAGAGTAGCGCTTTGTTGATAATAAGAATGAGCTCCAGAGCTTTATTGAGTGCATAAGTACTTTGTTCACTCACACTTTCTAAAGGGAGAAAACTATATGAATGCACACTTTCCACATGCAAGCCGCCTAATTTATGGATGTATGGGCTTAGGTGGTGGTTGGAATAATGACCCCGTCACTAAAGCCGATGTTACCCAAGCAAGATCAATCATCGACGCTGTACTAGACTTAGATATTAACGTTTTTGACCATGCTGATATTTACACATTCGGTAAGGCAGAAACTGCCTTTGGTGAAGCGCTTAAGCAAGCCCCAGAACTTAAAGACAAAATGCTTATTCAATCTAAATGTGCAATACGTTTTGAAGATGATTTAGGACCAAAGCGTTATGATTTCTCGGCAAATCATATACATACTTCTGTTGAAGGCATTCTCTCTCGTTTAGGTATCGAGCAACTTGATATACTGCTGCTACACCGCCCCGACCCGCTTATGGAATTGGAAGAAGTGGCTGGCACCTTATTGCTGCTACAGCAACAGGGAAAGATTAAACACGTGGGTGTGTCTAATATGCACGGGCACCAAATAAACTACCTTCAATCAGCGCTCTCAACACCTATTGTTGCCAACCAACTTGAAATGAGCCTCGGTTTTAGAGATTGGCTAGAAGACGGCATCACCAGCAATAGTGCGGCTAATCGTAATATGGGTTATGCACCAGGGACTCTTGAGTACTGTATGATGAATAATGTTCAGCTTCAGGCTTGGGGAAGCTTGGCTCAAGGAAAATATACAGGGGCGAAAACCGAGACTAGCGCAGACTTGGCAACCGCGAATTTAGTGGCACAACTTGCAAGCGAATACCAAACAACGCCTGAAGCCATTGTTCTAGCATGGTTAATGCGACACCCTGCCAATATCGCGCCGGTGTTAGGCAGCACTAATATTGAACGAATCAAATCTAGCCAGAAAGCGGTGGACGTTCACCTGTCGCGCGAACACTGGTATAAGTTATTTGAAGCTGCTCGCGACCAAGAGATGCCGTAAGAATATAAAAGGAATTAGTATGCTAAAAGGCTTTCACCATGTTGCTATTATTTGTAGTGACTATCCACGTTCGAAAACGTTCTACACAGACGTGTTAGGGTTCTCCATCATTGACGAAAATTACCGAGAAGCTAGGGACTCATATAAATGCGACCTTGGTTTACCTGATGGAAGTCAAATTGAATTATTTTCGTTTCCAGGGGCACCGCAAAGGCCGTCGCGTCCGGAAGCGCAGGGGCTTAGACACTTAGCATTTAAAGTAGACAACCTTGATGAAATGATTGATCACTTAACTAACAAACGTGTGGAATGTGAGCCCGTAAGAACCGACGAGTATACGGGAAAGCGCTTTACGTTTTTTCAAGACCCTGACGGGTTACCGCTAGAACTTTACGAACTATAAAAAAATGCCGAATAGCTGAATGGCTGTTCGGCATCTATCTAACGTTAGGTCTATTAAAATAACCCTATCTTAGTCCAGCATTCTGACTTCTCGTTGAGGGAATGGAATATCAATATTGTGCTGTTGGAGCGCGTTAAAAACGGCTTGATTAAGCGCATAGCGCACTTCGAAATGCCTTGTCGCAGGAGCCCAAACCCGAACCCCAAAATTAATACTGCTGTCACCAAAATTATCGACACCAATAGCAGGTGCTTTTTCAGCACTAACACCGTCTACAGATGCAACTGCATGTCGAATTACTTCAATGACGTTATCTACATTGCTGGAGTAAGCAACGCCAATCTCGAGTTCTATAAGCATGTTTTCAGCAGAGTTATGCAAGATCTCTCCAACAATAAGCTTATTGGGAATTTGTATGTGCACGTTATCTTCATCAATAAGAATGGTATAAGGCAGCATAACCTGATCAACAACGCCAGCAACACCACGAACCCGAATAGTATCTCCTACTACAAACGGACGGGTAATGATTATAGTAAAACCTGCGGCATAGTTTGCCAGCATGCCCTGAATAGCAAGACCAGCACCTAAGCCAACAGCACCGAGTGCCGCAATTAAAGGAGTAACGCTTATCCCCACGTTACCAAGGGCGATGATGATAACTATTCCAAGCACCACCAGTTTACATATACCACCGGTAAACCGGCTTAGCGTAACGTCGATTTTTTTATTTACCATGAGGTTTTCAACCACATGGCCTATCTTATTGGCCACCCACCAACCAAGTAGAAATATGATAATGGCACCTACAATTTGGAAGCTGTAGGTCACGGCAAACTCTACGAGCGTGTCGTAAAGCGCTTGGGCTTGTTTTAATTCATCCATGGGACGTTAATAAGGAGTAATGAGTAAAGGAGTGATGTGAAGCTTAAACAACAACGCTATGAAAAACCAGTGCCGGACATAAGTCCGGCAGCTTTCAGTTGACTGATACTACGAGCGGTGAGACTCGCGGCTCGTTTCACTTAGCTAGCGTATTCACTTGCTTCAATTTCAGCTAAACGCTGTTTAGTGGGGTTTTTAATAAAGTTGTACACCAGGCCAATGAATAGCACGGCAGCAAAGCCAGTGGCGACCATGAAGCCGTATTTTGCATCGCCTCCGTTAGCGTCACTTACAAGCCCCATAATGAAAGGGCCAGCCGCTGCGCCAGCAGCAGTAAAGAACAATATAACCCCTGCCACGCTGCCGTGCTGGTGTTTAGGGAAGCAGCTTATTCCCTTCGAATTAAACGTAGGGTAAATAACCGACATGAAAATACCCGTAAGTGGAAACAAGTAAAGCGCGACTTGCTTTCCACCCCATAGTCCTAAGCCAAAACATAATACAATAGCGCCTGTGAACAACATCAGAACTAGGGCCCAGTTAAAGCGAGACATCATCCAAATTCCGATAAAGCGCCCAGCGGCCCGGAGAATAAAAAAGGCAGTTACCGAATAGATAGCCAGAGTTTGAGAAAAGCCTTCGCTGTAACAGTTATATGTGGCTTTAAGAGTAGTAGCGTCGCACACTAAGTAACTCGGCATCCACACATAAATGGCGCTTTCTGCAGCAACATACAAAAAAGCTCCAATAGAAAAGCCTAAGGCATACGGGTTTTTGATCAAACTTAAACTTTGCGCAACGGAAACGTTATTTTCCCCAGAAGAAGTGTCGCGGGAATACGTTGGATATTTAACCAACAGCGCGCCAACAATAAGAAGGGTACATACACCACCCGCGATGACATATAGCCACTGCCACGCTACCCCTTGGTGAATTAAATACGCCACAATTAAAGGACCAATTATTGCGCCCACCCCAAAGAACGCCTCTGCACCGTTCATCGTTGCTGTGTGTTGTTTTGTAGATGTTGAAATATCACCGATAAGTGCAAGCGCACCCGTTTTGAAAATACCAACGGCGACTCCTGACAAGCTCATCAAGCTTACAATCAGGATAAAGTCATTGGCAATAAGGAAGCTGTAACAAGCTATCCCAAATAACCCTAAACCAATGATAATGGTTGGCTTACGACCTAACTTATCAGCCAAAAAACCTAACAATAATCCAGATAACGCGATACCCAGCATAGGCAAAGAATGCATTAAACTCGCTTGCGCATTAGTGACAGAGAACGCTACTTTTACTTCTTTAATTATTTCGCCAACTGAATCTGATGTCATCGCAAACATCATAAACATAAGGTAGGTTAACCACCTGATAATTCTACTACTTGGGTCTCGGCTCGGCATAATCTGTCTCATAACAACGGCATGAAGGTGCTTTACGTACACATACACTTTACAAAATCATGTGAGTGATGGCAGACAAAAGTCGTTGGAAGCACCCACTTGTTTTACAAATCTAATCAATAACAAAAGCGATATAATAAGTTTGATAGCAAAGACAGTATTGCACTTAGCATCAAACTTACGTTTAATTTAAAAAGCTTAATCGATTAAGATAAAAGTTAACAGAATTTAAAAAGCATGTAAACCTCTGATACTCACCCCTTCCGACAGCTAAAGCTGTTAGTCAACTCACCTAATTTTTCGTACGTTGTGACTCCCACGACCGGTGAGTTACCGCCATGAAAATTAATTAGCTTTATTACCAAGGACTTATTAAATAACCCCGAATTACACAGGCAGTAAAAGAATTACAGACTATACTTTAGTCGTGGATAGAGGTTATCCAAAATCTTTGTGGGATAATCCCGCAAAGTGGCCATTCAGCTTATTTACAGGCTAATTAACGCGAAAGTAGCCCTTAACCGATGTGTGTGGTTTGTATCTTGCAAACTTTAGTTTTTTCTCTTTCCAAAGTTAGTACACCGAGGCAATACAAATTACTTTTTCACACACTGGATTTCGACTTACATCATATGGATATGTAAAACATGGTAACGGATAAAACAATGCAAAGTGTTAAAGCATTGGAATATATGTGCCCTTATTGCGGCGCAATTAATGATTTTCAACTAAACGCTTCTCGAGACATGTACCTCGAACAACATGAGTCTTGTGGCTGTTGTAACAAAGTACTCAGTCTTATTCCCGCCAATGGTATTGGTGGCCGAATTAACCTTATTGTGGACGCCTTAGATAGCGAACACATTTTCAAGTAAAAATCGACGTCAGATATCTACGAAAAAGCCGCTTCAAAAAGCGGCTTTTTAATTTGTCCGTGAAAGTTTCCCAACTTACTTAACGGAAAAACTCTCGTTTCAATTCGCTGTCTGTTAAGAAACGGCCACCTAACGCTGACGTCTTCGTGTAGGAATTAGTATCTCGAATTCCTCTCGCTTTTACGCAATAGTGCGTAGCGTTGATACTCACAGCAACATCTTCTGTATTCGTTAATGTTTGCAGTGCAACTAACACCTGCTGCGTTAGACGCTCTTGTACCTGAGGGCGTTGAGCAAAGAAGCTTACAAGACGGTTTATTTTCGAAAGACCAATTACTGTATCTTTAGGTATGTACGATACCGTGGCTGTGCCATCAATGGTTACAAAGTGATGTTCGCAAGTACTTGTTAAGCTAATATCAGATACCTGAACAGGCTGATCTATCTGCATTTTATTTTCAATAGCAGTAATTTTAGGGAACTTGTGATAATCCAAGCCTCCGAAAATCTCATTGACATACATTTTGGCAATACGGGTAGGTGTATCGCACAAGCTGTCATCAGTAAGGTCAAGTCCAAGCGTGTCCATTACGTCACGCATCGCACTTTCAATTCGTTTGCGCTTTTGTTCGTCAGAAAGACCATTAGCCACCATAGGTGTTTCTAACCCCTTGGCTTCTAATGCTTCACGTACACGTTGTGCCGGCTCTGATATAGAGAGGTCTAGTGCATCACGCACAATTACCGCTTCTTTTGCTAACATTGTATTATCCGTTGTTACTGCTTTTTTTGAACTGATACGCCTTTCAAATCGTAAAAGTTCGGTTATACGACAACATGACTTTTATTTAATGTTGTTGCTACTTCACGTGCGTTTAGCACGGAATAATAAAACTGTTACCTCTTAGAAAAGAAGGACACTATCTTGAACTCACCTGTACTGATAACAGGCGCCAGCCAACGATTGGGCTTGGCGATGGCCGAAAGTTTACTTGCAAAAGGACATCGCGTTGTTGTGACTTATCGAACGCATCGCTCGAGTATTGCGATGCTTAAGGATAAAGGCGCAACAGTTTTACAGGCGGATTTTAGCACTGAGGCGGCTATTGATCGAGCAATTGATGAGATTAAGGCAATCAGTAAAACCTATCGAGGGATCATTCACAACGCATCAGATTGGGCTCAAGAGAAAGATAATGGTGATAAGCAAGACTTAATGGAACGCATGATGATGATTCATGCAGTTGCTCCCTATCGCATTAATATAGCGTTAGAAGAAGCGCTGTGCGGTTGTGAAGAACAAGCTGACATCATTCACATGACTGATTATGTGCAAGACACCGGCAGTGAAAAGCATATGGCTTACGCGGCGAGTAAAGCTGCGTTGCATAATCTCACCTTGTCTTTTGCAAAAAAGCTAGCTCCAAAGGTGAAAGTGAATAGCATTGCACCGGCTCTACTTATGTTTAATGAAGGTGATGACGAAGCTTATAAACAAAAAGCAGTGAAAAAGTCGCTACTCGAAATAGTACCGGGTGCCCAAGAGGCCGTGAAAGCCATGAACTATTTATTTGACAGCGACTACGTGACAGGCCAAACACTACACCTTAATGGTGGGCGGCATTTAAAGTGAAATTATAGCCTTTAAGCTAGGCTTACGTTTTAGGTGGTTTAAATTAATCGTCACCGCCAATTAATTTCATCACCATTAGCCTTGGTCTGGTGCTACTGCATGGCTATAATCCACCCCCTATTTTAAAGCGACTTGGAATTTTACTATGCACGGCAACCGTATTATGGCGCCTGAATGGCATGACATTGATGCAGTTATGTTGGCATGGCCGCACGCAAACACCGACTGGGCACCATGGTTGGAAGAAGCAAGAGCGACCTATCTAAATGTGATTGCAGCAGTGAATCGCAATAATGCGGGTGTCATTTTATTATGCGCGCCAAGTGACGTTGACGATCTTAAGCCCCGTTTACCCGAAAATGCACAAGTGCTTATCGTTGCCGCCTCGTTCAATGATACCTGGATGCGCGACTACAGCTTTATCACGTGTAAAGACAGTGAAGGTAACGGCTCGCCCGTAGAATTTCGTTTCAACGGTTGGGGTAACAAATTCAACGCTTCAGAAGATAACCTTGTCAATCAGCGGTACCTCGCCGCCATGTGCAACTCTGCGCTTCGCAGTAGCCCTATTGTGGCAGAAGGCGGTGCGTTAGAAATTGATGAAAATGGGCATTTACTAAGTACCGCGCAGTGTCTACTTAACCCTGAACGCAACGGCGATATGTCGCTAGGTGCTTACAAAGATGTGTTTAAAGATATGCTGGGCTGCAATAAGGTTACTATCTTGCAGCATGGGCATTTAGAGGGTGATGATACAGATGGCCACATCGACACCCTTGTGCGCTTTACGCCAAACAAAGGCTTAGTTATCCAAGCGTGTAACAACCGCCCTAATGACAGTCACTTTGAAGGGTTGAAAGCGCTGTGCGATGAGTGCGCTCTTGAACTGCCTGAACATAAACAGTTCCATTTACCGCTGCCTCATATAGTAAACGTTGAAGGAGATCGTCTACCTGCATCCTACGCCAATTACTTGATTTGTAATAAGGCTATTTTGTTGCCCGTATACGGTGAAGAAGAAGATGCCGAAGCCATCGAAACCGTTCAAAGAGCACATCCCAATCATATTGTTGAACCAATTGATTGTAGTGTACTCGTAAGACAATACGGCAGCTTGCATTGTATTTCTATGCAAGTACCCACAAATACGTTAAAAGACTCAATTATCACCACCTTAAAGAAAGGAGTGTCATTACATGCGCCCAGCTAAGCTAAAAGTTGGTCTGGTACAACAGGCCGTTGCCGACAATGACAAAGCAACGAACTGGAACAAAAGTGCCGAGCAAGTTGCCAAGTTAGCGGCTGAAGGTTGCGAGTGTATTTTGCTTCAAGAGCTGCACAGCACCCTGTATTTTTGCCAGCAAGAAGATACTGACGCCTTTGATTTGGCTGAACCAATACCAGGACCAGCAACGGACTTTTTTGGTGAACTCGCTGAAAAACACAACATTGTGTTAGTTACGTCCTTGTTTGAAAAACGCGGTTCTGGTTTGTATCACAACACCGCCGTAGTGTTCGACCGCAATAAAGAAATTGCGGGCAAGTACCGTAAAATGCACATTCCTGACGACCCGGGTTTTTACGAGAAGTTTTACTTCACTCCGGGCGATATGGGCTTCACGCCTATTGAAACCAGCGTAGGTAAACTTGGCGTATTAGTATGTTGGGATCAATGGTACCCAGAAGCGGCACGCCTAATGGCAATGGCAGGTGCAGATTTGTTGTTCTACCCTACTGCTATTGGCTGGGACTTAACTGACACAGAAGAAGAGCGTACCCGCCAGCACGGCGCATGGGAAACAATCCAGCGTTCTCATGCTGTAGCAAACTCAGTACCGGTAATCGTTGCGAACCGCACTGGCTTTGAAGCGTCACCTGTTGAGGGCGACCCGGGCATTCATTTCTGGGGGCAAAGCTTTGTTGCAGGCCCGCAGGGCGAGATTTTGGCAAAAGCTGAAGCTGAAGGTGAAACCACGCTATCAGTTGAGCTTGATATGGAACGTACCGAGCAGGTTAAGCGCATTTGGCCTTACTTCCGTGACCGTCGCATAGACGCCTACGACGAACTGACCAAACGCTGGCGCGACTAATTAAAATAAAGGGGTCAGAGTCAGAACTCTGCCCCCTTTTTTACACGAGTTCCTTTTCACCGCAGTTTTTCGCTGAGCGATAAATAGCGTTTAGTAGCGCAATAGACCTACGCCCTTCAAATCCATCCACTAGCGGCTTGGTGCCGTTATCAAGGGCATTTAATACATCTTCAAAGTTTCTTTGATGCCACACGAAGTCGATGGCAGATGGGTCAGCCGCCCCTGCTCCCGCCTCATCTTCATTAAGCCCATACTTGTATCTAATCTTTTCATCTTCTTCACTTTCTTCAGCAAACTCCCAGACTCGAAATTTATCATCGCTCATAAAAACAGAGCCCTGAGAGCCGGTAATTTGTATTTCTGCCGGATGACCGCTTTTAGACCAGCAAGCTGTTGAGCCTTGAATAACGCCTAACGCACCATTTTTAAACTCTAGCATTGCAATTCCAACATCTTCCACCTCTATACCATCATGGGCCACCAGCCTAGTTTCTGCTCTCACAGATTTTACATCCCCCATTACATAAAGGAGTAAATCTATAGTATGAATTGACTGGTTCATCAACGCGCCACCGCCATCAAGCTTCCATGTACCACGCCATGCGCCGCTTTCATAATACTCTTGGGTTCGCCACCATTTAATATAGGCATCTGCCATGGCAATGTTGCCGAAGCGCCCAGCATTTATAGCCTGCTTAAGTAACTGTGAAGAGGCGTTAAACCGACGAGGAAAAATACCCGCTAGCATCACCTTGTTTTCAGCACACACCGCAATCATTTCATCTACTCTTTCAGCAGTAACCTCCAGCGGTTTTTCACAAATGATGTGCTTACCCGCTTTAGCGGCGGCAGATATTGGCTCTAAATGAAAGCCTGATGGCGTGCATATAGTGATGATGTCAATTTCAGGAGACGTTATAAACGACATATAGTCGTCGAAAGGTGTACAGCTATGCTTTTTAGAGAACGCATTCGCCTTATCAATTGAACGTGAATAAATCCCTGTTAATTCTGCATTGGGAATAGCGTGAATGGCCTGAGCATGAAAATCCGCAATCATGCCTGCGCCGACAATTCCGAATCGATACATTTTCCTGTTCCTTTTTTGTTCAGTTGAAAAAGTATATGGGAACTCAGCGCGCTAAACTAGGCTTAAAATTATGGGGTCAGAGTCTGAGGTATCCCCACAAATAAAATAAC
>NZ_JBTZUG010000013.1:0-55813 GCF_054890645.1 Alteromonas sp. HB246098 | reverse complement strand
AAAGTTATACGCAAAAGGAAACCTGTGAGTAAAAAGGAATTTATTGGTCTTGTTGTATTAGTTTGCTTACTCAATTTTTTACTTCAAATTTGGTATGTAGGTAATGCAGGCGATTTCATTGCAAATTATGTTGGTTATCCAATAAGCGTTTTCATCATTCCTATTTTCATATCACAATTGCTCCCTTGTATTGTTCTTTCAGCTAGCTCAAAGTCTCTGGCGCTAAAACAAAAACTGCAGTTATTTGGTATTCCTTGCTTTGTCTCGGTATGTTTAGTTTGTGGCTTTTACTTAATAATGCAATATGGCGGTTGATTTTGGCTATTGCGTATAACAAACAAATTATGTCACTCGCTGCCGCTCGCTGGGACGCAAACACGTGCACGGCTTCGCCATTATTGCCCACGTGTTTGCGCCCCATATTTGGAAGTTATAAGGCGTCAGCCTAAACTGCGTTTGGCTTTATGAAAATCCCAGTAAAACTACCCTCACCTGTTTTCATTTGCATCGCTCTGGCTTGTGGTAGGTTTTATTCCGCCGCATTCACTTTGAAGGTGGTGTAATAGGCTCTTTATCGACAAGCATTTATTTAAAGTCAGTAAGCGCCATTACACTTGTTAGTTCAAATGGCAGCTAGCTTCTGTCAAATCAAAACCTTCACTGCACCGTCGTTTTGCTTGTTTGTGTTAATAATCAATCGTATGCTGGCTTCATTAGTTTTTTAAACAGACCAAAGGAACTGGCTCTGCTTCTAACAAAGCGCTAAAGACCACTCCCTTCGGTCGCTCGGACGCATTTACGCGGGGCGGCTTCGCCATTATGCCCCACGCAACTGCGCCGCTTAGCTTAATGTTAGGTGCTTCTTTGAATAGAAAAGTCAGTGGTGTTTTTAAAGAGTCCTTTATCGCTCTTTTATATTGGATATTCACTGGTGTTGTTATGTGGATTTTCAGCAAATCTTTTACTGCATGGATGAATGACGACCGTTTGGAATTTGTTAGTCTAAAATTGAGCTTCTTAAATAACATGCCAGAAGGCGTAAAATTTATTGTCGTCAGTTTTGGAACTTTGTATGCGATTTACTATTCAGTGAAACAAACAATAAAAGCGTTTTATTTAATCACAAGTAAGCAAAACTAGGATGTATCTACACGCACCTAACAAGCCAATAAACACACTCACTACGTTCGCTGGGACGCATTCACGTGGGGCGGCTTCGCCATTATGCCCCACATGTCTGCGCCCGTTATTGGAAAGTTAGACTTGCATCGCATCCATAGGAAGTTTTCTGTGTTAAATAGAGATGAAATAAATATTGTAATCGATGATTTAAAATTCCTAGAAAAGACATGGCTTCAGAGTCCAAGTGAGGGAGACGTTAGAAGAGGAAGCGCAATTTTAAGAAGATTACTTGTAGAAGGAATATTAGGGCAAACTTGGCGTGCGTTGGGTTTTGAAAGAGAACCTAAAATATTTTGTCAGTATATAGATCTATCTAACTCCCCAGAAATTGGCGATTATGCGTCATTCATACATAGCGGAGGAGCCGATAATCGGGGAATTATTTGTGGGGGAACCCTATTTTTTGATTTAAAAACTGATTATCCGGGGGACACAAATATATTTCGGAAAGAGCTCTTAGGTCTGAGTACATTTCTACAACAAACTTGCATGCTCGTTAGAAATAAACCTATAAAAAAAGCCGACATTATTAAGTACATGGCTAACACGAAAGGTGGTGTCCATTTAGGGTCATCAAAGGCGCGTACTCGAGAGAAAGAACTCATAAAAAAAATAGAAGCTAGAGCAAAACATATGGTTATAGCTGATATGGAAGCTTGCCATTATTGTTTACTTTCTATCGGGCAAGAATTATTAAAATCTGATGATTTCAAACTTATCATAAGTAATCAAAAAGTCTAACAAACAACTATTGTCGCTCACTGCGTTCGCTGGGATACAAACACATGGGCTCCCTCGCTTCGCTCGTTATTTTAGCCCATGTATTTGTGCCCCAAAGTTGGGAGTTATATGCCAAAGAAGGATTTTAATGAGTAGCTACGTTTTATATGTTTTCATCGGAATTGCTATAGTCTTAAACATTCTAGTCTCTATCTTTCTTTCTCGAAGAGATGACCTGGACGCTTTTCAAAAAGTGGCTCAAATTATTGTTGTTTGGTTGTTTCCCTATTTTGCGTCAATCGGACTTTGGTTGTTGTGCAAAAGCCAAGATTCAGAGAGTAATAAAAGGCATAAAGAGTTTGGTGGTGGTTGGAACAACAGTGGTGGTCCCGGTACTCCTGACGGTGGCATGTAGGGAACTCGTGGAAACAATGGCATATAACAATCCAATCAACACACTCACTACGTTCGCTGGGACGCATACATGCGGCGCGGCTTCGCCATTATGCCCCACATGTCTGCGCCCGTTATTGGAAAGTTATAAGCAGAACTTACCCAAACTTAGTGGACATCTCCTATAGTTATATAAGAGGTGACTTATGGCTAATAAAAAGAAGGTTCATGCTTACACTGAAGAGTTCCGCAAGGAGGCTGTTCGTCGAGCAGACCAAAAAGGAAACTCCAACCAATCCGTAGCCGCAGAGCTGGGTATTTCCGCGCAACAAATCTACAACTGGCGTCGACAGTTCAAGCGCTGTGGCGGTAATCAATTCTCAACTATTCAAGGCGTGAAGTTTCATCAAGAAGACTCTGAAGAGGTGCAAGCCCTCAAGCGCCAGCTGGCTGACCTTAAAGAAGAGAATGCATTTTTAAAAAAGGCTGCCGCGTACTTTGCGAGCGACCAGGAGTAAAGTACGCACTCATTAAAGTGTATGCGGGACAATTCAGAGTAACGGTGATGTGCCGGGCACTTAAAGTCTCTCGTTCTGGCTATTATAAGTACCTTACAAGTGCCATCCCCGCACACCAGCAACGTCGCAAACAGCTGCGTGAGCATACCATGGCGCTCTTTGAAAAGTACCAAAAGCGTTATGGTGCCCCCAGGTTAACGCGCGCCTTGAAAGCAGAAAACGTCCCCTGCTGCGTTAATACCATTGCGAAAATCATGCAGCAACTACAGTTACGTGCTCGTAACGGTAGAGCGTTTCGATACTCGCAATATAGTCACAGTAATGTTCGCGTGAGTGAAAACGTTTTGCGCCGACAATTTGTAGCAACAAAGCCCAATACAAAGTGGGTCACTGACATCACATACATTCGATTTAAAGGCCAATGGCATTACTTGGCTACCGTGATGGACTTGTACTCAAGAGCCATTGTTGGCTGGGCATTTGATAGTCATATGACCGAAGAACTTATTATACGCGCACTTAATATGGCGATTAGTGGACGAGACATAGAGCCTGGATTAATCATTCACTCCGACAGAGGTGTTCAATATCGCTCTGTGCGATACCAAGACCTGATAATGAGCATCGGTGCTGTGTCCAGCATGAGCAGAAGGAGCAACTGCTGGGACAACGCCGTTATGGAGTCATTTTTCAGTCGTATGAAAGTCGAACTCATATACGGGGAGAAATTCAACTCGCTTCAAGAAATCAAATCTTGTATCTTCGAGTACATTGAAATTTTTTATAATCGCGTGCGTCAGCATTCAACATTGGGCTATATCAGCCCATATGAATACGAAGCGACATACGCTTAACATGGATGTCCACTTTTAGTGGGTAAGACCAATTTTTTTAATTCAAAAGAAGTTTAAATTGAAAAAGCTTTTTATATTGGTGTTAGCGATTTTAATTGTAAGCTGTAAGTCAACTAATTTGCCCATATATAATGGACCAGCAATTAATGAAAGCGCAGAACTTGCTATTTCAGCCAACCTCAAGGGAATATTTCTGCATGGTAAAGTAACGCAGTTAGAAATATTTGATGGCTGTTATGAAGAAGACTATGACACGGAAAATGTTTTAGGACATGTCATTTCCGAACATTCGGATATTGCAACTAACATTATCAATATACCCACTAACAAAGAGTTGTATTTTCAGTTTGGTACAACTGAACCAAGCTGGAACTGTCATGTGCAATTTAGTTTCACCCCAGAAAGCGGAAAAAAATATCATCTTAATTATGAAATGGTGGTTGCTGGTTGCGAGTCGTCATTGAAAGAATCAAATGGAGAATTAGTCGCAAATATCAAATATTTCGACTCGGGCTCTGGAACCTCAAAAGTTTGGCGGCGGTGTGACAAAATATGACAAGACGCTCAAGTCGTGTGCAAAGAGCGGGCACGCTGCGACGCATACATGCGGGGCGGATCCGCCAGAGGTTATTTCCATCCAAATGAATTATGTAAAACACCCCAGATATGGAAATAAGCCTACCCCATCAGGCGAAAGCTACTCTGAAGAAGATATTTTATCTGCTCACTGGAGCTACTCATCGCTTAAGATCTTCAAAGAAACCGCTATAAAAGCTGATATATCAAAGCAAAATTACGGTTTATACCCGCGCAAAATCTACGTAGATATTGAGGAAACATGCAACATTTGTAAAAGAGCGTTCATCTTTTTCGCCAAGGAGCAAATGTTTTGGTTCGAACAGTTGGGCTTTTATGTAGATGCGCATTGCAACCGATGCCCAGATTGCCGAAGGCACTCAAGAAATACCAAAAGCTTACAAAAACGCTATCAATTACTTGTAGAGACGGAAAACAGAACCACTAAGCAAAATAAACAGCTTAAACAAATTGCAATGGAACTATTCCAATTAGGGTACATAAAAGATGAAAAGCTGCTTCGAATTGACACGGGCAGTAAACAAGACGCTTAGCGTTATGTCTCAGAAAAATTTTGAAGGTCAAATTTCTTATTCTGTATGGCTGGTATCAGACAGCATTGAGGAAACAACCTCAATCTTTCCCCTAATTTTGTATGAGGAAAAAAACAGAACTATGACATAGTGTGAAATAGATGCGGGGCTTGCTATAAAGCACTTTGTAGTAGCCATCTTAAATGATTAGTGCGACTCTAAGTCTGTTCAAGGAAGTTTTTTGCTAGTGAGACATAATAAATTGTTATGCGTTAAGGAGACTAAATGCACCTCGCTCAACTTAATATTGCAAAAGTAAGATTTGATCTAGAGTCACCGGAAATGTCGGACTTTGTTAATAATTTAGAGCCTATTAATGCTATTGCAGAAAAGAGTCCGGGTTTTATTTGGCGCTTAAAAGATGAAACAGGCGATGCCACTAGTATAGAAGTAGAAAACAACCCAGATATCATCGTAAATATGTCGGTCTGGGAAAGCGTAGAGTCGCTTAAAAACTTCATGTTTAAAACGCATCACATCGATTTTCTTAAGCGCAAAAAAGAATGGTTTATTTCGCTTGGCGAAGCATCTTACGTGTTGTGGTGGATTCCAGAAGGCCATATACCAACCGTACAAGAAGCCATGGCCAAATTGGAGCACCTTAGGGAAAATGGAGAAACTCAGGAAGCATTTAGCTTTAAAGGTAACTATGCCAAGCTCGAATCGGCGCATACTTCAAACGCCTAACCCCCCCAATCAACTCACTCACTGCGTTCGCTGAAACGCATACTCGCGGGGCTGCTTCGCCATTATGCCCCACGCGTCTGCGACCCTTATTTAAAAGTTACATCTCAAAGAGGTACACCAGATGAGGGAGTTTTTAAAAAAATTGTTACGAGGCCCTAAATCGGATCAGCAGCCTTTAGTGGCTTTGTCGAAACTCGTTTCTCGAAACAACCCAGAGGTGATGAGAAAAGTTTGGCTTTTTGAGTCTTCGCCGAACAAATATTTTGAGGCACTTGATGAAGATTTAAAAGACGACTGTTTTATAGAATCGCCCACAGATATTTCAACCACCTTTGTTCTAGTCCGTGCTCTTTATGAGTCGAATCTGTTGGCAGTTGCCAATGGCCGTGAAGAACCGTTATCAGTCTTAGATAAATTGAATCTTCGATCCGAAGGCCTTCTAGAAAAAAGTACCCACTATGAGGACTTAAAAAACTTCTACGCACAAACTGAGTTTGGATTTGGCTCACTTGTAGGTGGTGCTGGTAGCGTAGAGCATAGCCCCGATATTTTTACTTGCGCTCGTGCCGCAAATTTGGCTATTTTAGCAATAGACGATAGTAGTGATGTTTTAGTGCTTTTCGTTTGCCCGCTAAATCAACGTAGTAATATTTCATTGTTGGCCAAGCAAGCAGACATAAGGTTATTTTTTGAAAACATGTAACAAGGCCAAGTAAAATCGTACTACGTGCTCGCCTTTGCGGGCGATGTTATGTGCCAAAAGGAATTTGAATGCACAAGAATAACCAACTATTAATCGCTGGTATTTTAAGCTTCTTAGCCGCACTACTTCATATCAGTTGTATTTTCGGTGGTCCTGATTGGTATATCTTTTTTGGTGCTGGTCAACGCATGGCTCAACTCGCAGCTCAGGGTGACCCTTACCCTACAATTGCAACTTTGGTAATTGCTTCAATTCTTACTGGCTGGGGCTTATATGCATTTTCTGGTGCAGGTATCATCATCAAATTACCACTACTAAAAACCTGTTTAGCTTTAATTACTGCCATCTATTTGTTGCGTGGTATCGCAGGTTTAGTTGGTCCCTTTCTAACTTCAGACCCTGTGGTGCACCAAAATTCAATAACCTTTTGGTTAGTTAGCTCAATTATATGCTGTATTTATGGTACGTTTTATTTATTAGGCACAATAAAGTTATGGCGGCAGTAGAAAGTGTGCTGGCACCTAACAAAGAAAATTAAGTTACTCACTTCGTTCGCTGGGACGCTTACTCATGGGCTACTCATTTCGTTACCTATTTTAGCCCACATGCTATCGCCCTTTAGTATGGTGCTATAAGGAAATAAATTATGAAAATTGTTGTTTTGACGTTTATCTTTTTACTCGCTGGTTGCACTTCCACAACTTTACACACTGAGTCTACATTCTCAGACACAATGGCAATAATAAAGGCTGCTGCAGATTCAGCGCCCAAAGGTGTTCCTGGGCAATACTCACTTCAAATAGTAGCCACTGGTAGCCAAGGGAAATATGTATATTTGAATACTGAAAAAGACTATCGTGATCAGAGAGCTATAACCGTCACTCTACATCCGAAAGTAATTGCACAGTTATCTGCTAGATATGGAATGCCACCACAGGAATACTTTATAAATAAAGCAATAGTAGTTAATGGTATTGCTCAGCGGGTTAAGATTGCATTTCTATCAGATGGTAAACCTACTGGTAAATACTATTACCAAACGCATGTGAGGGTAATGGACATATCGCAACTGAAAGTTATGGGTGAACATGCTTAAAGAGCTAATTAACACACTCGTTTCGCTAGAGGGGAAATATACTGGCGGGGCATAAGCTGTATATGGAAGATCCTATAATCTCAATTCATCGCACTATGTTAGATGGTTAATTATCTTCAATCTATACATTACTGCCCCTTAGTGGATGTTATAAGTACTATTAGGATTTATTCGCAATGGAATACGAAGCAATTAAAGCCCAAAGGGCTGCAATTTTAATCAAAGTAGCTATGGCAGCCGTGATTCTTATAGAAGCAGTCGCTTACCAAAACACTAAGACACTGAACTTCGGTTCTATCACCATGACATTGGGCGTCTTATGTTTATTACGCGGATTGTTGTCATCGCCGTACATGTTAACCATGCCAGTGAAGGCTTGGTTCAAACAAAATGTAAGCGTCAACTCAGTTAGTAGTAAATATTTTCTTTGCGCTTTTATACTTTTATGTGTTGGCTCAATGATGCACGTATAACAAAAAACTTAGTTCGCCCTCTTTGTAGGCTAGGCGAAAATATGTGCTAATCTGTGTGACGAAAGATAAAAGGAATTATTTTATGAAATTAGTCCCGTTTTTAATTCTAAGTGTGCCTTTGCTAAGTACTCGTGTAGTCGTTGCAGAAACCGATACGGCTAAAGTGAACAAGTGTGAGATATCATCGGATCGCAAAACCCTAAAAGTTATTAATGGATTTAAGGATACCAATACCTTTTATTCAATTAGTGGCCTTGTACTACTCCCCATATCAGGTGTTGTTTCCGGCACATACGTAGCTATTAATAATGTCTACCATCTGGGTCAAGAAACATTTGTCTGTGGGTCTGAAAATGCAAGCACCTAACAATAAAGTTTCTTCGTAAACTGACACGCTACATTAGACTTCGTCCCATCGCTCCGTCCATAGAAGCCGTATTTGAGCTTTTATGCGAATATTTTTTTGAACCCACTAAGGAAGGTTGTATGAACTATAAGAATTTACTCTTCGTCATCTATTTTTTATCTACTGGCACACTCGCAGCAGTTAATTATGCTTCTGTGGAGTTGACACATCTAAAGCCAACAATTGCTGAAACCACCTGGTTGAGAGAAAAACAATTTATGCCACGCTACCCCGTTGAATTAGCAAAAAAAGGCATTGTTGGCTGCGGAGTATTTAAAGTAATAGTGGACGAAAGTGGTTTGACCGAAAGCATTGAGCTTATAAGTTCAGTACCTAAAAAGGTTATTTCTAAGCCGGCAACAAAAGTTATTCAAGATTGGGAGTGGACATTGGTTAAGAGCAAAACTCCTAAACGCGAAGAAAAGCTATTGAGGTTAGATTTCTGCATGGGTGGTAATACAGAGACAGAATCTATTTCAAAGTGTAAGCAACAAGCCGCAATGGTTTGCGAATAGCGGTTGGAGGATATACCGATGTTTATCGTCATGTTTGAGTTTGTCGTAAAGACAAAAATTGAGGTGTAGTTATAACCATGGAGATTACTTTCTTTAAAACTACAAACCTTCAGCGAGCAGCCGAGTTTACCTTCGCGAACATGCAAAATTATTACGCTAAATTCGCTCCTGACTGGAACGCTGAAAAAGTGCTAGAGGTTACGGCTGAGCTAGTTAATTACGACATTCAATTAGACAACCAAACAGTGGGTGTTATGCGCCTACAGTTTGAAGATAACAACTGTGTTTTACGCGATCTTCAAGTTATACCAAGTGCGCAAAATAGGGGCATAGGTAGTGCAGCTATTAAAGAAGCAGAAAAGCTTGCTCTAGCGGCCAAGGTTAACTCGCTAACTTTGCGGGTTTTCAAAATTAGCCCAGCGATTTCGCTTTATAATAAAGTGGGCTTTGTTGTAAGTAGTGAAGACGATCGCTTTTATAACATGGTTAAACCTTTACACAATTGACCCACAGGCTTTTATGGTCGCCAATTCCCGATACATATAAAGGACAAAGTACATGAAGATTATAATTGATGATCTTACGGGAGGAGATGTACTAGCGCTTTTAGAAGAGCATTTGTCAGATATGTATGCAACGTCGCCGCCAGAGTGCGTGCACGCACTAGATGTTAATGCACTAAAAGCGCCTAACATTACTTTTTTTAGTGGTTGGAAGCAGCAACAGCTTGCGGGTTGTGTTGCTATTAAAGCTCTTGATGCGCAAAGCGCAGAGCTAAAATCTATGAGAACGGCAAAGCCCTATAGAGGGTGTGGCGTGGCTTCTCAGTTATTACTTTTTGCCTTAGAACATGCGAAAATGAAAGGGTTTAGTTCGGTAAGTTTAGAAACAGGAACGCAAGACTACTTTTTAGCGGCAAGAACGCTTTATAAAAAGTTCGGTTTTGTCGACTGCGGCCCTTTTGGTAGCTATTCGCTTAACCCTAACAGTCACTTTATGACCCGAGCGCTTTAATTTAGTATTTTAAGAGAATTCCACATGTCACTACCCCCTTGCCCGCATTGCCAGTCTGAATATGTATATGAAGACCAGTCTTTACTTATTTGCCCCGAATGTGGTCACGAGTGGAACCCGAACGAGGTTGAAGAAGAAGTCTCTGCAAAAGATTATAACGGTACGCCGTTAGTTGCTGGTGACAAGATAACGCTGGCAAAAGATCTGAAAGTAAAAGGCAGCTCGCTTGTACTTAAAATTGGTACCAAAGCGGTTATCCGTCATGTGAAAGATGCCAAAGACCACCAGCTAGACTGTAAAGTAGATGGTGCCGGTGAAATGATGCTTACCGCGCAGTTTGTTAAAAAAGCATAGACAAACAATATATCACTTTAGAAATTAGCGACCTCGTTAGTAATGGTTTCGGTCAGCAGGCTAATCGCTTTAGATGATACTTTCTGAGGGTTAACTAAGCAAACGCCTACATGTCCAAGTTCGGGCAAGTTTTCTGAATTAGATAAAATGTGCAATCCTGACGGTACTGAGCTTTTTGCCAGTACCGTAATGCCTAGCCCTTCATTAATAGCAGTTTGAATACCGTTTAAATCTGCAATGGTGTATACCACCTGCCACGGCTTTTTTATTGCGGATAAAAGGTTAGTGGCACGCTTGCGATAAATACACGGTGAGGGGGCGGCAATAATAGGGAGCTTAGCAGGCACACTGTTAACAAAGCGCTGACTGCCTACCCATACCAGTTGATCTGAGATGATGAAGCCATCCTGCTGTGGATTTGGTGTTTCCTGTAATGACAAAATTAAGTCGAACTGGCTTTTTAACGGTTCGCTCAACAAATCTTTGCTTAGCGCGCAATGCACCTCTAGCGATATTTCCGGGTAAGTTTGTGTGAACCGCCGAATGATTTTAGGCATAAGCGTGGTGCTAAATTCACTGGGGATGCCTAACTTAATATTTCCGGTCACTTGAGGCTTACCGAACTCAGCCATAGCTTGGTCATTAAGCGCTACTATTTTCTCACCATATGACAATAAGCGACTACCAGCGCCAGTAAGCGCTAGACGATTTTTGTCGCGAGAAAATAGCTTCTCCCCAATCATTTCTTCTAGTTTTTTAATTTGAAGACTTATTGCAGGTTGAGTCCGTTGCAGCTGCTCGGCGCACTGTGTGTAGCTTCCCGTCTGTGCGATAAGCACGAACGAACGTAGGAAATCTATGGACAAGTTCTTCATTACTTTGCTTTACACCTTCTTTAATAGCTCAACTAAACACTGACCTTTCACCAACGAAGTTTAAAGGCTCACTCTATTAGCCGCTTTACTACAGACAAAACACAAACGAGCCGTGCCAAAAGTACAGCTGCGAACATTTAATAAAATTATAATGCCATATTTTTTATTAATTTTATTTATTCATTTTGCACTTCTAGTATCGAGTACACAACAACGACAATTAGGAGAAAGCATGAATACGCTAAACCAAAGCCTTACTCAGCAAGACCCAGATATCGCCCAATTTATTGCACAAGAAGACGAACGCCAAGAACATCACATCGAGCTAATCGCATCAGAGAACTACACCAGCAAAGC
Organism: Alteromonas sp. HB246098; assembly: GCF_054890645.1. NCBI lineage: Bacteria > Pseudomonadati > Pseudomonadota > Gammaproteobacteria > Alteromonadales > Alteromonadaceae > Alteromonas > Alteromonas sp. HB246098. Next base: position 44,497 of record NZ_JBTZUG010000013.1, on the reverse strand, counting down.
CGTTATGCAGGCACAGGGAAGTCAGCTAACGAATAAGTATGCGGAAGGCTATCCGGGTAAGCGCTATTACGGTGGCTGTAAAGCCGTGGATAAAGTTGAACAGCTTGCTATCGACAGAGCCAAAGTCCTGTTTGAAGCTGATTATGTTAATGTTCAGCCCCACTCTGGTTCGCAAGCGAATACTGCTGTTTACATGGCACTGCTAAGCCCTGGCGATACCATACTCGGGTTAAGTCTTGATCACGGTGGTCACCTAACCCATGGTGCAAAACCTAATTTTTCAGGCAAGCTATACAATGCTATTCAATATGGGCTAAACACCGAAACCGGTGAGATTGACTACGACCAAGTAGAAGCCTTAGCTAAAGAGCATAACCCAAAGATGATCGTGGCAGGGTTTTCAGCTTATTCTCGTGTTGTCGATTGGCAAAAGTTTAGAGAGATTGCCGATAGTGTAGGCGCGTATTTGCTGGTAGATATGGCGCACGTAGCAGGTCTTGTCGCAGCGGGAGTTTATCCCTCGCCAATTAACGCCGCGCACGTAATTACTACCACTACCCACAAAACACTACGTGGCCCTCGCGGCGGGCTCATTATGTGTAAATCAAACCCTGAACTTGAAAAGAAGTTTAACTCACTTATTTTCCCGGGGATTCAGGGTGGTCCACTCATGCACGTTATCGCCGCTAAAGCTGTTGCGTTTAAAGAAGCCATGACAGCCGAATTTAAAGCGTATCAAAAGCAAGTGGTTACCAATGCACGCGCGATGGCAGACGTATTTATGAGGCGTGGATTTGATGTGGTCTCTAACGGAACTGACAACCACATGTTTTTGCTAAGTCTGGTTAGTAAGGGGATGACGGGTAAAGAGGCAGACGCTATTTTAAATAGTGTGAATATCACTGTTAATAAGAATACTGTGCCTAACGACCCACAGTCGCCCTTTGTTACAAGTGGCATTCGGATAGGTACGCCAGCGGTGACTTCTCGTAATTTTAGCGAAGACGATTGTGCCCAGTTAGCTAACTGGATTTGCGATGTGTTATCAGAACCTGAAGACAATAATCTTATTCAGCAAGTTAAAGATAAGGTTGCTACGCTAACTGCTGCTCGCCCTGTTTACACTCAGTAAAACCTAACGGCTTACAAAGAGCGAACTCGTGCGTTGCAGGTAGCGACCATTACCCGCCACACGAGTTTAGCTCGTTCGTTAAACTCAATAGTTTGAACGCCCCACGCTTCTTCCATTGAATTTTGCCACACGTCACAGGTTTCGATTGTGTTGCTATACAGTGGTGCTAGCGACAAACTTATTCTTAATGACTCTAGCCATTCGGTAAATAGTGGGTCGTGCTGCCGTGTCTTGCGAAGCTGGGATAGCTGAAGCGATGCTTGCAGTTTCATGCCCTGCAAACGCTTATAAATTTCTCTCGGGTCATCCTGCTGCCCTAGAAGGTGAAGCTCCCTTTCAATATCATAAGCATTGTTCCACTGTATGGATTTCGGCTCATCTTTTGTGCATCCCCACATCGTCAAACATACGAAGCAAAGCAACACAAAGCTTATGTATTTGCCTGAATGTAGTGATGGAAATAATTTTACTTTACGCACCGAATTGCGCACTCCTTTAGCAGCGTCGCTTTTAGTATAGATGAGTCTTAAATGAATACTTGGACTGGTATAAATAATTAAACTAATTTACTACTGCTCGAAGAAATAAAGCACCAACCGAGGGGTTCTCATGTCTTTAGGCGCTTTCAAAAGATTCGTATTAAATTGCTGAAGTGGGCCGGCTAGCAATAGCAGTAACCGGCTGGCAAAGGTGGTGGCGAGAGAGGCCATGTTCTGGGGTAAGCCGTTAGCTAAACCACTTCCACCAAACAAATATCAAAAGAAACCCAAACAGGTAAACCAGGCCTAGCAAACTAAGTAACTTTACTACCTTATTAGGCGCGGCATCAGGGTGCAGTTTAGTTTGTGCCACCAGCTTATGGTTAAGCCAAGCAAACATGGGCGTGGTAACAAAAGCTAACGTCATAGCAAAGCCTAGCATGGCTAATAAAGCAGATTTGAAAAAGAGCACAATAACAAAGCTGAATATTGCCATGAAAAGCAATACTGGTGTCACAAGTGTATTGCGGGCAGCTTTATCCTTGTTAAACAGTAGCGCAAGTGCTTCTGCAACCACTCGCGCATAGCCATCATATACCGTCAACGCCGAGCCGAAAATGCATAGAAACGCCACTATCGCAATAAGCAGATGCGCCCACTCCCCGATGGTTGACGAGTACATGCTGATAAGCTGGTGAGAAAAGCCAATACCACTAGTACTAAGTTCTGTGCCGCTGCCATACAGAATTAACGCGCCTAGCCCCAAAAACAGCAGAGCAAGCAATACGGTTACCGCATAGCCTAAGTTGAAATCAAAAAGGGCCGACTTCGGGGTCACCGCTTGACCTTTGCATTGTCGCTTTAACCAAAGAGAAGTAATAGACGATATTTCAATAGGTGCAGGCATCCACCCCATTGTTACCACTAAAAAACCGAGCGTGGCAAGCGTCCAAGGCGAAGGCTGCTCTTCGGCAGGCACCATTGGCGCAGTATAATTACTAAGTGCAACGATAAACACTGCTATGGTTGCCACCACAAGCACACCCATTATGCCTTTGGCAATGTTGTCTAGCCCTTCAAAATGCCCTGCCAGTAAAATCAGTAATATGAGCGCTAAAACTACTGAGGCAGACACCGCTATAGCTATATCAAATGGAATAAAATACGACAATAAACTTGCTGCAAACAGTAACAGTGCCGCAGCATTGACTACCGATGCGATAGTATTTAAGCACAAGGCAATGGCTAGGTAGCGTTTACCCATCTCTAAATAGCCTTGCTGCAGGGTTTGCTTCGTGCTGATGGTGTAACTTACGCCTGCCCTGAAAAACGGGTATTTAAGTAGGTTTACCACCAATATGAGAAGCGCTAACTGCCATCCGAACTTTGCACCCGCCTGAGTTGAGGCCACCAAATGGCTTCCACCTACCGCCGCCGTTGCCATAAGCACACCGGGACCGAGTAATTTTAGTAAGGCGGTAACGCGGGCAAGGAAGGATGTTTCAGCTGAGTACGACAAGGCAACCTCTAAATGGGCATTAGAAAATAGCCGTTAACCATATCAGTTTAATAATCAGCAGAAAAGACACTAAGTGATGAGAAAGCAGCATGAATAAAGGTTGCGAACCGCATTTGGTTCGCAACCTTTTTTTCAAATTGAAAAATCGTGGATTAGCATGCGTTTAAAACACGGCTGTGTGTTAGCGTCGGTCGAAATTTACCTTTTTCTGCGGGTGCTGATAATAACCTTCTTTTAGCAGACGCTTGAAGCGAGTTAGTTTACCTTCCAACGTTAGCTCTTCTAGTCCTTTATTGAATAAAGACAAAATAAGCTGGCTATCGCCTTGCCCTTTAGGCACTAACAAATGCGTGGTTACCGTAGAAACAAAAGGTTTAATAGGCATGACATCACGACGGTCTCCAATGTTGAAGTCTCGCTGTAGCAAATACCAACCGGTAAGTTCATCAATGGGGAAAACATCGATATCACCGTTTATTAGCGCTTCTAGGTTCGCTTTATCAGTCTTGCGCTCTACTACGCTTTCGTTACCTTTAATGAAGGCAGCAAGCTCATCGTTATATAGATACCCTTCTGTGATCCCCATTTTTAGACCTTGCATATCGCTAAGGTCACTCCAACTATCGGGGCCTTTTTCGGCATTAACATAAAACACCAGGCTCTCTGCGCTTATTGGGTTGCTGTGAAAAAACTCGCTTTCTCGAGAACGTACAAAGTTACCGTAGGAAACTGCGTCGTATTCACCTTTTAGCGTTGCCTCTAAGGCTTCTTCCCATGGTAAGGATACAAACTCAACCACAACGCCCGTCTCTAAGAACGCATCGGCGATAATATGGTTTATGTAACCTTCGTGCTGCATATCAGTTGACGTGTAAGGCGCATATTCTGTGGTCGCTATGCGCAGTTTCATCCATGAATGGGCAAAACTTTGCATTGGAATTAGCGCTAGTATCAATGTCGCTATAAGTAGTAATCGCATGTCAAAGTCCTGTTATTAATTAGAAGTAAATGCCAAGGTTTATGTTCAACCTGTGGGTAGTTTCTTGTCTACCGCCTAAGTCTAGCCCTACGCCAGGTCCGCCTGAAAACCACATGTTTTTGCCTTGGATACTATCTACATATACAAACAATTTATCCCAGCCAAAGCTACAGCCATTTATCCACTGTGAAGAGTTTTTCCCTTCATTTCCTTCGCCTTTGGCAACACTGTATTCTGAATAGCAGGTAAGTGACTCTATATGCGTAAACTTATAGGGCACCGAGTACACAAGGTTTGCTGAATAAGTTTTGCCGTCAGCAGCCGCCAAGAAAGGAAAGGTAAAAGACGATAGCGCTATACGGTCATCAGCCTGCCCTTCAGGTGCAGCTAAATCGTATTCATAGTCGATATACTGTAACTCAACTTTTACGTCACCTTGAGTGTGACGCATATGAACGGCATAAGCATTCATATCGCCATCGTCTAATGTATCTAAGTTTAAAATGTTACCGTACTGATACGACACGCCGATATCGGTAGTGGCACCGCGAATAAAATTCGCAGAGTAGTTAGCACGTAGATTGTACTGCCCGTCTTCTTTATTTCGGTATTCCCCGTCATCTGCTACATCAAATGAGTAACGACCAAATTCGGCTGCGTCATTGTACTCATCATTCATAAAGTAAGCGGCTTGAAAATCCCATTTACCCCAGTCGTGATTGATTTTGACCCCAGCATCGTAGTCATCTTCGAAGCCAAGATAGTAATTAACTGAAAACCAAAAGTTGTTACTGGCAAAGGGCTGTAGACCAAACGGGGTTTGCGTTATACCTGCGGTAATTTCGGTTTGATCATCAAAATGATAAGTAAGATCAGCGAAGCGAACGGTATCAAAATCGGTATTTTCGTACCAGCGGTACTCTGCTTTATAGCTAAACTGATCTGACTCGCCGGATACGCCAAGCTTGAATGATTCGAACTCAAAACCATCTCTAAACTCGGGAATTTGCCAATCTTGATGTCCGTAATTAACCCTTACGTGACCGCTCAAATTAAAGGGGAGTTCGTCGGCTTTTACGCCGCTCGAAGCGCATGTAGCAATTGAAACTAAAGAAAATGCGGATAGTAGCTTGTTCATTACTGTTCCTGTATTGAATTTTTGGCGGGAACCCTTTGCTAAAAATTGCCTCTAATGAGTAAAGGGGCGTTTAAGCGCTTAGGAATTTCGTGCACCAAAATAAATCCTTCAGTACTTACAATACTGAGCAAACCTTAAAAAAAGATCATTTGTTAAGGTCTGACTTCTGTGATTTGAGTTGAGAAACTTCGCCGCCCCGATAGGCGGCGGCATTTAAACATTGGCAGTCGAATGTTTAAAGTGAAGTGGAATGAATGTACGGTAAATAAAGAAGTTTTTGCCGTGAACGCCAGGGCTTATCTAAAATTTGAGCAACACTTTAAAAGCAACTATAGGAAAGCCTGTGAATATAGCCTGTCAGCTTTATGACTACATAGAAATAGCCTGCATGTATAAACTTGAGGTAAGCGCCGTATTAAAAAGTGGGGAACTAAAAAACGGCAAGGCACTAAATACCGTTATAGATAAACACGGTGACGCGCCAACAGAATGTATACAAATGCGCATTAACGGTAATGTAGAAAATATTGCCCTTAATGAAATCGCTCAACTTCATGCAATAACTGATAATCCGCATTTCAGCTCGGTGAGCTTTTAGGTAGTATGCCGAGTTCACTTAACCAATTTGAACTGAACTACATTTATGAGACAGCACCTTTCGGCGATTACCTTCTTTGTAGACGACTACGACAACGCAATTGAGTACTTCACAACGGTTTTAAATTTCACCTTAACTGAAGATAAAGCAACCGGAGAAGACTCGCGCTTTGTGTTAGTAACGCCGCCAAACAGTTCAGCCAGCTTGCTGCTAGCACAAGCTAAAAACGACGTTGAATTAGCGCTTATTGGTAACCAAGCCGCAGGCAAAGTATTTTTAATTTTAAATACCGATGACTTTTGGCGCGACTTTAACGAAATGCAAAGTAAAGGCGTGGTGTTTTTAGAAACTCCCCGTGAAGAAGTTTATGGTACGGTAGCCATCTTTAAAGATAGGTTTGGCAATAAGTGGGATTTGATCCAAACCTCTGAATAGCACTTTATACAGGTGCACCTTGCTTATAGCGCATTTTGTATCACAAGGTTTTATCATTCACAGTAAAGACGTAGAGGAGAAGTAAAACGTGCAGGCCATGAAACGTTCTATTGTTGCAGATGTTGTTGCAATAGCGGCGATAGCACTGTTGATCACCACTACCTTTTACTGGATTGAAGCAAGACGTGAGGTCATTATTCTTTGCGACAACTTTACGCCAGGGGTGTCGAAAAAAAGCGTTGAACGCCAGCTTAACACCGCAGACTTATTGTTGTGGGATACTGAGTTTGTAGCAAATGGCAGCAAAATTGAAGCATATAGTCCACTGCATTTAGGAATCATGAAGTGCAGTGTAGAATTTAATAAGCAAGATATTGTAGTGTTCTCTATTGTTGAATAATCATACAGCCTATAAATATTAAGAGCGCATTGCGCTTTTCAAGTTATAAAACTGAACCACCTTGGTGCAGCGTTTACATTGCCGCAACACCCTATTCACCGAAGCGCTAAAAGTCGTAAAGGCAAACTTACCTTCTTACTTTTATCGTACTGACTTAACTTTTCATCTTGCTGTCACCGAATGTGCTGTAAACGTATAATTACGCTGTGTCTTCTTAACGCAAACTCTTTTTTATGCAAAAAACAAAACACAGTGTCATCGAGGATGTTTTCGCCCTGATAAGCGCCGGCTTGTTTGTTGCTTTTGGCGTATATCTTTTTCAGTCTCAAGACCTAATGGTAGGTGGCGCGGCAGGTCTTGCGCTATTAGGTACCTATGCTTTCGACATGGACTTCGGCTTGTTATTCTTTTTGATTAACCTACCTTTTTATACTCTAGCGTGGACGCAAATTAGTAAACGTTTCACCATCAATACGTTTATCTCTGTTACCACTGTTTCAGTGTTAACCGAGCAAATTCCGGCATTTGTAGATATTAGCCACGTTAACCCGTTTTTCGCAGCGGTATTTGGCGGAATTTTAATTGGTGTAGGCATGCTGATGATGTTCCGTCACAGCTCTAGCCTAGGCGGCGTTGGTATTATGGCCTTTTACTTACAGCAACGCTTTAATATCAGAGCTGGGACTTTCCAGTTAACTGTAGATAGCTGCATATTGCTTAGCGCACTGTTTTTTATTTCGTGGCCATTAGTGCTTATCTCGATACTCGCGGCGTTTTGTTTAAATATGGTAATTTCGCTCAACCATAGACCTGAGCGTTACTTCCCAGTACTCGGCGAAGACAGTTCAGACAAGGCTAAAACAGAATCAAAAAAGGCTGACGCGAAGCGTGTGGATAGCAATGAGCATAACAGCATAGACAGCGAGCTTCGCGCCCAAAACGGCTAAGTTGGTAGTCAGTTCTTATGGTTTTGCGTTTACGTTTAAAAGCTCAAGCGTGTAAACAGATACCGGCAAGCTGAAAGTACTTAACGGTGCACATAAGTAGTTAATAGAAAGCCCGGTTAGGCAAACCTAACCGGGCTTTATTGTATCTTTTATTTGTATTCCTTGACGCCTACAACAAACCTATTACTTCTTTTGAACAGGTCTTGACGGTCGACTAACTACTCCACGATTCACTCTCGGTCGAGAAAACGAAGTACGCATACAAACCTCACTTATGAGTTTATGCTCAGAACAGTTGGAGGCGAAATATTCGCCGCAATCCCATCACTAAGCTACAACAGTAAAACCCAAATTGAGGGTAAAAGTCTCATTCTTTTAATGAATAGTGCTTTATTAAATTATACCAATCCGCACAGATCATTGCCCACTCAGAAGGCGCTGGCAAGTTTCCTAGCAAAGCGTGGGAATGCAGGAATAGCTGTTCCCTTTCAAATTCCCAGAATGTAGCTAGGAAGCTTGCCAGACCTTCCCGAAGGGCGAGTTTAAAATGCCCGTACTCTTTGTTGTGTCACCTTGATATAGAACCACTATATCTGCGGTAACACGTCGCGATTACGAACATTTTAACTCTCGCTGAGTGGGTAATTATCTGTGCGGACTGGTATTGTATAAAGATTGCTCAAAATGGCATTGCGTTGATAACTAAAGGTATTTCACAATGCGCGGTACACGCTGAGAAACTCGCGTCATTAATTCGTAGTCGATGGTATCAGCATTGGCTGCAACTTCCTGAATAGATACATTCTGTCCCCACAGCTCTACTTCATCGCCCACAGCTACGTTGTCGATATGGGTCACATCAATGGTGATCATGTCCATAGATACGCGACCAGCCAAATAAGCGCGCTTACCCCTAACCATGACTGGCGTACCGTTTTTACAATGCCTAGGGTAGCCGTCGGCATAACCAATACCTACGGTTGCAATTTTGCTGGTTTTATTCGCCACCCAGGTTTGCCCGTACCCGATACCCTCGCCTGCCGATATAGTTCGCACAGCCAGTACGCTTGAGCGAAGGGTCATGGCAGGATACATTTCAACATCAACGTTCTGCGAGGTTGAAACCGCACCACCGTAAATGCCCACTCCCAACCGGTTCCATGCATTTCGACTTGCCGGCCAATTTACCGTAGCCGGAGAGTTAGCCACGCTAGTAGGTAAGCCCAGCTTTTCAGCAACCTGATTAAACCCACTCATTTGAGTATGGGTGAAACTGTTATCCACATCATCGGCACATGCAAAGTGTGTAGCAATAACCGTGTTATCACTTAATAGATGTCGATATTTGTCAGTAATCTCTTCGATTTTTGAAAGCGCAAAGCCTAAGCGATGCATACCGCTATCTACTTTCAACCAAATGTGGGGGCGTTGTTGTTCAGGGCATTTTTCTAGCCATGCAAGCTGTTCTTCACAATGCATAACCAAAATGCAGTTATGCTGAAACGCCATTTGGCACTCTTTTGCTTGATGAGCCCCTTCTAAAACAACAATTGGCGCGGTAATTCCCGCATCGCGAAGGGCAATAGCTTCTTCGATAATAGCTACAGCAAAACGCGAAGAAACATGCTGAAGAATACGCGCCACATTTACGGCTCCATGACCATAGGCATCAGCTTTCACCACCGCCATAGATTGGCTTGATGGCGCTAAAGCGGCAAGGGCTTTGAAATTATGTAAAATGGCGTCAGCATGAATAATAGCTTGCGTTTGTCGGCTCACTGAAAAACACGTTCCTTAAATGTTTAATGGGGAAACATATAAAGCCGAAGTGTACCACGAGAAGCGCATTAAGGGCGCAGGATTAATATTGAAAAAACGACTGTCTAACGCAAGGTTTCTTATGGTTTAAAATACCGTTATGCTTTGCGCTCGCTTATTATAATCATTTCGTCGCTTCAAGGTTTATCATGTCTTCGCACAACCCTTCTACTTCAGATTTGCCCGCAAACACCCGTATTAAAAACAAAGCGGCAGTTGATACTCCCACCGTGAATGAATTAGCTAAATCACTGAATGAAGTCGTCTCAGAAGGCAGAAACCCCGATACCTTGGATATAGACACGTTAAGTACCCAAGGCATTCTTTCCCGCCTTAACGCCGAGGATGCTAAAGTCGCAAACGCGGTAGCACTTCAAATACCCCAAATAGCGAAAGCGGTTGATGCCGCAACTATCAGCATTAAAAACGGCGGAAGACTTATTTATATCGGTGCAGGTACCAGCGGTAGGCTGGGCATTCTTGACGCAGTTGAGTGTCGCCCTACCTTTAGTGTACCCGATGAAATGGTTGTGGGTGTAATAGCCGGCGGAGAGAAGGCCGTTCAGCACGCAGTTGAAGGCGCAGAGGACGATTTTAATGCAGGTCGAACTGACCTTGAAAGTTTATCACTAACGCAGAACGATACAGTTATTGGTATTTCAGCTAGCGGTCGCACGCCCTATGTAAGTGGAGCATTGGAATATGCCCGTTCCCTTGGCTGCTTTACCGGCGCAATTGCTTGTAGCCCTAACGCAGCTATTTTTGAAAGTGTTGACACGGCCATATGCCCCGTTGTCGGCCCTGAAGCACTTACCGGCAGTACACGTATGAAGTCGGGTACGGCACAAAAGCTTGTACTTAATATGATTAGCACCAGCGCTATGATTAAGCTGGGAAAAACCTACCAAAATTTGATGGTAGATGTGAATGCTACTAACGAAAAACTAAAAGCTCGTGCTCTTCGCATTGTTATGCAGGCTACCGACTGTAGTGAAGATGCCGCTTTAGCAGCGCTTAGTGCATGCAACAACAAAGCAAAGGTCGCCATTCTAATGGTACTAACAGGGCAAACCGCAGAGCAGGCAGCCGCACAGCTAAGTGCTAACGATGGCTACTTACGTAAAGCCGTAGTAGAAAGTAAATAGCTAAGGCGCTTCTCTGCAATAAGGGACTGCAATAAGGGGATTCAGGTTTAGCCAATATGAGCACAAATATTACACGTCATACAAAGAGCGCATTGATTATCGCGCTTACCTTACTGGTCAGTTTTTCCTTCTTGACCTCATGTGCGCAAAACAGCTTATCTACACATGTATATACAACTGATGGTGACAGTTTAAAAGCAAAACAAAGTGGGCTGGCTAATGAAGACTTAAACGCCAATCAACTTGCTGTAGGTGCTGAACGCTATTCAAGATACCTCCCTTTGTTAGAAGGTAAGCGAGTTAGTTTGGTAGTAAACCAAAGCTCTTTAGTTAGAGATGATTTGGTTAGAAATAACGAGATAACTGGTCCTTCAGGAACGATAAAAGCAAACCAACCCTATCAGCATTTGGTGGATGCCTTATTACAACGTAATGTTGACCTAGTAAGTATTATGTCACCCGAGCACGGATTTAGGGGGGATAAAGGCGCAGGTGAAAAGGTAAATAGCGATATTGACGCTAAAACGGGTTTACCTATTCATTCGCTTTACGGGGCAACTAAAAAGCCCACGACGGCTATGCTGGAAAATACCGACATAATTGTTTTCGATATTCAGGATGTGGGCGTACGTTTTTACACATACTTAAGTACGTTGCACTATGTAATGGAAGCCGCTTTTGCCCAAGGCATTCAAGTTGTGGTGCTAGATAGACCAAACCCTAATGGCCGATATGTCGACGGCCCAGTGCTAAAGCCAGCATTTTCATCGTTTATTGGCATGCACCCTATTCCCGTTTTGCACGGCATGACATTAGGTGAACTTGCTCAAATGATCGTTGGAGAGCGCTGGTTAGATATTGAGGCAACTAACTACAACCAAGCAAAACTTACCGTAGTGCCGGTAGAGGACTATGAACGCACTGCGCACTATTCCCTGCCGGTGGCACCTAGTCCTAACTTACCAAACGATTTGTCTATCCAGCTATACCCCACGCTATGCTTTTTCGAGGGAACCGATGTCAGTATTGGCCGTGGCACTGACTTCCCATTTCAGCTTGTTGGTCACCCTAATATCGAATTCGGTGAATCTCAAATACTGGTAAAAGCAAATAGTGCAGCGCCTTACCCTAAACATGAAAACACTTTACTAAATGCTCACGTTTTTACCCGCGCAGATCTTATGGACTTGGAAAACTCAAGCCTTAAGTTACAGAATAGAGAAGGTTCACCAGTTAGCGGATTGGAAATAGAAACCTTGATTAATGCCTATTCTCGCTTTTCTGAATACAACCGTATTGCCACCGTTAGTGGAAGTTCTACAGAAACATTTTTCACACGCCCAGAATTTTTCGATAAATTGGCGGGTACTGATGCACTAAGGAATCAAATCCAAACCGGGAAAACATATGCTAAGATTCGCCAAAGTTGGCAAAAGAGTTTGAGTGCGTTCAGAGAAAAAAGAAAGCCATATCTACTTTATGAAGACATCGAACGACGTCAAGAATAACTCACGTAGCCTTGCTAATTTAACAAGCTGTTAGATAGACAAAATCGGGAGGCACGATCAGCGAGCATTGAAAGGGTTAACATTAAAGTAAATACTTACTTATCCCTTAAGGCTTATATCACAAGTCTTAAAAAAGTTAGTGAAAACTAACCTTCCTCTGTTTTAGTTTTTACCAGTGTTGCAAGTCTAGCTTCTGCTGTGGCTTTTTGTTGCTTTAGCTCGTCTTTATTTTCACTGTCGCTCTCTGCGATTTTTGCATCAATATCGGCAATGGTCTGCATTAACATTCCTTTGTTCTTTTCTTTTTGCTCCGCTTCTTCAGCCTTGTCAAAAATCACGTCTTCTGGAGACGCTTCTTCTTTGGTGCTTTGGCTGGGCGATTTAGCAATCTTTTTCAAACCATCGGCCTGAGGACGCTGGTTCATGAAACTAGGCGAAACAATTTCAATATCAGAATCGTGTAAGGCATCAAGTACAGCTTTGTGCAGCCTTGAGCGAGCGCTCAGCAAGCTCTTTACTTCGGTTAGTAACCCTGAAATACGATAGCTTACAGAGAAATCGCCTAGCCCCATGACCTGTACAAAAGGCTCTGCCAGCTTTGCATTTTCAGCAGCAGCAAGTAGATGCTTTTCAATGACACTGTGGTGAATATCATAGCCTAAGCTAATATCCACGCTAACAATTGCACCAGAAGCACGCGTGACCGAAACAGGCGAATTCACCATAAGCGTGTTGGCGAAAGCAATTAGCTCTCTGCTCTCCGTCTGAATTTCAACATCAAGCAATCCCATTTCAGTAACGCGCCCGCTATAACCTTCTACTTTTATGAAGTCACCGACCCTAAAGGGGCGGTTTACCCTAAGTACTATTCCTGCCATCAAATTACCCACCATCGTGGTAGATGAAAAAGCAATGACACCAGAAATAAGTACACCGATTAGTGCTATAACTTGATTTCGCGTACTTTCACTTACTGGAAGAGTCATCGCTATAACAACTGCTCCAATAATAGTAAGTACTAACATGCCAACTTGACGAGGCAGTTTCTGCTCGCTGGTAAGGTGGCTTTGTTTAGCAAGCAAAAGGTAATGTAGAGTAACGAGTGTACTTACAACCAATGCTATAGCAACGAGTAGAGGAACAAATGTAAGGAACGTACTGAACACAGAGTCCATTAGTAATTCTCGCGTAGTATCTGATAAGTTTTCTGTATTCACATGTTTTCCTTTAAGGTTGGCTAAAGAAACACCTTTAAACTAGCCTTTCACATTGTCGCTCAAACTGCCGCTTTTAGGTATAGAGAAAGCTACTCTAACGAAACTGGTGCACGACCTTCGGCAACTGCATTACCAACTAAAACATCGGCCAGTGCGTTCAGACTATAGCTGGTAACCTTGTTATCACCCTTACCAACTTGCTCGTCTATGCTTATCGCATAACTAAATGTTGCAATAGCGATGTCTGTCACATTTTTGAGATCATTTGCTTCATACGGCATACGTAGGGGAGCAAAAACCACGGTTTTCTTCTGTGTTTTCGCAGCAGTCATCATCATTTTGCTAAATGCCATCACATCAGATTCACTTGCGCGATGCTTTATATGTTCAGGTAGATCAAGCCCACCTAACTCGTAGTTCGCGTGAAGCGGATTAATATTACCCACCACTAGTACTTCTGCCTGTTTTAAAAGCATCATAGCTAGCTGTTTTTTTGGCAATGCCGTTAAGGGTAGACAAGCAAATTCTAGGGGCTTATTAGTACTCTTTGAACTTGCTCGTATCAGTGCACTTTCAAAGGCTAAACACCTTGCGGCATCAGGCATTAGCGCAAGCCAGCGCGTTGATGTTACCGGAAGTTTCCCCTTTCCATATAGCACCGAGACCGAAGCCTTAGAAAGCGCTTTCTCAATTCGGATTCCTTTGTTTTTTAGACTGTTAGGATTATCAATCGTTGTATTTTCTTTTGCCTCATCAAGCCACCAAGATACAGGTTTAGAAACGAAGTTTTCTAAAGTAAACTGTTGTTTTGCTTTGAGAATACGATTATAGGAAGACACCAAGAAAGCGCTTTCTGAAAATGAGTCTGATGACTTGTTTACAAGTCTTATTGCCACATTATCTAAAAGCTTTGAGAATGCGTTGATATCCATTTTATTTCTTATGGTGAAAGGCATGAGCGCAATATCCGCACCGGCACTGAATGCGCGAACGAGTGCTTCTTCATGCGAGAAGAACTGTGTAATACCAGCCATATCTAACGCATCTGTAACTACCAGGCCTTTATACCCTAATTGCTTGCGAAGCATGTCGGTTAGTATCTTTTTCGACAAGGTAGCGGGAACAATTTGCAGCTTGCCATTCTTGTCTGCAATTTCAGTATCATCCAAAGACGGATATTGAATGTGTGCGCTCATTACCATTGCCGGCGGGGTCGCACTATTAATTATATTAGCAAAAGGAAGAACATCCTCTGCCATTGCTTGAGCCTTGGTATGCGTGACTTGCGGTAAGCCACTGTGACTGTCCACATGGGTATCACCGTGACCTGGAAAGTGTTTAATAGCAGCCAAGACTCCCGTACTTTGCATCGCACTTAAAAACGCCTGTCCGAGTGCCGCCACCTGTTCTGGTTTTTCAGAAAAACTGCGTACGTTTATAACGGGGTTCTTTGGCTCACTATTTACATCCACCGACGGCGCAAAATTAGTGTTAACCCCTAAAGGTAACAGCGTTTGGCCAATGTGCGATGCTACGCTTTGGGCAAAGGCATGGCCCCGCTGATGAAAGGTAGCACCGATGGCCATGTTACCTGCAAACGGCGAAAGCATATCTGAAGGCAGTCTCGCTACTCTCCCCCCTTCTTGGTCGACAGCAATGAATAGCGGTTGTCTACCTGCATTTACCATATGTCGCTGCATGGTGTAATTAAGCGTAATTAACTGCTCGGCATTTTGAATGTTTTCCGAAAATAAAATAACGCCGCCTATGTTGTGTGTACTGAGCACACTTAAAAGCGAAGGAGGAATTTCGGTCATGGGCGTGCGACAGCGTGACGATGGCGTACCATCTTCACAAAAATAGCGAAAATCCAAAATAATCTTTTGCCCAAGCATGTTCTTTACTGCGCTGACAGCTTCGCTGCTAATCGTTTTCGCGCTACCCGTTTCATCGCCAGCTTTTTTAGCAGCAACCTTTTTAGCGGTGATTTTGTTAGCGCTAGCCTTTTTAGCGTTAGTTGGGGGCAATTCAGTATTGGTGACACTTGGGGTAGATGTGTCGCCGTTTAAAGCGTTTGCCGTTGCGCTAGCAGCAAAAATGCCGACACTAAATAAAACTAAAATGCCTGAAAGAAAATGGCTTAAGCTCAATACAGAAGTACGCTTTTTACAAATAACTTGCTGGAATAACAATGTTTATCTAATCCTTGGTAACACAGAGCACAATACGGTACGCTAGCATAAATGAGAGAAGCATGTTCGCCAACTTTGAACTGTATTCACACCTTCTCTTACGCGTTAGTTTATATAATTTGCTACGTGAAAAGACATACCTGTAGGGCACGCTGAACTTAGGTAAACAATCTATAGCAGCAGGTTCTAAGCACACATAAATTTAAGTTTGGAAAGAAGTATGGATTGGATGTCAGTCATCCCCCCTCTTGTGGCTATTGCCGTCGTTTTTTGGAAAAAAGAAGTTATCTTAGCATTGGCGCTGGCCGTACTGTCTGCTGAAGCCTTAATTCTTGTTAATGCTGATATCACAACCAGCTATATGGCCCCTATTAATGCCATAGAACGTGTGGTTGATACCGCTGCTAGCCCAGGGAACACGCGGGTGCTTATTTTCTCCGTTCTAGTCGGCGCACTACTGGCTTTTATTCGTGATTCTGGTGGCGTAACGGCAACCGTTAACTTTCTGGTTAATAAGGGCGTAGCGAAAAGCCGTAAACAAGTAGGCGGCTTAACGATGTTTACTGGTATTGCCGTATTCATAGAGTCGAACTTGAGCGTGCTTACTGCTGGTATATTCGCCCGAGGGTTGTTTGATCGTTTCAACATGAGCCGCGCACGTTTAGCTTACATAATTGATTCCACCAGCGCGCCAGTTTGTATTTTGATTTTATTAAACGGCTGGGGCGCTTTTATACTCAGCCTACTCGATGCCTACGAACTACCCGCTTCGTCAGCTTCCATTTTATGGGGCAGCGTATTTTTTAACTTTTACGCTATTTTCACCTTACTTATTGTGGCTTACACAATTTCCACTGATAAAGTGCACGGCCCTATGGCTGAAGAAGAAAAAGCACTGTCTCATGTTGAGGTAAATCACACGACTGAGCCCGCCACTAAAGCGCGATTTATGCTGGTTCCGCTGCTGGTGATGGTATTGAGTATGGTTGGCTTCATGTTCTGGACAGGTAACGGCGTTTTATCTGAAGGCAGCGGCAGTAAATCAGTTCTTTATGCGACGGCTCTTGCCACTGCTATTGCCTACGGTCTGCTTCTCGTTCATAAACGATTTACTCATAAAGAAGCGGTAGACATCGGTTTTAAAGGGATGGGTGAACTACTCCCCCTAGTTACCATAGTGTTACTTTCATTAACCTTAGGCAATAGCCTTAAGGTGCTAGGAACCGGCGTATTTGTGGCAGGAATAGTGGGTGAATACCTTCCAATGGTGCTGATTGTTCCCATGTTATTTATTGCCGGCGGGATCATGTCGTTTACCACAGGCACGTCATGGGGTACCTTCGCCATCCTTATACCTATTGGTGTACCACTAATTCAGAGTTTAGGGTTGCCTCCTTCTTTGGTTATTGGCGCTATATTGGGTGGCGGTATATTTGGCGATCACTGTTCGCCTATTTCCGATACCACAGCCGTATCTTCGCTAGCAGCGGGTACTGACGTATTAACGCACGTTAAAACCCAGTTTCCTTACGCACTATTTGCCGGCGCACTTACGCTTATTGCCTATTTTGTAGCAAGCTTAGTCATGCTTGGCTAAACATGTGACTAAGGTTTGTTGGTAGCCGATTGCTAATATCAAGGCGTTAGCAATATCTGTAGCAAGGAGTTTTCTAATGAAAAGACGGATAGCAAACATCGGGTTTATCTCGATGATAGTAGCATTTATTTCGGTAGTGGCAGCATGTTCACATTCGCCAAACGACACAGTTAATACTGTTGGAGAAAATGCCGTAGGCTTAAGTCAGCAGGCCGTTGCCATGCCTGACAGCTATAGCGCCGATGCTGCTATGCAGGTACTTCAGGAAGGCGGCAACGCTATTGATGCGGCTATTACTGCTCAGTTTGTTTTAGCCGTAACATTGCCAGAGGCGGGTAACGTTGGCGGCGGTGGCTTTATGACAATAAAGTTTGAAGATAGTACCGACTTTCTTGATTATCGTGAAATGGCGCCTGAAAAGGCTCACCGCGACATGTACCTTGATAAAAAAGGTAACGTAAAGCACAAAGAATCTTTGTTTGGCGCTAAAGCGTCGGGTATTCCTGGTACTGTTGCGGGTATGTGGGCGGCACACAAAAAATACGGCACATTGGATTGGGAGCGCCTACTTGCGCCAGCAGTAAACTTGGCTGAACAGGGCTTTGTGGTGCATGAAAAATTAGCAAATAACATTGCCCGTTATATTTCGCGCGCCCAAGAAAAAGGCATCGACAACAACTTCAGTGAATACTTTGCAGATGCAAAAGCGGGCACTACTTTTAAGCAGCCTGAGCTAGCAAAAACACTTAAAGCTATTCAGCAACAGGGCAAAGACGGCTTTTATAAAGGCGATGTAGCAAAACATATTGTTGATTTTATGCAGCAAAATGGCGGCCTTATTACCTACGAAGATTTGCAAGCTTACAAAGCCGTGTGGCGTGCGCCACTTCACTTAAACTGGCAGGGCTACGAGCTAGTTACCGCTCCCCCTCCAAGTTCGGGTGGCGTTGCCGTAGCGCAATGGATTGGCATGCTGGAAGCCTATGATGCAACCCACGATTTGCCCGCGCAAAACAGCACTGAGTACATTCACGTTATGTCTGAAATAGGCAAGCGTGTGTTTGCCGATCGCGCTGAATACATGGGCGATCCCGACTTTGTTAGTGTTCCAGTAAAAGCGCTCACAGACGCTAACTACATTACCGAACGCGCAGCCGATATTAAGCCTGCCAGCATTTCCGATACGCCAAGCATAAAGCCGGGCTTGAAAGAGAGCGAAGATACTACTCACTTCTCGATTATGGATAGATGGGGTAACGCCGTTGCCAATACCACAACCATCAATCTTACGTTTGGTAGTGGCGTTGTTGTGACTGGTGCCGGCTTCTTGTTGAACGATGAAATGGACGACTTTAGCGCTAAACCTGGTGTGCCAAACTTTTTTGGTGCTGTAGGTGGTGAAGCGAATGCGATTGAGCCTTACAAGCGCATGCTATCTTCTATGACACCAACACTGGTTACTAAAAACGACCAAGTAGTTCTGGTAACAGGTTCGCCGGGCGGCACTACTATCATCTCGTCAGTTGCTCAGTCACTTTTGAATGCCCTACTTTACGATATGAGTGCCGAAGAAGCCGCAAATTCACCACGTTTTCATCACCAGCTACTGCCAAAAGACACTATTCGTATGCACGACGGGTTTACAGAGACAACCGTAAATGAGCTTAAAGCCATGGGCTATACCATTGATAACCGTCGATTTGGTGATGTGCATTTAATTAAACGCACTAAAGAGGGTGTGGAAGCCGCGTCTGAGAAAAGCGGCCGGGGTAAAAGTCTAGTACAACCGTATTAGTACAGTCGTACTAGCACAGCCTCATTAGCTTGTAGTCATGAACGTAAATCTATAGGCGAGCCGTATTGGCTCTGCCTTAAGGTTTCGGCATTCAGCAAGGTAAAAACTAGTAACTACAGCAACAGAGCGGTGTCGATAGGCACGTACTTAGACGCCACTTTTTGAATACTTTCAGCCGTTAATGCGGGAACGCCGTACACTGTTACGGTTTTCCCTTTTTCTTTAAGAGCATTTACAAGAATATCGAAATCACCGTCGCCAGACACCAGAATGACCTCATCAACATCATTGGCATGTTCAAGTGCATCTACCGTAATACCTACATCCCAATCGCCTTTTGCCGAGCCGTCGGCGCGCTGAATAAAAGGCTTTAACTTTACTTCAAATCCAATAGCGCGAAGAATGTTTTGAAATTCACGCTGTTTACTGTCGCCCCTGTCGATGGCATATGCAAAAGCATGGGTTATATCTAAGTTGTAGCTAAGTTCACGCCAAAACTGGTTGTAATTAAAGTTACGTTTGTACGCCTGACGGCACGTGTAATACACGTTTTGTACGTCTACAAGCACTAAAGCTTTTTTCAAAACCACTCTCTTTATCGATTTACTCGGTTGATGTTTTCTGATGTTATAGCCTTTTGCTAGTAAAACCAAAAAACCTGATGATGAAATTTATGCGCAAAGCGCACAATTACCTGGGCTTAATTTTGTTTGTGCAAATAGGTCTATGGTTTTTAAGTGGCTTAGTCATGGCCTTGTTACCCATAGATGAAGTAAGAGGTAACCACTTGAAGAACAGTATCATCACTTCCTGGCACAAAGCAGCGTTCTCCCCTTCAGATATATTAAGTGAGCACAGTAGCTCAGCGTCGCTTTCTCTTACCTATCGCGTGAATACCTCACAATCTTCGCTTGATGCTATCCCAGTTTATTATGTCATGGATGGCGATAATGCTTATCGCTATAGCGCCTTAACAGGTGAACGGTTGAACGCACTTCAGGAAAAAGCTGTGCGAAAAGCAGCTACAAAGCAATATGCAGGTGATGGTGACATTGTCGAGGCACAGCGTTTAGCTGAGCTACCGCAAGAAGTACAAAACTTGTCAGCCCCTTTGTGGCAGGTCAGCTTTAACGACGAGTTCAATACCCGGTTTTACATCGACCCAAATACAGGCAGCGTTTCACGGGTACGTACCGACACATGGCGACTTTTTGATTTTATGTGGATGCTACACATTATGGATTATAAAGATAGAAGTAACTTTAACTCGCCTTGGCTCATTGCTTTCTCTGGCAGTGCCCTTCTATTTACGTTAACTGGTGTAGGCTTACTGTATCAAAGGTTCAAACCACGAAAAAAACGGCAAAGCTAAACTTTGCCGTTTTAATACAGTGCTCTACTAAGGTTTTACATGTGCTTAAATAAGGTTTGTTGCCACCGCACCTGCTATAGCAGCACTCGATAACGACACCAAAGCACTGGCAAACAACCACCAAGCTACCGATGCAGCAGTTGCTCTTACACCTTCGGCTTCGTCTAATGCAGCCTGTTTGAGGGCACTAATACGTTTTGCCGTTTCCGCTTTTACATCTTCGTATCTCTTTAGAAGATCATTACGCGCATCATTATACTTAGCAATATAGTTATCTATATCTTGTTCACTGATAGCCTGATTGTTAGTTAATAGAGCGCGAATAGAGTTTTCGTCCATTTTCTTGACGCGATTTAGTACTACATCGGGTGTATGACTTGGATTATCCAACATTTCCATGAAGTCGGCTTTAAGGTTACGGTATTGAAGCTCTGGTCTATCTAAACGATCGAACCAAGCCTGAATGCGTTGCTCTACCTTTGAACGTTTTGCGGGTAAATTACTTGCCTGTTCTTCATAAGTATTTTCACTAGCGCTAGTTTTACTTTGCATAAATGAAATCGCAGAATCATAAGCTTTAAGTACTCTGTCCGCCTTTTGCTCATCCATATTATCGTGGTGCTGCAGTAAGCCTTTAAGGGATTCTCTATCTAGATTCGCTGCTCGGTTAGATAAAATGCGATATGCACCTTTAGGATTGTCAAAAATGTCATTGAGATCTTTTTCCAATGTTTCAGGTGTTACTGCTTCTTGGTCAGAATCATTAAGATAAGTAATTAACTGCTGACGATACTGCTTTCCTTTCTCTTCATCGCCTGGAGATAACTTGTCAAACAGCGCGGTTGCTTTTTGCTTGTTTGAACCTTCTTTTTTAAGAGTGTTTTTTACTTCATCATAAGTTTGAGATAGCTGCTGCTTTTGTTCGTCGTTCAGCGAAGGGCGTTGATTCGCGATATCAAGAATGAGCTTTTTCGCAACACCAGAATCGTCCGTAGAGTATTGTTCCTCTACTTCGATTTCATTAATTAGCGTTTCTAATTCTTTTCGCAAGTCTTTCGCTGAAAACTGCGACTGGGTAGTTCTATCGATATACTGCTTAATTTTCTTATCAATGTCTGAGGTATTAAACTCATCACGCACTTCATCATGAACCGCTTTAACCGTTTCTTTTGCAAACGCTTTGGCCTTTGCTTCGTCACTTTGAGAAAAGCTGTTCACAGTAGCACCTGTAATTGCCGCCGCACCTTTACGTAAATAGCCAATCATATTGCCAAGAATCGACGATGTTAGTTTCGCATCTAAAATAAGCGTGCTAATAAAAAACAGCGACCATATAACTACACCTAAAATCATGCCATTTAAAAGGCTTTCTGCCACACTAATTTCGATGGCTAATAATGTTGCAACAAAAACAGAAATAGACATAGTCACCATGGTAAAAATACCGAAAGCGGAGGAAACTTTCCTTCCGGTTTTTTTAGTATTATGTGATGAACTACTATTTTTACTACTAGAGCTATTATCGCTATTATCGGAAATATCTCCTATAGCACTTATACCTGACGCAATAGCTAAATTACTTAAAAGAAATTGAATACCTACCGCAACAACAACACCGGTAATAACACTAGTAAAAAACACGCCTGATAAAGAGGTTGTATCTTCTACTACGGTTTGAGCGCTAACTAAAGAGGGCAGCAATAAAATGCTCGCCAAAAAAAGATGGTTTAATTTACGCATGATGATTTCCTTGTTCCAAATTAAAGTAACTTCGTGTCGTCACTTTATGGGAAGCAACATGAATACCAGCGTTATTTAAAAGGTTAATTTTTATTAATGAACAGTTACTTAGCACATATCAATTTATGTTCCTGTCATTATTTTTTGTTAATAATTTATACGTACCAGCGAACACAATGTAAAGATTGGTCTACCGTGTGTAAATACGTAATCATTGCAATCTTAAAATTGGTAAGACCAAATATTTTTCTCTTTTCTTATTTATTAAGAATAGTGGATTTTTATATTCGTAAAATTACTTCTTACTTTCATAAAAACAATAAATTTAAAACAAATACTCAAATTAGTAAAACTCAAAAATAATCAGATACCTACAAAAAATTTAGATTTTAAAACTTAAAATAACAATTAACTTTATCGAATTCAAAAAAAGCTTTATCTCTTTGTTAAAAACATTATCTATTAAATAGACGGTATACCGGTTGCAACGTCAGTTTTGTCTTTAAGCGGTAGACAAAATTCAAGGTAGTTTAATTTTCAAGGAGAAAAAGATGGATATTCGTAAAAGACAAAAAAACGCGTCGCTATTAAAGAAAAGCTCGATTGCTGCTGTCGTAGCACTAGGGCTGAGTAGTGGTGTAAGTGCACAGGAGCTCGATGAAGCCGAACGCTCTCAAATTGAAGTGATTAAGGGACAAACGGATGTTGATGTAAAACAGCCAGCCCCGTCAGTAGAAGTTAAACAACAAGATCCTCAAGTTGATGTAGCCGTTGGCAAACCTGAAGTTGATATAGACTATCAGGACCCGGAAATTTCTGTGAAACAACAAGAGCCTGAAGTAAATGTTGTGCAAGCAGAACCTCAGATAACAGTTAATGCGGCGAAGCCAAAGGTGACCGTAAATCAAGCGGAGCCCGAAATCACTATTGAGAGTAGCGAGCCCGAAATAAATATTGTCCGTCGAGACGCAAGTGGCGACATTCGTGAAGATAGTGATAAGGCAATGGTTGCACACATGACTATTAACGAATTAGAAGATAACGACGTGGTAAACACTCGCGGTGAAGAAGTCGCATCAATTGAAGAAGTTGTGATGCAAAAGCAAAGTAACGATGTTTACCTTGTCGTAGAATCGGGCGGCATGATGGGTCTTGGCGAGAAGAAGAGCGTCATTCCTCTAGATGAAGTGAAATTAGAAGAGGGTAATTTACTGCTTTCTTCAAGCAGAGAAATTCAGCAGTTCCCGGAGTACGTAGAATCTCGTTATTCATCTATAAGCGAAAAGCAGAAAACGTTAGAAAACATTTTGTCAGCTGAATAACCTTCGCAATTTTCAATAGATGAACAATGTAAAATAGATACCAAAGGAAATGACCATGAATTTTAAGAAAATCGAGAGTAAAGCCTTAATAACATCTGCACTACTGACATCAGCTTTGTTTAGCACAAGTAGCTTCGCACAAGAAACAATGAGTTCGACGCTAGAGCCAAGTAAGTACGATAAAATTATGCGCACTTATGACAAAAACAAAAACGGGGAGCTTGATAAAAGTGAGTTAGCCCAGTACATGGCAAGTGAACAAAACAATGAGCGTAAAGGCGACAAGGTCACCGTAACGCAAAAGCCTGCTATAGTAACTATTAACCAAAAGCCTGCACAAGTTACGGTGCGTCAGCCTAAGCCTGAAATAACGATCACCACTAATGATCCAGATATCACCGTAGATCAGCCGGATCCTGAGGTAACTATCTCTCAAGCTCAGCCTAGAGTGAATATCAAAGCAGGAAAGCCTGCCGTAGATGTAAAACAACGAGACCCTGAAATAGAAGTAGAGCAGCCAGATCCAGAAGTTGCGGTTGAAAAAAGCGACCCTGATGTAGAGTTAGAAGGCAACTATATTGAAGTAGATCAGTAACCTTATGACTAAGCTCTATCGATATATGCCTATTGAGATGTCTCAATAGGCATACCTATTAGCCTTGAAATGGCTTTTTAACTTGCAAATAGCTGATTAATATCTGCAAACGCTTTAAATTCTAACGCGTTACCGAAAGGGTCTTTGAAAAACATGGTGGCTTGTTCGCCCGGCTTACCTTTAAAACGAATATAAGGTGCGATAACAAACTCAATATCAGCAGCTTCCAGTTTACTTGCCAATTCTTGCCAGTCATCCATCGTTAGCACAACGCCAAAGTGCGGCACCGGCACAGCATGATCGTCTACCCCGTTATGCGAAGGCGGCGACGGCATGGCCTCTACACAGTGTGTCACTAACTGATGGCCGAAGAAATTCCAGTCTATCCACTGTGCATCGCTGCGCCCTTTCTCGCAACCCAATAAATCACCGTAGAACGCTTCAGCATCGGTTAGATTAGTGACCGGTATGGCAAGGTGAAAAGGCTGAACCATGAAAACTCCTGTTATAAAAACTTCTTAAGTAACGATAGCTTGAACTTTGAAAACGGTGCGTAACGAAAGAACACGTCTAACGCAAAAGAACGCTTCATCACTGTTTTGATATGACTGAATGTATCAAAACCTGCTTGCCCATGATAGTTACCCATGCCGCTATTTCCTACGCCGCCAAACGGCAACTCAGGGTTAGTCATAAACAGCATAGTGTCGTTCGTACACACGCTACCTGAACTGGTTTTGCTGATGATATTATCAAGCACATCGTTCTTATCACTAAATGCATAAAGCGCGAGTGGTTTAGGTCTACTATTCACAAACTTAATGCCCGCCTCCATGTTGTCGACAGTGATAATAGGTAGAATAGGGCCGAAGATCTCTTCTTTCATCAGCGGGCTATCTAGCGATGGCTCTAGTACAAGGGTAGGCGCCATTGCTGGACGAGATTCATCTAACTCGCCCCCATACACCACATTGACGCCTTCAAGATAACTCTCTAGGCGCTTTAAGTGACGATGATTAATAATATTGCCGTAGTCTCGAGACGATAAAGGCGCTTTGCCGTATTGCTTTTTCAGCTCTTTTTTAACCGCTTCAATAAACTTTTGCTCAAAGCCCTTCTCTACAATGACATAGTCGGGCGCAATACAAGTTTGGCCTGCGTTCATCCATTTACCCCACACTAGACGGCGCGCGGTGACAGCAAGGTTTGTGTTTTTATCAACAAAACAGGGACTCTTACCGCCAAGCTCAAGGGTTACTGGCGTTAAATGCTTGGCCGCGGCGCTCATGACAATTTTGCCCACCACTTCACCACCGGTGTAAAAAATATGGTCCCATTTGCAGGCAAGTAGCGCCGTCGCTTCATCTTTACCGCCTTCAACCACAGCAACACATGAGTTATCCATGTATTGAGGGATAAGCTTAGCCACCAGCGACGATGTTTCTTGTGCTAGTTCGGAAGGTTTTAATACTGCACAGTTACCCGCCGCAATGGCAGCAATGTAAGGAGCAAGTAATAACTGAAGTGGGTAATTCCACGCACCAATGATAAGCACAGTGCCAAGGGGTTCAGGCTTGCGAAAGCTTTTACCGGGCCACGCCGCCATTGGCGTAGATACTTTGCGCGGCTTTGCCCATTTATCCAAGTGCTTAAGCGTATGTTTTATATCAGAAAGCAGAAACCCTTGTTCGGCCACCATGGCTTCGGTCTTACATTTGCCTAAGTCATTTTTAAGGGCCTGTAAAATGTCGTGCTGATTGTCTTTCAGTAAAGTTTCTAATGCCTTTAACTGGCTTTTACGCCATTCCAGGGACTGGGTTTTCCCTGTATCAAAACTGTCATTAAGTTTGTGAACGACGTCAACGAAACACACACCGGTTTCCACTGCGTGAAGAGAAGGTCTATTTGGCATAAGAAGGCTCCGATAGCATAACACCCACTGCAACAATTCGATGACTCATCTTAAGATTGTTGTCGGGCAAAGCAGCGTAATAATTAACTGAAACTATCTTATATTAATAGGGATGTTCGAAGACAACGCAACTAAATTGTTAATTAATGTTTAATGCGATTGCGTTTTACGCCCTAACCGTAGGACTAATAGGAATAAAATGCAGGTGCTAAAAAATGGAGCGTGATAAAGGAAAATGAAAAGAGGTAAAGTTTGTGTGCAACAAAAAAGCCCAGTAAACACTGGGCTTTTAAAGGTATTTAATGAGGTGCTATTACGCGTCGTAAGGGCTGCGTAAAACGATAGTTTCGTTTCTGTCAGGGCCTGTTGAAACGATATCAACTGGCACACCTGTTAGCTCTTCAAGACGCTTAATGTAGTTTTTCGCCGCTTGTGGAAGGGCTTCAAACTCAGTTACACCAAAGGTGTTGTCTGTCCAACCTGGCATTTCTTCATATACTGGCGTTACTTTTTCGTAACCGTCAGCGGCCATAGGTGGAACGTCTTTTACATTGCCTTCTGCATCTTTGTAGCCAACACATATTTGAAGGCTTTCAAGACCGTCTAGCACGTCAAGCTTGGTTAAGCAGAAACCTGTAATAGAGTTGATTTGTACTGCGCGTTTCATCGCAACTGCGTCAAACCAACCTGTACGGCGCTTACGACCTGTGGTTGCGCCAAACTCGTGGCCTTTAACACCTAAGTGTTGGCCTACTTCACAATCTAGTTCAGTAGGGAAAGGGCCTGAGCCTACACGCGTGGTGTATGCTTTTACGATACCCAATACGTAATCTAGCTTAAGCGGACCGAAACCAGCACCTGTTGCCACACCACCAACGGTAGTGTTAGACGAAGTTACATAAGGATACGTACCGTGGTCGATGTCTAGAAGTGTGCCTTGAGCACCTTCAAACATGATAGGTAGACCAGCATTGTGCGCTTTGTCTAGTTCGTCAGTTACATCAACAACCATTGCTTTTAGAATATCAGCAACTTCCATTGCACCTTTTAAGGTTTCATCGAAATCTACTGCTTCTGCGCCATAGTATTGTGTAAGCGTGAAGTTATGCACATCTAGCACTTCTTTCAGCTTTGCTGCGAAGTCTTCGGCGTTAAATAAGTCGCCTACGCGTAAACCGCGACGAGCTACCTTATCTTCATAAGCAGGACCGATACCACGACCCGTTGTACCAATTGCTTTTGCGCCACGGGCTTTTTCGCGCGCTACGTCAAGTGCAATGTGATAAGGAAGAATTAGCGGACAAGCTTCACTAATCTTTAATCGCTCGCGCACTGGAACGCCACGCTCTTCAAGCATAGTCATTTCTTTCATTAGTGCGTCAGGGCTAAGCACAACACCGTTACCAATAATACAGGTAACATTATCGCGTAGGATGCCTGATGGGATTAAGTGAAGTACGGTTTTTTCACCGTCGATTACTAGAGTGTGACCTGCATTGTGTCCGCCTTGGTAACGAACAACATATTTTGCGCGATCAGTGAGTAGGTCTACGACCTTGCCTTTACCCTCGTCACCCCATTGAGTGCCGAGTACCACAACGTTCTTTGCCATGAATCATATGTGTAAGAAAATTAGGCGGGGATTCTACAAAATTCTAGGGCAAGGATCATCTCTTTTTCGAACAAAAATACGACTATTTTGTTTTTATTTTTGAAATTACAAAGATGCTCAAGCGCCGCCGGCGGCTTTTTACAATAAGGCTTGGCTTATTGTTTTATAAAACATATTTCCTAAATCGCTAATTTTTATAGCATTCTAAACATTAGCTAGCGTAAAACCTGAACAGGCGGTCAACCTTGAACTTCGCAGCTCACAAAACAGCTTCTTCCTACATTAACTGAAATAAAAAAGCAGTAGCGCGCCAATTATCACAAGGGTACCGCCAATTTGGCGCAGCTGATTACTCGGTTGCTGACTGATTTGAAGCAAATAATTGCGCCATTTATTCGGAAAAAGCAGCGGTCCTATTCCCTCTATAATTAGTACCAAGGCGAAAGCGGGTAGTAGCCACTCCATAAATTTATCCTTAAAACCGTGTACTGTTAATGAGCGTGCCGTTAATGAGCGCGCAACATTTTGCGCTGCCTTTCCTGCAACGAATTAAGTCGCCCTTTAAGATATTTCCGACAGCACATTTAAATCAATGTATTCGGGGGTATGGTATAGGCCAAAACCAAAGCGTAGCCGGTTACCTCTGAAGTCAGTAAGAATATGATGTGCTTTAAGCTTGGAAGCAAGGGCTTTTGTCACATCGGCATTATCTAATTCAAAGGTAAGAAAATGACCCCGATTCTTTTCATTGTTAACGGCTAAGTGATTTTCATTGAGTAACGGATGATTGCAGTCAGCAAGCTTTTTTAAAAATGTTCGCTGCATGCTCATTACGTAATCATTTATCGCGGCAACATCTAAACTATTATCTTCAAACATGCGAAGCACAGCTCTTAACCTGTAGAGCGCTGTAAAATCCATAGTGGCACCGGCAAAGCGCATCCCATCTAAACTATATTGCACGTTATTTTTACCGCCCGTCTCGCGGGGTTTGTCTAACTCGCCAAATTCGGCAAACCAGCCGGTATATGTGGGTCTTAGCTTACAACCCACCGGCACGTGGGCGAAGCACGCCCCCTCTCCCGCCTGTGCGTATTTATAACTACCTGAAAGATAAAAAATACGATGAGCAATATCGGCAAGGTCCGTAGGCTTTGCCATAAAGCCGTGATAACCATCAACTACGACGAGGGTATTGTCGTTAGCCACACTATGTACAATATCTGAAATATCACTTACCACATAACCAGAGTTGAAAAAGACCTGACTAAAGAAAACTAGCTCAGGATTGTGTTCGGCAATAGCCGCTTTAAAGCGTGAAGAAAAAGTATGATAGGGCTTGGTAGGTACGGTAATAAGTTCTATTGCACCCTGTTCTTCTAGCCTACTCGCTTGGCGCTGAAAACTGTGAAACTCGCTGTCTGTCGATACCACTTTATAAGGTGCAGCGCTATCTATGCAGCTCATAATACGATAAAGCAATTCATGAGTATTTGGCGCAAAAACGATTTGCTCAGGCGCGCCAGTATTCAGTATTTTGCTAATACGCTGTTGCAGTTCCGGTACTAAAGTTTGGAAAAAGTACCCCCACTTTTCGTCTACGTATTTAGCACTGTCATCCCAATAGTTAAGCATTGCTTCGCGTGTGCAGTCTGGCCAAAAATAATGGCTGTGACACGCATAGTGCTGCTTACCTTTGTTAGCGTTGAGAAACCCCGTATAAAACTGCTGATATGCCATGCTTTATTGCCTAATATAAAAACCGCTTAAACCCTATCAAACTTCGGCGTATTTCGCATGAACCTACGCCTACAGCAAAACATTTATTTACAAAATAGGTGTAAATAGTTTTGCCCAAGTCGTTGCGCTTAATGTTATTTCTTATATACATACGCCCACTGCAAAACTAAAAAACTCTGCTATACCCTATAGAGGCGAGATGGTTTTGTAAGTCTAGTTAGCAAGCTCCATCTGTTCCACGCAGACACACATTAAAGGTACTTTATGCGTTTTCCTAAATACGGAAATTATTCATTGGATGTCTCAGGTAACGTTCTTGAAGTGTTTGCTACCGGAGCGTGGAACCTCAAAACAACAGAGTTTTTTATAGAGGAAATGCATGAGCTTATTGATAGGTTCGACAATAAGCCTTGGGCAGCCTTAATGGACGGACGCCGTTGGGTATTATCTACGCCGGAATGTCAGACCCGTTTAGCGGATGCAATAAAGGTAAATATTTCGAAAGGGCTTAGTCGTTCAGCGTATGTGCTAGATAGCGGAATGATCAAGCGTGCTCAACTAGAACGCACCCATCCTTCAAACCAACGTGATTTTGAAACGAGCAACTATGAACGGGAGTATTTTGAAAAATACTTCGAGGCACTTAACTGGTTGCATAAGGAAGGATTTTCACCTATTTGCTAGTTTTATAGCCCAAGGCGATGGTTTTAGCGTTACTGTGAACGCTAAAACCCGAATAGGCTTAGTACAACAAGCTATAGACTTTACGACGATACTCTGACTTAAGCGGGTCGCCGTCAGCGAGTGCGTTCATCATATCCATCATTAACTTTCTGGCATCGCCAAAGCCAAGTTCTTTCTTTAGTACAGTATAAAGAAGTTCTAGTGCATCTTGTGCTTTGTTCGCTTGCTGCAACTGTACAGCTAGGTCAACCTTAAGCTGCAGGTCATCAGGGTTCGCTTCTACTGCCGCTTGAAGCTGGCGTATTTCAGGCGTATCTGCCGCTTGTTCTGCAAGTTCAATTTTGCCCGCCAAACTCTTATAGCGAGAGTCTTGATCTACTAGCTTAATCTCTTCAAGCAAAGCTTTAGCTGCATCGATAGAGCCAGTCTCAACGTAGCAATCAATAAGCATATACTTAGCGTTTACGTTATCAGGGTTAAGCGTTAAGGCTTCTTTTGCCGCTGGCAGTGCTTCTGCGTAATCCCCTTGTTGGATCGCCTTGCCAGCAGTGGCAAGTAGGTCATCTTCTGGGTTTGGCAAATATTTATCCAGCATTTCACGAATTTGCTGCTCAGGTTGTACACCTGCAAAGCCATCGACGGGCTGACCATTTTGCACCACCATCACCGTTGGTAGGCTTCTAATACCAAACTGAGCCGCCACTTCTTGCTGTGCTTCGCAGTCTACTTTGGCCAAAATCAAATGCTGGCTATATTCACCTGCCAGCTTTTCTAGTATGGGCATTAGGTCTTTACAAGGTTCGCACCAATCAGCCCAGAAATCGATAAGCACTAGTTTTTCTTGTGATGCTTCTACAATAATTTGCTGAAAGTTTTCTACCGTAATATCCACGATGGTTGCTTGGCTATTTGCAACGAGATTTTCCATAACACAGGCCTTTAATTTCTTGTATTGAGAGGAATATGGGGCAGACGCTGTAAAATTACAAGGTTAACGCGCGTTATCTTTAGTTTCGCAACGAGCGACATACTCTTTTTATAAAAGCGGCCATTTCGTCTTTGTCGCTTTCACGACAATCTACAATTCCAATGGATGTTAATGTAGTGTAAATTCGCTCTATTGAGCTACTTTATTATCAAGCCACCCTACATCTTTAAGATTTGGCCGAGAGGGTTTTATGACTACACAAACCAGCACAGACACTCAGTTTGCTTCATTCAAAGAGTTTTACCCGTTTTATTTAAATGAGCATAAAGACGGCACATGCCGCACGCTTCATTTTATCGGCTCTTGGCTAGTACTTAGCGTTATAGCGCTGGCAATATATATGGCGAGCTGGTCGCTACTGTGGTTTATACCGCTAGTAGGTTACGGCTTTGCGTGGGTAGGACACTTCTTTTTTGAGAAAAATCGCCCCGCCACATTCAAACACCCCCTTTACAGTTTGATGGGCGATTGGGTTATGTTTAAAGATATTCTGGTGGGCAAAATTAGCCTTAAAGGCGAATAAGCCTTGTGAGAATTAGACAACGGCGATACTGCGTTATTTCCGATAATACCCGCTGTTAGCCTCCCATTGTTATACATAGCGCTATGTGTTGCGATACATGCAGTAATACGCACTTTTAACGGACAATCCTGCCCCTTCACCGCACACCCTTTACATAATGGAAACGAAAGCGATATGGTTGAGAATAAGGTTCACAGTTTACTAAATTAACCCTAGCGTTAACGTTAAGAGCACGACTGCGAACACATTACCTATCGCGCTTAGCGCAACAAGAATAACAAAAGGAACAAACATGTTTGTGTCTCGTTTCCCCCTTCGCCCTATGCGACAAGGCTTATTAGCTACCTCGACAGCATTATCATTATTGGTTTTAGGTATGGGCCAAGCCAGTGCGTTGCAAAATTCTGGCTCTGATTCAGATAGCGTAAATGCGCTAACGTACGAAGATACCTTTAACTTGGAATTTGTCGCTAACCCTCAATTCCTTGATAAAGAAACGGTCATTTATTCTCGTCAAAGCATGGATGTCATGACTGACGGACGACAAAGCCGATTGTGGCAGGTGAACATTAAATCAGGTGAGCATCGCCCGTTTATTGGACTAGACGAGAACTTGTCACAGGCGACTTTGTCGCCCAACGGTAAAATGGTGGCGTATACAAAATCGGTCAACGGCCGCGCACAAATCCACCTTTATTATTTAGATACAATGCAGTCTGTGCGTTTAACCAATACCAGCGAGACACCTCGCCAGTTAACCTGGTCTCACGACAGCAAAACTTTAGCCTTTACGCAGTTTACAGAAGAAAAGCAAAAGCCATTGTTTACAGGAATGCCGAGCAAGCCAAAAGGAGCAAAGTGGGCTGACCAAGGCACCTATATTGACGCGGTAAAATATAGAGGTGACGGCAGAGGCTACTTGCGCGAAGGCTTCGATCAGATTTTTGTTTTACCTGTGGAAGGCGGCACACCGCGACAGTTAACAACGGGGAAATTCCCAAGCGGCGGTACCCTTGCCTTTTCTAGAAACAATGACTGGATTTATTTCGCCACACCGCAACGAGAAGACTATGCGTTGTACCCATTGTCTGGCGATATCTACAAAGTGAACGTAAGCACAGCGGCAGTTGAACAAGTTACCGATATGGAAGGCCCTGAAGGCAGACCAACCTTAAGCCCCGACGGAAAGTACCTTGCGTTTACTCAGCTAAACGACAGAAAGCTTTCATACCAAAACGGTGACATTGTTGTACTAGAGCTTAAAAGTGGTGATATCACGCGCTTAACTACATCGTTAGATAGAAGCTTAGGTAAGTTCACGTGGCGTAAAGACAGTCGCGGATTAGTTTTCTCTTATCTTGATCATGGCGAGACTAAGCTTGCTACAGTCAACCTTAAAGGTGATGTAAAAACTATCGACGTAAGCATTGGCGGTCAGGCCTTTGGCCGCCCTTACACGTCAGGTGACTTTGCAGTTAGTGACAAAGGTGACATCGTTTATACCACTGCCAGCCGCACCATGCCTGGCGACTTAGCGCTTTACAGAAAAGGTAAAGACGACACAGTGCTTACCGCTTTAAATAACGACGCACTTGGCCATAAGACGTTGGCAGAGGTACAAGATCTTTCCGTAGTATCAAGTGTTGACGAACTACCTATCGACGCATGGATTGCTTTGCCACCTGGATTCGATAGCAGCAAGAAATACCCGCTGATATTAGAAATTCACGGCGGTCCTCATGCGGCCTACGGCCCTCATTTTGCTATGGAAATTCAGCTAATGGCGGCGCAAGGTTATGTTGTGGTATGGGCTAACCCAAGGGGCAGTAGCTCTTACGGTGAAGACTTTGGTAATTTAATTCACCATAACTACCCGTCAGAAGACTACAACGACTTGATGGACGTGGTAGACGCCGTTGTTGAACAAGGCTATGTTGATTCAAAGAACTTGTTTATTACCGGCGGCTCGGGTGGCGGTACACTTACTGCCTGGTCTATTGGTAAAACTGAGCGCTTTAGTGCCGCAGTAGTGGCGAAACCCGTTATCAACTGGATGAGCTTTTCGTTGACGGCTGATGCATATCCTTACTTTAGCCAATATTGGATGGCGGATATGCCTTGGAAAATTGCCGATAAGTTGTGGCAGCGCAGCCCGCTAAGTTTAGTGGGTAATGTAGTAACGCCAACTATGCTGCTAACCGGCGAAGCCGATCACCGCACCCCCATCAGTGAAACCGAGCAATACTACCAAGCGCTGAAACTGCAAGGTGTGGATGCGGCGATGGTGCGAATTCCAGGGGCTTCACACGGCATTGCAAGCCGCCCATCTCGCTTGATTCAAAAGGTGGGAAATATTGTGGCGTGGTTTGAGCGCTACAAGAAAGACAACGACAGCGAGTAAATCGGTTTAAACCATGAGCTCTCTTTAAAAAAAAAGGCGCCCTTCAGTGAAAATGGCGCCTTTCTTTTTTATCATCGACCCTTATTTGGTCAGCTTCACAACTTTGCCATTGGGCGCGTCTGTCAGTAAGTAAATAGCACCATCTGGCCCCACTTCTACGTCGCGGATGCGGTCGTGATTGTCTCGAACATACTCGAACTGCTCATCTGGCTTTCCATCTTCTACCTTGATACGGCGAAGGTGCGTAAATTTTAAAGAGCCCACTAATATATCGCCGTTCCACTCTTTAAACATGTCGCCCTGATAGAAGGTTAAGCCGCTTGGTGCAATGGACGGATCCCAGTACAACCAAGGCTGCTGCATACCATCCATATGAGTTTTATCGCTGATAATATCGCCGCTGTAGTCAACGCCATAAGTAATTTCTGGCCAACCGTAGTTCGCACCGCGCTCTAAGATATTAATTTCATCCCCGCCTTTAGGACCGTGTTCCATCGCCCAAACTGCGCCGGTTTCAGGGTGAATAGTTACGCCTTGGACATTGCGGTGACCATAGCTAAATATTTCAGGGGCATTGCCA
Source organism: Alteromonas sp. HB246098 (assembly GCF_054890645.1). Classification (NCBI taxonomy): domain Bacteria; kingdom Pseudomonadati; phylum Pseudomonadota; class Gammaproteobacteria; order Alteromonadales; family Alteromonadaceae; genus Alteromonas; species Alteromonas sp. HB246098. The sequence continues at coordinate 10,129 of NZ_JBTZUG010000013.1, read as the reverse complement.
TCGGTAAAGGGGTTATCCTCTACTGCGCTGCCGTCACGGTTGATACGCACAATTTTACCAAAGTGATTATCGGTGTTCTGCGCTTCTTTCATGTACTTATAGCGATCGCCCATGGTCACGTATAACTGCTTTTTAGCATCGAATGCTAAGCGACAGCCAAAGTGAAAGCCATTATCGACGATAGAGTCGGCACTGAAGATAACATCGACATTCTCAAGGCCCGAATCAGTAAGCGTGGCTTTTGCAACACTACTACTGCTGCCAGGCTTGTCTTCTTTCTCGCTCGCTTTGCTGTAACAGAAATAAATTGTGTTGTTGCTGGCAAAGTCTGGGTCGATGGTAATGTCTAACATACCACCTTGATTCTGCGCGACCACTTTTGGTACGTTGTTTAGGCGCCCTGACAATTTACCGTCTTTTGACAATCGTTGGATACCACCCGCTCGTTCGGTTACCAGCAAGTCGCCATCAGGTAAAAACACCATGCCCCATGGATGTTCTAAACCTTCAGCAAGCGTGGTTACGGTTATATCGCTGTCAGCAATTTCATGCGCTTCGCCATGCTTATGATCGCCATGAGCTAGGGCAAATTGGCTTACCGTTAGCGCCATTGCACTCGCTACTGCGCACGCTATCGGGCGCGCTAACGTGCTTAAGGGTTTGGACTTAACTGCTAAAGTGCTTAATGGTTTCATCGTTAGAAGCCTCTTTTACAGAAGCTGTGTTTGGTTGCACAGACTTCTTCTATTATTTTTTAAGTTATAGCAGTATACAAAAAAGGGTACAGCGCTGCTGTACCCTTCGTGATAGTTTTACTTGCTAATGCGATAAAGTTAGTTTGTCGCCTAAACGACGCGAACCACCTTCACCACGGCGGCGTATTTATTTTGGAAGCGTTGCACGAAGCATCCACGCTGTTTTCTCGTGAACACGCATGCGGTCACCGATTAGCGCTGCAGATGATTCATCGTCCGCATCTTGCGCTAGCTTTAATGATTCGCGGCACGTTTTCACTACTTGCTCATGACCATGAGTCAGTAAGCGAACCATTTCGTTGGCCTCAGGCACACCTTCAACTTCTTCAATTGAACTAAGTTCAGCGAACGACTTATATGTGCCCGGCGCTGAAACACCTAAAGTACGGATACGCTCTGCGATTTCGTCTACCGCTTCCGCAAGCTCGGTGTAATGCTCTTCAAACATAAGATGCAGTTCACGGAACTGCGGCCCTTCTACATTCCAATGGAAGTTATGCGTTTGAAGGTACAAAGTGTAAGAATCGGCCAATAGCTTTTTCAGGCCTTCTGCTACTGCGTTACGATCGCTTTCAGAAATACCAATATCAATCTTGCTCATGTCACACTCCTTAACGTTGAAACCCTTTTAGAGATTTTCGTTCAACCAGTTTCTTGGCCATCAAAAATCTAGGTCTTGATAATATAGGTTAATAATACTCTATAATTTTTGATTTAGATTAACGGTTTAGTTAATTGCTTCCATCGTATTAATCGATGACGTTAAGCGTTTTGTCTTAGATACCTGACTAATGGTGATGATGATGGCCATCGCCCGTTTCTTTTTTAGCTGACGGCTTTTCTTTAGCTGACGGCTCTTTTCCAGCGGATGGCTCTTTTCTAACAGGCAGTCTTACCTTAGCCTCGCTCGCATCGTCAAACTTAAGTGTTAGCGCTATTTCACTGCCCTCTTTTAAACCTTTGGTCAGTCCCAACAGCATTATGTGGCGACCACCTGGTTCAAACGCAATCATTTGGCCCGCTTTAACCTTAACCCCTTCGGTTAGCTCACGCATTTTCATGACGTCATCTTGCATAACCGTTGTGTGGATTTGCGCATCACTTGCTATATCTTGGGGTACTAAAACAGATATCAGCGTTTTATCGCTTTTACTTTGATTATGTAAAGTAAAGTACACTGCGCCGGTTTTTGCCAAGGCAAAGGTTGCTCTGGCGTAACCATTCATCACCATAACGTCAGTTTGCTTACTGGCGTGCCTGTGCTGCTCTTCTGGCTTGTGGTGGTTATCATGATCATTGCCATGGGCTGAAATAGTCCCAGACAAGCTTAAAGAAATTAAGCCAGTAACGATAACTAAAGGTTTAAGTGATTTGGAAAAAAGTGACATACAGTCTGCTCCGAATGAGTATTCGTAAGCAAGTGTACGTAAGTTTGGCATAGGAAAAAAGAAAAATGGTGCCGACTGCCGGAATCGAACTGGCGACCTACTGATTACAAGTCAGTTGCTCTACCAACTGAGCTAAGTCGGCACACTTTAAAAACCGCTGCCTAGACAGCGGATGCGTATTCTAGCGATAAACGCGTGGGTGTCAACCTTTTAATCGCGTTGCTTCACCAACTAATTTCGGGAAGTACTCAAGTGGTAAATATTTGCTCAACGCCATGAGCTTTTCACCTAAACTTTCATAACTATTAGTGGTGACATTGATGTGTCCCATTTTGCGTTTTTCACGAACAGACTTTCCGTACCAATGCAGGTGACTTCCATCAATGCTTAGCAGGTCTCGTGAAAAGCTGCTGCAACCAATGATGTTAACCATAGCACTAGGCCCTATGGCTGACGTATCGCCAAGAGGCAAACCGCAAACAGCACGCAAGTGATTCTCAAACTGACTGGTTACAGCGCCTGACTGGCTCCAATGCCCAGAGTTATGTACACGCGGAGCAAGTTCATTGACAAGCAGTTTATCGCCTACTTGGAATAACTCCACTGCCAGCACGCCTATGTAGTCCATGCCTTCAGCTAGTTTCACGAAAATATCGTGAGCTTGAGCCTGAAGAGCATCATCCACACTAGTTGCAGGCGCGACCGACACATGAAGCTGACCTTGGTGATGCAGATTTTCAGCAAGTGGGTAGGTTCTGACGTCGCCATTAGCGTTGCGTACACCAATTAATGATAGTTCTCTATCGAATGCCACCATTTTTTCTACCACTAATGGCACGTTTTCTAAGTCCAGGCCTTGTAGCGAGCGTTTTAGTGCTGGCAAATCCGCTTCATCACTTAAACGCCACTGTCCGTAACCGTCGTAGCCATCGCGACTCGCTTTAAGAATAAGTTTGCTACCAAGCTGTTTTACGCAATCATCTAATTGAGCAAGGTCGGTCACTATCTGGTGATCACAGTTTGCTACTTTCATGTTTTCAAGCAGCTTTTTCTCGCGTACGCGGTCGGCACCAACTAGAATACTGTCGATATTCGGCATCAACTTGTTTGTTTTAGCCGCTTCTTCAAGCAATCTTTCAGGTACATGCTCAAACTCTACCGTTAATGCATCGGCATCCTCTAGCGCTTGCGCTAGTGTTGTATCGAGTGGGGTTTTGCTAACTGGATGTACAACGGTATCGTTGTTTACGTCCACAGCTTGAACCTCAATACCTAACGGGCTTCCCGCTAAGTACATCATTTGAGCAAGTTGGCCTGCGCCGTAAACAACTACTCTCATTCATCTAGCTCCAATGTGTTGCTTGAAGCAAGTACTGTCTCAGTCTGAGATTTTCTAAAAGCGATAACGGCTTCACGCACACTCTCGTCTTGCAGCGCAACGACTTGCGCCGCAAGTAGACCAGCATTTGCTGCACCAGCTTCACCAATGGCTAGTGTGCCTACTGCTACGCCTTTCGGCATTTGAACGATAGAAAGCAATGAATCTAACCCGTTGAGCGCTTTTGATTTTACCGGGCAACCAAACACCGGCAGATGAGTGTGTGCGGCAATCATTCCCGGCAAGTGTGCTGCACCGCCCGCGCCAGCAATTATTGCGCTAAAACCTTCATCGGCAGCGCCTTCAGCAAACTCTACTAGCAAGTTAGGTGTACGATGTGCCGACACCACCTTCGCTTCAAATTCAACACCAAACGACTTCAGCATTTTTGCGGCCTGCTGCATGGTAGGCCAGTCTGAAGTTGAACCCATTACAATCGCGACTTTTGCCATCTAGAGATCCTCGGAGTAGGTAAAATGGACAACCTTGGAAAGGCCGCGATTGTAGCTTAAAACCGTTCAAAATCCCACCGTAAATGGCGTGAAATATAGCGCTATAGAGTACGTTCGTGTAAAAGCACTCTCCCTTTAAGGGTGATCTATCTAAACCTAATAATTCGTATTAACTATAATTAATTTGTGTAGAAAAACTGCCTTATAACACGGATTAGCAACCGCGACTCTACAAGATTTGCGGTGTTAGTAGTTAAATGGCGCAAGAGGTTATTGATGACAGATAAGCATGAACCCGACGTACTTGATGAAGTAATAGAAGAAGTACAGGACGTGGTCTCTGACTTCTTAAACCGCGAGGCGGCTCCCGGTATTTTGCTGATGGCCGCGACAATACTCGCACTCATTATTGCCAACTCCCCATTAGATACCCTTTATGACCATTTAATCAGCATGCCAGTTCAAATATCCGCTGGGTCGTGGGCTATCGATAAACCTTTGCTGCTATGGATTAACGATGGCTTGATGGCAGTCTTTTTCTTTCACGTGGGCTTAGAACTTAAACGTGAAGTGTGTGAAGGTGAGCTGGCAAACCCTAAAGATATTATTTTGCCCGCTGCTGGTGCAATTGGCGGCATGGCGTTGCCTGCATTAATTTATGTAGGCATAAACTGGGATAACCCTGTGGCGATTGCGGGGTGGGCGATTCCCGCTGCCACAGACATTGCCTTTGCGTTGGGTATTCTCGCGTTACTGGGTAGCCGAGTACCTACTAGCCTAAAAGTATTTTTGGTTACGTTAGCCATCATCGACGACATCGGCGCTATTGTAATTATTGCTCTGTTTTATACCGACAACATTACAGCTGGCGCGTTGTACGTTGCTGCTGGGTGCTTGTTACTGCTGTGGCAAATGAACAAGCGAAATGTAGTGGATATTCCAGCCTATGTTTTTGTAGGCATCATTTTATGGGTCGCTATGCTGAAATCGGGCGTACACGCGACGTTAGCCGGTGTGGTATTGGCTAGTTTTATTCCCATGCGGGATCAAAAAGATGCGTCATACTCTCCCGTAACACGACTTGAGCACGGCTTAAATGGTTCTGTAAGTTTTGCCATTTTGCCTCTGTTCGCCTTTGCTAATGCGGGCATTAGTTTTGGCAATATTAGCCCAGAAGGAATTTTCCACCCTGTAACCTTTGGTATTTTCCTTGGCTTGGTTGTGGGTAAACAGATAGGTGTATTTGGGTTTTGCTATTTAATGGTGAAGCTAAAACTAGCAAAGTTGCCTGACGATCTTAACTTCAAGCATATTTACGGTTGTGCACTACTGTGTGGCGTTGGTTTTACTATGAGCCTGTTCATAGGAGGACTTGCTTTTGAACAGACCGGGATTAATCAGATCTTTGATGAGCGGGTCGGAATTTTAGCGGGTTCTCTTGTGTCTGCGTGCTTGGGCTACATTGTATTGCGACTGGTAAGTGATGCCCCAAGTGATGACACTGACGTAGCCTCAAACGCTAGTAAGCTCACGGGCAATACAGTCAAATAGCACTTGCTTGCGTATAGGCTTACTTAAATGCGCATTCATGCCTGCTTCTAAGCAGGCATTTTTATCTTCAACAAATGCGTTGGCCGTCAACGCTATAATTTTAATCTTAGTTTTATTTCTACCTTCTTTGCGGATAAGTGTGGATGCAGCCAATCCATCCATTATGGGCATCTGACAGTCCATTAAAACTAGGTCGAAATCATGTTTTTTCTCTGCTTGTACGGCATCTCTGCCATTCTTAGTTCGAATACATTTGATGTTCGCTGATTTAAGCATATCCATCACGATATCAGCGTTTATATCGTTATCTTCTGCAAGAAGTACGCGAAGACCACTGGGGAGTGTTACTGAGGTCTTAGGTTGCTCCTGCTTATCGCTATTACTCGTAGTGGCCGGAATATGGAAAGTAAAATTAGTCCCCTTGCCCAATTCACTTTCAGCGTAGAGCTCGCCGCCGAGCAACTCAACTAGCCCTTTGGATATGGCCAAGCCTAGACCGGTTCCTCCGAAGTGGCGGGTGGTCGATGTGTCAGCTTGTTCAAACTTTTCAAAGATAAGATGTATTTTTTCCGGAGCGATACCAATGCCGCTATCCTGTATCGAAACTTTAAGCCCTTGGTGCGCGTAACTAACGTCAACCGAAACTTCACCTTCATTGGTAAATTTAATCGCGTTGCTAAGAAGGTTATTAATAACCTGAGCTACTTTTCCAGCATCAATGTTTAAAGCATCGGGTACATTGTCTTTAATATTAAGCGCAATGTCGTACCCCTTAACCTGCGCTGTATGGCGATAAAGTTCACAGGAAGCAATAAGCAACTCACGAATGTCACAGCGCTGGATATCACTGAGCATTTTTCCTGATTCAATTTTCGACCAATCCAAAATACTGTTCAAAATAATCAGTAAATTAGTAGCTGAACGAGAAATCGTTTTTGCTCTCACTGCGATATGCTCGGGGAGGTCATTGTCTAACATCAATTCGCAAGAGCCAACGATACCGTTCATCGGCGTTCTTATCTCGTGGCTCATATTGGCAAGAAATTGGGTTTTGGCAACGTTAGCAGCTTCAGCTTCTTTCAACGCTAGCGCTAAATGCTCAGTCTTTTCCTCTATACGTTTTTCTAAAGACTGGTTTAACTCATTAAGTTCTACGTTTAGCCCCTGCTCTATTTCTCGCGCTTTCTTAAGCTCATCAAAAGCACCTAACAAGCGGGTTTCTAAGCGCATAAACTCATCGCTTAGTGACGATAACTCTTGAATGTGGAGTGCTCTTTGCGGCGCTTTTTTTCCTTGTTGCTGTGTAGGTTCGAAGTCTGCTATGTAGCGAATAAGACGGCGAATGGGTGCTCCCACCATTTTCGCTACTACATAGCCTGTAAAGGTCCCGAATGCAGATAAGGCCAGTAATAAAAGCAAATCTTTGAGTAAATAACTACTCATTGATGCCATCAAAAGCCGTTTATCGAAATAATAGCTAACCTCCCAATTAGCAAAAGAAACATTATCAGTAAATCTAAGCCACGTCTTACCTTGAGGGCCATTATCAACTTCAATGGCACATTTAGGCTCGCATGAATAAAACGGTGCCTTAGTTAAGGGCTTTAACGCTAACGCCTCGGAGGCGTAAATTACCTCACCCTTTTGATCTTCGATTAACATCGAGAATCCACCGAGACTAAGGTTATCAATAGCATGAAAGCTCTTTAGTGATAATGACCCTTCTACAATACCTTTAGGCGACCCATTACTATCTAAAATAGGCGCAGATAGCGCGACAATGGGGTCGTTACCAAAGCCACGGCCTTGAAAAACGTTAGATAAGAATGGCGCCCCACTTTGCATTACCTCATAAAAATAAGGCCGATAAGACACATTGGGCCGCCCATTTCGCTTTGCTTTTTCCAACATGCTTGGTGGATAGGCATGCGTAATATCACCATCTTCATTGGCTACCAAAAAGGTTAAAAATTCAGGGTTATTAGAAGCCACAATTTGTAGATTTTTGGCTGCGGTGTTTTCGTCGTTTTTTTCCGAACCACTATTAGAAAGTACTTTTGCTGTGGCGGTAATAGCATTTTGATGATGACGTAAAAAATTTGAAAGCTGAAACTCCAGCACTTTAACGCGCTGGGTCATATAACTGTGAATTTGCCGTTCTTGTTGATGCTGAAACAGGCTTACTGACAGATATATCACCGCCATAGAAGCGACAAAGAAGCATCCAGAGAAAAAATACCCGAAGAGAAAGTGAAGCGTGACCCGCTCGGATTTGTACGAAGTTTGCCGCTTCAGACCATAAATGGCTAAGTACGCGAAATGGCCGATGATTAAGCCAAATACACCGCTGACCCAAGTAACTAAAACACCCGAGAACACCATGTTCACGTTGTCATCATCGAAAAGAGAGTGTTCTAACAGCAAAATGGGTAAAAAGACGATAGACCAGAAACCTGCGCCTACTTTAATCACCTGCTTTAGCGATTTATCGTAGCCGAAAAAACTAAGTACTATTGGCAAAAGAGTGAGACTTTCTTTACCTACAATGCTGCCTTCGTTTAACCACAATGGAAGACTGGTTAGCAGTGCAATGGGAATTGAAATAAAAGGGGAAAAGCGAAGAGAGGCGTAAACTGCCGCTCCTATACCAAATGCGGCTATCCCAGTGCTGTCAAAAGGTGGAGAGAGGGCATTTAAACTTGCACCAAGTACACATACAATTAATGCTTGGAAGGCCAGAGACCATGAAATGGAAAACGAATTACTACCAATTTTCAATACATGTCTCCAGCCGCCAGTGTTAGTTTTGCGCCATATAATCTAAAGTAAAGTTAGTAAGCAGCTTAACACCCAGCTTCATTCCCTCATCATCAACATAGAACTCTGGCGTGTGATGAGCGGGGCTGTCTTCTTCTGATACATCTAGCGGCTTACCGCCCACCCAAACGTATAAGCCTGGAACTTGCTCTTGGAAGAATGAAAAGTCTTCTGCCCCGGTTACCGGCTTGGAAAGCAATGTGTTTTCAATGCCAGCGGTACGCTGCATGGTAGGTAGCATGGCTTTTGTAAGCTCTGGATCGTTATAGGTAATTGGGTAATAGTAATCTAGTGGTAACGTAAGTTCTGCCTCTGCACCCATACTCTCTGCAATCGCTTTTACTTTGCGTGGAAGCGACTCGTAAATATGATCGCGAGCGGCTTCGTTAAGAGTACGGATAGTGCCAACCATCTCCACTTCATTTGGAATGATGTTAGAGCGGTTACCACCATGGATTGAGCCAATCGATACCACTGCCGCGTCGTCAATCAGTTTTAATTCACGACTTACAATGGTTTGAATAGACATTATCATTTGCGCAGCAGTAACTACTGGGTCTACGCTTTTCCACGGATAAGCGCCATGCGCTTGCTTACCGTGGATAACAATTTTGAACGGATCTACTGCGGCCATAGTGCCACCGGCGTTATAGCGCACTTTGCCCACATCGGTGTTGGCATTAATATGCAAACCGAAAATAGCATCAACATCAGGATTTTTTAATACGCCTTCTGCCACCATAACTTCAGCACCGCCTTTTTCTCCAGCGGGGGCGCCCTCTTCTGCAGGCTGAAAGATAAATTTCACTTTACCCTTTAATTCACCCTTTATTTCAGTAAGGATTTTTGCAGCACCCATGAGCATAGCCATATGCGTATCGTGACCACAGGCGTGCATCACTGGCACTTCTTTACCATTATATTCGCCTACTTGCTTTGAGCGATAGTCTAGGTCGTTTTGCTCTTTTACAGGAAGTCCATCCATGTCTGCACGCAGCGCAACCACAGGACCCGGCTTGCCCGAGTCTAGAATGGCAACCACACCGGTTTTTGCCACTCCAGTTTGAACTTGTAAGCCTAGGCTCTTAAGGTAATCAGCCACATACTCAGCGGTTTTGAACTCGCGGTTCGACAGCTCTGGAAACTCATGAAAATGATGGCGCCAATTAATAACGTCCGGCTCAACTTTATTAGCCAGTTCATCAACGTTAATGGGGTTAGCGCTAGCTGTAAAAGAGGCTAGGCCAGCAAATACAAGTGACAGCAACTTCCGATTCATATCTTTTATTTCCTTTGATGTTTTTAGACAGAGTAAATCATCTTAAAGGAGAACACACCAATGCTTCTACAATTGCAGCAAAGAATTAGCAGGCATTTGAAAATACCCCATTCGCCCAGCCGTGAATATTAGACGGAAGTATAAGGCAAACCACTGAGTAATCTGGGAAACGAAAAAGGCGCCATGAGGCTAATGACAGTCAGTTAAGCTGACTGGCATTTTTCTTTTTAGCGGGGTACTTACCCGGTTTAGGTTTAACACATCGCGGATATAACCTGTCTTCTCGGTGTGTCGGGAGCACATAGTAAGTCAATTGATTGATAAGATTTTCATACAACACGGGCAGCTTCCCGGGGCTTGTAAGCCCTGTTGTTAGAAGGAACGCAACCACTGCGCTAGAGCACCCGCTGAAGCTTAGTTGATTAGGCCAGATACCTTTGCGTGAAGAGGCTTCAGTCATTGCTACTCGTATAAGATTATAAGCCAGCAGTAATCCCCATAACTCCTGT
>NZ_JBTZUG010000012.1:0-57782 GCF_054890645.1 Alteromonas sp. HB246098 | reverse complement strand
ACTCTGACCCCCAATTTTCAAATGAGCTCTGCCACACTCTTTAAATAGGCTTGTTGAAGTGGTGTGAAATCCCATTCATTTAAGGCTTCGTCGAATTCGAAGTCGCCCACACGGCCACGCCATCTTTCTGTAGGTGCTGTTGTCCAGTTTTTCATATACACTAGCTTTCCATGCAGGCAGTGTAATACTTCAAGTTTTGGCGGCTCTGCCGCACTGTAAGTTACACGCTCTGAGACAATAGCGCCTTCTTCACAGTTCTGATCAAAAAATACAAAGCCGCGATAATTTCCGCTTTCCGTAATGGAAATAAGCGAAGCATATTCTTTGCTGTCGGATACTTTCCTCATCGCAGGCAAATAGCCATCGACTCGCTTAATTTGAAGCCCTTGTGATTTGTTATGCCACTGCCAACCTGAACTTCCCATAAAAGTTAGCTCGTTGTTCTTGTGGTTAAAACGCCAAAGCGTTTCAAAAGTATTCCAAGATGCAAAGACAATGACGCACAACATTATAAAACCGGTGATGAATATGAGTGGCTTTGTCATGGCACAAGCCCCTAGTAGATTACGAATGTTTAGTTTTTTGCTACGAAAAAAGCACAATGCTAGACCTTCATTGCAAAAAAGTAATTCGCTTTACCTTATTTCTGTATAGCGTTTTTGACTTCCGTTAACCAATGCTTGAGCCGAAAAAGTCCATCGGACCTATAAGCTTAATCAACTATTCAAGATGCCAAACAATAGCGAATAGTAGCTTTCACTCCTTCCAGTTATATAAAACTCCCCGACGCTTACCCTCATCGAACGATGTTCCAGCAGCAAAAGCGGATATACAAAAAATTCACCTAACGATAAGTGTTTTAGCGTGATTTAAAAACACGATTATCATTATCTATTTTGTTTACTTTAATTGTTTGGTTGAATCAGCGATCATCTTTTTAAACGAAAAAGGTGATTAACAATCGTTGTTAGTTACGTACGTAGTGCCCAATTTTAGCGAGATGTTAAGTAAAGCTGAAAAGAGGGCGAGAAAAGAACTAGAAGGAATTCGCAATGAGTAAGTGTCCATTTTCAGGTACAGCTATAAACCCTACCACGCTAACGTCTAGCAATGGTGCGCCCGTTGCCAATGACAATCAAAGTCGAACTGCAGGCCCCCGCGGCCCTGTTACTTTCGATAACCACTATTTGTTCGAGAAGCTTGCGCACTTTAACCGCGAGCGAATTCCAGAACGTGTAGTTCACGCCAGAGGCAGCGCAGCATATGGTACTTTCACGCTAACTAAAAGTTTGTCTGATTATACTATTGCCGACTTTTTGCAAAAGGAAGGGCAGAAAACCGATGTGTTCTTGCGATTTTCTACTGTAGGTGGCGGTCAAGACTCAAGCGATTACGCTCGTGACCCTCGTGGTTTTTCGGTGAAGTTTTACACGGAACAGGGTAACTGGGATATGGTGGGAAATAACACACCTGTATTCTTCTTGCGGGACGGTATTAAGTTTCCTGACTTTATACACAGCCAGAAGAAGAACCCACGTACTAACCTGCCAGATCCGCAGGCGGTATATGAGTTTTGGGCTAACAACCCGCAGTCATTACACCAATCAACAATTTTGATGTCTGACCGCGGTATTCCACTTTCCTATCGCCACGTGAATGGCTATAGCTCACATACTTTAAGCTTTTGGAATAACGCAGGTGAGCGCTATTGGGTGAAGTGGCACTTTAAAACTAACCAAGGTATCAAAACGCTAACTAACGAAGAAGCAGCGAAAATGCCTGCCTTTGGTGCCCAACAAGACCTGGTTGAAAGTATTGATAAAGGTGATTTCCCGTCATGGACAGTGAACGTGCAGATCATGACCGAAGAGAAAGCTCGCAATTATCATATTAACCCGTTTGACTTGACCAAGGTATGGCCGCACAGCGACTTCCCATTAATTGAAGTAGGACAGTTGGAGTTAAACCGCAATGTTGATAACTACTTTGCAGAAACTGAGCAAGCAGCGTTCGCGCCGAGCAATTTGGTACCGGGTATTGGCGCATCGCCAGACAGAATGCTTCAAGCGCGACTAATTGGATATCAAGATGCGCACAGATACCGCATTGGTGCAAACTACAATCAAATACCGGTAAACGCACCACGTTGTCCGGTACACAATTATCAGCGAGATGGCGCTTTTGCAGGGATTAACCCAGCGCTTGCGGGAAGTGGAGCAAACTTCTATCCGAATAACCGAGCACGAATTGGTGAGCCTGCTGAAATGTCGGAGGTACAAGAGCCACCGATGCCATTAGAGCAAGATGCATGGTTAGACATTTATGATAACCGTGATGAAGACAACTACTCTCAGGCAGGCGATCTGTATCGCATTATGAGTGAAGATCAAAAGCAGCAGTTAGTAAACAATATCGCTGACGGTCTAAGCCAAGCGACACAAGATGTTCAAGAAGCCATGTTCGTACAATACGACCTAGCTGATAGTGACTACGGTGCTCGTGTAAGAGAGGCGGTAGCCAGCAGATAAGGTAAATGGGGTCATAGTACTTTAACAAAATGTACTATGACCCCTTTTTTTACTGGGTAGCGACTAGGGCATAAACGTGTAAGCGAATTGCTTGAAGCGCGCGTTCTTTCCAATTGTTCCAGGTAATGCGGTTGCTAATTTCATGCTGATTTAAGGTAATGTACCCGTGATTAAGCGCCCATACCTGCATAGCTACATCCTGCTTTTCTTCAACAGACAGATCTTTTTTAATTAACGCAGCGGTAAGCTTAGTTAGCGTAATAAACGCTTTTTCACCTGCCTCGATAGCTTCATCTGATGGCGTATAGTCTTTCAAATTAGAAGCAAAAATTAGTCGATAATGAGCCGCGTGAGTTTCTGAAAACGTTAAAATACGCTCGCAGCCATTAATCACTTTTTCCGCCGCAGTATTGCCATCCGCCGCCAACATTTCACGCTCTACCAATCCAAAACCTTCAATATAGAGCGCATCTAGGATGCCCTGCTTACCTTTAAAATGGCTATAAATGCCGATAGTAGACATACCAGCGCCTTCGGCTATAGCACGCACGCTCAGCGCATTTGTACCGCCTTTTAAAAACAGTGCTGAAGCAGCATCTAAGATCTTTTGTCGGGTATCTTTTTTCATTTACACATCATTTACATGTTGCGCAATATAACACCGTTATGTAAGGTGTGTTTATAACGCTGTTATATCTCTTGGTTTAACACTTAACCTGCCTGCCCGCAGGTTAACCATAAGGACACTATATATGAAAACTGAGCAATTAACCTGCGATTATTTGATTGTAGGCGCTGGCGCGGTAGGGATGGCATTCGCTGATGTACTGCTCCACGAAACAAACGCTAACATTCTGATTGTAGATAAAAATGCGAAGCCCGGCGGGCATTGGAACTACGCTTACCCCTTCGTCACCCTACACCAGCCTTCAGCGTTCTATGGTGTGTGCTCAAAAGAGCTTAATCGAGGCGTAATCGACAAGTGCGGAATGAATGAAGGCCTAATGGGGTTAGCTTCAGGGCAAGAAGTTAGCGCGTATCTCGATGCGGTAATGAACGAAACCTTTTTACCTTCAAGTCGTGTGCAGTATTACCCGCTTTGCGAGTACAAAGGAAATAAACAGTTTGTATCAACCTTAAATGGCAAGCACTACAACGTCACCGTAAACAAGAAAATTGTTGATGCCACTTATTTAAATACCAATATTCCACTTACCCATACTCCAAGCTTTACTCGCGACAACGATGTTGCATTTACGCCAGTTAATACCGTGGTTGAAAATATCGAAGGCTTTGATAACTACGTGGTGGTCGGTGGTGGTAAAACAGGTATTGATACCTGCCTATGGCTGCTTGAAAATCACGTCGCCCCGCATAATATCCACTGGGTAGTATCGCGAGATGCATGGTTACTGAACCGGAAAAATACCCAGCCCTTGGATGACTTCTTCTTTGATTCTATTGGGGCACAAGCAAACCAAATGGAAGCTATCGCAGCGTCAACTTCCATCGAGGATATGTTCGACAAATTGGAAGAGCGGGGCGTTTTACTGCGTATTGATAAGAAAGTAAGACCCAGTATGTTTCACGGCGCAACGGTGAGCGAATTAGAGCTTAAAGCCTTACAAACGCTGCCATCTGTCGTTAGACAAGGTCGTGTTAAACATATCAGCCGCGAAGAACTGTGTTTTGAAAGCACAACATGGAAGATGCCAGATAACGCGTTGGTTATTGACTGCTCAGCTTCTGCACTGACTAACTTAGAGATTAAAGCGGTGTTCGATGGCGACACCATCACCCCTCAAACAGTGCGTGCCTATCAACCTGTTTTTAGTGCTGCACTTATTGCCCACGTTGAGGCTGCTTACAGCGATGAACGACAAAAGCAAATGCTGACACAAGTGGTTCCGCTACCTAATCGCGACGTCGACTGGTTGCCAATGACCGCGACTATGTTACGGAATATGCAAATTTGGGGTGAAGATCCAGCGCTTAAAGCGTGGATCTATCACTGTCGATTAGATGGCTTTTCAAAAATAGTACACGGCGTGGCAAAAGACGATATGCAAAAAATGCAGGTGTTAGGGCGATTGAAAGAAGCAGCGGCTCCGGCCATGCAAAAGCTGATGACTTACATACAGGGCTTAAAAGCGAGCGGACAACTTTAAAAGGTTAAAAATAACGATGAAACAGTTTCAAATAGACAAAACTAACCCAAACTGCTTTCGAATAATGCAAGCAGAAGGTAGCCCCGATAACGCGCGAATAGCGAGTACTGAAAACCCAAAAAGCCTAGTATTCAAAATTGAAAGGTTCGCGTTTACTGCCAATAACCTCACCTACTATATGGTGGGTGACAAGCTTGGTTATTGGCAGTTTTTTCCACCGATTAACACCAGCAGTAATGAAAATTGGGGTGTTATTCCAGTATGGGGTGTGGGCCAGGTAATAAGCTCTAGTAATGATTCGGTAGAAGTTGGCAGTCGTTTTTTAGGCTATTTCCCGCCCGCTGAGTATCTGGTTATGGCCAACACAACGGTAGCAAACAACAATTTAATAGACTGTAGCCCTCATCGTTTGAAGTTGCCCCAAGGGTACAATGTCTATCGACCACTTCCTGCACTAGCGGCCGATGCTAACGCTGAAGTTAACGCTAAGCAGCACGAACAAGAAAACTTTCAGATGTTGTTGTGGCCGCTTTATGCAACGTCCTTTTGTTTGTCGGAAGTGGTCGAATCCATCCCCGCTTCAGCGCGAGAACAGTTGCTGGTGCTAAGTGCTTCAAGCAAAACCAGTTTAGGGCTTGCTTTTGCGTTAAAAGAAGCTGGTATTAGCGCGATAGGCGTCACGTCAGATAAGCGTGTCGCACCCCTCAAAGGGTTAGATGTTTACAGCGCTGTTATTAGCTTTGAACAGCTGGACATGTTGCAACTGAAAAGCACCGTTGTGGTCGACATGTCAGGTAATGCTCAGGTCAAAGCATCAATCAAACATAGACTTGGTGAACACCTAACAAGATACATCAGCGTAGGGCTTACTCACTGGCAGGACATTAAGCCGTCAAGCGATGAGGAGTTCTTCTTTGCTCCTGCTCATATACAGCAGCGTATGTCTGAGATTGGGGCTGCTGAGTATCAGAAGTTAAGTAGCGGGTTTGTATCAAAAGCCATTGCGTGGAGCGCCGGTTGGTTAAACGTCAAAGAGCGTGAAGGGTTAAGCGCGCTAAAAGATGACTTTAGCGAACATCAACAAGGTCACATTCCTTCAAATGAAGGAAGAATATACACACTTGCTTAGCGCGTAATCAGAGCACCCGTATCGAGTTCGAGCGCTTTAATATAAGCGCTCGTTCGAAGGTAATATCACACGTATTGATTAAAGTAATCGGTGACTTTAGGCCATAGATGCTGACACTTCCGTGAGAAAAACTTCATGTGACCGATTTCTTTGACGTTATGAGCCTGGGGGTCGAGTTCTTCCACTTGCGCTTCCATGTTGGGGAAAACGCTGATCATGTCGTGAACGTTGTGAATATTAGCAATGTCGTCGTCGTTGGCGAGTAACCACTTAGAAGGAATTTGAATGGTATCGTAGTGATGCTGATTAATATCACTGCCAAAGCCTGTTTTTACGTAGCCTTTACCGTTACACCATTTCTGCCATTGGCGCGCCACTTTTTTAGGTAGTGGCTCGCCCATGCCTACCCACTGAGACTTAGTATGGCCAAACAATAAATTACTCACGGGAATATAGAAATTCATAAAGAAATGCGCTTTAAGCAGATAGCTTTTACGCATGTTTCTGAGGCTACCTGATGAACTACCAAAATTACAAAAAGCAGTGAGGTCGTGTACGTTATACATCAACCCTAATAGCTGACCTCCCGCACTATGACCAACAAGAAAATAGGGCACATTAGGGAAGTGAATCTTTAGTGTCTCGAGCACCGCTGGCATATCTTGCTCGCCCCAGGTTACGAGTGAAGCGTCACTTTGTTTAACGCTGCCGTAGACCGAACCGCCAATGCCACGGTTATCGAACGTGATAACGCCAAACCCTTGCTCACTCAAGTAAGTGGCAAATGCGCTGTAGAATTGGCGTTTAATACCTGTCGCTGGACCAATCATGACTGCTGCCTTCACGGGCTGCTTAGGAGTAAAAAGCGTTGCGCTTAAACGCATGCTGTCCTTACACGTTACAGTAATGTTGTTAGGTTTCGAGGTGCTCACTAGGCGTACCTTTCTCTCTAATTGTTATCTGGTCATACCAGTAAAGCGTTCTTCATTAGAGTTTGCAATAAAAAGATTTATTTCAATTCGTGATAAACAAATATTTTGTTTAACTAAACCTTTGGTAACCTAATTAAGCCTGCGCCTTTATTTCACTCATCCAATGCTCAATGGGGGCGGGTTTACCGAAGAGATAACCTTGAAAATGTTTAAACCCCATTTCTTTTAGAACCGACAATTGAGCTCGTGTTTCTACTCCCTCTGCTATTGTCTGCATCTCTAAACTTTTAGCTAGATCTAAAGTCATCTTTACAATCTTCCGGTGTCGTTCAGAAGTTTCAACACGGTCCACGAACTCCCTATCAACCTTTATGACACTTGCTGACATGTCTATAAGCTGAGAGAGAGAAGCGTGACCTGTTCCAAAGTCATCAATAATGATAGTTGCACCTACATTAGCTAAAGAGGTTAGACGGCGTTTTGTTTCACTATGGCTCGCTAGTACAGAGGTTTCAGTAAGCTCTAATTTTAATTTTTTGCATAGCTCTGGACTTTCTGAGAAGCGGCGTAAAAGCTTTTCGTAGAAAATATCATTTAAGAGTTCTGGGCCAGATAGGTTGATAGCGACAGGTACTCGCGGCAGGTTAGCAGGCCAACTATCAAGAAGTTTCAGAGTAGCGTCCAGAATTTTTTGAGTAAATAACACCTCCCAGCCGTTTGCTTCTATTAAAGGAAGAAAATGATGGGGTTGCAATATTGACCCAGTCGTTAGCTCTTTCAAACGAGCTAGGGCTTCAAAGCCAACAATAGTTTCATCGATGGATACCTGTGGCTGAAGATATATAGCAAGGCAGCCATTATCAATAAGCGCTTTTACCTTATCTTTTTGTTGAGTGTTTTCCCTAATAGACTTTACTGTATTAATACTAAATGACATGTAGGGCGACGATTCACTGCTTTGACTTAATGCGATAGCACAACACTCAGCTGCAGCATCAGCGCTTATCTCTCGACTTACATGATAATGTCCTACACGCCATTTTAGCGTGTGCTCCACATCGACATTATTAGAGGTAACGGTGATAGTTTTTGGTAGCTTGCGAGTTAAAAAGTGCTCGATAGAATTAGAAAATAGTTGCTTGGTGCTTAAAGTAAATAAAAATTTAGCACCAGGGAATTGATAGAACCTTGCGCCGCTAGAGAATTCGTTTTGTAGCTGCGATATAACTTTTATTAAAAGTTTATCGCCTTGGCTGTAGCCATACTGAAGGTTTATTTCTCGTAGATTGGCCAGCTTCAATAGCACAATATGTTGGTTCAAAATGCTGTCGCTAGTTTCTACCTGTTTCCAAAAGTGATGGTTCTTTAAACCCGTCAGCTCATTAAAGTAATGTTTTTCATACTGTTGCTTTTTGTACGCATCGAATTCCATCAAATTTTTTTTATTTACAGACAAATCATGACAGTGAACGAGCTGTTTTTTATGGTGCATTAAGCTAGCTGGCTGAATTTCAAATTCCTGCTCAGGGTGATTGTAAATTGAAGCGGTTTGATTAACCCCCCGTGTTATCGGCAAAGATAAAGAAAATAGGTCCTGAATATACTCGCTGTTAGGACGAAACTTTTTAACTAATGATCTGGCGGCCTTATTTGCTTGCAGTATTCGTCCTTGCTCATCACAAAAAAACGAAGGGGTTCCCCCGTTGTTAAATATCTCTTGGTATCCTTTTACTATTTTATTGAGTTTTTTGCTCTGTAACTGATTATATTCAGACTGTTTTTCCAACGAAGACATGACACGTAATACGGCCATAGGAATACAGAAGTTAAAGAATAAGAATAGTAACGAAGCCAGATAGGTGTGCGTATCGGGCAATGTGATATCTATACCAAATAAAGGCGAAACTTTAGTTTTGGTAACTAACAAATAATAGGGAACAAGGTTAAAAAGCATGGTCGCAATAGACGCTTTTATACCGTAGAGAATACGAACGATGATGGGAAGGGTAAAAAGAAAGAGCAAGCCATACTGAGCTGAAATTAAATCAGTAGTAAAAAACAAAATACACATGGATGCTGCAAGTACAACTAGAACTAAAAAGGCAGACGCTATTTTGATGTGTTTCAAACCTATTGAGAGGGTTGCTAGCAGAAAGGCAGTAAACCCTATTGTTAAGTACAGAACATAATATAGTTCTTGAACGTAAGCAGTGTAGGATGAGTGGACAACAATAGCCGATGTGAGAATGACCCCTATCAGTAAAATTGACCTTAGTACGCTAAGCCGCCATATATTTGCGTCAGTTGTTTTTAAGTTGTCGTCGTTTAGAAGAAGGTAGTTTTTTATTAATTTTAATGCGCGAGAAATCACTATTTAACCGCTGGGATTAGTATTAGTTCAATACAAAAAATTGAAACTAATTCACGTAACTAGATAAGTTAATATAACCGCTAAATAGTGCTAGTGATAGGCATTAGGAAGGATTAAGGACAATTTTCACAAGATGTTACAAAAACATACGAAACACTATGTTTTTACCACACAAGTGTTTCGTATGACCTAACTTTGCAGATTAGACTATCAAGGTAAATACCTTAGAATTGCGCTGGAAGTTATATAGCTCTTTCTTTACGGCAGGTAACGCACTTATGTCTGCAGGTTCAAATCCTTGCTCCAAAAACCAGTGTGCGGTAACTGTGGTCAGTACAAAAATACTGTTAATACCGGCTTCTTTAGCACGCACTCGCACTTCATCTAAAATCCGTTCGCCACGGTTTTTGCCGCGATAGTCTTGGTGGGTCGCCACACAGGCTAATTCGGCGCAGCCATCTTCTGGGTACAAGTATAAAGCAGCGCAGGCGATGATCATGCCGTCGCGCACTATCACTATGAACTGGTTAATCTCGTTCTCTAAACGCTCACGAGAACGCTTCACTAACACGCCGCTTTCTTCTAGCGGTTTTATTAGCTTTAAGATCCCGCCCACATCTTCGATGGTCGCTGCACGTAATTGCTCATAATGGTGTTCCATTACAAGCGAGCCCGTACCGTCGCGGGTGAACAATTCTTGAAGCAGGGCACCGTCTTTTTCAAAACTGATACAGTGCGCACGGGGAACGCCGGCAGCAACGCTGGTGGTAAGTGCGCTTAGTACCGTATCTTCGGTGGTGATGTCACCTGCTAGAGTTAGCTGTTCTAGCTGAGGACGTTCAATGGTGCGAAGTAATCTTCCGTCACGGTTGTATACGCCATCAAAGTTTGAAAACACAATCAGCTTGTCAGCCTTAAGGGCGATAGCTGCCTGTGTAGCTACGTCTTCATGGGATAAGTTAAACACTTCACCTGTTGATGAATAGCCCATAGGCGATAGCAGCACAATCGAACCGTCGTTAAGATGGTCGTTAATGCCAGTAGTATCAATACGACGAACTAAACCCGTGTTTTCAAAGTCTACACCGCCACGTACGCCCATAGGTTTGGCCACCACCAAGTTGCCCGAGCACACCCGTATTTGTGCACCGTGCATGGGGGAGTTTGGAAGCCCCATAGTAAGTAAGGCTTCTACCTGTGAACGAACCGAGCCTGCTGCGTCTTTTACACATTCAAGGGTCTGCTTGTCGGTAATGCGCACGCCGTTTTCGAAGCGGCCTTCTATATTGCGTAACGCAACTCGCTGGTCTATTTGTGGTCTGGCACCGTGCACCACTACCACACGTACGCCAAGGCTGTTCAATAAAGCGATATCTTGAATAATGTTGGGAAAATTAGGATGTTCAATGGCTTCGCCACCGAACATCAGTACAAAGGTCTTTCCCTGATGAGCATTAATATATGGCAGTGAACTGCGAAACAGTTTTATGCCATCTTGCTGCGCTAGTACCATCTAAGTAGTTCCTTACCGCTACCCTTGCTTATCCAAATCTTCCAACTCTTGATACAGTGCTTTGGTGACTGTTTCTTTGCTGGTTCCGCCAAGGATATTGCGCTGGTTTACACCGTATTCCAATTGAAGTACTGGATAAACATCGTCTTCGATTTTATCGCAAATCGCCTGCATGTCGCTTAGCGGTAAATCTTCAATAGCGCAGCCTTTGTCGATAGCCTGAAGCACGACACGGCCCGCGATATCGTGGCCTGTTCTAAACGGCACGCCTTTACCTACCAAGTAATCGGCAAGCTCGGTTGCGTTAGAAAAGCCTTGAGTTGCCGCAACGCGGCAGCGTTCTTCATTAAGCTGCAGTGAGTCGAGCACTTCGCTGGCAATGCATAAACAAATATGCCACTGATTTACCGTATCGATAGCGCCTTCTTTGTCTTCTTGCATATCTTTGTTATACGCAAGTGGAAGGCCCTTCATAGTAACTAACAGCGCCTGCAAAGAACCAAATACACGGCCACATTTACCGCGCATAAGCTCTAGCGCGTCTGGATTTTTCTTCTGCGGCATAAGCGATGAACCTGAGGTTACGCTATCGCCTAACTGTAAGAACCCAGCTTCGCCAGAGTTATAGAAAATCATATCTTCAGCAAGACGTGACAAGTGCATCATGCTAGTGCTGGCTACAAATAAAAGCTCTAACACAAAGTCTCTGTCAGACACTGCGTCTAGGCTGTTTAGGCATGGAGAGTCAAAGCCCAGTTCTTCAGCAATGGCATGACGGTCTACAGGAAACGTGGTACCTGCCAATGCTCCAGAGCCTAAAGGGCACTGATTCATGCGCGCTTTAAGGTCGTCTAAGCGGCTCAAGTCACGCTTTAGCATTTCAACGTAAGCTAAGCACCAGTGTGCAAAGTGAATAGGCTGTGCACGCTGTAAGTGAGTGTAACCTGGGATGATCGCTTCTTGATGACGGCTTGCGGCATTTAGAAGTGATTTAATAACACCTAAAACATCAGCGCGAAGTGAGGCAATATGTTCTCGTACCCACAGGCGAAAGTCAGTAGCCACCTGGTCGTTACGGCTACGACCTGTGTGTAGTTTACGACCAATATCGCCAAGCTTTTCAATAAGCGCAGCTTCTACAAAGCTGTGAATATCTTCTTCACTCGATGCGTTAAAATCTAATTTTCCAGCATCGGCTTTCGCTTTCAACTCGCTAAGTGCTGCTTCAAGCTGGGCTTGTTCGTCAGCAGTTAGTACGCCTGCTTTTTGCAGCGCACGAGACCAGCTGATAGAGCCTTGAATATCTTGGCTTGCCATAACTTGGTCAAACGGCAGCGAGTCGTTAACCTGTTTAAACATACTACTTGCACCGGATTCAAACCGGCCACCCCACAACGCCATGCGATGCTCCTTAAATACTGTTTGTTGCCTTTGCTACCCGCGCGTAGCTGTTAAAAGCTACGCGCGGTATACAATTAACCTTGATTTTTTAGTGCTTCAATACGACTTGAAAGACTGAATAGGCGGATAAAGCCCTCAGCGTGCTTCTGGTCGTAAACATCGTCTGCACCAAAGGTTGCAAAGTCTTCAGAGTAAAGGCTGTTGGGCGATTTACGCTGGGTAACAGTAGCTTGGCCTTTATATAGCTTAACCACGATATCGCCTGTTACTTTCTTCGCAAAAGAGGCTGCACCAGCTAATAGCGCATCGTTAAGGGCGGTGAACCAACGGCCGTCGTACATCACGTGTGAGAACTCAAGACCAATCTGCTCACGGTATTTAAGTGCGGCTTTATCTAACACCATGGTTTCAAGCGCTTTGTACGCTTTAAGCAATACAGTGCCGCCAGGAGTTTCATAGCACCCGCGAGACTTCATGCCTACAAGGCGGTTTTCAACAATGTCGATACGTCCAACACCGTGGGCTGCTGCTACTGTGTTTAGCTTAACAAGTGCCTGATAAGGCGATAATGCTTCACCATCAACGTGCGTCAGCTTACCTTCGTCAAAAGTCAGGGTAACGCGCTCAGGGGCATCAGGGGCATCTTCTGGGTCAACGGTCATGGTCCACACTTGCTTGGTAGGCTCTTGCCATGGATCTTCAAGCTCGCCACCTTCGTGTGAAATGTGCCATGCGTTTGCATCGCGGCTGTAAATTTTTGTCGCTGACGCTGTTGTCGCAATATTGCGTTCAGCTAGATAAGCCAATAAGTCTTCGCGGCTTACCATATCCCACTCACGCCACGGCGCGATAACGGTAAGGTCTGGAGCAAGGGCGGCAAAGGTGCTTTCAAAACGCACCTGGTCGTTACCTTTACCGGTACAACCGTGACATAGGGCGTCGGCACCTACTTTACGCGCAATCTCGACTTGCGCTTTTGCGATTACCGGGCGCGCCATTGACGTACCCAATAAATATTCACCTTCGTATACCGCACCTGTCGTGATAGTTGGGAAGATATATTCGCTTACGAACTCTTCTTTTAAATCAACAATGTGGCATTCGCTCGCGCCAGACGCGATAGCTTTTTCATGAAGACCTTCTAGTTCTTCATCACCTTGACCCACATCTGCTGCAAACGCGACAACTTCACAGCCATAGTTTTCTTTAAGCCATGGAATGATGGCTGATGTATCAAGCCCGCCTGAATAGGCCAGCACGATTTTTTTAACGTTTTGCATCTAAATAATCCTTCTAAGCGTCTTTTTAGGCGTCTTTTTAAGCGTTAAGTAATTGAGTAAGAATGGCGTTTTGGCCATGCATTCTATTTTCGGCTTGCTGCATTAATAGCGATTTATCGCTATCAATCAACGAGCCCGTAATTTCTAAATCGCGATGGGCAGGCTGACAGTGCATTACGTAGCTAGCACCGGTTGCTTCCATCAACGCTTCGTTCACCTGATAAGGCATGAACTTTTCTTTGATCACTTCAAGTGGCGTATCGTCACCCATTGAAAGCCATGTATCTGCATAGATAACGTCTGCGCCGTTAGCGGCACTAAGGTCCGTGCTTTCAACAATTGATACACCTGTCTTTTTTGCAATCGCTTTGGCTTGCGCCACAATTTCAGGGGCCGCTTCGTGACCTTTTGGTGTTACTACCACTTGGTTGCAACCTAAAAGCGCACCAACAATTAATAGTGAATGGGTCACATTATTGCCGTCGCCTACGTATGCCATGGTAAGACCTTCGGTCTTGCCAAAGCGTTCAAACATAGTGAGGTAATCGGCAAGGCCCTGACATGGGTGGTATTTATCGCACAGTGCGTTAACTACCGGTACTTTGGACGCTTTAGAAAAGGTCTCTAGAGTTTCGTGAGAAAACACGCGAGCAACAATAGCGTCAGCCCAGCAGGCTAAGTTAGCTGCGGTATCTACTGCATCTTCTCGACCTGCTAATTTGCCCGACTGTGCATCTAAGTACACCATATGACCGCCAAGCTTATTAATACCAATATCAAAGCTTACACGGGTTCGCAAAGACGGTTTTTCAAACAGGGCAACAATTGATTTTCCTGCTAGCACATTGCTGTAACTTGCCGGTGCTTGTTTAATTTCTACAGCCAATTGCAGCAAGTTTTTCATTGCGTCTGGTGTCCAGTCTGCAAAAGTAAGTAGGTCCTGTTTCATTGTACTTCTCCGGCATTGCCTTTTGTTACGTCGGTGTGGTGTAAGTCAGGGTTTGTCGACTCTGAGTTTGCCAGCGCTGCGGGCAGAATTTGTGTGCCCGTTTTCTTATTTAAAATATCGTTGATATCAGCTGCCCAGCTTGCGATGTAAACCGCGCGGTCTAGGCTTTCTGCAGACGCAAGTGCCGCATCTACTTTTACTTTCATTCCGTCTGTGATTACGCCTTTATCTGCGTACTTTGAAATACTTGCAGCGTTAAGTTCGCTAATTAGCGATTTGTCGCCATCTAGTACACCTTCAACATTAGAAAGTAATAAAAGTTCCGCGTTAAGAAGTTCAGCAATAACCGTGGCTGCTTGATCAGCATTTACATTCAGTAATCTACCTTGTGGGCTTGATCCAATAGAGCTAATTACCGGAAGTGTAGACTGTGCTAGTACGCTTTTTAGGAAAGAAGCATCAGCTGTTGAAGGTACACCTACTGCACCATATTGATCAGCCAGTGGTTCGCATACCACCATATTTCCATCTAGCAGAGATAAACCAACTGGCGTAATACCCGTGGCAAGTGCTGCTGCACAAAGCTGTTTGTTCGCAGAGCCCGCAAGTGCACCACAGATATAAGGCATGTGCTCATCGGGCGTAACGCGAAGGCCATCAATTTTCGTACTTTGAAGACCTAGACTTGCCATTAGGGTCTCAACCAACGGGCCGCCACCATGAACTACCACAACTGGGCGTATGGCTTGAACTTCTTTTACGCTTAAAAATAAGCGTGTCATTGCTGCTGCATCGTCAAGCAATGCACCACCAACTTTAATTACGATAGGTGAAACACTCATAGTACTAACCCTGTTTCTACTGGTTGTTTCGTCATTATATTAAGGCACTGAATAGCCTGAGAGGCTGCGCCTTTCATTACGTTGTCTATTGCAGCGGTAACCACCGCATACCCAGATGCTTCATCTAGCTTCCAGTGAAGATCAACAAATGGGGTATGAGCAACGTCGTCAATTTTTGGGAAACTGGTACGCAAACGCACAATAGGCTTATCAGCATAGGCGTCAGTGTACGCTTGTTCAAGCTGCTCGCTGGTGGTACCAGCTTTTACCTTCACGGTGACCGTTGCCAAGATACCTCTTTTGAAGTTGCCAAGGTGCGGGGTGAAGATAACGGGCGTGCCTAAATACGCTTCAATTTCAGGCGTATGGCGATGACCTAGTACGCCATATGCTTGAAGACTGACCTCAAAAAAGCTGGTGGTTAAACTGGCTTTTCTACCTGCACCTGATACGCCGGAAACGGCGTTAATTACAGGGCGTACATTTGCATCAAGCATGTTATTTTCAGCAAGTGGTTTAAGTGCACTAAGACTGGCCGTGGGGTAGCAACCCGGAACAGCAATAACATCTGCGCTGGCAATCTTTGCTTCGTGCCATTCGGCAAGACCGTAAACGGCTTGAGTTAGGCTTTCCTTTTGCGTATGAGGGAAGCCATAAAACTGTTCGAAAACTTGGGTGTCTTTCAACCTAAAGGCACCTGATAAATCAAGTACCTTTGCTTTACCTGAAGATAAGACAGGCATCCAGTCGTGGCTTGCTTCATGTGGCGTTGCTAAAAAAATAAAATCAACACCGTTAGCCATCTCTTTCAGGGCATCATCTGAGATAGGCGTGAGCGTAGCGTTGACATGGGCCAAGTTGCCGTGAAGCTGTGCGATATTTTTATTCGCATCGCTACTTTTCTCAGATACATAAGTACCCACTAACTCAAGTTTTGGATGTTGATTAACCAACTGAACAAGTTGTGCACCTGTGTAACCACTGGCACCAATAATTGAAACGCTATACATAATTTAAAAATTCAATAAAAGGAGAAAAAAATCACTTTTTACCTTTGTAAACTGGTTGGGCGAATATCCTTGCCTAACCGCGACCACATTACAAAGGTAAAAAGTGTGCTACTGAATAAGCATAGATGTGCACACGCATCGTCGTGCGCTATGCATGGTGTAGCCAGCCAGGGGAGAGATAAACTCTTTATCGTTGCTAGTGGTTGAACCAACAACGCGAGTTGGTTGTGTCATCATCAATTCCTATAAAGTTACAACCCGAATTTAGGGGTTGGATGCTTTAACCGTGGACTAGTGTATCTAATTTGAATGTTTATGCAATAAAAATGTATAAATATTTTATCTTATATTTATACTGTTTCGTCTGTAAAAAGATACTTAATAATATATTTATAGTTATGACAGTAAGTTGACAACAAGCTCAATAGAACTGAATATTTATATTTGGCACCTAATAAGTAGTCGTTGTACTTATTTATGGCAGCGTTGCTGCTTAATAAGCTAAGAATCTAGTCTGTTTTTGCAAAGGAAAACGGGCCCTAATTGTAAAGCGCAAGTAGCGCATGAAATCAGACAGTGATAAGTGATAGGTTGCTATAGGCCTAAACAGAAGACTGTTAAAATAGGTTGTTGGGATTAAACTCGGAAAATAAAATGAGCAAACTTACTTTAGCGCTGGTTGCGCACGATCATAAGAAGCCCGAATTGCTAGCATGGGTTAAACAGCATATTGACGTGCTTAAGCAGTGTAATTTGGTGGGGACAGGAACTACGGGCGGCTTAATTGCTAGCGAAACAGGGTTAGACGTCACACGCTATAAAAGTGGCCCGCTTGGTGGGGACCAGCAAATAGGCGCGTTGATCGCAGAAAACAAGCTAGACGCACTATTCTTCTTTTGGGACCCATTGAATCCAGCGCCCCATGACCCCGACGTAAAAGCGCTATTGCGGCTGTGTTCAGTGTGGAACGTACCAGTAGCCTGTACACCAGCCACAGCAGATTTAGTGATCACATCACCGCTCTTCCTATCTCCCGAATACAAGCCAGTTAAACCTAACTTCTAAGGCTTTAAGGTACACACTATTGTCGTTACATACATTTGTTCAAAGTAGAGGCTTTAATTTAAGCCTCGTTGAACGAATTGGTAAGTAGCGTCCGCGGCTTTATTGGCAATTCCTGCCTTTATATCATTAGTCTCGATGGGCGTTGAGGCCAATACACTTTCATCCAACACCTGTGAAGCACTATCAGTATTGATGTTGCTGAAGGACGATGACACAAAAGCTTGGCCCATTGACCACAGGTTATTTGAAATACTCTGCCCAGTAACGTTTTCTACGGCTAAGTCTACAGCGTTATACATAAGGCCGCCTATGCCGCCATATAAAAAGCTACCAGCCAAACTTGCCGCGGCGGCAGTGTGGCTAGAGGTGGTTGCCTCGTAAATATCAGAAACTACGGGCAGGTGGTTTGCAATATTTAAGACATCAAAGCCATCTTTAAGGTTAAGCCCGTCATCACCGAATGCGTTTGTGTATAGCGTGTCGAATAAAGTTGGGCTGGTTTCACTTTGATTAATACTAGCATTGCTAAGGTTAGAAGTTGCGCTGGTAGCTGTATTGGTGGTGTCGCTATTGGTGGATAACGCTTGAAATATATTGTTTTGCAATGCAGTTAATAGCGTACCTTGCATAGCGGCTATAGCATCATCTGAAAGTGCATTACTTATAGTTGTCAGTGGTGAGAGAGCATCTACTGCAAGACTTGTAGCCCTGATAACCTCTTTTTTATCCTCACTGATATCCGCAACGGTATCTGATGTACCCACTGGTTTATTCGTCTGACTCTGTTGTTCAAGTAATAATGAGAAAATAGACGGCAAAGACTCGCCGCTTTTTGCCGCTTCAATACCTGATGTTGTTGAAGAGTTTGTCGAATCCGTAGCTTTACTGTCATTGAAACCTGACGCTAAATCAAGCTTTGATAACAGTGCATTGAAGCCAGTTCCAACAGAGGTGGTGGTTGTGTTTTCTAAGGCCATAACATCCCCTTACCCGCAGGCATATAGTTGATTTGTAAAGGTTTTGCAAATAGAGAAAGTGAACGAGATTTCTTCTGATTTGTTCGTTTAAACTTGCTCCTGTCAGGTCATGGATGGCACTTAAATTACACACTGCATAAAAAATAATACTGAGCAATGTCATGAAAGTTCGATGCCATATACACACACTTATCGCAATCTTTACACTTGGGGGCTGCGCCCAAACAATTACTGAAGAAGAGCAGGTGGTTCAAAATAGCCCCACTAACCCCAATGTGTCGCAACGGGCAGTTAGTCAAGTAGAAGACGAACCGAAACCTGGTCATCCGCGCTATTCACCACCCAGAGCGCAGCCCACGCCCACTTTACATGTACCTACCGGGTCTTTATTTAACCCTGAGCAATCAATAGGGCTTTATGAGCGCCACGCGAACTTTAAAGTAGGGGATATGATATTGGTTAAGCTCGATGAGCAGACCCAATCAGAGAAGTCTCTTGATTTTAATACCGACAAAAATACTTCGTTCGATTTAGCGCCTGTCACATTGAAACTAGGTGGTATTCAGGTTGAAGGAGATGATGTTGAAGTAGAGCATGAGCAAGACAGCGAATTTGCTAGCTCCGCTCAAACCAAACAATCAAACTCAATGAGCGGCAGTATTACAGTGTACGTAACCGGCATAACCCCTGCTGGAAATTTACTTGTTACCGGAGAAAAGTGGATAACCATGAATAGGGGAAAAGAGTACATTCGCTTTTCCGGAGAAGTACGTAAAAAAGACGTTGATGAAAGTAATACCGTGTTGTCATCTAAAGTCGGTAACGCATTAATTGAATACAGCGGTACGGGTGATCTGCAGGACAATCAGCAGCCTTCGGTGATCGGCAAGCTGTTTTCAATTTTTGGTTAGTGACGAGAATCACATGTATAAAAGCCGATTACGTAAAACGCTTACTGGGTTAGTTTTGTTCTCTTTTCTAATTGTGACTAAGCAAGCGTGTGCTCAATGGGTGCAAGGCGAGTCTACCGTGGCTCTCGCAGGGGCTGAGTTAAGCGATATAAGA
Organism: Alteromonas sp. HB246098; assembly: GCF_054890645.1. Lineage (NCBI taxonomy): Bacteria > Pseudomonadati > Pseudomonadota > Gammaproteobacteria > Alteromonadales > Alteromonadaceae > Alteromonas > Alteromonas sp. HB246098. Next base: position 38,552 of record NZ_JBTZUG010000012.1, on the reverse strand, counting down.
ACAAGTGCTATACAAAACGCTATCGCAGATGCGGCTTTTCAAAGTGGCAGCACGATATCAGCGCAAGATATTATGGTAGATGGTTTGCTGCTTTCTAGTAAGGCAGAAATTCGCTCTCAGGGAAGAATACAACGTGTAGAGATTATAAGTGAAACACTTAAAGACGACCTACTTACGGTAGTGGTAAACGTTAATATTACGCCTTTGTTTAACTGTACTAATAATGGGTTAGCCCATCGGATACTAGTAACGGAGTTTTCTTTAACTTCACCGCAGCAAGCCGCAACCGGTATGCTCTATTCGTTTGGTAGTCATGTATCTCAACGCTTTACACAGCAGCTCAATGGGCTTTATAACGGCAATAGTGTTAGCCAGATTCCCGTTTCACTCATTAACGTAAATACCTGGCTAACCTCTAGTCTCTCTGATGTCGATTTGACGGCGATGTCCACGTACCTTCGCAATGAGTATGGTCAGCAATTCGTGGTATTTGGGTTTGTTAAAGACATTTCACTTTTCGAGCAAGTGTCACAAGCAACGTCGGTATTTGAAAGCGATAGTACGGCACTTCGCAGAAACTTTACTGTTCAGGTTTACGTACTCGATACGTTTAAAGCGAAGGTTATCTTTAACGATAGCTATCACAGTGAAGCAGACTGGCCGTTCTCCCAACACGATTCTGTAGACAGTAACAATAGCCTTCTGTGGCGAAGTGATTTTGGTCGAATGGTGCTAAACACTATACATGCTGCCATTACCGATATTCATGGGGCATTACAGTGCGAAACAACCTATGCGCAGGTTATAGATATATCGCCTGACTATATTGCAATCGACCTAGGTAAAAATAGCGGTTTGGTGGCAGGAGATAAATTTTCACTCGTAAAGCAGCGCGCGTTACCCACCCTAGGGTTATCAAGAAAATCGGGTTTATTTTCTAGTAAGACCCTTACTTTAGAAGTATTTGAAGTGGCTGACGAAGTTAGCTTGCTTAAGGCTGAGCCAGGTAGTGATAGCGTACATGTTGGTGATTTTGTGACGCCACTAACCTTATCCGTGAAACAAAAATTATCTGAGGCTCAGCCATAAAAAAGGCTGGCCGAAGCCAGCACTTTTTACGGTGGGTAAGATGGGTAAAAATGGGCTAAGCGTTAAGGCTTAAATATCTCGCGTAGCTTACGTTCTTCTTCACGCAATGCTTCTAGTTTCGCTTGTTGTTCAGATGACAAAACTTGAAACATGGCTTGATGCTGTTTGGCTTTCTCAACTTTAGCACTTACAAGGTCGTCTTTGTATTGGGCGAAAAGCGCGTCCCAAGCGTCTTGAGAGAAAGACTGGCTACGAACCAAATCCCGCTGGGCATCTTTAAAATTGCGTAGCTTCTCTCTATTCGCTTTAGATACGTCCTTGAATGACTCGCGAAGTTCTGTAAGGCTGGCTATTTGTTCGTCGGTTAATTCAATGCCTTCGAACAAAAATTCACTAGGCTTGCGTTTAGGACCTTTAACCTCACCATCTGTACGTTTTGCAAAGCGTGCTTCTTGTTTTACGAAAGCATCATGATGTTTTTGTCTATCTAATTCTCTTTTAGCGTCTCGAGCTAAGAGAGTTGCCTGTTGCTCTTCATTTAGCACGTTGTAGATATCGTGGCGCAGTTGAGCAAAAGCAAAATGCGTTGCTTCGCGCTCTTCAATCTGGGTTTGGATAAAAGCGCTGATCTGGGCTTCAGTGGCGCTCGCAAAATCTAGGTTAGGTTTTTCAATATCACCAAATTTAGGTCGAGGGTTAGCGTCTTTGAATGCGCTTACGAGTGTTTTTATTTCTTCGCGCTGAGCGTCACTTAAGCTGATGCCGCGAAGATGTTTAACAATTTCTTTTACCGGTTCGTGGTGACGCATTCCAGGCTCGGCTGGCTGCGCCAGTGCAAGGCCACCTAAGCCAATCGCTGCTACTGTTACACTAGCAATTAATAACTTTTTCATTGTCGTCTCCTTTTTTCGGGCATGCTAACTCTAGCGTGCGCACCTAAAAAAGCAGTCAATGCAGTGTAAAGCTTATGTAAAGGTAAAACCGATTTGTGATTGTAAAGGTCTGAAAAGATATAGTACGCGTTTTGTCAGTGTTGTTTGTAAGCTGAAGGCGAAGCACCCCGAAAGCGTAGGTTGAGTTTTATCTAATTTACAGGCATTTTCATGAATCTAGCAGTTAAAGAGTTTAATACCATGAGTACAGATTTTCACTTGCAGTCTATCCTTGTTATTGATGATGACTTAGAGCTGACAGAAATGCTTTCCACGTACCTATCAGCTATGGGTTATCAGGTGCAAGTGCGCAACGATGGCGAAGAGGGGCTATCCGAAGCGATCTCTGGGCGTCATTACGACCTGATATTGCTTGACGTGATGATGCCTAAAATGGATGGATTTGACGTATTGAAAAAGCTTCGAGCAAGCCACAGTACGCCGGTGCTTATGCTTACCGCTAGAGGCGATGACTACGACCGCATTTTGGGCCTTGAGATGGGGGCCGATGACTATCTACCTAAGCCCTTTAATCACAGGGAGCTCGTTGCGCGAATAAAAGCGATTGTTCGCCGTCATAATTTGTCATCTACGGGCGGAGCCGTTGAACAGGACTTATTCGTTAACGGTATATTTTTAAGCCCTAGCAGTCAGCTGGCGAAAGTGGATGATGTCGAACTAACGCTTACAACAACGGAATTTTTAATTCTGCGCCTGTTAATGCTCAACGCTGCTCAGCGAGTAACAAAAGAAGAGATAAGCTTAAAAATACTGGGTAAGCCATTACAGGCTTTTGATAGAAGTATTGATATGCACGTGAGTAACTTGCGCAAGAAAATCGGTGCAGTGGCCAGGGATGAAAAAATTAAAACCATCCGAGGTGTAGGGTATATGCTAATTGTTGGAAGTCATTGATGGTAAAACTGTTACGCAGTATAAGTCCAACGCGGGCCATCATGGGTCGATTGTTTCTTTGGTTTTGGGCTACATTCATTGTAACCGCCTTATTGGCTATATGGGGCAGCCGCCTTTTCTTTGAAGATCTTGAAATTGTGCCCATAAAGCCACGTGAAGTTGCTGCTCTTAATCAAGTGGTGGAGCGCATACAAGAGGATCGTTTCCAAGACGCACCATTACGCGGAGCGCTAGATCGTCATTCCCGTGGAGGGAGAGGGCGAATGGTGGCCATCGATATAAGTGATAACCGCGTCATTTCAGGTGGTGGTCCACCGCTTCGTAACGAAGACAGAGATGATTTACTTAGATTGGTAACACAAACGTCACCCATAGCGGTGAAGCGTGGCGCATTTAAAATATTGGGGCCGGTTTTCTTTGAGCGCAACGGTACCCGATTTGCGCTTTTCTCAGTAAGACTGGAAATGCCTGACAAGCAAACTCCTCCCATTTTACTGTTTCTTACAATTGCGTTGATCACCACCATTTTATTGAGCTGGTTGTTTGCGAAATCACTGACTAATCCCATACTGCGTATCCAAAGCTCAGCCAAACGCATAGCGAGCGGTGACTGGCAAGCGCGAGTGGGCCGGGCAGCTAAGCGTCAGGATGAGCTAGGACAGCTTTCTCGTGACTTTAATAAAATGGCTGAGCAATTAGAGTCTATGTGGGGGGCGCAAAAGCGCTTGTTAGCCGATGTATCCCACGAGCTTCGCTCTCCGCTGGCGCGTTTGCAAATGGCGCTTGGGCTTGCTCATCAGCAAAACGTAGATCCTGAAACGCTATCTCGAGTCGAGCGAGAGGCTGAGCGTATGGAAGCACTAGTGAGTCAGTTGCTTACATTAAGCCGAGCTGAAGCTGGCGAAGCGACGATGGTAAAACAAATGCTTTCGTTAGTGCTCAACGATGTCTTCACCGATGCGAATTTTGAAGCAGCAAATAAAAACAAGCAGCTAAAAATTGATGATATTCCCAAAAAGCTTGTTGTTGTTGACCATATGATGCTTTGCCGAGCGGTTGAGAATGTTCTACGCAATGCTATACGACATAGCGAGTTCTTAACACATGTTTCTTTTAGCGAAGATGCTAAGCAATGGTGCATTCATATTACCGATGACGGCGAGGGACTGACTGTAGAGGAATGCGAACGTATATTTTCACCTTTTTACCGAGCTACGCTTGCCAGAGAGCGGGAGTCAGGAGGTGTTGGTCTGGGTTTATCCATTGCAAACGCGGCGGTTGAGTTGCATCATGGGCGCATTATCGCTGAACCTGTTGAGCGCGGTGGGCTGCGAGTCACTCTGTCATTCCCGAAGTAGTAACCTATACTTTGACAGTAGTATGTAGCTTCACAATGAGCGCAAATTGACCGTTATAGGGTATTTATGAACTGGACGTTCACGTCGGAAGAGAATTTAGCCAGCACCTTTGCCACTCACATCAACCCGTTTTGGCAGAAGAGTGTCACTGAAAGCCACTTCACCGGCAAAGATGATATAAAGGTGCGCTACGCCTACTGCATTCCAGAAACGCCGCGAGCAACCATCGTTATTTGTTCTGGACGTATAGAGTCTTACTTAAAATACAAAGAATTTATTTACGACCTCTATCAAAATGGCTTTGCCGTTTTTATTCTTGATCACCGAGGGCAAGGCCTGTCAGACAGAATGACACGGGATCCCCAACACGGCTATGTCGCGCATTTCGATGACTATGTAGACGATTTCGTTGCCTTCGTCGAGTCTATCGTTAAGCCTATGCAACAAGGCCCTTTGTTGTTAGTTTGCCATTCAATGGGCGGCGCTATTGGTGCGCTTACGCTATTGCGTTTACCCAATTTGTTTTCTAAAGCTGTATTGGCTTCCCCCATGTTCGGTATTAAACCTTCATTGCCCAATTGGTTGGCAAACGGTTTAATTCGCACTGGTCTTGCGGTGAATAGAATGAAAAAAGCCGATGCAGGCTACTTTTTTGGGCAAACCCCGTATATCGCGTTTCCTTTTTCTTTGAATAAGCTTACCCATAGCAAATCCCGCTACGCGTTGTTTCGCGAGCTTTATGATGAAGAGCAAGATATTCAGCTTGGGGGCGTAACTACCGAGTGGTTGGCCGCAGCCCATCAGGCCATGAATAGAATTGAAACTAGTGCGGGGGCAATCACTACCCCGTCGCTGGTTTTAAGCGCCGACGATGACGCCATAATAGATAATAAGCGCCAACGGCGGGTGGCACACCTAATGCCAAATGCTGAGCTTGAGATTATACCAAGGGCTTATCATGAGTTATTTACCGAGTCAGACGACATTCGCGAGCGCTCTCTTTCCAGAATTTTAGACTTCTTGTCTGCAGAGTAGGTGATGAATTGCTGTGTTTCGTTATAGAATGAGTCGGTTAATAACAGTGAAGGTAGCTTGAAAAACATGCTTGATGTCGTACTTTATCAGCCAGAGATCCCGCCAAATACGGGAAATATTATCCGTCTATGCGCAAACAGTGGGTTCACACTACATCTAATCGAGCCCTTAGGTTTTGAGTGGGACGACAAGCGAGTACGACGTGCAGGTTTAGATTATCATGAATTTGCTCACGTTAAGCGCCATGCAAACTTAGAAGCCTACCTTGAAGACGCGAAGCCGAACCGCGTATTCGCTTGTACAACAAAAGGCAAAGCGTTTCATAGTGATGTATCGTATCAAAAAGGCGATGCACTTATATTTGGCCCTGAAACTCGCGGCTTACCGGACGATTATATTCAATCGTTACCTCCAGAGCAGCGCGTTCGCATTCCCATGTTGCCAGACAGTCGCAGCATGAACCTATCTAATGCCGTATCTGTCTTTGTATACGAAAGCTGGCGTCAGTTTGGCTACGAAGGTGCCCGATAGTAGAAGGTAGGCAAAAGTTGCCTGAAGATATACCTGTTAAAAACGCCCTGTAACAAGGGCTTTTTTATGCCTAATGTAAAGACAGCGTAAAGCCCTTCAAAGTCAGTTTTCATTCAGCTTCGCTCATTAGTATAGCCTTTGAATATACACAAATGAGTTAGGAGTAGCATTATGAAACGCATAACACTGAGTATCATTACCGGCGTTTGTTTACTAGTGGCCGGTCAGGCTAGCGCGCACTCAGGCCATCACTCTCATGGCAAAAGTGAAACAGTAACAGTTATCTCGCAGCCCGTCCGTTCTTTGGTTGACGTAGTCATTAGCGTGCCTGAGATTGGGGTATTCGTTAACGTGTTACCAAGCGCACATAGGGTTGAAGTTGTTAATAACCACCGCTATTACGTTGCGAACAACCACTACTATCGCAAACATGGAAACCGCTATGTGGTTGTAGAGTCACCCTATAAAAACGCGAAAAAAGCTAAACGCTATACACGCAGCCAATATAGCTACCAAGGCAACAAGAAAGTTATTGTAGTAAGGGAGGGGCGTTAATTATTGGGTCTGAATGATAAGGTCGTCAGCAGGAATTAAAGCGAAGCGTAATGAGAAATTACGCTTCGTTTTTCAAATCTCGCCCAAGCAGGGCTAAGGCCGCTTCCTTCGGTGATTTACCATTATAAAGTACAGCATATATCTGTTCGCAAATAGGCATTTCTACACCCACCTTTTTAGATAATACATGCACTTCTTCTGTATTGCGGTAACCTTCAACAACCTGACCAATTTCTTCAATAGCAACATCTACACTCTTTCCTTGGCCCAATGCCAAGCCGAAGCGTCGATTACGCGACTGATTGTCAGTACAGGTTAATACTAAATCGCCAAGGCCTGCCATGCCCATAAAGGTTTCTGGGTTGGCCCCTAACTTCACACCTAAACGAGAAAGCTCTGCCAAACCACGAGTGATAAGTGCCGTTCGCGCATTTGCACCAAACCCAAGGCCGTCGGCTAGTCCAGCGCCAATAGCGATAACGTTTTTAACCGCGCCACCTAATTGAACACCGGTAAAGTCTGAGTTTTTGTATACTCTGAACGACTTTGCACAATGAAGCTTTGCTGCAAATTCGTCACTTAAAGTATCGTCGGTAGAAGAAAGTGAAATAGCGGTGGGTAGACCAGCTACCATTTCTTTAGCAAAGGTAGGCCCGGATAAAACAGCTAAAGGGTAATCCGTTCCCAGAATTTCTTCTGCCACATCGCGAAGCAAGCGCCCAGTCTTAGGTTCAAGCCCCTTGGTCGCCCAAATGATACGTTGATGCGGCTTAAGCAATGGTTTTAAGCTTTGAAGCATAGCTGCAAAAGCATGACTAGGAACCACTACCAAGATGTCTCGGCTGGCGGCAACCACTTCTTCTAAGTTGGCATTTACAATTAGTGAATCGGGAAAAGTTGCGCCAGGAAGATAACGGCTGTTTTCTCGATTCGCTTCCATTTCAGTAATGTGCTTTTCATCGCGACCCCAAAGCAGTGTTGGGTTGCCATTTCTGGCAAGACAAAAAGCAAGGGCGGTGCCATACGACCCCGCCCCTAATACTGAAACCGACTCAGAAACCGAATTCGACTTCATGTTCACCTGCTCCATGGACCTAATTAGGCATCCATTTTAGGCGCTTCGCCTTGCGCTTGTTGTGCACGTTTTTGCACATAAGCCGCAAAGATAGCGTCAAAGTTAACAGGCGCAAGGTTAAGTGGAGGGAAGGTGCCACGGTTAACCAAGTTAGAAATAGTTTCACGCGCATATGGGAAAAGCATGTTCGGACAGAACGAGCCTAGCGTGTGCGCTTTGTTTTGATCTGGCATCTCGCCAATAGCAAAAATACCTGCCTGTTGTACTTCGCAAAGGAAAGCAGTCTCTTCACCTAGTGTTGCAGTAACAGTAACTGAAAGTACAACTTCAAAAGTGTTTTCTTCTAGTTTGTTAGTGCTAGTGTCGATGTCTAATTTGATTTCTGGCTTCCACTCTTTAGTGAAGATAGCCGGTGCGTTTGGAGATTCAAAAGAAATGTCTTTTGTATAGATACGCTGAATATTGAACTGAGCACCTTGTTGCGCCTGTGCGCCTGCTGCTTCACCTGGATTTGTCTGATTTTCGTCAGCCATGGTATTTCCTATTTAATTGTCGTTTTAATTTAATGTAGTGCGTTGCTCTATGCGCTGACGCTTACGCTAAACCCAGCATAGGGTTTAGTTTGCTTTGAGCTTCTAAAGCCATCATATCGTCACAGCCACCAACGTGCTGATCGTCAATGAAAATTTGTGGGACAGTCCAGCCGCCATTTGCGCGTTCAATCATTTCGTCGCGTAGCTCGGGCTTAACGTCTATTGGGTATTCGATAAATTCTACACCTTTTTGCGTTAACAGTGCTTTCGCACGATGGCAGTAAGGGCAGTGACCCTTGGTGTAAAGTTCTACTTTGCTCATAAAGGTTACCTGTTATTTAGAAACGGGAAGGCTGGCACTTTGCCACGCGTTCATTCCGCCTTTTAATACATTCACATTCGCGAAGCCATCTTTAAGCATCGCATTTGCTGTACCACGAGCCTGATTACCCATAGCGCATACTACGATAATGGGTTTGTCTTTGCTGTTTTCAAGTTTCTTGAAGTTTTTCTCACGCACTTCTTCAGGTTTAATTTGTCTGGCTCCTAAAATGTGGCCAGCTTTAAACTCTTTTGCAGGTCGTGTATCTAACACTATCGCATCATCTTTATTAATTAAAAGTGTTGCTTCATGTGTGCTTAATTCTTTTACCGAAGATGTCCATGTACTGATATAGCTAAATATCAACATGGCAATCAGCGCAACCCAAATACCAGCAAGAATAATATTGTTGCTAGCAAATTCTATTAGTTGATCCATTACCTCTAACCCTGTCTACAGACCATGAAAAGAGTGCAAAGTATATAGAAAAATGGGCGAGAAACCAGCTTACCTTTCAGTTAGCTAAGAGACTTTCACCATGCCTTGATCATAAATACTTTAGATGATTGATATTACGAATAAATTGCACTGGGCATATGGGAAGCCGTCAGATACACTGGATGTTGTTATTAATAGTAGTGGTGAAATACAGCTGGTCAGGCTGTTGGCTTCATTGCAAAGGTAGAGGTTTTAAGCGCACGTTATGTCAGCACGTTCTTTTCTTTCAGTTATCGGGTGCATACTAGCTCTGGCTGTTATGCCAATTGGAAGTGATGCGTTAGCGCAAGACGGCGACGCTAGTGCGCAAAGAGAAAAGTTAGCTAAACTTCAGGCCGAGTTACGTGCACGACAGCAAGTGCTTGAAAACAATAAAGCCAGTGCAGAAGAGCTAAAAGCCGTGCTAAAGGCTTCAGAGCTTGATATCGCAAAAGTTGCAAAAGCATTATCTACCACCGAACAAGCGCTTAAAAGTGTTGAGCAAGAAGAAGCTACGCTAAAAGAAGAGCAAGATGCATTGAAAGTTGCTATTCGCAAACAGCAATCTCTATTGGCAAGTCAACTTAAGAGTGTGTTCATGGCAGGTCACTATGACTACGCTAAAATGCTTTTCTATCAAGACGATGCGCGTACTTTTGAACGTGTTATTACCTACTACCAATACGTGGCGAAAGCCCGCCAAAAAGAAATCGAAAGTTTTAGAAGTAATGTCGCAAGACTTGAAGACGTTACTGCCGAACTCAGTGAAAAAGCATTATCTCTCGTCGCGCTCAAAGAGGAGCAAGAAGGTCAGCGGGCAGTGCTTATCACCCGGCAAGCCGACCGCAAAGCGACGCTAAAGAAAATAAATAAAACCATTGCTTCAGAAAATCAGCGAATTGCGTCTTTGCAGGCTGATGAGAAAGCACTTAAAGGTGCTATAGAAGCAGCTCGCATAGCCGCTGAACGCGCTGCGCGTGCCGCTGAGTTCAGCATGAATGGACTGGCTAAGCGAAAGGGTAAACTTCCCGCACCTGTGAAAGGCAGAATACGCCATTTATTTGGTAGTCGCCGCCAAGGCGAAGTATCTTGGAAAGGTATTGTGATAGACGGCGCTGAGGGCGATCCTGTAAAAAGTATTGCGCCAGGGCGAGTTTTGTATGCCGATTGGCTGCGAGGGTTTGGTCTAGTGGCTATTATCGATCATGGCGAAGGCTACATGAGTGTTTATGGTCACAATCAAGCGCTACTTAAGCAGGCAGGTGATGATGTAAGTCAAGGAGAGCGTATTGCCCTTGTCGGTCGAAGCGGTGGTCAGGAATATCCTAACCTTTACTTTGAAATTCGTCACAAAGGCAAGGCGCTAAATCCGAAAGCTTGGTTGGATTAAATCGTTAACGCCACAATAATGTTTAAGCAGTGACTTCAAATGTCGCTGTATCTGGTAAAGGGCGTTGAGGTTTGCCTTCACCTAAGCCTGCCAGTTCACCAATTTGCTTAGCATCGAAACCTGCACTACTAAGCACACTTTCTAATGCCTTTCCTGGCTCTATGCCTTCACTTTTTAATTGCTCAACAATAGACGTCGCGTTGTCACTGGTGAGTGAATTAGCGTCGTATTGTTCTAAAATCGATTGCAAAGCCTGTGTTTGCTCGTCAGTAAGTGATGTTTGCTGACCCTTTGGTGGCGGTGGTGGAGTACTTGGTCTTAGTTGTTGTGCTGCTGAAGAATCATTAATACCTGAAATCATAGTGAAACCTTAAATGCTGGGTGGTCGTTAACCATAAAGTATCGACCTATCACTGATTTTTTTAGTGCGTAGTACCAGATTTACGCAATATTTACCTCCCTTTACAAAGGTTGTTTATGATTCACCTGTAATAAGACGGTAATAAAAAACTAGTTTTGTTGAAAGTACGCTTGTTGTTGGTATGCTTAACGTTAAAGTGAATACATTCACACAGTGCGCTTAATAATAATGATGAAAAACGGATGTGATCTAGATGCTTTTGCGTCTGCTAATGCCTTGTATAATCTTTGTTTTATGCGGGCTAATTAGCCCTAAAGTAAACGCAAAGTCAGACATAATAATAATATTAGATGACCTGGGATACAGGCCGTCCGATGTCGCTGCTTTTTCTCTCCCTAAAGAAATTACGTTCTCCATTCTTCCACAAACCCCATTGGCATCTGAAATTGCGTATCGTGCTGAGCAAGAGGGCAGGGCGGTTATGCTTCATATGCCCATGCAAGCCCAAAATGGTAAAAACATGGGGCCGCTTGGGTTAACCACGGATATGTTTGCCGGGGCTATTACTTATAACTTGCGCAAAGCGATGAAAAGTGTGCCAAACGCAGTAGGTGTAAACAACCACATGGGCAGTGCCTTTACCGGTCAGCAAGAAGGAATGGAAGCGCTGTTAAAAGAGGTGAAGCGCCAAGGCCTGTTCTTTGTTGATAGCAGAACTACTGTGCTAACTAAAGGTGAAGAAATTGCTCAACGTTTGGGTGTGCCTAGCGCAAGCAGGCAGGTATTTCTGGACCATAAATTAGAGCCATCGTTCTTACTGAAGCAGTTTAACCAAATGAAACGCATCGCTGAAAAGAATGGGCACGTTGTGGTGATTGGTCACCCTCACCCTGAAACTGTCGAGTTCTTAAAAACGCATTTACCCTCACTTGAAAAAGAAGGTTTTACCCTTACTTCCGTAGCCGACTATTTTTCACACGCACCCAAAGTGGCTAAACAGTTTGGTAAAGAACGGAATCAGACTGCTCAACTCACTCGTGCAGATGTAAACAAAACCGGCTCTGAAATAAGTGAACAGGATAGGTTTGTTAGCAGAAGGTTTGTGCAGAGTACTTTGCCCAAAGAGAGTACTGCAACCAAAGAAAGTATCTTGGCTAAAGAGATGACTGAACTCTCGACTACAGCGCCTAACGAGTAACGTCTTCGCTTTTTTTCTTACTTAATTAGTCTATTTTCATCTCGATAAGATCAAAATTTAATGTGGGAACGTTTCTCATTTTTGTAAGTCTGTTATAATATAACGTCTCTGGCGAATAATTCGCGTATACATTTTCAAGCACGGTGGTAATTAGAGTAATGACTCCAATTGACGAGAATCCAACAAAACTAGACAAACTTGGCATCTGGGTGTCGAGCTTGTGTGCGCTGCATTGCCTTGCGCTACCTGTTTTGGTGCCTCTGTTACCGCTTATCGGTTCTAGCTTTTTTGCACAAGTATGGTTTGAAAGAACTATTTTAACGTTTTCACTGATTGTTGGGGCGGTAGCCTTGATTAGCGGTGCCATTCGCTACCACGGCAAATATTACCCGCTGGCACTACTGTTTACTGGTGGCGCAATTTACTGGCATAAAGATATTTTTGGGCATCATTACGAGCCATTTACTATTGCGTTAGGCGCAGGATTAATTGTAGCGGGTCACTGGGTCAATATGCGCCTGTGTCGACAGTGTAAGTGCTGCAAAAATACAGTGTTTTCAGACCACCTATCTACTGAGTTTAAGTAACCAGTAAAACAGAGTATTAAAAAACGAGCCAATGGCTCGTTTTTTTGTATCAGGTGTTATTAAAAGAACATAGGCTTACGAAAAAACGTGACCTAATCAGATAGGGTATTAAATGCTACATTTGGCAGATTAGTGAATATGCCCGTCACTCCCCACTCTTTAAGCATTAGCATATCTCTAGGTTCGTCTACCGTATAAACGAATACATCAAAGCCCTCCTGCAGCGCAGTTTGTACGAACTGCTTATTAACCGCGTCTAGCGCAATATTTACCGAGTAAGCACTAAGGGCCCTTGCGCTTGCCGTGCAGTCTAATTCATAGCTAGCGGTTAAAGCGCCAATTTTTATTTCCGGCCATAGGTCTGTGACCGCATTAAGCCAGTGATGATTAAATGAAGAGATAAGTAGCTGGCTAGTGCTTATGTTGCTTTGCTTTATTGCCTTCTTTACGTCTTCTACCCAGCTATTTACGTCATACAGATGCTTAATTTCAATGTTGCACCACTTATCACTTGGAACACATTGAAGGGTTTCTGAAAGAGAGGGTATGTGCTCTCCATCGCCAATGTCCATTTGTTTGAGGGATTGCCAAGGCGTATCTAACAAATAACCTGTCTCGCGGGCTCTACGTGTAAGGGTTCTATCGTGAAAAACAATAATGCCGCTTTCGTGTTGATAAGTATCAAATTCAATGCCGTCGGCATCTTGTTCGAAGGCCAGTTTAAAGGCTTTTAGCGTATTTTCTGGGGCGGCTTTACTAGCGCCACGGTGGGCAAAAATTAGCATCTACATTCCCTTCTTAAGTCTCAGAGCGAACGTTACTTATCGTTCGCGCTGTGTAACTTATGCGTGTTGAGCGTTTCATAGACTGACGCCGACGTTATAAGAATGCCGCCTAGCAATGCGCTTAAGCCGGGCTTTTCATTAAGTAAAATTATGGCAAGAAAAACACCGTAAAGCGGCTGCATGCAGGCAATAAGTGAAAATGTCTTTGCCCGTAAGTGACGCAGACTCGCCGCAATCAAAGCATGGGGAAGAGCGGTAAATACAGTGCCTAAAAGCAACAGCATTAGCCAAGAGCTCGTTGACGCCGAGGCTATTTCCGCACTGCCTATTGGCAGCATTAATACACTGATAACCAAAGTTTGCCATGCCATAGCTTGCGCACCGCTGTAGTGCTTAAAATGCTTACGGTGAATTAGGTTTCTAAACGAGTACAAGATGGCAGATGCAATACCGATAAGTACCCCAAGGGTAACGTCATTTTTTAACGACGTTTCAGGCACAATTAAATAAACACCAATGACTACCGTTAACGTGGATACAATGTCCTGCCACACCAGCCTAACCCGTTCGAAAAAAGGTTCAATAAGCACTGTGATGACAGGAAAGGTAAATAGCGCAATCATGCCAACGGATACGCCAGCATATTGCATTGCGGCAAAATAGGTAACCCAATGTAGCGCCATTAAAAGCCCTAGACCAAGAGCGACGCCATAATCTTTTCTGGAATTTAGCTTTATTTTATTTCCGGCCAGTTTCAAAAATGCCAGCAGGGCGATGCAAGCAAATACTGAACGCACCAGCGTAATGTCGATGGCACTAAGTGGTACAAGCCTAGAGAAAAGGGCTGTACCACCTAATAAAATGACCGTGAGGTGAAGCGAAATCAGGCTTTTTTTAACAGCATCCATAAACTAGCTGTCAGCGCCCTCAGATGGTGTTTCTTTTTTTGTTTCACCTGCATCGTCATCGAACTCATCGCTATTTTGCTCAGGCTCTGGCGAAGCAAGGTCTTGTGAAGCTATCTCTTGTGAAGATAGTTTTGAAGCCATAGGTTCACCTAGGCGAGTAACCATACCTGGGGCAATATCTTCAAAGTTGATCATGTCTTTTTCAAAACATACCACAATGGTAGAGCCCAGTTTAAAGCGGCCAAGTTCGGCACCTTTTTCAAGGAAAACAGACGCTTCTGTGTCTTTTTCATATGACCAGTGCTGAACGTTTTTACCTGCAGGTGGCGTAACCGTGCCTGCCCAAACGGTCTCAATACTAGCCACAATAGTTGCGCCTACTAGTACCATAGCCATTTTGCCTACAGGGGTATCAAACAGCGCCACAACACGTTCGTTACGTGCAAATAGCCCAGGTATATTTTGTGCCGTAAGCGGATTTACTGAAAACAATTCGCCTGGTACATACAGCATGTCAGTTAGGGTGCCCTCAACTGGCATATGAATTCTGTGATAATCGCGAGGGGCTAGGTAAATGGTAGCAAATTTACCATTTTTAAATGGTGCTGCTACTTCAGGTTTTCCGCCCAACAACGTCGTTAAGCTAAAATCGTGACCTTTGGCTTGGAAGATACTGTCGCTATGAATATCGCCAAACTGACTTACCGTACCGTCAACGGCGTGGATCAGTACGTCTTCGTTTTCATCAATCGTACGTGCTTCAGGTTTAAGAGGGCGAGTGAAGAACTTATTGAAGCTTCGGTAATGTTCTGGTTTTTCATGCAGCGCTTCAGTCATATCAACATTGTATTGTTTGATAAACAGCTTGATGAAAAAGGTGGTGACGCTACCCATTTCCGCTTGTGCAAGTTTGCCTACAAGGCGTGAAAGCAGGTGCTTGGGTGTAACGTATTGTAAATTAACTTTAAGCCAATCTAACACAAAATATCTCCGTTTCTTTTATGCAAACAATAACGCATTGCATAGATAACGTTATTGTATAGTAAGTCGTAGTATTAAGAGCAACTTTAGGGTTATGAGTGCTTACACAAAAGCATAAGCACATGGTTCACACTGCAACATTTTCTTTACTGGCTTAGCCCCGCTACTAAATGTCAGCAGGCTCAATGTCAGCAAGCTCAATGTCAGTAATAAATGATGTGCTTTTCAGACGCTTCTGCTGGTTCGGCGTTTCAGCGATGTCAAAACCCTAGGGCCGTTGTTATGCCCCAGGTGGCTGACTATGGCTAGGGCGCTGCTCTTCCATGGTGGTTAAAATTCTATGGTAGCTATCGAAGCGTTCAGCGCTAATTTTTCCTTCTTCAACAGCTTCTCTTAATATGCAGCCGGGGTCATTTAAGTGCTTGCAGTCTCTGAATTTACAGCCGCCCAAATAATCTCTGAACTCAATAAAGCCCCATGTAATTCTCTCGGTAGGAATATGCCACAGTCCAAATTCACGTACCCCTGGAGAATCAATTAAATCACCCCCAGCCGGTAAATGAAGCAGTTTAGCCGCTGTGGTTGTGTGTTGCCCCAGTCCTGAGTTATCTGAAATGTCACCCGTTAACTCATCCGCGTCTGGCAAAACTTTGTTAATAAGGCTCGATTTACCAACACCCGACTGCCCTACGAAAACGCTGATATTATCGTTAAGGTATTCATTAAGAGTGTTAATCCCTTCGCCCGTTTTACAGCTGGTAAACAGTACTTCGTAGCCTAGTTTTTCGTAGGTTTTAAGCTGATCCGTAACGTTTTCGCGCTCTTCATCGCTTAGCAACTCAACTTTGTTGAGCACAATAAGTGGCGTGATACCGATATCTTCACAGGCAACGAGATAGCGGTCGATTATGTTCAATGAAAGGGTAGGTAAAATAGCGCTTACTACAATGATACGGTCAATATTCGCGGCAATGGGCTTAATACCGTCGTAATAATCAGGGCGGGTAAGAACAGAATGCCTGTCTTTTACAATTTCGATGACTCCGCTTACACCCGACTCGGCGTCATCCCCTTTACTGAAAAACACCTTGTCTCCGCACACTACAGAGTCAACGGTACGGCGAATGTGGCAACGGGATACGTCGCCATTGGCATCTTCAACGTCGGCGTGTTTTCCAAAGCGGCCAATCACAGTACCGCTTGCTAACGTACTTTCATCAAGGTTCGCTGCGCCTTTAGAGGCGTGCTTTTCACGCAAGCGCTTGCTTCTGTTTGCTGCAACTTGTCGTTTCTGTCGTTGTGTAAGTTTTGGTTTTTTCGCCACGATTCTTTTCTAGTTTCACGTATACTATGTCAATAATACCGTTTGTAGGGCATGGTTGCCATGTCTGTAGCGCAAAGAGGAAAGTAATGAGTAAACACGACAGTAACCTTGTTTGGATAGACATGGAAATGACAGGGTTAGATCCTGAAACCTGTGTAGTAATGGAAATTGCCACAATAGTTACCGATGCACAGCTTAATATTTTGGCTGAAGGCCCTGTAATTGCGGTACATCAAAGCGATGATGTATTAAACAATATGGACGAGTGGTGCACACGCGTTCACGGAGAAAGCGGATTAACTGCGCGCTGCCGAGAAAGTAAAGTGAGCGTAGAAGAGGCGTCTGCACAAACCATAGCCTTTTTAGAGCAGTGGGTAGATTCAGGTAAATCGCCGCTGTGTGGAAACACCATTGGGCAAGACAGACGCTTCATGGTGAAGTACATGCCCGAGCTTGAAGCCTACTTCCACTATAGAAATGTTGATGTAAGTACAATAAAAGAGCTAACACGCCGCTGGAAGCCTGAAATATTAGATGGTTTTGAAAAGAAAGGCGTACACTTAGCCTTGGATGATATTCGCGAGTCTATTGAAGAAATGCGCTATTATCGAGAGAAAGTGTTTACGATTTAAGCATTCGAGCATCGAGGTGCAAAAAAAGTAGAATTAAAGGTTGCGTTACCCCAAAATTTTTGTAAAATGCGCACCACTTCAAACGAAGTACCTCTTTTGTTGCGGGAATAGCTCAGTTGGTAGAGCACGACCTTGCCAAGGTCGGGGTCGCGAGTTCGAATCTCGTTTCCCGCTCCAAATTTTAATCTAGGTCTCTAGATTGCCTATAAGATGCACAGCATCGACTCTATGCGGGAATAGCTCAGTTGGTAGAGCACGACCTTGCCAAGGTCGGGGTCGCGAGTTCGAATCTCGTTTCCCGCTCCAAATTTTCAAACATCACGAAAATCTAAACATTAGCAGATGCATTGATGCGACCCCTTAAAGGGCCCGCGACCGAGTGTCGGCCAGTTGGCAAATCTCGTTTCCCGCTCCAAATTTTTACACTCCTATTTTTGTAACAGCCTTTGATTAGTGTATCAATGCGACCCCTTGAAGGGCCCGCGACCGAGTGTCGGCCATTGCTTCGTAACGAGCTCAAACCTGTTTCCCGCTCTAAATTTTTTCTTCAGTATTCATATCCCATAATCGCAGTTACTTCGTAAGTGAAAGCTATCTGAACTTTCTTCTTTGTTAATGCTCAACTACTAGGTGCTTTTATGGATGGATGCATTAATGGTAGAGCCAAGGATTGATAGATATGAGCTTGAGAGGAACTGTTTTACTCAAATAAGCCTGCCAAACGCTTCTGCACTCGGTGCGTTTATACTTTCTCTAGGTATCAATGGGGCATTGTTACTCGCGTTGGCATTCACCACAGAAAACCAGTCTGTAAGTAAGCAACACTTTCCACCCGTATTATTAAAAGCAGTATTAGTAACGCCAACGACTGCCCCTCAAAAGACCGAGATTGATTCAGAACCAGTGAATGAGAAAGGTAGTGACCTAGAACATAGCGCTGCCATTGAAAAAACTAAAAAGGGTGAGCAAGTATCGAGCGCTAGCAAAGTGGTTGGCAAACCTAAAGAACCACAGAAACTTTTGGTAAAAGAACCTTCACCACAATTTAAAGCAAGAACAGAAGAAACCAAGGTTAAAATTCGGGATGCCACACAAGATTATATCAATCGTTTGAACGCACAACGATTGCATGACATCGCTAATCAATCACCTTCAAACAAAACCCATTCGAATGTGAAAAGAAACCCTAAGCTTTCTAACTCCTCCAATACTGAAAACGAAGACTTTCTAAAAAGCATCGAAATAGTCGTTGATTGCAGTTCAATAAAAGGGAAGTTATTTAGCGCCCTCAGTAAAAATAAGGGAGTAACGGTTGAGGATCGCGACTTTCCTTCTTCACCCGGCTCTACAACCGTCCAGGGAACTGTAAAGTGTAGGGATAACAGTCGCTTCAATGATTATATTAATCGTCGACTAAATAACGAATGATTTTTTAAGTTTCTCGTTTACATCACATTATTCTCTGGTTCTGGATATTAATTCCAACGCCTTTGCATCAAAATGGTGCGCTTGTGGTTAGGTTGTAGATTAAATTCTATAACTAGTTGAAGTGTAAGTTAAAAAGCCATTGTTCTGTGAGTTCTTATACAGTGCGCTTGCCTCTTCTTGAGTCATTTTTTGAGATTAATTGCACTTTAAATGAATAAATACCCTGTTTTTATCTGGCTTTTACCGGTTTTTATATTAGAATGCGCGCAAATTCCGGCACGTATTCTGCTGAGCTATAGGCTCTAGACCCTTTTCAGCGAATAGTAACGATAGATAAGAGTAAGGCGACCAAGAACGAGCCGGTACGCATAATTACCCAATTCACGCTAGAAACACTCAATCAGAAGGACTCTGTTATTCCAACGGAATGGGCTAGTGACTTTTTAGTAATGTCCATTTAAAGAGAGAGAACATGCAGAGTAAAAGTGCTCCTTTTCATATTTCCGCTGTAGCAGGCGCAGTACTAGCCGCTTGCTCAAGCCAAGGCGCATACGCCCAAACGGTTGCAGTAGACGAAAAACAAATTGAAAAAGTAGAAGTAACCGCAACGCGCAGAAGTGGCACCCTTCAGGAAGTGCCTATTAATATTTCTGCACTAACATCTGACGTGTTAGACCAACAGAATATTGAAGATCTTGACGGCGTAGCCCGATGGGTACCTGGACTTACTGTGACAGATCAGGGCGGGCGAAACGACTCTCCAATTATCGTACGTGGTCTAAATACTAATTCATCAGGTCCTGGTTCAAATGGGGGCACCGTAGCCACTTATTTTGGTGACATTCCTCTTTTCCTAAACATGCGTCTTGTCGACGTGGATCGGGTTGAAGTTCTTATTGGGCCGCAAGGTACGCTTTATGGGGCCGGAACTTTAGGTGGCGCTATTCGCTACCTTCCGAAGAAAGTTGACCTAGAGTTTATGTCTGGTGAAGTAACGGGTGATGTGTTCAGCATCAGCGAAAGCGATTCTCTAGGCGGAGAAAGCAGCATTGTCTTTAACGCACCTATTATTGATGGTGAATTAGCGGTACGTGCGTCATTAAACTATTTCAATAACCCTGGCTTCCTTGACTACAACTATGTAGTAAAAGAAGGCGGTGTATCGCTGCCTGACCCAGACTGGTCTAACGAAGAAGAAGTAAATAGCAACTTAAAGCAGGTTGAAGATGCCAATGGCGAAGACACGCTAACCGGTCGTATTGCAGTGCGTTGGGCGCCAAACGAATGGTTTGACAGCACTTTGACTTACTTCTATCAAAAGCAAGACGTTGAAGGCCGTTCTATTACCCACTACGACTCACTTTCCTCTGAAAATCCTTTGAGCGAAGTTATTGGTGAGTATGAGTCAGCGTATCGCTATGAAGAGCCTCGCGAAAAAGAAGACGAACTTTTGAGCTTAGAAATGAGTGCCGATTTGGGCTTTGCTGAATTAGTGTCTGCAACAGGCTTGTCTAACTTTAATGCAAACGGCCAGCGTGACCAAACAGACTTGTTAATTCGCTTAGACTATAGCTATGAAGAATTTCCAGCATTCTCTGCTTACACCGAAGAAGAATCTGAACGCGAAGTCTTTACACAAGAGCTTCGCCTAGTTTCGCAAACGGACGGCCCTCTTTCTTGGATTGTTGGTGGTTTTTATTACGATTTAGACAGTGAAGGCAGCAGTAAAGAATTTACGCCTAACTTTGATGTGTATGCTATCGAAGTGTGGGGCGTAGAGGGTAACTACCGCCCTGACTCGCTTGAATACTTTTCAGTAGACGAAAGTGAGGTTACTGAAAAGGCCCTATTCGGTGAACTTACTTACGAGTTAACAAGAGACTGGGACGTAACATTAGGTCTGCGCGCATACCAATATGATGTCTATTCGCGTTCGGCAGTAGATTTACCGCTTTATAATTCTGTATTTGAAAGCCGAGCGTCTGATTCTATTGTGCTAGATTTTGGTGAGACAGAGGCTGACGATAGTGGCACGTTATTTAAGTTCAACACGAGCTATCAATTTACCGCTAATACTATGGGTTATTTGACCATCAGTGAAGGCTTTAGAATTGGTGGCGCGAATAGCGTTGGTGCTTGCCCTGATAATGTTGACGATCTTAATAACCAAATAGTTTGTGCTACGCCTGACGAGCAACTTTATGAGGCAGACACCACTACTAACTACGAGCTAGGCGTTAAAACCAGTTTCTTTAGAAATAAGCTTCAATTAAATACAGCACTATTCTACGTAGATTGGCAGGACCCACAGGTATCTGGGGCTACAATCAATGGTCAGCAGCCTATTATTGTTAACGCAGAGGGTGCAGAGTCGAAAGGAGCTGAGTTCTCGGTGCGTGGTATTATCGGCGACAATATCACGACTTATGCAACATATGCCTACACAAAAGCTGAGTTAACAGCCGACGCACCTTTCTTATTCGGCGTGTTCGATGACCAAGGTACAGAGCTTCAAGATTTCTACGATGGTAAAGAGGGTGATCGTTTACCAGGAACGGCAGAGCATCAGTTTTCATTCGGTATTACTTACAGCCAAGAAGTATTTGACGATAAAATGCTAAACGTAAACTACGGTATCACTGCGCAAAGCGATGTGTATACCACTGTTGGTCTTCGCCAAGATGGTGAAGCGCTACCTGGCTATGCTGTAAGTAATCTAAACGCCACTATTTCAGATGAAGACTGGTCGGTAACGCTTTATATCGACAACTTATTTGATAAGTATGCATTTACTTCTACTCGTCGTAACGTAGGTGATATAGGTTTAGGTCAATTTAACGACACCCTAGAACCTAATGGTACTGAAATACAGCGAAACTATGGTCATTATGTGTTAACGCCGCGTACCGTAGGATTGATGTTTAAGTATCAATTTGGCATGTAGTATAGTTACTGCTGTACGATACAATATAGGGGCGCTTACGCTTAACGTGTAAGCGCCTTTTTTGTTTAATAACGGTTTTAAAAAAAAGATAAAAATGAATACAAGCCAAACTCGCTTAGACAATGCCGTTAGGTTCTTAACACAACGCGATTTTAAGCAAGCACACCGCTGTTGCGTTGAAGTGATTCAACAATACGGGCCGCATGCCCATGCCTATTTTTTACTTGGCATTATTCATATTGAAATTGGCCAAATAGAAAAGGCAATTGCCTTGTTGACTAAGTCTAACGAGATAGAAAAACGTCCAATTACTTTTGCCTATCTAGCGAAATGTTTTGCACTAAAAGGCGATATGCAGCAAGCGCTTGAGTTTGTATCGTGTGCGCCAGTAGATAGCCTAACTCGTGCCCTCGACTTAGATACGGTTGGCGTATCGTTATCTCGAGTCGGCCTACATGAAAAGGCTATCGCTTATTTTGAAAAAGCACTTACGCTAGCGCCAGCGAATCCGCAATACCACTACAACTATGCTGTCAGCTGCAAGTTTGCGGGGAAATTTGAACTAGCAAGAAAACACTTTGAAAAAGCCATAGATAGCGAACCTCATTTTTTTCAGGCTCATTTTGCGCTGTCTGATCTTGGCGGTGTTTCAGCTGAAAATAATCATCTAGCACGACTTGAACCCCTAGTTGAAAGGGTAGAGAAAAATTTTGATGCGCGTCTTCATATAGGGCATGCGCTTGCCAAGGAGTATGAAGCTACAGGTGATTACAGGCGTGCTTTCGACGCGCTAAACCACGCGAAAGCACCCCAAAAGGCTCGTAGCGAAAGTACACTGAAAGATTATCAGGCAATATTCAGTACTCTTCATAGTAATCTGCAGGCACAGGTAAACTCCGTTTCCTTTTCTAGCAGTGGTTCACAAAGCGACGCTCCAATTTTTGTTGTAGGCATGCCGCGCAGCGGCACAACGTTAGTTGAGCGGATATTAAGTCATCATTCGTTAGTTGCCTCTGGAGGAGAGCTACAAGATTTTGGCGTTGCTGTTAAAGAGGTAACTCAAACTAGCAGTCAACTAGTGCTCGATAAGCATACTATCGAAAGGGCATATGAATGCGATCTTGCTAAAGTTGGAGAGCGCTATCTTCAGCGTACGGCTTTCTTGCGACAAAATTCAAAACACCTAGTCGACAAACTGCCGTTTAACTTCTTTTATATCGACCTAATACGGCAGGCTCTACCTAACGCGAAAATAGTGTGCTTATTGCGAGATCCTATGGATACTTGCGTGGGTAATTTTAGACAATTGTTTTCTATCCATAGCCCTTATTACGCCTATGCTTACGACCTTGATGTCATAGGAAAGCTGTATCAAAGTTTCGAAAAATGGGTGAGAAAATTTGCTGAAACTTACCCAGATGCTATTCGCCTGCAGTCATATGAGCAACTTGCTCAGCACCCAGAAACTGAAGTTAAAGAGCTATTGGCGTATTGCAATCTACCTTGGGAAGAACAATGTTTGCGTGTTGAAAATAACAAGCTTCCGGTATCAACAGCCAGCAAAGTGCAGGTAAGAGAGCCAATAAATACTCGTTCAATTGGACGCTGGAAGCGCTATGCCTTATACACCGAAGCATTACAGAAGTCTTTAGGTATTAATGATTAGAAAAATACAGATTCATTTGCAACGTATAAAAGTAACGATTATGTTAACGTTATACCTACTGGTCTAACCAGGTGAGCGTGAAGTCGGTGCGTTATCATCGTGCTTCTGAATTAGTACTTTCTAGAAAAGCGGCGTTAAATACTATGTCAAAGAACTACGTACTCAATACTTATAATAAATTCCTTAAACTGCCCTTTGGCAAAAAGCTGTTTAGCTGGTATTCGGCGCGCAGAGCACCTTATTTCTCAACAGTTTCACCACTTATTACAGACATTAAACCTAACTACTGTGAAGTGCTTATTAAAAAGCGCAAAGGGGTAGAAAACCACATTGGCACGGTTCACGTCATTGCGATTTGTAATGGTTTAGAAATGGCCATGGGCTTTATGTGTGAAGCATCAATTCCTAAAAACCTTAGGTGGATCCCAAAAGGTATGGAAGTGAAATACCCAGCAAAAGCAGACTCAGACATTCGCTGTGTCGCCGAAGTGCCAGCAGATGCGTGGAAGCCTGGCGATTTACCTATTTCAGTTAAGGCGTACAACGCTGAAGGCACAGTGGTTGTAGATGGTACTATTACGGTTTGGGTAAGCGAAAAACGCTAAACTATGTCGTGTTGTTTGAAGGTCGCTTTTGCGGCCTTTTTTTTATGTCAGCTTTAAAACACAATATTAAGTTTTTACGACACGCTTATTTCTAATTGACAGTATTCAAAAACACATCTAAGAATAACGTGGTAAGCGATTAAGGCGCTATATCGGAAGTCTATTTCATTCAACTATTAGCTGGCAGCCCTCTATTTATGTAACACGAGGGGGCCGCAATGAAAGAGGTTAAGATGTCTGTAATCACAAAAGAAAAAATCACCAGAAAACCCTTCGCAGATAAGAAAAATTACCCCTACGGCTTTGCGCGTTCAGGAGATTTTTCAATTAACGAGAGCAAACTTTTGCAAAGTCACGGAAGCTTGTTTGCTGCACTGGTAGACGGAAAGATAACGCCGGAAAACGACGAAGAACAAGCCTATTTAGAGTCGGCTCTCGGCCATCGCGAGCCCGCAACGCCTCAAGAAAAAGCGTGGTTAAAATACCAAGCACGAATCAATAGACCAAAGACCGCTAGCATTTATGGCTCTAAGCGCCCATCTTCAGAAGAGGTTGACGATGATGAAGATATAAGCGATAACAGTGACATTGATATTAGCCTCGATGATTAAGGCTTTGCCTTCATTTACAAGCGGTAGATAAAGGCGCTTTCTTTTCGCACGTCATTTTTATTGTTCACGCTGTTAATATTGTGTAAATAATTATCCTATTTTTCGTCAATTTAATACTAATGTCGAAATATTTATCCTAATTATTACGAATATTGGGATATATATCTCACTTTTACGCAATTTGGTGTTTTATCTTCCTATTACCTTAGATATAGTCGGGGCATAGTCAACGTACGCTGACAAACCCCCCAACCCATTACAGGAGAAAGCACTGTGAAAATGATGTCGGGCGCAGCCATGGTGGTTGAAGCGCTAAAAGATGTAGGAGTGACACACGTGTTCGGTTACCCAGGTGGTGCCGTACTAGACATTTATGATGCGTTATTTGCGCAAGATGATGTCAAACACGTCCTCGTACGTCATGAACAGGCAGCCGCCCACATGGCGGATGGTTATGCACGTTCAACTGGCAAAACCGGCACAGTGCTCGTCACATCAGGTCCAGGCGCAACGAATACTATTACAGGTATTGCTACTGCGTACATGGACTCTATCCCGATGGTAGTCTTATCGGGACAGGTGCCGTCGAAGCACATTGGTGAAGACGCATTCCAAGAAACTGACATGGTAGGGTGCTCGCGTCCTATCGTTAAGCACAGCTTCTTGGTTAAGCGCGCGGTTGATATTCCAGAAGCGATTGCTAAAGCCTATTATATTGCTAACACTGGCCGTCCTGGTCCGGTGGTTGTAGATTTGCCAAAAGATATTGTTAACGTAGCGGAAGAGCACCCTTATGTGTATCCAACTGACGTTACCATGCGTTCTTATAACCCTACCGAAAAGGGCCACCCTAAGCAGGTTAAGAAAGCGGTTGAGTCGCTACTTAAAGCAGAACGTCCAGTATTATATGTAGGTGGTGGTGCAGTAGCTTGCGACGCGTCAGAAAAAGTTATTGAGTTAGCTGAAAAGCTAAATGCCCCGGTAACTTGTACGCTGATGGGTCTTGGCGCTATGCCGGGAACACACAAGCAATTCATTGGTATGCTTGGTATGCATGGTACGCTTGAAGCGAACAAAACCATGCACAATGCCGACTGTATCATTGCGCTAGGTGCACGTTTTGATGACCGTGTTACCAACAACGTTGATAAATTCTGCCCTCATGCAGACATTATCCACGTTGATATTGACCCTGCATCAATTTCTAAGACCGTAAATGCGCATATTCCTGTAGTAGGTTCGGTAGATAAAGTACTTGATCAAATTTTAAGCCAGGTAAATAAGAAAGATTTATCAGGTCAAAGTGAAAAGCTCGCCGATTGGTGGCAGCAGATAGAAACATGGCGTTCTCGTGAGTGCTTGAACTACGCACAAGGCGAAGAAACTATTAAGCCACAGCGCGTTATTGAAGCCTTGTATAAGCATACCGATGGCAAAGCCTATGTCAGCTCTGATGTAGGTCAGCACCAAATGTTTGCTGCGCTTTATTACCCTTATGATAAACCGCGTCAATGGATTAACTCAGGTGGTCTTGGCACTATGGGCTTTGGTTTACCTGCGGCGATGGGCGTGCAGTTTGCGCACCCAGGCTCAACCTCTGTGGTAGTAACAGGTGATGGCAGTATTCAAATGAATATTCAAGAGCTGTCTACTTGTTTGCAGTACAACTTGCCTATCAAGATTATCTCACTGAATAACCGTGCTCTTGGTATGGTTCGTCAATGGCAGGATATGATCTATAAAGGGCGTCACTCACACTCGTATATGGATTCAATGCCTGACTTTGTGAAGTTAGCAGAAGCTTACGGGCACGTAGGGATTAAAGTAGACAAGCTCGAAGAGCTAGATGCAGCAATGGAGAAATGTTTCAGCTACACAGATCGCTTAGTGTTTATGGACATAGCAGTAGACCAAAACGAACACGTATATCCAATGCAAATTAAGTTTGGCGCAATGGATGACATGCGCTTAAGCAAGACGGAGCGAACCTGATGAAACGTATTATCTCTGTATTAATGGAAAACGCCCCTGGCGCACTATCTCGTATCGTTGGTGTATTCTCACAACGTGGTTATAATGTTGACTCACTATGTGTGGCACCGACTGACGACGCGAGCCTTTCACGTTTGACCATCATCACTCATGGCGACGACAAGGTTATCGAGCAGATCACTAAGCAGGTAAACAAGCTTATTGATGTGCTAAAGGTCGTGGATCTTACTGAAGGTACGCATATTGAGCGTGAGCTTATGCTGATTAAAGTCGCTACCCGCACAGAGTCGGTACGCGCTGAAGTGAAGCGTAATTCTGATATTTTCCGTGCGCGTATTGTAGATGTGAACGTAAACAACTACACCATTGAAATTACTGGTACTACAGATAAGTTAGATGCGTTTGCAGCAACTATGGGGCAATGCGCTGAAATTATCGAGTCATCACGCACTGGTGTTTGTGGCCTAGCTAGAGGTGATAGGGCGCTTCGTCCTTAAACATCACTCATTGTATCGTTTTTAAAAAAGCTGTCTTACGACAGCTTTTTTTTATGGGTGCTCACTTAAGTTAAGTATCGCGCCCATAATAGGCTTCAACGCGCAAAGCTAAGCCATACGAGGTTTTGAAGTCCTCATCACGCAGCCATAATACAAAAGGCTCTACTTCAAAGAAAAGCCAATCGCGCAGCATGTTGTTACGCCATCTAAACCCGCCGTAAATTTCTTCTACGCGATAGTTAGGTTGGCTCAACCCCTCCACCATTAAATGGGGTATAACAGCGTTGTGTTGATCCACTGAAAACAAATGATGTACTTCGTGGCGCCACAACCAGTCATTCGTATCGTCTCGAAAATAAAAACGGTTATTTTGGCGAATGAGGTGTTTTTTGCTCATCTCGTATTGAAATGCCCAGCCAAGTTCAGCACCTAATCGGTCACGGGTATAATAATAAAGCTCTGCGTCATATAGCATGGCCCACTGTTGGGAAAAGGCGAAGGCGTCTTTGTATCGCGTCATGGCATAGAGTTGGTCGCGACGTCCTGCGCCGACTCTATACGAATAATGTGAATCCTGCTCTGGACGAAACCTTAGTGCAATAGTCGTCCTATCGCGGTCGTTATTTCCGGTATCTCTTGCTGCCCGTATTGTATTATTCTGCGTTTCGTCTTCATTGTCACTTAATAGTAAATCAACGCGCTCTTTTAAAGCAGGCAAACGAACGCGAATACGAAAGCGTAAGTCAGTATCTGTAAGCATACTGCTTCTTGGCTCCCATGAGAGTTGAATACGGCCTTCCGCTCTTGCTTCTTTACGCCCTGAAGTGATTGGAAGGCTATCGCTTACAAACAAACCATCGAGCTGCTTTACCGTAAAGTCCATAGTGTCAGTAAAACTGCGCTGCCAAATATCAAACCACTGCTCATTGTCTTGCGCCTGTGAGGCAGACGTTATGTCATCCTTCGACGTGACAGAATTTGTAGTGAGGACATGCGAAGGTTTAATGACGTCTTGGTAAGCAGCACTTCTACTGGTCGTGTTTACGGGGTAATTCAACGTGTGCGGGGAATTATTCGACGTAGAGGGGGCAGAGAGCAATAATTGGCAATAGACAACGGTAAGACACAGCATTGCTCACTAACTCCTTGTAAAAATTAGAATAGTTGAATGTATTTACTATTCGCTTTTAAGATATACAGAGAATGTATTGTCGCTGTTAAAACGTCAATCTTTATTCATTCGAGTAAATATTCAGGTGAAAGCATTGGCGGGCAATGGCATACTGTGTACAACGATGTAATGGAGATTATTTTTATGGGTGGTATTAGTATTTGGCAGTTGCTGATCGTACTGGTTATCGTAGTGCTATTGTTTGGTACAAAACGACTTAAAGGTATCGGCACTGATTTAGGCGGCGCAATTAAAGGCTTCAAAAAAGCAGTGAGCGAAGAAGACAAAGACGCCGACTTTGAGCAAAAGAAGCAAGTTGAAGAAAAGTCAGCGGCTGAGCCTGTTTCGACAAAAACACAGAGCGACGTTAAAGAAAAATCCTGATGTTTGATATCGGCTTTTGGGAGCTATTGGTAGTAGGCGTTTTGGCACTCCTTATTCTAGGGCCCGAACGACTGCCAGGTGCCATGCGCTCTACTATAAATACAATTCGCAGCGTACGTAATGTAGCAACGGGCTTTAAGCAAGAAGTTGAGCATCAGCTGCGTGTGCATGAATTGCATGAAAACTTGAAAAAAGCAGAGCAGCAAGGCCTTAAAGATCTTTCACCTGAACTTGAACAAAGTGTCGATGAGCTAAAAAAAGCCGCCGAGTCGGTTCAAGAACCATATAAAAAGCAATAAATGTCTGACGCTAACAATCTCATTTCTCATTTAATTGAATTACGCAGCCGTATACTCAAAGCGCTTTTGAGCGTGCTAATTGTATTTGTGTGTCTTGCCGCTTTCGCTCAAGACCTTTACCAGTTGTTAGCAATGCCATTACTTGCAACGCTACCTGAAAACTCAAGTATGATTGCAACCGATGTGGCATCGCCCTTTTTCGCGCCTTTTAAACTTACTTTGGTGCTGTCGTTTTTCATAGCTATCCCCTATGTGCTTTATCAAGTGTGGGGCTTTGTTGCGCCGGGCTTATACCGAAATGAAAAACGCCTTGTTGCGCCTCTGCTTTTATCAAGTACCTTACTATTTTATGCCGGTATGGCCTTTGCCTACTTTGTCGTATTTCCTATTGCGTTCGCATTTTTTACCAGCGTGGCGCCCGAAGGAGTAACGGTAAGTACCGATATATCTAGCTACTTAAATTTCGTATTGAAACTGTTCTTCGCATTTGGGGTCTCATTCGAGATACCCATAGCCATTATTCTGATGTGTTGGACTGGCGTCACTGATGCCAAGTCGCTAAGAGCTAAACGTCCGTATGTGGTTGTAGGTGCTTTTGTAGTTGGCATGCTACTGACGCCACCAGATATTATCTCTCAGACTCTGTTAGCGATACCAATGTGGTTGCTATTTGAAGTCGGCGTTATTGTAGGTGGCTTTTATGCGGGTAAAAAGCCAAAAGAAGAAGAGTCAGAAGAAGTTACTGACAATACATAAAAGTTATAAAGAGCAAGGAATAAGAATGAAAACTCGACTGATATCTATTGCCACATTATTGTGTGCTTTTGGGGCGCTTAACGTTCACGCTGAAACTGTAGCTGATGCTATGGAAAAATGCCGCAACACAGACAATAGCTTAAAGCGTCTAATTTGTTACGACAACATTGCTAAATCGCTGAATCAATATGATGGCACAGATGCAACTGTCAGCCAACTGCAAGCGTATAAATCGCAGACAGTTGCTAAACCAAGATTGCAAGCTGAGCCGAATAAACGTCCTGTTGTTAGCGAACCTACTACCGTACAAAAGCCTGAGAATGATTTTGGTCTAGAGCATAGACGGGATTTAACTGCTGAAGCCTCAGAAATTTCACTCACTATCGCATCGTTTAAAGACTCTCTTCGAGGCAAAAAGATTATTACGTTCAGCGATGGCTCAGTGTGGCAGCAAAGCGATAGTGCTTACTTGAAGATAGAAGAAGGTCAGCAAGTATCAATTGAAAGAGGCCTGCTAGGGTCATTCTTTTTAAGCGTAGAAGGTGTTAACAAACGCATGAAAGTAAAACGCGTTAAGTAAATGTCTTGGTTCGACGCAGGCGTCAATCTGCTTGATAAGCGTTTTGACGCCGAAGAAGTCATACAACGTGCGCAAGACGCCGGTGTTGATAAACTGTGTGTCATTACCACTCATCCCAATGAGTGGGATGCCGCAGTAGCGCTTTGTGAAAAGTACCCTGACCAGTGCTGTTTTACCATTGGTGTACACCCTCATAACGCGAAAGATGTCACTGAAAGCGACTATGACCGTTTACGTGAGCTTGCTCAACATAAAGGGTGTGTGGCTATAGGTGAGTGCGGGTTAGACTTTAACCGTAATTTTTCTCCTCAAGATGTTCAGTTAACGGTTTTTGAAGCGCAGTTAAAATTAGCTACGTCATTAAACTTACCCGTGTACTTACATGAAAGAGACGCCTTTGACGAGCAGATTAGCTTGTTGACCCAGTATATGCCAAGTTTGAAAGGAGGAATTGCCCACTGCTTTACTGGCACGGCTGAACAGGTAAAAGCGTATGTGTCATTAGGTCTTTATATCGGTATCACAGGGTGGGTATGTGATGATAAGCGCGGTGCTGACTTACGTGATGCTGTAAAGCATATACCGCTGAACAAGCTTATCCTTGAAACTGATGCCCCATATTTATTTCCCAAAACACTTCGCCCGCGTAAACGCAATAATGAACCCGCTTTTTTACCCCATATCGCTCAGCAATTAGGCGAATATCTGCAACTTGACACTGATAAATTGCGTATTAGCAGTTATGCTAATAGCTGTGAGTTGTTTTCTCTCAGCTAAACATAGGTTTATATGCAGACAAATCTAAAAGCGATGCGCAAGTATGATGCGGGTCTCATTCTTATCACTGCCCTTGCCGTGGTAGCATTTGCCATAGTTCTGCTTAACCTTTCACCAGCCTCAAGCCTGTCCCCTCGGTTTTCACAGTTAACCTATCTAAAAGAAACTCAAGGGACGACGCTTGATTTCAATAGTGTTGTTCAAACACCAACAAGCGAATGGACGCAAGTCTCGTCTGCAGTGAATTTAGGGATGAACACCGATGTGCACTGGTTTTCAATGGTAGTTGAGCCAGCGAAAAGCAGCCAAAGCCGGTTTCTCTTACATATTGACTATCCGCTTTTAGATCATCTGGATGTAGCGGTATATAGCCAAGTAGGCACTAGACCCATTGTGACTTACTCTAGCGGCGATGGACAAAGCTTTGATGATAGACCCATTGCGCACGTCAAACCCTTGTTCCCCTTACCTGACAGTGCGCAGTCTCAGCGCATCATTATTAAACTGCAAACATCGGGCAGCGTTCGCCTTCCCATTCGTATTTGGGAAGAGACAGAGTTTATAGAATACACATCAACAAGAAACTTGGTATTAGGCATCTTTTTTGGCGTTTTGCTAGCAATGGGCGTGAGTAACGCGTTTTTAACTGTCACGACTAAAAACGTGTCGTTTCTGTTTTATTCGGCTTATGTAATCAATCTAGCGTTTATTTTAATGACGCTTCATGGTTATGGCTTTTCTTATATTTGGCCCACAAATATTTGGTTTCAGAGCAAAGCAATTATCGTATTTGCAAACGCTACTATAATGTTTGCGGCGCTATTTACTCGTAGTCTTCTGCCCATTAAAAATTACAGTAACAAACTCGATAGCGTGACCAAAGCTATTGGTTGGGTTTGCGGCTTGAGCATTGTTGCGGGTCTTGTTCTGCCTTATTGGCTAATGATAAAAGCGTTTCTTTTAGTATTAAGCCTTGTTGTCATTTTTATCCTAGCTCTGGGGGTGTGGCTGTCGCTTAAGCGAGAAGCCGTAGCGCGCTATTTTACAATTGCTTGGGGCTTTCTATTAATTAGCGGGCTGTGTGCAAGTTTAGATAATGTGAATATTATTCAGCTACCTATTTCGTCTAATGACTTATTAGTTATAGGTGGAACCGTTGAAACCTTAATATTGGCGCTTATTCTGGCGATTAATTACAGCCATAGTCGTGACGACTTAATTGATGCACAGCAGTTTGCCCTTGAACAAGAAAAACAGGCGAATATCGCTAAGGAAAATCTGTTGGAGGTGCAAAAGCGCTACCAAGACGATCTTGAATATAAAGTTCAGGAGCGAACACTCGAGTTAGAAATAACACTGCGTGAGCTTTCCGATGTGAATCAAGAGCTAGAAAGACTTAACGCAATAGACCCGCTTACAGGGGCCCATAACCGCCGCCACTTTGATAAGCGATTGCGGTCGGAGGGAAGGCGCAGCCGTCGCGAGCAAACGCCTTTATCACTGATCATTGTTGACGTGGATCACTTTAAAAAAATTAACGACGAATACGGACACGACGGCGGAGATGCGTGTTTAATTCACGTCACAAATGTCTTTCAAAAACTCATCCATCGCCCAACAGATGATTTGTGTCGCATAGGTGGTGAAGAGTTCGCCATTATATTGCCTAATACCGATTTGAGCGGCGCATACCACGTTGCTGAGAATATTCGACATAGCTTAGAAAACAGTCCACTTGAATACGAGGGACAAATGATTAAGCTAACCGCCAGCGCAGGTGTTTCTACAACTATTATCGCGGATGAAGAGCACGCGCAAAGTTTATTTAAATATGCTGATGACTGCCTGTACGAAGCGAAAGCTTCAGGGCGAAACACAGTAATACACAAACATTTACAGGAAAAACTATGACGTCTTCACCTTTCCCTCTCCGTCGTATGCGTAGACTACGTGCCAAAGATGCGTTAAGAGGGCTTGTGGCAGAGCACAGGCTAACTACGGATGATTTAATTTACCCCGTTTTTGTGTTGCCTGGTGATAACGCAAGGGAAGCCGTACCCTCTATGCCTGGTGTTGAAAGACTTTCTATTGATTTGCTGGTTCAAGAAGCCGCAAATTGGGTAGCATTGGGTATTAGAACTATTGCACTTTTCCCTGTAACACCTATGTCCCTTAAAACCGAATGTGCCAGTGAGGCATTTAATCCTGATGGCCTTGCTCAACAAGCTATGAGGGCGCTTAAAAAGGCGTTCCCTGAAGTCATGCTGATGTCTGATATTGCATTAGACCCTTTCACGTCTCATGGACAAGATGGCCTTCTAGATGAAACGGGTTATGTGATGAACGACGAAACCGTTGAGGTTCTCATCAAACAAGCTTTGTCACATGCCGATGCTGGTGCTGACATTGTGGCACCTTCTGACATGATGGATGGCCGCATTGGCAGCATTCGTAAGGCACTTGAAAAGGCAGGCCATATCAACACATGTATTATGGCTTACTCGGCTAAATACGCATCGGCTTACTATGGCCCATTCCGTGATGCTGTCGGCTCTGCCGCAAACATCAAGGGCGGCAATAAGAAAACCTATCAGATGGACCCTGCAAATACCGATGAGGCGCTTCATGAAATTGCTCTTGATATAGAAGAGGGCGCAGACATGGTAATGGTGAAGCCCGGCATGCCTTATTTAGATGTTGTACGACGCTGCAAAGACGAATTTAAAGTGCCGACGTTTGCCTACCAAGTAAGTGGCGAATACGCCATGCATCAAGCTGCCTTTGCTAACGGTTGGCTAAACGAAGAAGCAGTGATTTTAGAGTCTTTACTTGCATTTAAACGCGCTGGAGCAGATGGTATTTTAACCTATTTTGCACCTAAAGCAGCAGAGCTGCTAGCAAAGCAAAATGGTAAATAGACGTTAAAATTAAGTGGCATTGAATTGCGTGTGCCAAAGAAAAGCCGTGCTTAGCACGGCTTTTTTAATTATAGAATAAAGATGTAAGTATTTACTTACATACAAGCTCGCACCCGGCTTTGTGCTGTAGCCAACATTCGTTAGCTAACTCAGCGTTAATTAAAGGATGAGACTTTAACCAGCCTTCAGGGAAAGTAAGTGTCCACTTACTGTCATCACATTGTAGCGAAACTTCTGGAATATGTTTGTTTTGGCGGCGCAGGCATAAGACTACCGCTATGCGCAATACTCGAAGCATGCCTTTTAGCATAGGGCGATAGTCTTCGTGGTACTTATCAAAAATTTCGGCATTAATCGTTAAACGATGCTGCGCAACAAGGTCGCGAATTGCTGATCGCTGCAAGCGAGTAAACCCCGGTAAATCGATATGACTCAAAATATATTCACCATGTTCATGATGGCGTTTATATTCAATATGAAGACCAATTTCATGCAACTGTGCAGCGGCCCCTAAAATAGTTTCCGTATCTAGATGGCAAATATTTTGTTGAGCACAAAGCTGGTGGCATAAAGCTAGCGCTACGTGGCGAACAGAATTAGCGTGGTTTTTATCAACGTGATAACGCTGCTTTGCTTGGTTGAGCGTTTGTTGGCGTCTATCGTTTTCAGTAACGTTATCTAACATCCCGTAGATAAGTCCTTCGCGCAATGCCCCGCCAGATATATTCATATGTTTGATATTCAGCGCTTCAAACAAGCTGATAAGAATCGCCAACCCAGAAGGGAAAATAGCTTTTCTATTATCTTCTAATCCGTCGATATCAAGGCTTTTAATACTGCCGCATTCGATGCACTGCTTTTCCAAGTGATACAGATAATCTAAACGAATGGCATCGCTGATACCCTGCGCTACCAAAATTTCGGTAATCGCTTGCGGCGTCCCCGACGCACCTAAGCAATTTTCCCAGTCGAAACACAAAAAAGCGCTTGATACATCATCAATCAATGCATGGGCCGCTTTTTTGGCATTAATAAAGTTCTCTTCGGTTATGGTACCGCCCGTGAAATAACGCTCCATAAAAGTCACACAGCCCATATCCAAACTCTTCAAGTGGATAGGCTGCATGTCGTTACCGATAATAATTTCGGTGCTGGCACCACCAATATCAATGACTAGGCTGTTACCTTGGTTTGCAGATGTATAGGCTACACCTAGGTAAATTTGTCGCGCTTCTTCCTCGCCGCTTATCACGTTAAGCTTGTGATTAAGTATTTCTTCAGCTTTGCGGATGAAAACATGGGCGTTGGTCGCAAGACGTAGGGTAGCAGTAGCGACTATTTTGATATTAGATGAAGGGATATCTTGCAGACGTTCCGAGAAAACTTGCAGACATTGCCAGCCGCGCTCCATGCTCACGTCATCAAGTGATAAGTCATCGTCTAAGCCAGCGGCTAAACGTACTTTCTGTTTAATTTTCCCTATTATTTGCACACTGCCGTTAACAACGTGAACAATCACCATATGAAAGCTGTTAGAGCCTAAGTCTACGGCAGCATAATACTCGCCGTAGGTTTGTGCATCGTGCTGAAGTTCTGCCTGCATAAAATCTCGTTTCTTATTAACTACCCTTACGCCTTATTATTGCGCTCTGCTGTTTCTGTTTTGAGGCTTGCCACGGCCTCTACCGTTACCACGGCGTGAAGAGTTGCGGTTATTGGGCGTGCGTCTTCTACGTGGCTTGGGCGGCGTTACATCATCAAGCAGGGCACTGCGGTCGTAATCGGTAACCGGAATTGCTTTTTGAATGTATTGCTCGATAGCAGGTAAGTTTAGTGCGTATTTCTCACATGCAAAACTAATTGCGACGCCGCTTTGACCTGCGCGACCAGTACGGCCTATTCGGTGCACATAGTCTTCCGCATCGTCAGGGAGGTCATAGTTAAATACGTGAGTAACCGCGTCAATATGAAGGCCTCGCGCTGCAACGTCAGTTGCTACCAAGATATCAAGGCTACCCTTGGTAAAGCCCTCTAATATCCCTAGGCGCTTTTTCTGCGGCACATCACCGCTTAGTAAGCCTACGCGATGTCCATCAGCGGTAAGCCAGTCGGTGACTTTTTCACAGCTATTTTTAGTGTTGGCAAAAACAATCGCTTTTTCTGGCCACTCTTCTTCAAGTAACGTAAGAAGAAGCAACATCTTGTCATCGTCAGACGGGTAAAATAGCTCTTGTGAAACGCGAGTCGCCGTAGTTTGTTCCGGGGCAACCTGAACATGAGTCGGGTTATTCATATGCTCATAGGCAAGTTCTTGTACGCGATAGCTTAGCGTAGCTGAAAACAGCATGCTTAGGCGGTCGCTTGCTGGTGGCATACGGCGGAATAAAAAGCGGATATCTTTAATAAAGCCTAAATCGAACATTCGGTCGGCTTCGTCAAGTACGGCAACCTGAATATTATTCAGAGTAAACACATTCTGTTTATAGTAATCAAGAATGCGTCCCGTCGTACCAATTATAATATCCACCCCTTCTTCCAAAGTTTCACGTTGACTTTGGTAACCTTCGCCCCCATAAATCAAACCAAGCGACAATCCGGTATGCTCACTAAGCAGTTTGGCGTCGTTATAAATTTGAACGGCGAGTTCTCTGGTCGGCGCCATAATAATTGCGCGAGGGCCATTTGATTTGCTGTTATCTGCATTTTCTGCTTTGCTTAGCAAATAGTGAAATGTAGCCACCAAAAAGGCAATGGTTTTACCGGTTCCTGTTTGAGCCTGACCTGCAATGTCGTGACCTTCCAATAATGGAGGCAGTGCAAGTGCTTGAATTGGTGTACAATGTGAAAAATTAGCTGCCGCTAAGGCGTCAACAACCTTGCCGTTAATCGGCAGGTCGGAAAAATGAGTATCAGTTAAGTGAGTAGGCATAGCTTATAGCTTATCAGTGCTTGCATTAAAAAACAGTTTCTATATAACACTTATGGTCGGGCTGAGACAAATCAGCGACAGACCAATAATGGAGAAAAGAATGAGCGACAAAATTATCCAGTTATCTGACGATAAATTCGAAGCAGATGTTATCAATGCTGAAGGTCCTGTACTGGTTGACTTCTGGGCCGAATGGTGTGGCCCGTGTAAAATGATCGCACCAATCTTAGAAGAAGTTGCGACCGAGTTTGAAGGCAAGTTAACAGTTGGCAAGTTGAATGTCGATGAAAATAACGAAACTCCACCTAAATATGGTATTCGTGGTATTCCTACATTGCTACTTTTCAAAAACGGTAACGTTGCTGCCACTAAAGTTGGCGCGCTATCAAAAGCTCAATTAACAGAATTCCTAAACGAAAATCTGTAATTGAAACAAAATAAAAAACCGGTGCGAATAAAGCACCGGTTTTTATTTGCATCACAGGTACTTACAAATTGTTTTAGAAAAGGGCGTATCAATTTATTTAACATTTCGGTGGTAAAACGCTGGACGTTGATTAAATATAGTGCTAACTTTTCCTCAGCGCTCATCCGAGCAGCATTCTGCTTACGCCCACATCCGGGTGATATCAAATCTAAACTAGAACAGAGTGACTTTAAGTCCTGTAAGCGAAGTTCAAGCACAAAGACCCACCAGTATGAATTTAACTGAATTAAAGAACAAACCAATAAGCGAGTTGGTTAACCTGGCCGAGGAAATGGGCCTGGAAAACATGGCGCGCGCCAGAAAACAAGACATCATTTTCTCAATCCTAAAGACACACGCAAAAAGCGGTGAAGATATCTTTGGTGATGGGGTACTAGAAATTTTACAGGACGGTTTCGGCTTCTTACGCTCAGCTGACTCTTCGTATCTTGCAGGGCCAGACGATATCTATGTATCGCCAAGCCAAATCCGACGCTTCAATTTGCGTACAGGTGATACGATTGCTGGAAAAATTCGTCCACCGAAAGACAGTGAACGATATTTCGCTCTGTTAAAAATTCGCGAAGTTAACTTCGACAAGCCTGAAAACTCACGTAACAAAATCCTTTTCGAAAACCTTACACCGCTTCACGCAGCAGACCGCTTGCGTATGGAACGCGGCAACGGTTCAACGGAAGATATCACGGCTCGTGTACTCGATTTAGCATCGCCAATCGGTAAAGGTCAGCGTGGCCTTATCGTTGCACCGCCTAAAGCCGGTAAAACACTCCTGCTTCAGAATATCGCCCAGTCAATCGCCGCTAATCACCCAGACTGTGAGTTAATGGTGTTACTTATCGACGAGCGACCGGAAGAAGTAACCGAGATGCACCGCCTTGTTCAGGGTGAAGTTGTTGCATCGACCTTCGATGAACCAGCAAGCCGTCACGTACAAGTGGCAGAAATGGTAATTGAAAAAGCGAAGCGTCTTGTAGAGCATAAAAAAGACGTGGTTATCTTGCTTGACTCAATCACTCGATTGGCGCGAGCGTATAACACGGTTATTCCTTCATCAGGTAAAGTACTTACCGGTGGTGTTGACGCAAATGCACTACACAAGCCTAAGCGCTTCTTCGGTGCTGCACGTAACGTTGAAGAAGGTGGTAGCTTAACCATTATCGCAACAGCGCTAATTGATACCGGCTCTAAGATGGATGAAGTTATCTACGAAGAGTTTAAAGGTACAGGTAACATGGAACTTCACCTTAACCGCAAGATTGCAGAAAAACGTGTATTCCCAGCTATCGACTTTAACCGCTCAGGTACCCGTCGTGAAGAGCTACTTACTGCGCAAGACGAACTACAGAAAATGTGGATCCTTCGCAAAATTGTTCACGAAATGTCTGAAATTGATGCCATGGACTTCCTTATCAGTAAGCTGTCGATGACCAAGACTAACGATGAGTTCTTTGACGCAATGCGTAGACAAAAGAGCTAATCGCGACTTAGCAATAAGTTGATATATACATAAGGCGCCTCAT
>NZ_JBTZUG010000011.1:0-91924 GCF_054890645.1 Alteromonas sp. HB246098 | reverse complement strand
TTGTTTGGTCTCGGTGAAGTTTGGCGATTGATCTGATCACCAAACGTCATGAATGTTCCTGTCTTTTTTATCTTACTGATATCGTTACATTATTTGTGGGGATACCTCAGACACTGACCCCATTATTTAGGTGTTGGCGAGGGTGTCGTCGATATCTTTTGCGCTGTGGCGGTTTGCTAACTGGCCGTCATCGCCCCAGGTTTTGTTGACAATACGACCTCGTTTGACGCCTTCTCGTTGCTCTAGCTGTTTAGCCCATCGTACCAAGTTGGTGTACTCGTGTACTTGAAGAAACGTTGCGGCATCGTAAAGATTTCCAAGCACTAAATTGCCATACCATGGCCATACAGCCATATCAGCAATGCTGTATTCACTTCCCGCCATAAACTCATTATTTGCTAAGTGCTTATCTAGCACATCTAGCTGGCGCTTAGTTTCCATAGTAAAGCGATTGATAGGATATTCCATTGGGTAAGGTGCATAGCTATAGAAGTGCCCGAAACCGCCACCTAAGTAAGGCGCTGAGCCTACCTGCCAGAATAGCCAGTTGAAACACTCTGCTTTAGCATGGGCGTCTTGAGGTATGAACTTACCGAACTTCTCTGCCAGGTAAACCAAAATTGAACCGGATTCAAAAAGCTTCGTTTCTGGTGACGTTGTAGTATCGACCATTGCCGGAATTTTACTGTTGGGGTTTACGTCAACAAACCCTGAAGAAAACTGCTCGCCCTCACCAATATTTATAAGCCAAGCGTCGTACTCTGCTTCATTTACACCTGCTGCCAACAGCTCTTCTAGCATGATAGTCACTTTCTGACCGTTAGGCGTGGCTAACGAGTAAAGCTGCAAACCATGTTCGCCACTCGGACGATCCTTTTCGTGGGTAGCACCAGACACAGGGCGATTAATACTTGCCCACTTGTTACCATCATCTTCAGCTTGGGTCCAAACTTCTGGCGGTGTGTAGTTATCTTCTGTCGACATAGCAAATCCTTATAGTTTCTTTATTTATTAAGTTACTGCAATACATAGCTATTAAGAACAGCTTTTAAAGACTTATAGCTCATCACTGTCGACTAATAAACGGGGATATACGGTTACTGACATAAAAAAAGCCGCACTTTGCTGCGATACAAAGCACGGCTTTAATAATAAAAGGCGAGCAGTCCATTGCCCGCAAACTGGTACTAATCGATACCCACCGATAAGATTTAACAGCAGAAACGGTGGCTATATCGATAGAATGTAAACGTATAATTTCGAGTTACTTAACCTTGTAGTAGGCGTCAATTAGGTCGGATTCATCCAAGTAAACAAGCATTTCACTTTGTTC
Organism: Alteromonas sp. HB246098; assembly: GCF_054890645.1. Classification (NCBI taxonomy): domain Bacteria; kingdom Pseudomonadati; phylum Pseudomonadota; class Gammaproteobacteria; order Alteromonadales; family Alteromonadaceae; genus Alteromonas; species Alteromonas sp. HB246098. Next base: position 90,591 of record NZ_JBTZUG010000011.1, on the reverse strand, counting down.
ATCAACTGGGCTTTTTGAAGCAGGTTCGATAGCTTTTTCCGTAGCCTTTACATCATGTGCTACAACATCAACGTTAGTTGCACCACAAGCAGAAAGTGTTGCAAGAGCAGCCATAACTAACGACGTAGAGAATGAGCGCTTAATAATTCGCGCACAGAAAGGACTTGCCTTGTTTTTTAACTTTGTCATCAATAACACCTCTTGCTCCTTTTTGTAACTGATAAGAGGAGTATCAATCATTGTGCCAATTAAATTTAAACTCGAAATATCAACAACTTAATAACACAAGGGCAGTGAAAAGAGTGAGAGGGATGAAGGAAATGTTGCGCATAAGCAACACCATTTTACATTGGTTAACGATTACTCCGCGAGACGGATAAAAAGCAAACAAATTACGTTTGGTTATTTCTGCTAATGATAGAGAAGTAATGGAGAAAACCTAATCTACAGGCACAAAAAAAGCAGGCTTACCTGCTTTTTTCTAACGTTTATGCTGACTAAATACTTACACGCTTATAAGGGCGGTATTCAGCTTTCCAGAAGTTTCGCTCAATGCTGGCGCGCAGTGCATCTTCAGACATTTCTAAGGCTAGTCCCTGCTCCATCGCTACTTTACCCACTTCAAAAGCAATCTCACGACTAATTTCTGCAATGGCAGCAAGGGGTGGTAATAGTGAACCTTGTCCCGTGTTGACTAATGGCGACGCTGCCGCAAGCGCGTTACTTGCTGCCATTAGCATTTCATCACTAATCAACTTCGCTTTTGATGCAACAACACCAAGGCCGATACCAGGGAAAATATACGAGTTATTACACTGAGCAATAGGGATGATATTGCCATTGTACTCAACAGGCTTAAACGGACTACCTGTTGCAATAATTACCTTACCTTCTGTCCATTCAATTACTTGCTCAGGACGCGCTTCAACCTGACGAGATGGGTTGCTTAACGGGAAGATAATTGGCAGTTCACAGCCTTGTTTCATGGCGCGAATAACTTGTTCCGTGAACAAACCTGGCTGACCTGAAACACCAATAAGTACATCTGGCTTGGCGCAGTGCATCACATCTAGCAAAGAAGCGTAGTCACCGCTGAATGTCCAATCTGCCAAGTCGGCATTCTTCTGCTGTAGTTTTTGTTGGAAGTCGCGCAAACCTTCCATGCCTTCAGTTACCAAGCCAAAACGGTCGACCATGAATACTTGCTTACGCGCTTGTTCGTCAGTGAGGCCTTCAAATACCATTTGCTGTATTAGCATTTCAGCAATACCGCAGCCCGCAGAACCCGCCCCGACAAACACAACCTTCATGTCACGTAGCTTTTGCTGCTTGGTTTTACATGCCGCCAGAATAGTACCAAGAGTAACCGCAGCGGTGCCCTGAATATCGTCGTTAAAACAGCACACGTCGTTGCGATAGCGGTTTAATAGCGGCATAGCATTTGGCTGTGCAAAATCTTCAAACTGAATCATCACGTCAGGCCAGCGTCGCTTCACCGCATTGATGAACATATCAACAAATTCGTCGTACTCTTCCTGCCCTATACGCGGGTGGCGCGCGCCCATGTACATTGGGTCATTAAGTAACTTTTCGTTGTTAGTTCCTACATCTAACATGACAGGCAAAGTATAGGCTGGGCTGATACCCCCGCAGGCGGTGTACAGCGATAGCTTACCGATAGGAATGCCCATGCCACCTATACCTTGGTCACCCAAGCCTAGGATACGCTCACCGTCGGTTACAACAATTACTTTTACTTTGCGTTTTGTCGCATTGCGAACGATGTCATCTAGCTGATGACGTTCTTCATAAGACACAAACAAGCCACGTGAACTGCGATAGATATCAGAGAACTGTTCGCACGCATCACCTACTGTTGGGGTGTAGATGATTGGCATCATTTCATCAATGTGCTTTTGAATAAGACGATAGAACAGAGTTTCGTTGTTATCTTGAATAGCGCGCAGATAAATATGCTTGTTTAGCGCTTCGTCAAAGCTGCTGTATTGCATATAAGCACGCTCAACCTGCTCTTCAATCGTTTCATACCTTGGAGGCACTAAACCAGTTAAGTTAAAGGCCGCACGCTCACGTGCTGTGAACGCACTGCCTTTATTCAGTAGGGGCGTTTCCAGCAATGAAGGGCCGGCATGAGGGATATAAAGATATCGCTGTGAATCTTCTGACATTGGTTTTCCGATAATGTGTTCAGGCAAATATTTCGCCTAAGCTCGAAGCGGCACGCTCACGGCGTGCCCTTTTTTGTAATTAGAATATTTCTTCTGGCTCTGGCGCAGTAGTCGTATCCTGCGTGGCGGGATCCAACACTTCGTCATCGCGAACGTAAGTCGTTGGTTCCGTACCTTGCAGGAAATATTCGAATAGTGTCGTATGGTCTGTACGTCTGGTCAACTTTCCACTGGTACGATCAATGCGAACACGTACTATATCCTCTGGTACGGGCATAGGCGTATGCGGTTTATTTTCAAGGGCATGCTGCATAAATCTTATCCATGCAGGCTCCGCCGCTTTCGCGCCATCTTCAATACCAATCAAAGCGTTACCAATCCAGTTGAACTTCTCAGGGTTCTTATTGATAAGGTTTTGGTTACGCGTTGAACGGCCTAATTGACGGCCCATGTTGTCGAACCCAACCCAGGCAGTTGCTACTAAGTCCTTATGGAAGCCACTAAACCAGGTATCGCGAGAGTCATTTGTAGTACCCGTTTTACCAGCAATATCGGTGCGCTGAAGAATATTTCGGGCACGCCAGCCTGTGCCTAACCAATAGGTCTTTTTGCTCCAGTTTCCGTTTGCTCTAACAGCCGTTCGCATCATTTCTGCCACTAAGAAAGCGTTTTGAGCAGTAATGACCTGCGGCGCTATTACCTTTTCCGTGATTTCATCATCACCGTTGATGTCACCAAGTAAAATATCTTGATTCAGTTCAGCAGCTAGTAAGGCTTCAATATCCGCTTCTTCGTCTTCCGGTAATATTTCCGGGTCGCTTTGATTCTCACAACGATTGCACGCCCAAACCGGGTTCGCTTTCCAAAGCTCATCGCCGTTTTCATCAAGCACTTTGCTGATAAAATGAGGGTTTACTAAGTAGCCACCGTTCGCGATGACCGACATGCCCCTTACGACTTCAAGTGGAGTGTGTGAACTCGAACCAAGAGATACGGTTTCATCTAATGGAATGTCGTCTTTATTGAAACCAAATCGGGTTAAATAATCTGCCGTTTCCCTTAGACCAACACCACGTAGCAAACGTACCGATACCACGTTTTTAGATTTGCCCAAGGCTTTGCGCATTCTTATTGGGCCATCGTACTCTGCCGGTGAGTTTTGCGGTCGCCAAGCAACACCTGTAGCGGCGTTCCATTGGTTTATAGGCGCGTCATTTATAATTGACGCAAGTGTGTAACCACTGTCTATTGCTGCTGAATAAACAAACGGCTTAATATTCGAACCCACCTGTCGTTTTGCCTGGGTCGCCCTATTAAATTGACTTTGGTAAAAGCTATAGCCGCCAACTACGGCTTCAACAGCGCCATTTTGAGGATTAAGCGCAATAAAGGCACCGCTTACTTCTGGAATTTGCGAAATACGCCACTGCCCTTCTTGCTGCCTAATATAAATTACTGCGCCTTCTTGGGTTACATCTGAGGCGGTTTTAGGGTCACTACCCTGCCTAAAATCCGTAATGTAGCGTCTAGCCCAATCGAGGCCATCCCACTCAACAGTTATCGTTCTGCCATCAACTGTCAGCACATCGATCGACTGTTCATCTACCTTGGTAACTACAGACGGTAATAAGGGTTTGATATGAGGAATTTCTTCAAGCACACGCATGAGAGATTCGTTGTCCCATTCTTCTCGTGTTGTCTTATTGCTGATATCAAAACTTACCGAAAGTTGAGGGATAGGATCATTCATTCCTTCTGACTTAGGTATGTTCCACAGGTATCCGAGCGCACCTTTGTACCCATGACGTTCATCGTAATCATGAAGGTTTCTTACCACTGCGCGTTGCGCGGCAAGCTGCAGATCAGACGTTGCGGTAGCGTAAACTTGGTATCCGCCCGTTTCCGCTTCTTCTTTTCCATAAATTTCTACCATCTCATTGTAAATGGTATCCGCTAAATATGGCGCATCAACTTCAATCTCGGCCCCGTGTTTCTTAGCTGTAACCGGCGCATTAGCCGCTTCATCGAACTGGGCTTTAGTTATGTATTCTTCATCTAACATTCGAAGAAGTACAACACGTCGGCGCTCTACAGAACGCTGTGGCCCGCTGATTGGGTTAAGCACTGAAGGTGCCTTTGGAAGACCTGCGATAGTAGCAATTTGGGCTAAAGAAAGCTCGTTAAGCGGTTTACCATAATACACCTGAGCCGCCGCACCGAAACCAAACGCTCTATGGCCTAACTCAATTTTATTTAGATACAGCTCCAAAATTTCTTGTTTGGAAAGCTCTTGTTCCATATGAAGGGCAATGAAGATTTCTTTAATTTTTCGAACGTAGGTCTTTTCACGGCTAAGAAAGAACCCTCTTGCAAGCTGCATGGTTAAAGTACTTGCACCCTGACGCTTTTCGCCCGTTAGAACTAAACTGACTGCAGCGCGCACAATACCAATAGGGTCAATGCCGTGATGTTCGTAGAAGCGACTATCTTCAGTAGCAAGTATGGCGTCAATTAATTCTTGCGGAACTTCCTCAAGTTTTACCGGGATCCGCCGTTTAACTCCATATTGTGAAATAAGTTTTCCGTCTTTAGTGTATATCTGCATAGGGGTTTGCAGTCGTACATCCTTAAGTACAGTAACACTTGGTAGGTCAGGTTTGATATAAAAGTAAATACCTACCAGTGCTGCAAAACCAAGAAGGCCTGATAGAAAGCTAAATAAAATAAGTGGTTTAATGTACTTCACTGTAACGGATACCAAGACATTTTGTTGAAATGACGTATATTCTATACGTATGTGTTATCTGTAGAACCATACGCACAATACTAATAGAGTAATATTGTACTTTAGAGCAACTACCTTTGAAACTGGACACTTGTAAATGAAATCGCTGTTCAAAAAAAAGCTGCCGCCCATTGTGGGCTTAGACATAGGCACGCGTCAAATAAAAGCGGTGTGGCTAGAACAATCAAAAGACGGGTTCGTCCTTCAAGGGTATGCCTGCGAACCCATCTCAAAGATCGCTTTTTCAGAGCGAGATATTAAAGATTATGAATCGGTTAGCGTTGCGCTTAAAAAAATCCGTAAATCGTTAAAAACAAAGTTAAAGCTGGCGAATGTAGCAGTAGCGGGCACGTCTGTTATTAGCAAAATCGTCTATATGGACCCTGAGCAAAACGATTACGACCTTGAAAATCAAATTGAGATAGAAGCAGACAGTCTTATTCCCTACCCCCTTGAGGAAGTCTATTTAGATTTTGAAGAAATGGGGCCAAGCGCGACTCACACTGGTAAGGTCAATGTTTTATTAACGGCCGCTCATAAAGATCTCGTCGACAGTCGGTTATTGCTAGCAAGAGAAGCTAACTTCGAGCCTAAGATTGTTGATATGGAAAATTACGCCATTGGTAATGCATTGGATTTTTTCCACACCCCACAAGCTGAAGATGAGCCGCTTTGCTGTATAAATGTGGGCGCCTCACTGCTTCAAATATGCGTGATTAAAAATGGTGATGTGATTTACACAAAAGAGCACGCATTTGGGCTAAACCAACTAATCAATGATATTAGCGCTATTCATATGGTGGAGCGCGAGGTAGCAGAACGCCAGTTACTAGACGGGACGCTTTCAGGCAATTGGGTGGAAGATACACTACCCATATTTGCGGCCAACCTTCAGCAGAATATTAACCGCGCACTTCAGATGTACATGAGCACTTTGCATGCTGAACGACCAAAGAAAATTCTGTTAAGTGGTGGCGCTGCTACCATCGAGCCATTGGTAGATATTCTGAAACAAGACTTAGGCCTTGAAGTAGATTGCTTCAACCCGTTTAGCAATATGACTATAAACCCAAAACTTGATACTACGCGACTTAGCAAAATTGCACCTCAACTTGCAATTGCTGCGGGTCTGGCGAGCCGGAGCTTTACGCCATGGCACATGTAAACTTACTGCCTTGGCGAGAAAAACAGCGCCAACATCAAAAACAACAATACTTAGCAGGCCTGGTTGCGGTGGCTGCTATTGTGGGCTTAATTTTTTGGTTTATTGGTCAAGCTATCGACCAGCAGATTAATAATCAAAACTCACGTAACCAATACCTTGAACGCGAAATAGCCGTGCTTGATGCGCAAATTGGTGAGATTAAAAAAGTAAAAGAAAGAAAGAGTGCGGTTGAGCAGCGTATGGCGCTCATTGAGCAACTACAAGCAAACCGTAACGTCGCCCCTATTGTATTTGATGAACTTGCCAAGCTGGTCCCCCAAGGTGTGGCTTTCGAATCTATGACAAGAACCAATAACATCATCACGATAGAAGGAATTAGCGACTCAAACAACCGTTTATCAGATTTTATGCGCGCACTAGATAATTCAAAAGTATTCGTGGGCGCAGAGCTTTCTACCATAAAATCTGACAGCAGTGCGGCTAGAGCGATTAGCAACTTTACGCTTACGTTTTCGATAAACCCGAACGTTGCTCCCTTAGAAATTGTAAGTAGTGAGGCGAAGAAATCATGAAGTTTGATGTCTCGAAACTAAAAGAACTCAACGAACTCGACTTTGAACAAATCGCAATTTGGCCGAACGAAGTCCGCATCGTTGTTGCTGCGTTTCTTGCCATATTGGTAGGTGCTATAAGCTACTACACCTTGGTAAGCCCCAAACTACCGATTATGGATGCCGCCGAGCTAAAGGAGCAAGAGCTGAAACTGCAGTTTGAGGCTAAATACCGCATTGCGGCTAATTTAGAAGCGTATGAGGAACAACTTGCGAAGATAAAAGAAGACTTCTCTTCCATGCTGAAAAGTCTGCCAACCAGTAACGAAACGCCAGGCCTCCTTGATGATATCACGTACGTGGGTACCTCATCTGGGCTAACGTTTGAACTACTTAACTGGCAACAAGAAGTACCAAAGGAATTCTACACCGAGCTTCCTATCGAAATGGAAGTGAGTGGAGACTATCACAACTTCGGCGAATTCGTGTCTAAAGTGGCCGACTTACCTCGCATTGTTACGCTACACGACTTTGATATTAAGCGGGAAGTAGGCCGTTTATCTCTTAAATTACAAGCTAAAACCTATCGCTCTGAAAATTCTTCAGATATTGAAGGAGATGAACAATGATTCGTTCGGTTTTATCTCTTTTGATCGTATTACTTATAACAGGCTGTTCGCCGAAGCTTGACGATCTTCAGGCCTACACGCAAAGTGTAAAAGAGCGTGCACAGCCTCAAATAGAACCCTACCCAGAGTTCAAAACGCCCACTCCATTTAGCTATACTGCAAGTACGCTTAGAAGCCCTTTCGACCGTCCGCGAAAAAATACAGCGCCGGTAGCTAAAGCAAGGGTAGAAAACTGTCTACAACCCAACTTTCAGCGCACTAAAGAAGCATTGGAAGCTTATGGTGTTGATGCCCTCGCCCTTGCTGGCAATTTTGCTGTTAAGGGAGAAAAGTGGGCATTATTAAAAAGCAACGATGGCGCGTTACATAAAGCTAAAGTAGGAAGCCGTATCGGCTTGTTTTATGGCAAAATTATGCAAATTGGCGCCGACTCAATTACTATTGAACAATTATTACCTGATGGTGCAGGCTGCTGGCAAAGGAAAACAACAACAATGACTACAGCATCGAAGGCAGGAGAGTAAGCATGGCCGAACGATACATTTTTAATAAGTCTCTCAATCGTAGAGCGCCTAGATGGTATTGGCTGGCTTTTGCTGTCGCTGCAATATTTTCATTTACTTTTTTGGTGTCTCACCCCGTTAGAGCACAAGAGCCTCTATTAGTAGACCCCAACGCTAAACAAAATGAAACGGCGCCTACTACAACGGTTACCAATATAGACTTTACCCAAGCGCCTAATAGTACGGCGGTAACCTTGGTGGAATTCGTTGGTACAGCACCCAAAGTGCAGCTTATTGAATCGCAGGGAAAAGTGTCTCTTACGCTCACCAATACCGCTTTAGCTGAAGATCAGCTCGTTGAGCTTAGCGTGGCCGATTTTGGCACTGTTGTTTCAACCATAGAAACCTTTGAAGATGAAAATGATGCACGCATTGAGATTAACTACTCTGGCCAAGTTACCGTTAAAAATACGGTAAAAGACAGTGTGCTGCGCGTAGCAATTTCGCCGATGGACAACGAGCAGCAAGAAGCGTTGGGCGCAGAGAAACAATACACAGGCGACCCGATTTCTTTAGACTTTCAAGACGTTCCTGTAAGGCAGGTTCTACAAATTATCGCGCAGGTAAATGGTTTTAACTTAGTCACAACGGACACAGTTTCAGGGAACGTCACAATTAGCTTGTCTGGCGTACCATGGGACCAGGCTCTAGATATGATTTTACGGGTTAAAGGCTTAGACAAGCGTTTAGAGGGCAATATCTTGTTGATTGCGCCGGCAGAAGAATTGTCTGCTCGTGAAACTCAAGCGTTGCAATCTAAAAAACAAGTGTCAGATTTAGCCCCTCTACATACGGTAAATATCTCGGTTAACTATGCTAAAGCTTCTGCATTAGCCACTATTTTGAAATCTACCGAGGGCGGAATCCTTTCGGAGCGTGGCGGCGTTACCGTGGACGAACGAACCAATACATTGCTTATTCGCGATACCTTAGCGTCTATTGATGAAGCAAGAAAAACCATCAATGCCTTAGATATTCCCGTAAAGCAAGTGCTGATAGAGAGTCGCATGGTTACTGTGCTTGATGATGTTGACGAGCAGTTAGGCGTTCGCTGGGGGTTCAGCGACCGCCAAGACGATAACGGCGTATCAGGCTCCCTTGAGGCGGCCGATACCATTGCTGGAGGCGTGGTGCCTAGCATTGATAACCGTCTCAATGTGAACCTTCCAGTGACCAGCGCAGCGGGGAGCATCGGCTTTCAAATTGCAAGTTTAGTAGACGGCACCATTCTAGATCTTGAACTTTCTGCGCTGGAATCAGAGAACAAGGGTGAAATTATTGCAAGCCCCCGTATTACCGTGGCTAATCAGCACGAAGCTTATATTGAACAAGGTACAGAAATTCCTTACGTTCAAGCAACGTCGAGCGGTGCAACATCGGTAGAATTCAAAAAGGCTGTGCTATCACTTAAAGTTACGCCGCACATTACGCCAGACAATCGCATAATTTTGGATTTAGTTGTAACCCAAGACACCCGCGGTGAGACTGTGGCTACCTCAACCGGTGATGCGGTAGCCATAGATACCCAGGAAATCAAAACGCAGGTACTGGTAGAAAATGGCGAAACGATTGTTCTTGGTGGAATTTTCCAACAAACCAGTTCTGATGGTGTTTCGAAGGTACCTTTGTTTGGTGATTTGCCTTTTATAGGCGCCTTATTTAGAAATACCTCACAGCTTCAACAGAAGCGAGAGCTACTTATTTTTGTTACACCTAAAATTGTTACAGAAAGACCATAAGTAAAATTTCACTGACTAGTCCTGAAATAGGTTGACATTTATTTCGGTTAAAACGCCCGATGTATTTCATCGGGCGTTTTGTATTTAAGGGCCAGATGTGGCCGCCTATCATTATAGATTGCTATTGACTCTGCAACCATCTTTCTCGCTTCTTCTAAATCTCTTGGCTTATGGAGTAAGTATTCATTTTTTAGAATACCGTTTATTCGTTCTGCAAGGGCGTTTTGATAGCAGTCGTAGCCATCTGTCATTGAGCACTGTACATCATGTTTTCTATGGAGTTTTTGATACTCTTCTGAGCAATACTGTATACCTCTGTCAGAATGATGAACGAGTTTTTCATTTGTACTTTTTTGTTTAAGCGCCTGAGTAAATGCTTGCTTTCCTGACTGCGTTCGCATGTTATCGTCAACCTGATAGCCCACAACCTTCCTTGAGTAAGCATCTGGAATGAGACTCACATAACCCTCTCGACTTCGCGTCGGTAAGTACGTAATATCCGCTACCCATAGCTGATTGGGTTTATCCGCTTTTAACCCCGCTTTAATGAGGTTGGGATGACGGCGGAACCGATGATGACTACTCGTTGTTTTGTGATAGGCACGCTTTGTCGGGACCAGTAGACGCCTTTCTCTTAGTAAATTAAAGAGATGATCCCTACCAATATCTATTATTACGAGCGTAAGAAGATACTGTAGTTTCCTAGTACCGATACGAGGTTGAATCATTCGCTCCTGACGTACGAATTGAATGACCCTAGCCTCATGCGCTTCGCGCTTGAGTGAGCGCAGTGTTGGTAGTAAGCCTGACGAGAAATCTTCAGATAACGACAAGCTTTGGCTACGGAAACCCCGCCTATCACTTTTTCTGGCTGACTTTCTTTTGCGCTTTTTTACAACGCTTACTCCATAATCAGTTTCCAGAACATTCACGACGGCTTCAAAGAAATCAGCTTTCATTTTCGTATCAGCAAGCTCTTTCTCCAGAGCTTTAATACGCTGTTCTGGAGTGAGCTCTACTTTGGACTTATCCACGCAGTTACCTCGTTTAAGAAGCTTAGGTGTACCATCCGCCCAATTTAGACGACCATGCTTACGAAGCCACACTAAAACCGTTGAACACCCCTGAATTCCGTAGTGGTCTTGTGCTTGTTAATATGTGAATTCGCCTTTTTCAACTTGGTCTACAACGGCCAGTTTAAAAGCGAGGGAATAATCGCGTTGCGTTCTTTTGCTATTTGATTTCATTACACTCTCCAAATTAAGTTTGAAAAGTGTCAACGCTATTTAGGATGGGTCACACCCACAAAAAATGCGCATCTTGAATGCGCTTTTTTTGTTTTAAGGCTTTTTTTGTAACTAAATTTACAGGTATACGCTATTTGTTAGTAACAAAACTTGCATCGCCTTGCATGAAACTGAGATAATCCCCACCTCGAAATTTAAGCGAGGTTTAAGGAGTGGTGCTTATTGGACACTAAATAGGCACGAGTCAATGGGTAGGCTGGTAAGGCAACAGTGCACTGCCCCTAACATGATTAAGTTGTGATATAAGCAAATATGGCTGAAAAACGTAATATCTTTTTAGTTGGCCCAATGGGTGCTGGCAAAAGTACCATCGGTAGACATCTGGCAGACGAACTTCACCTAGACTTTTTTGATTCGGATCAGGAAATTGAGCGCCGTACCGGTGCGGATATCGCCTGGATCTTCGACCTTGAAGGCGAAGACGGTTTCCGTAAACGCGAAGAAAACGTCATTAACGATTTGACAGATAAGCAAGGTATTGTACTTGCCACTGGCGGCGGTTCTATTGTAACTAAAGCAGTGCGCAATCGTTTATCTGCCCGCGGTATCGTTGTTTATCTACAAACCACAATCGATAAACAAGTAGCCCGTACACAACGCGACAAACGTCGCCCTTTGCTACAAAACGAAGATCCAGAACAAGTTCTTCGCGACCTTGCAGAAATGCGCAACCCGCTTTACGAAGAAGTTGCTGATTACATTGTTGATACAGACGACCAAAGTGCGCGTGCTGTAGCAAATCAAATTATCAGTAAAATCGGTCTATAAATTAAATATGTAATAGGAGGTGCTACGCCAATGTCAACCTTAACTGTGGAACTTGGAGAACGTAGCTATCCTATACAGATAGAGGCTGGGCTGCTTTCGCAACCCGGCCTTTTTAGTACCTACATAGAAGGCCCGCTGGCGGTTATCGTAACAAATGAGACCGTTGCCCCGCTTTACTTAGAAACCGCTAAAGCAGCGTGCGGTGACGTTCAAGTTGAAACCATTATTTTGCCAGATGGCGAGCAGTACAAGAATTTAGAACAATTCGAAGTAGTCATGACTCGCCTTCTCGAACTAAATGCGGCAAGAGACACAACACTTATTGCCCTTGGCGGTGGTGTGATAGGTGACCTCACAGGCTTTGTTGCAGCAACTTACCAACGCGGTGTGCCTTTTATTCAAGTCCCTACTACCCTGCTTTCTCAGGTAGACTCATCGGTAGGCGGGAAAACCGCAGTAAACCACCCTCTAGGTAAAAACATGATTGGTGCTTTTTACCAACCTGTTTATGTTGCTATCGATACTGACTCGCTGGCAACACTACCCCCAAGAGAATTTGCTGCTGGTATGGCAGAGGTTATTAAATACGGCATTATTTACGATGCACCGTTTTTTACGTGGCTTGAAGAAAACGTTAACGCACTTACGTCTCTTGATACTGAAATCCTTACCTACGCCATTTCTCGCTGCTGCGAAATAAAAGCAGATGTGGTTGCGAAAGACGAACGGGAAGGTGGATTACGCGCCATTCTTAACTTAGGCCACACGTTTGGTCATGCTATTGAAGCTGAACAAGGTTATGGCAATTGGCTACACGGCGAAGCGGTAGCCGCTGGTACTATAATTGCTTGTAAAGCTGCTGAAGCATTAACATGGTTTGAAGCGTCAGAAACACGACGCGTGACAGCGCTATTTGAAGCTTTTGCACTGCCTATTGCAGGGCCTAGTAGCATGACGAAAGACGACTATGTTAAGCACATGAAACGCGATAAGAAAGTGGAAGCCGGCAGTATTCGATTTGTACTTCCTCAAGGCATTGGCAAAGCGGTTGTTACTAAAGACGTCACCGACGCCATCCTTACTGACATTCTCTCTTAATAAATCGCGTTCGCGACAAACTGGCAGCGTGCCCTTTCATTATTCCCGAGACTTGGGAAGTAATAACAAGGTGCGTTGCTAGACTAGTTTTAAAGCAACGGTGAATAAGGGCAAACTCCCATGCAAAGTGAACTGCATGAACGTTTGGAATATCTGGTTAATTACTCGTCTCAACTGATTTTTGTCAGCGGTGAGTCTATTGCTCAACAACAAAAGACCCTAGAAGCCTTTGTCTTTCAACAGCACGACGATACCGAAATTGCGTATTTGACCGCGCAAGATAATATGGAGCCTTCTGACTACCGTAGACAGCTTTGTCGCCAGCTACTCGGACAAGTAGTGGGAAGCTTTGTTCGCCCCCTTAATGAGTTACTTTCTGATTTGAATAGCCACGAAGGCCCAATTCTAATCGCTATCACCCAAGCCCATAACCTTCCTGATGCACTGTTACAAGAGCTGTGGGATTTGGTCTTACAAAGTCGATTTGCTGGAAACAAACAGCATTTAAACGTGCTTTTATTTGCAAATAACGCGTGGGCCGAGCGCGCTAAACAATGGCTTCCTGCTAAAAATACTGAAACTCCGCTTATTATTAGCAGCCAGTCCGTGATTAGTGAGCAGCCTAATTACGAGTCAGACCTCGATAAAATGATAGCTTCCCGAAGAGAAGCGTTTCAGGCTCATTTAGAAAATAGACATCGTGAAAATACTAAGACATTCACTAACCCGCTAAAAACAAAATGGTTTTATGCTGGTGTAGCTCTGGTGTTTCTGGCCACATTCTCTGGCCTTATCTATTGGCAGTACGGTGAAAAGCTCGCATCAATTTTCTCTCCTATTAGCCAGCAAACTCTTGAATCTAATCAAACTCAGGTTGAACCGGGTTCAGCCTATAACAAGCTAATTGCTGACGGCAATGGTGACGAAAGGCTTAATGCCGACGAGGAAAAAACCAGAGAAGTCACAGCTGCTGAAATGCAAAATGACGTAGGCGCACAAACCGGTAATGTGGAAATTGTCTCGGCTCCAAGTGTAACTCCTGAGCTAACCGGTCAATCAACCCTTGATAAACCAGTGGAAAATGAAATAGCAGAGAATGACTCGCTAATTACCGACTGGGAAAGCGCAGTATCATCATTACCTGATGCAGGCTCTCTGTCTGAAACAGAAGGCGGTAATAGTAATATTACTTCAAGGGCGCAAAGCAGTAACTCTTCCTCTGTCGAGACTAGTCGGGGTGAAAGTAATGGGCAAACGGCTGCAGAGAATACACAAACAGCACTAACGAACCCGCAAAACACTGGTACGGCGCTCAGCAACGATAATGTAAACCAAACATCACTGCAGGCAAACCAGTGGATTAGCGCTAACGATTACGCCATTCAGATGCTAGCGATGAAAAGCGAATCGGTGCTCAATGCGTTCTTGCGAGAAAACAATCTCGTAGACCAAACCCGCATTTATAAAACTGAACGCTACGGTGGCGATTGGTTTGTGGTTGTTTTTCGAGAAGTTTACTCCTCACTATCGCAAGCACAGCAAACTCGCGCAGCGTTACCTGAATACCCGGGCAGACAAAATGCGTTTATAAAGCGGGGGAGTCAGATCCTAACTGAAATAGACAGAGCGCAAAATTAAGCCGATTCGAAGTCAAAAGCGCCTAGTTAGTTCTGATTATTTAGCTAAATTCCACTCTTGCGACACTTGTTGGTTGTCCGTTTTACTGATGAAAGTTACAATCTACTTTTAGCGTGGTGATATCTGATACTGATCAGCATAAAAGTATAAAGACGACCCTTTCCCTTGGAACGGCGGCGCAAGGAAAAACCACCGTCTTCATTCCGTCTAGGTAGTAACGTTTAAGCATGATGCAGAAAAAGAACCGTGCCTTTTTAAAGTGGGCCGGTGGCAAATACAGCTTGGTTGAGCACATTCAGGCCAGATTACCGCAAGCTAACAAACTTATAGAACCGTTTGTTGGTGCCGGATCTGTATTTCTGAATACGCAATACAAACGCTACCTGCTTAATGATATCAACCCTGACCTCATTAACTTATACAACTTCTTAAAAGCCCAACCCGACGCGCTTATTAACGATGCGCGCTCATTTTTTGACGGGAGCCGTAATGAAGAGAAGATGTATTATGACCTACGTGAAGAGTTCAACGGCACGCAAGACGAATACTATCGCGCCATTCTTTTTCTCTATTTAAACCGCCACGGCTATAACGGTTTGTGTCGATATAGCCTTCAAGGTCGCTTTAATGTGCCTTTTGGCCGGTACAAAAAGCCTTACTTTCCAGAAGACGAAATGTTTGTTTTTTCTGAAAAATCACAAAAGGCCACCTTTACTTGCCTTCCGTTTGAGAAGGTTTTTTCAAGAGCTAGGCGAGGCAATGTTATTTATTGCGACCCACCCTACGCACCTATTAGCAAGACAGCAGCTTTCACCAGTTATGCGGCGCGAAGTTTTGGGCAAGAGTCACAAGAAAAGCTAGCAGAACTGGCCACCCGCGCTTCTAAAAAGCGTGGTATACCTGTGCTGATATCAAACCACGATTTACCGCTAACCCGTGCTTTATATCAAGGGGCAGACTTTAGCATGCTGTCAGTTAAACGCTCGATTAGTCAAAATGGCGCGAAGCGACAGCCAGTAGATGAGATATTGGCTTATTTCCCTCCCGCTAAAGTCGTTGTGAAACGAAAAACACGCAAGAAAAAAACAGCTCAGCGCCCTTCTGCTGATTAATTATTGCGAGGTGTAAGGTTAGAAAACACCTATGTGAAGCGATGAAGCGCTTTTGCTAAGTGTGAAGGGCTATTATCCGTAGCCTGTATACCACTTTACAAACATAAAAAGTGAAACGACGAATATCAGGACTAAAACAACACCGATAAGAGCAAAGCTGATAAAGGTACCTTTGGTAAAGTCGCGTTCATAGTTTTTGTGGCTTTGAACACCGAACAAACTTGCCACTACACTACCTAGAACTGACCAGAAACCAGTACCAGATTGCATAATATCCCCTTAAGAATCGTTTGAGGGTGAGGTGAAATCGCGATTACCATCGTCGCTGTGTAGCAACTCTAGTAAATCTAAAAAGTGAAACTGGAAGGACGGTGACTTTCCTGCTATCCATGACAGCCAGCTAACCTCTTCTACTCCCT
Organism: Alteromonas sp. HB246098; assembly: GCF_054890645.1. Taxonomy (NCBI): domain Bacteria; kingdom Pseudomonadati; phylum Pseudomonadota; class Gammaproteobacteria; order Alteromonadales; family Alteromonadaceae; genus Alteromonas; species Alteromonas sp. HB246098. The sequence continues at coordinate 74,628 of NZ_JBTZUG010000011.1, read as the reverse complement.
CTTGATGACGGGCGCATTGGTTTTGAATGTGGCTTGCAGGAAGTTTTGGATTAAACTCGGTAACAGGCTGAAATTCACAAACAGACGAGCGTGAGCTTGGCGGGTTTGTAACGGCCACGCTAACTAGGGCGACGGCTCCACAAATCGCAAAAAAAGGAAGAACTTTCATCCTGAATACCCCTTACACTCGTTTAAAATTTAATCTCATTATAATCAAAAGCAGGTAACGAACAAGTTAAAAATGCGTGCTATTTAAAATGAAAAGCCTAATGCAATTACATTAGGCTTTTACTACTCAACGTTTTAATAAAGAGGTCGATCCATCGGACTCTTTTTGAAAAATTAAAGCTCGAAGTCTACTGAATAAGCTACAGTAAATTTAACTGCATCGTTATCAAATTCGTCGTCACCGCCCATATCATCAAGGTCAGTACCTGTAATTGCAAAACTAAATCCGTCTTTTGCAATTGAAACACCGTAGTCTACATAACCTTCAACGCCATTGAACGCCTCAGCAAAGTCACCTTCGTGATAGCCTACGTGAAAACCAAGTTCAGTACCGTTTAAAATTTCGGTGCTGTAATCAAGTGATGTGTAAGATGCTTGAGCGAAACCAAAATCCATTGTTTCTGGCTCATCAGCTTCAGTGTGAGCTAGTAAGTAAACGGTAAGGCTAAAGCCACCCATGCCTACTGAGCCGTATAATTCTGCGAAGTCGAAGTTCGCCTCATCATCGTAGTTGTAGTAAAGGTAACCGAAATCATACGCAATGCCGTCAGACTCGCCAGCAAAACCAAAATACATATCGTGCTCGTATGAATATACATCACCTGCACCGTAATTCACGTTAGACGCCCACGTACCTGCATAGAAACCACTTTCGTGTGCGTAGTCGATACCGCCCTGTACGGCAGCTTCGTTAGTTGTCTGTGTTAGACCACGCCAAATGTAGTTGCTGGTAGCACTTGCATTGGCAGTAAATTCGCCTTCGGCATAGCTCGGCATTGCAGTTAGTAGACACGCTGAAGAAATAGCAGCGGCAAGTAGGGTTCTTTTTGTAGATGTTTTCATGTGTGTTCTCCAGTCAAATTCAAACTTGTTGTAATTCGTTTTTTCTGTCTGTGTTTTCTTTTTTGGACTGGGTAACGCAAAGTTGATGCCCATTTATGGTTCATTGAAAATGCTTGCTAATTTATTCGTAACATACTGATAAAGAACAACTTATAAATACATCGCTTAATACTCCTGTAATTTATTCAGTTGAAGCGCAGTTTAAAAATGCACCAATAAAACGCAGCTTCACCAAAATTGGGCAGCAGCACGCTTTACGGTTGTCTGCCTTAAATTTATGTCAAATCAACCTTGATGTGCCCTTTACATAGTAAAGAAGCATGGTTTTGGGTAAACTTTCGCTACCTTATACCGTAAGTGGCAACGCACCTTGTTGTTTTTGACTTGAAGGACACGCAATGAAACCCTTTTTAATTGCCCCATCAATACTCTCTGCCGACTTTGCTCGACTTGGTGAAGACGTAGAAAAAGTATTAGACGCAGGCGCCGATGTGGTGCATTTCGATGTGATGGACAACCACTATGTGCCAAACCTTACGTTTGGGCCAATGATTTGCGAAGCATTGAGAAAATACGGCATAACCGCGCCGATTGATGTTCACCTTATGGTAAAGCCAGTAGATGACCTTATTGAGAAATTCGCCAACGCGGGGGCAAGCTACATCAGCTTTCACCCAGAAGCGTCTGAACACATAGACCGGTCTCTTCAGCTGATTATTGATGCAGGCTGCAAACCCGGCTTGGTATTTAATCCAGCCACGCCGCTACACTACTTAGATCATGTTATGGATAAACTACACCATATTCTTATAATGTCGGTGAATCCTGGCTTTGGCGGCCAAAAGTTTATCCCCAGCACCCTAGATAAAGTACGTGCGGTGAAGCAGCGCGTACTTGAAAGCGGCTATGATATTCGAATTGAAATTGACGGTGGCGTAAAAGTCGATAACATTCGCGCAATAGCAGAAGCTGGTGCAGATATGTTTGTGGCTGGTTCGGCCATTTTTTCTCAACCCGATTACAGCGATGTGATTGCGCAAATGCGCGATGAACTTTCATCGCTATCTAAAGCTTAGTTTTTAACAGAATTTAACGTATTACAGGTAAATAGAAATGAGTAATAAACCCGTTGTATTAAGTGGCTGCCAGCCTTCAGGACAACTTACCCTTGGTAACTATATGGGTGCACTTAAACAGTGGGTTTCCATGCAAGACGATCACGACTGCTTATATATGATTGTCGATTTACATGCGATCACCGTAAGACAAGATCCAAAGCAGCTTGCCGAAGCCTGTCTTGACGGCCTTTCTCTTTATCTAGCTTGCGGTATCGACCCGCAAAAGAGCACGCTATTTTTGCAATCACATGTGCCTGAGCATGCGCAACTGTCGTGGGTATTGAATTGCTATGCTCAAATGGGCGAGCTAAACCGCATGACGCAGTTTAAAGATAAGTCTGCGAAAAACGAGAACAACATAAACGTGGGCTTGTATAGCTACCCTGTGCTTCAAGCAGCAGATATTTTGCTTTATCAAGCGGACAAAGTACCTGTGGGTGAAGATCAAAAGCAACACCTTGAGTTAACACGCGACATTGCTACCCGCGTGAATAATCTATATGGCGATGTATTCCGTTTACCTGACCCTTATATTCCAGAGTTCGGTGCTCGTATCATGAGCCTGCAAGAACCAGAAAAGAAAATGTCTAAGTCAGATAACAACCCCAATAACTTCATTGGTCTGTTAGAAGATCCTAAGAAGCTAGCTAAGAAGATTAAACGCGCGGTAACCGACTCTGACGAACAAGCCAATATTTACTTCAATCCAGCCGAGAAACCAGGTGTATCTAACCTACTTACCCTGCTTTCATTAGCAACGGGTAAAACAGTAAAAGAGCTTGAGCCTGAATATACAGATAAAATGTACGGCCACTTAAAAGGTGATGTTGCAGATGCAGTGGTATCTTTACTAGAGCCTATTCAAACCCGCTATGCTGAAATCCGCGCAGACAGAGCCTACTTAGACGACGTCATGCGCCAGGGTGCAGAGAAAGCTTCAGCACGCGCAGCAGAAACTTTAGCCAAAGTTTATAAAGCAGTGGGTTTTATTCCAAAGCCGTAACTTAAATACTGCAACTAAAGGACATGAAGCGTTAATAAAGCGCTTCATGTCACAACCGTTGCTTTATAGATATACCAAGGATTAACACTGCTGTGTTGCTGTTAATTGATAACTTCGATTCGTTCACTCATAACCTTGCTAGGTATTTCACAGAGCTGGGTGCTGACGTTGAAGTAGTGCGAAACAATGCCCTCAATCTTGACGATATATCGCGCTTAGCACCTTCTCAGCTTGTTATCTCGCCAGGCCCTTGCACGCCTAACGAAGCGGGTATCAGTTTGTCTGCGATAGAGCATTTTGCCGGTGAAATTCCCATAATGGGGGTTTGCTTAGGTCATCAAGCCATAGGTCAAGTCTTTGGTGCAGAAGTGGTAGGTGCCCAAGAAATTAAACACGGTAAAGTTTCAGCATTGTCCCATCACAATACAGGGCTATTTGAAGGGCTACCAAACACCTTTAACGTAACCCGCTACCATTCATTAGTATTAAACCCTGAATCTTTACCTCCATCACTACGCGTCGATGCTTGGTGTGAGACAGCGTTGGGTACAAAAGAAATTATGGCCGTTTCCCATAATTGCTACCCTATATGGGGTGTTCAGTATCATCCTGAATCATTACTTACCGAACACGGTCACAGCGTGCTTGAAGCTTTTCTTCATCACAAAAAGGTTTAAGTCTACAGGCGTATTGCCGATACCCTACATAATGTAAAAGGTTGCGCTTGAAGGCCGTTAAAATTCGCAATTCACTGATTTTTCGTTTAACTTTTCATAATCAAGTTTAGCCAAGCGCTAACTGAGCGTTATGTTGAAAACTACATAAGCGATATCAATCATTGCAGGGTGCTAACTGTGCTTTTAAGTGGTGGCTACATCTTCACCATTACCGCAGCTAAAGTTATAAAGGCCCTTAATGTACGATAATATCGCCGTTCACCAAAAAGTTATGAGCAGGAGTGCTTTTAATATGACTATGGGGGCAACCACACCGCCGACGATAGATGATCGATTTGAAAATATGATCATCTCACCCGAGCGCGTGCTTGAAATGCTAGGAAAGCGCAAGGTGGGCCAAGTCAGCTTCGAACAGTCTGAACAGGGCGACGCACGCAGGCTTCTACTTCACGTTGAAAAAGTCGCAATTGAAAACAAACGCCTACAGGAAAAAACAGAAGCCTCTTATTTAGAGTCGGTTAGCCACCACCTTCACGAGATTTTGCTTGGTGAACTTACTGAACAACTTAGCTATACCGATGAACTCGTTCAGAAAGTGCTTAACTTGCCTGAAAACATTGGTGAGCTATTAGATGCCTTATCTGTAAAAGCATGCTCAGTGTCAAAGCTAGAGCCTATAGTAGCCACTATGCCATGGCTTTACGACGAACTTATCGTAGTAGTAAATACGCCCCGATTTAGGCGAAAAGACTCGCGAGGGCGTATTATTGTTGTTGAAACCTTACGTACCGCTTTAAGCTTTTTAGGTATCGAAAACTTACGTACGCTGATCCCGTCGCTGATATTAAAGCGTGCGATGCCCCAAATTACCGATCCTTACCCGCTGATAAAACAAAAACTAACGCATTACTCTACGGGCGTTGCGCTCACCGCTAAGCGCCTTGCTTCATTAAGCGACCTTAATAAAAACCAAGCTTACGTGTTGGCAATGGTAAGTAATTTAGGGCGCTGCGCTGTCACGCGGCTTTACTTTAAACTGTTTGATAAAATTCAGCTGCATCTACTGCAAGAGTGTCAAAAAGATAAAGAACAAAAGCGTCACGAAGCTTTACTAAGAATTGCGCCATCAGCAAATCACCTTATTGCATTACAGCAAGAGTTTGCTGATGCAATTAGCGCAGACATTTTAGAGTGGATGCACTTTACCCGTCTGCCAATTGCACAGCCAATGCGTGCTTGTGCTGATAAACAGCCAACACAGACCAAGACGTTGAGCAAAATACTCCATCAAGCACGCGCGTATACGCAAATACGCATGTTGCATCAGTTAAAGCTTGTCGACATTAAAGAAGTTAAACCACTTTTCGCTGAACAAAAATACCCTGCGGGTGCACTTGAGGCACTTAAAAGCACGGATATCTTTACCCTTCCATTGGTGAAGAATGAAGATAGTTACTAAGGCTAATTGCTGCCCCCTACTCATTTGGAACAAAAATCAGGCAAAATAGCGCACTAAACGTGAAATATTTTATGGATATTCATGCATTGGTTATGCACTTTTCGCATACTAGTTGTCTGATACTTAAAAATATTGACCGTAACTCAGTACTTTGCCTGTTTTCAGCTTGAGTAAACAGGCAAGTTTGTCGCGGCGCATTACCCTCTTTAATTCCGTTAAAGCACCACAAAACCTCTACGCGGCGCTTTTCTTAGCGTAAAAATTGATTATTACTAATTGATATAGCCCAGTAGTTAATAGTTATTCACTTTTCCTGCAAATTAAGCCACAGTCCTTATAAATAAAGGGCTGCAGCCCTTTGCATAGAAGACAAATGTTAAAAAAAATGGCATACTGTAAATCAAATCCGATTAGTTTTTATGCGCCCAATTAATGCTTATTGACTCACGCAGCACGTATAAAACGTGCGCATTGATTAGACAAGCAAGCTCACATAGTGTGATTGGCGCCCAATGCAGAGGTAACAAAGATGAACGTAACTCGCGCTACATTTGATGATGTAATGGTTCCTAACTATAACCCAGCAGGTATGGTACCTGTTCGAGGTGAAGGTTCACGCGTATGGGATCAAGATGGAGCTGAGTACATCGACTTTGCAGGCGGTATTGCAGTAAACGTTTTAGGCCACTGCCACCCTGAGCTAGTAAAAGCCCTTAACGAACAAGGCAGCAAGCTTTGGCATTTAAGTAACGTATTTACCAACGAGCCAGCGCTTCGCCTTGCTAAAAAGCTTAACGATGCAACTTTCTCTGACAAAGTTTACTTTGCCAACTCTGGTGCGGAAGCTAACGAAGCAGCACTTAAGCTTGCTCGTCGTTGGGCACTTGATAAGCACGGTGAAGACAAGAATCAAATCATTGCTTTTAATAAAGGCTTCCACGGTCGTACTTTCTTTACCGTAACGGTAGGTGGTCAAGCGGCTTACTCTGACGGTTTTGGTCCTAAGCCAGGCGCTGTTGATCATTGTGACTACAATGACTTAGCTGCTTTTGAAGCCCTAATTTCAGATAAAACTTGTGCTGTAATGATGGAACCGCTTCAAGGTGAAGGCGGGATCATTCCACCGGACGCTGACTTTGTAAAAGGTGTACGTGAGCTTTGTGACAAACACAATGCACTACTAATTTTTGATGAAGTTCAGTCAGGCGTTGGTCGTACTGGTCATCTTTATGCTTACATGGGCCTTGGCGTAACACCCGATATCCTAACTACAGCTAAATCGCTTGGTGGTGGCTTCCCAATTGGCGCCATGCTAACAACGAATGACATTGCTGCACACCTGAAGCCTGGTACCCACGGTAGCACTTACGGTGGTAACCCACTGGCATGTGCTGTTGCGGAAAAAGCATTAGATATCGTAAATCAACCAGAAGTCCTTGAAGGCGTGCTTAAGAAAGAAGCGCTTTTCCGCGAGTTGCTTGGCGCTATCAATGACAAGTACAACGTATTTGAAGAAGTACGCGGTCAAGGCATGCTGTTAGGCTGTGCACTAAATGAAAAATATCAGGGCCGTGCACGCGACTTTATGATGGCAGCCACCAAAGAGAACCTAATGTGTCTTGTTGCTGGCATGAACGTTATTCGTTTTGCACCTTCACTTGTTATTCCTGATGAAGACATTAAAGAAGGTCTTGCACGTTTTGAGCGCGCCGTTGCCGCCGTTGTAAACGCCGAATAATTACAACACGAGTAGCGAACATGAAAATCATTCGCCCTATTACGAAGGCCGACTATAACGCGCTTAAAGAAATCGCCGTTGAATCAGGTATTGGCTTTACGTCTTTACCTGTCAACGACGAGTTGCTGCAGCGTAAAATTGATCGTGCAGAAACCGCGTTTAACAAACCAAACGTAACCGAACCTGGCGATGAGTCATACTTGTTTGTAATGGAAGATACCACTACCGGACAGGTAGTGGGAACAACAGGTATTGAAGCGGCTGTTGGTATAGACGATGCGTTCTATCATTACCACCTAAGCAAAGTAGTGCACGCCTCGCGCGAGCTGAACATTCATAACACGGTAGACATTCTAACGTTTTGTAATGACTACACCGGTGTTACTGAGATATGTACGCTGTTTCTTCGCGAACAAGCCCGTGGCGGCATTAACGGCCGCTTCCTTTCAAAGGTTCGATTCTTGTTCATGATGGAGCACCGTGAACGCTTCTCAGAGACAGTTATTGCTGAAATGCGCGGTGTGAGTGACGAAGAAGGACGCTCACCGTTTTGGGAATGGCTAGAAACCCATTTCTTCTCGATGGATTTTCCTACTGCCGACTACTTAACTGGCATTGGTAATAAAGTGTTTATTGCTGAACTTATGCCGAAGTACCCGATATACGTAAATCTGCTTAGCAAAGAAGCGCAAGAAGTCATTGGCGAAGTCCATGACAAAACACGCCCTGCGCTTCAGCTTCTTGAAGAAGAAGGCTTTTCTTGCCGCGGCTACGTAGACATTTTCGACGCAGGCCCGACGGTAGAGGCAAACTTAAGCCACATCCGCACGGCTCAATCGAGCTTGAAACTGCCTGTTGTCATTGATGATAGTGCAGCTGCTCAAGGGCAAACCTACTACATCATAAACACATCAATATCTGATTTTCGTGCAGTAGCCACCGAAATGACGTTTAGCGAAGAAAAGCAAGTTGCCGTGCTTTCTCGCCAAACCGCTGCTGCATTGAATGTCAAAGAGGGAGAGCACGTACGCTTCGCCCCCGTTACATTCAGAGATTAAAAGGACACCCACTATGCTACATACACATTTTATCAACGGTAAATGGGTTGCCGGACAAGGTCATGACTTAGCGTCAATTGACCCTGCAAAAAACGAAGTGATTTGGGAAGGTAAGTCTGCGACTGCCTCTCAAATTGATGACGCAATTAACGCTGCTCGTGCTGCGCTTGTAGCGTGGAGCATGAAAACGGTTGAAGAGCGTCTAGAGATCATAAAGGTTTACGGCGCTAAACTAGAAGAAGCCAAAGCGCACCTGGCCAAAGTTATGGCAAAAGAAACGGGCAAACCAGAATGGGAAACCGCTACTGAAGTGGGCGCCATGATGGGCAAAATTGGCATTTCTGAAAAAGCGTATTTCGAACGCACGGGTAACGTTGAAAACCCAATGCCAGTGGGTAAAGCATTCATTCGCCATAAGCCTCACGGCGTTGTTGCGGTATTCGGTCCTTACAATTTCCCTGGCCACCTGCCAAATGGACACATTGTTCCGGCCCTTATTGCAGGTAACACGGTTGTGTTTAAACCAAGCGATTTAACGCCTATGGTCGCGCAGGAAATGGTGAAGCTATGGGACGCTGCTGGTCTGCCAGCGGGTGTACTTAACCTAGTTCAAGGTGAAGTTGAAACGGGCAAAGCGTTGGCGTCGCATAACGACATTGACGGTCTGTTCTTTACAGGCAGCTCACGCACAGGAAAAATCCTTCACGAGCAGTTCGCAGGACACCCGGGTAAAATTTTGGCGCTTGAAATGGGCGGCAACAACCCACTTATCGTAAAAGACGTGGCTGATGTTGATGCAGCAGTACACGATATCGTGCAATCTGCTTTCATTACTTCAGGTCAGCGCTGTACTTGTGCTCGTCGCTTATTCTTGCCAACTGGTGCCAAAGGCGACGAGATCCTTGCTCGCCTTATCGAAGTAACCAAAAACATTAAAGTTGGCGATTACGATGCTGAAGACCAGCCGTTTATGGGTGCTATGATCTCAAGCAACGCCGCTGCACTTATGGTGAAAGCGCAACAAGAACTTGAAGACCTTGGTGGTAACGTGCTGGTTCGTCTTGAACAAAAAGACGAAAGCAAAGGTTTTGCTACCCCGGGGATTATTGATGTTACTGACATGCTTGCTTCGTTGCCAGACGAAGAGCACTTTGGTCCACTACTTAAAGTAATCCGCTACAGCGACTTCGATGCTGCTATTGCAGAAGCGAATAACACCAGCTTTGGCTTGTCAGCAGGTCTTCTAGGTGACAATGAAGAAGACTATCGTTACTTCTTCGCGCGTATTCGTGCGGGCATCGTAAACTGGAACAGACCTATTACCGGTGCAAGCAGCGCTGCGCCGTTTGGCGGTGTGGGCGATAGTGGTAACCACAGAGCAAGCGCGTTTTATGCTGCTGACTACTGTGCATACCCAGTTGCATCCGTAGAGCTAGACAAAGTCACTATGCCAGGCAAATTAAGCCCAGGCTTGTCGATGTAAGCCAAGCTTTTACAGCGGTATAAAGGCCGATGCAAAGTGCGTCGGCCGATTAAGCACCAACCCTATACGAACTATTCATTTAGAAATAGTCGACGACAGAAAGGACCCTATCATTATGCATAGCAACATCGATACGTTGTTTAGCAACATGTGGGACGATTACGTAACTATCACTCCCTCAGCGCATAAAATCCATGCACTTTTGGCGGGTGAAGAAAACACGAACGATATCGTTAACGACCATGTGGCTTTTAGAACTTTTGCTTTAGATAAAACTCGCTTAGATAAGCTTGCTGCACATTTCTTGGCATTGGGTTATGAAGCGAAAGGCGACTATGACTTTGAAGCTAAAAAGCTGACCGCAAAACACTTTGAGCACCCTGACGATACTAAACCAAAAGTATTTATCAGCGAGCTTCGGGTAAATGAATTATCTGAGACAGCGCAAACCATTATTAAAAAGCTTGTAGAGCAAATGCCTGAATCTGTAGTGGATGCAGATAACTTCTTGTACTCGGGTAAACATTGGGACGTCACGAAAGCGGAATACGACACACTGCTTAACGAGTCAGAATACGCGGCGTGGATGGCAGCATGGGGCTTTCGTGCTAACCACTTTACGGTAAGTGTTAATCACTTAACCCGCACTGACGAGCTTACTGACGTAAACACATTACTTAAAGAAGCAGGCTTTGTGCTAAACACCTCAGGCGGCGAAATTAAAGGCGGTCCAGACGTATTTTTAGCGCAGTCGTCAACTATGGCTGACCGTGCTGACGTAGCATTTAGCGACGAAACTGTGGCTATTCCAAGCTGTTTTTATGAATTTGCACAGCGCTATGAAATGCCTGACGGTAAACTTTATAAAGGCTTTGTTGCTGCATCAGCTGATAAAATCTTTGAAAGTACAAATGCTAAGTAACGCGCTTGCTTAGTCATTAAAAAAGCCCGTTAGGGCTTTTTTTGTTTAAGCTTAGCAAAAGACATTACCGATTAGGCTCAGTGGTATGCCTGGCAAGAAACTGGTCGTAAGGCATGGGTTTATCAAAGTAGAAACCCTGCATTAACTTGATATCTGCTTGCTCCATAAAAGGTAGATAAGACTCTAATTCTACCCCTTCAGCCACTACATCTATTTGCAGACTCTTCAACATAGCTATTAGACCATTAAAAAGCGCGTTTGCTTTGCTATCTTGGTGGATACCTTGAATTAAACTTTTATCTACCTTAACTACCTCAAACTGAAAACTTCTCAGGTAGCTAAGTGATGAGAAGCCACTGCCAAAATCATCTAAAGACAACCTAAACCCACTCTCTCTGAGTGTATTTAATGCTCTTAGCGCTGACTTTTCGTCCCTAATAAATACCGACTCAGTGAGCTCTAGTTCTATAAATTCCGGAGATATATTGTTGTCCAAGCAAATTGAGGCTGCTTGGTCTGGAAATTCCGGGTCGAGCATCTGATTAGCACTAATATTAACCGATAGCGGAATAGCTTCACCTTGTTGCGACTCCATTATCGAAATATAGTCACAGGCAGCTTCGAGCGCTTGTAAACCAATGGCGCTATCTAACTTGTGCTCTTCCGCTATGGGGATAAACACTGCTGGCGATACCACACCGTGCAGTCCTGAGATCCAGCGGCACAACACTTCACCACCTTTTAAGACGCCATTTAAGTCATATTTACCCTGAATATAAAAATCAAGAAGATGGTTTTCTACGGCCTTGCGCAAGTCGTTCACCATACTGACCTGCTGTGTCATGCTTTCATAAAGCCCTGGCTCATAGACAAAAGTTTGCCCTTTCCCAAGCTCTTTTGCGCGATACATTGCTGCATCGGCACACTGCACTAAACCTTCAATATTGCCGCTGTGTTCTGGAAACTCTGCAATGCCAATACTGGCCGACAGTCTGAGCTCTGTCCCTTTTACAACAATGGCGTCTTCTTCAATTTGGCCAATAAGTTCCTGTGAGCGTTCGGCAATGTCCTCAATATTTTGATTAGGCACTACGGCAATAAATTCATCACCGCCCCATCTGCCAACTTCCCCAATAGGTCCGAACATACCGGTAAGTAACGCTCCCATGCGCTGTAGTTCTGCATCACCTGTCTCATGCCCCGCGTTATCATTTATGGCTTTAAACCCATCTAGGTCAATAAATACCAGAGAAAAAGGCTGCACTCTTTTCACTAATACTGAAATAGACTCACGTAGCGAGTTACGATTAGAAAGACCGGTTAATTCATCATGCAAGGCGAGTTGACGTAGCTTCGCCTCGTTGCGCTTTCTATCGCTGATGTCGCGCATTGTTGCGATTAAATAAGACGAGGTTTGTTGATAGGTTTCGAACAAAGCCACAGAAATATCTACCACTTTCATTTCGCCGCTTTGGTTTTTTATTTTTGACTCAAATCTAACCTGCTTATCAATGGCCAATTGCGCTTTATCAACTTTCTCAGCGATAAATATTTGATTGAAATCTAACCCTACACATTGCTCTTTTACTGACATACCAAGTAAATGGATAAAGGCATCATTACACTCTGTAATGATAAGGTCGGGAGAGAGGACTAGCATTGGCTCTCTTGAACTAGCGAACGCAGAGGCCATTAAATGAAAAGATTGTTCGGCTTTGCGCTGCTGGGTAATATCTTTGGTCGTTCCCACAATGTGCAGTGCTTCACCCGCGCTGCCCCGCTCTAGTACACGGCCGCGTAACCTTACCCATTGGTAGCTTTTTTCTAACATTAAGCGAAAGGAGAATTCAACGCGATCGCGATTGCCGTGAAGTGCCATGGTCCAGTGAAACTGAAGCCCTTCCAAATCGTCCTCATGGACCCGTTCAAGAAGCTGAATTAAGGTGCCCGACCACGTAGATACGCTTTGTGAGTGGAGAGAGAAAGAGCGAATCTCCATTATGTCGCTTTGCGCCTCCCAACTCCAAAATGACTCTTGCGAAGCCCACAGGGCAAGCTCTAGATCCTTTTGCGCTCGTTGGCTCTCTTGCAAAGTAGCATATAAGTTTTGAGTCTTTTCTCTGAGCAAGCTTTCAGCTTGCTCTCTGGCATTTCGCTCTCGTTTTAAACGACGCTCCATTAAAGCTGACGCGTCATTGCTAACAGGCTTGCCATTCGATGATTCATCTGACATTACATCCCCCGTTAAACAACAAGAGATATGCTAAATTCGTACGTGTGAGGCGTTTCTAGTTGATGGGTTTCCCTTTCAAGTTTGCAGTTGTAATGCGCTGCAGCGGCGTCCATCAACCCCTCAGCTAAGGGGTATAACTCTCTTTCAGAGTAGTATTGTAGGCGCATGGAGGTGTCTGTGCGTGACAGCACCTTAAAACGAGGGAGGTCTGCGTCAGGATAAAGCTTTTTAACCTGGACATGGATATCGCCGTCCAAGTGTTCCAGCATGTCTAGCATGCTATTGGTATTGGCTAACACATCACCGTGTACGGCACCTAACTTACCGAACAAATAAAAACCAAAATCGTATAAGAGTTCATTAGCAGATTTACCCGTTCTCTCCACCAGCACACCTACCAGGCGTTGCATCTGTTCAAACGGGTAATAACCCACTGCGGTATAAGCTCCGTCGTTCTCTAACCCAGCTTCCATGATGACATCATCAGCGAACTCGGGAGAAACCTTCTCCTCAAGCATATCGATTAACGATGTAAAAACTATGCCTAACATGTAAATTCCTCATTCATTCCTTTAATGAGTGTAGTTCACCTAAGCATAAGAACAACTTAAACTTTATGACAAATCTTCAGGTGCTTCGTCTTTATTTGGTAGCACTACTTCTACGCTATCAACCCGCTGTAAACCGCGAGGCAATTTATTCCCCCTACGGCCCCTTTCCCCCTGATAGTGGGTAAGGTCTTCAGCACTTAACGTCATGTTGCGCTTCCCTGCTCCAACCTTAATGGCCGCGCCATCAGGTACGACGGTCAGCACTTTGACAAACTCTTCACGGGACTGTGATTTTGCTGAAGGAATATTGATTAGCTTATTTCCTTTTCCTTTGCCTAAACTTGGCAAGTCGCGAAGCGGGAACATAAGCATTCGCCCTTCGTTAGAAATACTTAAACACCAATCAGAGTCGGGGTTAGTCACAGGCATTGGTTTCATAACTTTCGCTGCTGTAGGTAAGGACAAGTAAGCCTTACCCGCTTTATTCTTGCTAACCATATCTTTGAATGTGCCGACGAAGCCATAGCCCGCATCAGAGCCCACCAAGAACTTACTCTCGTCTTGCGCCATAATCACGTGCTGGAAGGATTCCCCACCAACAATGCTAAAGCGCCCGGTTAAAGGTTCGCCTTGACTTCGTGCAGAAGGAAGTCCGTGAGCGTCGCATGAGAATGTTCGTCCTGAGCTATCCATAAATACGGCAGGTTGATTACTTTTGCCTTCGGCGCTAGATAAATAAGCATCACCCGCTTTATAACTCAGTCCTTCAGCATCAATATCGTGACCTTTTGCACAACGTGCCCAGCCTTTTTCTGAAAGTACAACTGTGACTGATTCTGCAGGCACTAACTCTTTTTCAGACAGCGCTTTAGCTTCGCTACGCTCGACAATAGGTGAGCGCCTATCGTCACCGTATTTCTCAGCGTCAGCAAGGATTTCTTTTTTAATGAGGGTTTTAAGGCGACGGTCTGAGCCAAGCAGTTGCTGTAGCTTGTCACGCTCGGCAGCTAGCTCGTCCTGCTCTCCCTTAATTTTCATTTCTTCTAATTTGGCTAAGTGGCGAAGTTTCAGCTCTAAAATGGCTTCGGCCTGTTTATCACTTAAACCAAAACGCGACATAAGCTCAGGCTTGGGTTTGTCATAGGTACGAATAATTTCGATAACTTCATCGATATTCAAAAACGCAATTAACAAACCTTCTAAAATATGTAGACGCGCCAATACTTTATCTAAGCGATACTGCAAACGTCGTGTCACTGTATCTTTTCGATACTGCAACCACTCAGATAAAATAGTACGCAAGTCTTTAACCTGAGGGCGACCGTCTAGGCCGATCATGTTCAGGTTAACTCGGTAATTTTTCTCAAGGTCGGTAGTTGCAAACAAATGCTGCATTAATTGGGTAACGTCAATGCGATTTGAACGAGGAGTAATAACTAAGCGAGTAGGATTTTCGTGATCAGACTCATCGCGAAGGTCACTTACCATTGGCAGCTTTTTCGCCTGCATTTGCGAAGCTATTTGCTCTAGAATCTTTGCGCCAGACGCCTGATGAGGTAGAGCAGTAATCACCACATCCCCATTCTCTTCGCCGTAGACAGCACGCATTTTTATTGAGCCACGCCCAGTCTCGTAAAGCTTTTTAATATCGGCTTTTGGCGTAATAATTTCGGCTTCAGTTGGGTAATCAGGCCCATTCACATGTTCTAGGACATCGCTAAGCTCAGCTTTACTGTTGTCCAGCAACATAGCGCAAGCGTTAGCCAACTCTCTTACATTGTGAGGGGGAATATCAGTGGCCATACCCACTGCAATACCTGTCACGCCGTTAAGCAGTATATGCGGTAAACGGGCAGGTAGTACACTTGGCTCTTCTAACGTACCGTCGAAGTTGGGCACCCAGTCTACCGTGCCTTGACCAAGCTCATTTAAAAGCACTTCCGAGAATCGAGAAAGCTTAGCTTCGGTATAACGCATGGCTGCAAACGATTTAGGATCATCCGGTGCGCCCCAGTTCCCCTGACCGTCAACCAAGGGATATCGATATGAGAAAGGCTGCGCCATAAGCACCATGGCTTCGTAGCAGGCAGAGTCACCATGTGGGTGAAATTTACCAAGTACATCACCTACGGTTCTGGCAGACTTTTTATATTTTGCATTCGCGCTTAAGCCTAAATCGGACATCGCGTAAATAATACGTCGCTGTACCGGCTTTAAACCATCGGAAATATGCGGAAGAGCACGGTCCATGATGACGTACATGGAATAGTTTAGATAAGCGTCTTCGGTGAAACGTCGAAGAGGAAGTTGCTCTACCCCATCGCGATTAATGATGATCTCGTCACTCATGATAGTTTTTTCGTTTTGTTATTAATACCAATGTGCTCGTAATAGAAAGGCCGCCATTCTCGTTGTGTTGTAGCGCACTACTTACTGAATGTACGCGAGCGTTTAGGCTATTGTGGGGTAAACCGCATTTGTGTGCAATCTTTGAAAACAATTGTCATCACTTTTCAAATAGCCAATGCCTTACAGTCTTTGCTATTTAGCAAAGACCCTTGCAATGTAAATGCTATCAATGTGTTAATTGTTTGCTTTGTTATTCTGCAAATAGAGTGTTTAAATAGAAAAGGTTGAAGTTTCCGTTCAATATTCACCCTAAAAATAATAAAACCCTTATCTAAATGGTAGTTAAAGTACAGAATAATATGGCAACCTTTCGCGCACTTTCTTTCCTATTTATTTTGCTAGCTAGCTTCTGGCCTTCTTGTTCCCAAGCGCAACATATCGAGCAGCTTTTTGACGAACAAAGTACGCTAGATTTATCAGACTCGCTGTACTTTCTATTCGAAACCGATTACCAACTTACCATTGGAGATGTATCAAGAAGACGAAATGACTTTCTTATGCATCCTCACGGAAACCCTAACTTTGGCTTTCGCAATAATGGTATGTGGTTGCTAACATCCGTTGCCAATGTTTCAAACGACAAGAACTGGGTATTTTCAATAAACTTTAGTCAGCTCGATAACGTTGATTTCTATTTAGTACAAAATGGAAAGGTGATTAGTCAAAGTCATCAAGGTAAGGCGCAAAAAGAGCAGCGTTTTCGCGTTCCTACCTTTCGGGTTGAACTCGCTAACAGCGACCCCGTTGACCTTTACATACGCATCGAGAGTCATTCATCAAGCCTCATCGCTCCACTTCGCATACAAGCTGAGCCTTTACACAGCAGTTATTTCCAAATGGATAGTTTGCTCTGGGGCTTTTTTTACGGTGGCTTACTCATACTTGCCATTTATAATTTGGCCTTATTTTTCGGCGTAAAAGAGAAAAGCCTGATTGCTTATGTTGGTTACATATTAGCGGTAATCTTGTGGCAATTTGTGTGGGGCGGTCATACACACCTTTTATTTACTCAAGGAATTCCCTCTTGGCTAGTCGGTCATTCGGAATTGATATTCGTCATTATCGGTATCAGTTCAGGCTTGTTCACCATGACCTTTTTAGAAACCGAAAAGCACTCGCCCACTGCGCATCCTATTATAAACTTGTTATTAGTGTGCCAAGCCCTCACTGGACTCGTGTGCTTCGTCGATCTTCTTCCCTCTATCTGGAAGAACAACCTGGTGTATGGCGTAGGGCTGGTAGCGATTTTGAGCTATATCTACGCAGGGGTGGAAGCCTTCCTCAATAATTTCAGACCCGCACGCTACTTTATTTTTGCATGGGGTATGCTTGCTACCGGTGCCATTATTGGCATGTTAAGCCTTATCGGTGTGCTGCCCTCAAACGACTTTACTACCTACTGCTTCCAAGTTGGCGTTTTCCTAGAAGCTGGACTTTTTTCTTTTGCACTCATGGAGAAAAGTCGAAGCCAGCTTGAAAGTGAAGTAGAACAAGCAACAGATGATTTACGCAATAATGTTGAGCTTATTGAAGAGCAAAATGCACGCTTAGACATTGCGCGAAAAGACGCCATAAAGGCCAGTAACGTAAAGTCTCAGTTCCTTGCCAACATGAGCCATGAGATACGCACGCCGCTAAATGCAATATTGGGGTTTAGCAAAGAACTCAATAACGCATTGCTACCTACGGACCAGCAAGAGCAGGTTCGGATCGTTAATACTGCAGCTGAAAACCTGCTCACCATTGTTAACGACGTACTCGACTTTTCAAAAATTGAAGCGGGCAAACTTCAAATAAACAACCAACCTTTTTCACCTAATAAACTGCTCGAAGAGATGGTCACCATTATGGCTAAATCTTCGCACAGCAAGCGCATCGAGTTCGTTTTCGACTTAAATCCGCTGCCTGAAAAACTTATTGGCGATGTATTTCGCATCAAGCAAGTACTTAACAACTTACTCAGTAACGCGCTTAAGTTTACTTCTAGTGGAGCCATTACATTCTCAGCAAGCGGGCGCTCGCTTCCGCACGGTATCCACGAATTAAATATTGTCGTTGAAGACACGGGAATTGGCATTAGTCGTCAAGACAGGAAAAAGCTTTTCAGCGCTTTTTCACAGGTAGACGATGCACTAAATCGAAATTACCAAGGTACGGGCTTAGGTCTTGTAATTAGCAGGGAACTCGTTCGCCTGATGAACGGAGACCTTTCGCTTAAGAGTGTGCTGGGCCAGGGCTCTACGTTTAGCGTTTCTCTTCGTATGAATCAGCTAAGCCAAAAGTATTCATTAACGAGTAGCGAAGATTGGAAAGAGAAAAGCGTTGTTATTTTCGACCCCATTCCTGCAACACGCCGCTCAAGCGCTAATATGTTGTCGATATTAGGTGCCAAGGTTACCTCAGTGGAATCGTTAGATTATTTAGCTACGCTAAACGGTCAATATGACTTCTTCATGGCAACGGTACCGGTAAGTAAAATGGCATCGCGCGATACTTACCTAAGCCGGTTTGTACAGTTTCCAGCCACAAAACGAATTCTCTGGTACTCTGGCCCCGAGCCGTACGCTCAATATCCAAGCCTATCGCAGCACTTTTACTCTCAGATACGTATGCCAATAACCTTGACTAAGTTAGATAGCTTGGTGAACCAGCACGCTACGCCTGCGAAAAATGCCATGCAAGAGAAGATCAGCAGTTTGCCTAACGTGAAAGTATTGGCTGTTGATGACATGGAAATGAATTTGAAACTTCTACATACATGGCTTGACCATTCACCTGTAGAGCTCATTACAACGATTAGTGGGCAAGATGCGGTAAATCAGTGTCAGACACAAGAGTTCGACCTGATTTTAATGGACGTTCAGATGCCTGGGATGGATGGTGTACAAGCAACTAGGGAAATTCGCAAATCTCCTGTAAATATGGGTACGCCTATTATTGCTGTCACCGCTCACGCATTTAAGGAAGAACAGGAGCGACTACTCGCATCAGGTATGGATGATTATCTCCCTAAGCCTATCGAAGTAGAGTTACTTATTAACCTGATCAAATCTTGGTGCCATAGCATTGAACCAGGGGAAATAGAGCTTCCCTCAGTTGATTGGCAGCTTGCGCTAAAACGTGCCAATCAAAACCAAGACACCGCGAAAGAAATGTTAGACGGCTTTATAGAGTTGCTCCCTGAAACCATTGAATTACTTTCAACGCTGTGGGAAGAAAAAGATTATAACGAGCTAAAAACCGAGGTACACAAGCTTCATGGAGCGTGTTGTTATACTGGCTTGCCGCGCATGCAACATCTGGCGAATGATACTGAAAGCGCGCTCAAGTTAGGCCAGCATAAACTTGTTGATGAGCATTTACCTGCACTTATCGCTGAAGCAGAGAAAGTGTTACGGGAGAGCAAACCCAGCGTATAACAAATTATTGGCCACGCATATAGCACTGGTTATTGCGTGGCATTTTGCTCTTGAAAAAACTTCCGTGATTGCTGACATTCAGAGATTAACCTAGCAAATTCGCTGGCGTCTCTATCTAACTCTGAGCTTGCGATAAAAATATCAAAACCGAGTCGTTTTCGAAGCTCTACCATACGATGAGCTAACATGGCTTTTATTCCTTTAATGATAGTACCGTCTTCCATAACGTATTGCTTATCGTCAAACATTGATTGTTCGTAACAACTTCCCGACGCGCAGTTTTCGTCAGTATTTTGCATTAGCAGAGGTCGCTGCTCCATCAGTAAGTGTGTAGCAAGCCTTGGTGATATTGTATTTAGAAAATCAGTATAGCTTTTTATTTTGAAGCCGACTGTTTCTAAGGGAACGTGATCCAACCCATGGCGCACACGTGGGCAATCTGCACGCTGTAGGTTGTCCCAGTGAATTCGCCAACTGCCAAGACGGTGGCGATAGGTGATGTAATCTCTGGCTATTTCTAAGCTGAAGTCTGGCTCGCGTATCTTAAAATAACCAACTAGCAAACACACCAGTGCCGCACTTGTCAGAAAAATACCGGCTAAAAACAACCAATCTGGCAAAAAGACCAGCCACAAGGCTGCGACGAACAGCCCTACACAGCCCAATACTAGGCTAGTAATGCCGTTACTTTTTGACGCAGCTCGAATATAGATAGGTTCAACACTAGTGCCAGACATACAAGTACACCACCAACATAATTATGGCCCAAACGATATAGAGTCTGACACGTTTACATTTCACGCAGTCAGTCTGCCACCAGCGCACTATTGGATGAGATTTTCGCATACGCTGATACACCCTTATTATACGCTCATTAGAAAGGGATAGTTTAACCGCAAAATTAAGCTAATGTATGGTTTCTATAACGATATCGTTGAAATGCCGCCACTATAGTTGGCGTAAATACTAACGACAAGATAACCGAAAAACCAACTCCACCTGCAAGTACAACAGCCAATGGCGGCCAGAAGCTTCCCTCGCTAAATAACAACAGTGGAATTAAACCGCCCACCGTTGTAAAGGTTGTCGATAGTATGTGGCGGCTACAACTCATGGTTTCTTCAACAATGGCCTTGGTATCGCCTTTCTTTGCTTTGGGATTGGCATTGATTGCAGCAATGACCACTATCGAACCGTTAATTGCAACACCAATAAGCCCTGCACAGCCAAGTAAAGGGTTAAATCCTACTGGCAAGCCTGAAATCCACAAACTAAACATTCCCAACCCCACCGAAAGTATCGCGACTAGAGCAATAACACCTGCCATACGCAAACTTGTGAATGTCAGTATAAGCGTAGTTATCATAAGAACTAATAAAACAGGTGCATAAGTAGCAAGTTTACCTAGTGCCTGCTGCTGTTCATCTGCATCACCCGCCAAGTGAATTCTATAGCCCTCGGGTAGTTCAAGATGGCTTTCAAGCAAGTCTCTTAACTGATTACTGGCATCAACGGCCGGTACACCAGGCAATAAAAACGCCTGAATGCGGTTAAGCCTTTCTCCGTCAACACGGGTAATGCTGCTAGTTGCAGGCTGTAGCGTTAAATTAGTAACCGCGGCAAGGGGCGACCACGAGATTGCATTATCACCCGCAACAGGTATTGGCATAGCGTCCACACTAGTGACGTTTTGTCTGTAAGCCTCATCAAGCCTTACCCTAACCGGAATTTCTTCTGTGCTCTCTAGTACCGAGCCACCGGTGATCCCCGAGAAGTTAACCTGCATTTGATTAGCAAGCTCAGAAAGGGTTAAGCCGAGGTAAGATAAGTTATCACTATCGGCATTGATTTTAAGTTCAGGCTCGCCCATAGAGATACTGGTGATGGACTGAGATATGCCGTCAACTTGTGACATCAACATACGAACTTTATCGCCTAGGTCATTCAGTATATTAAGATCTGGGCCAAATATTTCGACTTCTACAGGCGCGGCAATGGGTGGACCTTGTCCAAACGCCCGTACTACAATTTGTACTTCTGGGTACTCGCTATCAAGAGAATGTTGTAACTCGCCCACCAGCGCTACCGCCTCTTCTACCGTGTGGGTAGAAACCACGGCATTGGCGAAATAAGGCATGTTGTCGCGGGTCATCATTTGATTGTAATACACCGAAGGGGCAGAGCCGCCCACCAACCAGCTAACCTGCTTCACACCTTGCTCTAAGCGAATAGCGGCATCAATTTCTTTAACGTAATGGGTGGTGTTGTCAATGCTGCTTCCTTCTTTCGTCCACAGATAAACTTCAAACTGGTCTCTATCTGCGCTTGGGAAGAACACATTGGCCAGTGTCGAAGACAGCACAAAGCCAGACAGGCAAAGTATGGCAACCACCGGTAGCACGAAAATGGGCTGTTTTATCCAACGACCTAACTGCCTTTTAAAAGCTAGGCTTAACTGCGGCGCTTGAAGACCAACTTTCCACCACGAATTGGATATGGCTTTACCTTGCGAAGCATTATCGTGCTTTGGTAAAAATCGTGCGGCTAGCGCGGCAATAATAGTCAGTGAAATAAACAAAGAGCCAATGAGCGCCATGACCACGCTTATCGCTATTGGCCCTACGAAATCACCTATATTTCCATCAAGAAGAAAGATAGGCATAAAGCCCAGAATAGTCGTAAGTGTTGAAGCTAAAAGTGGCGCAAATAAGTGAGAAACACTTTTTGCCATAGCCCCTACCCGCGTTAGGTTAGGGTCTTGTAAGTTAATGCGTATTTCATCGGTAATTACGATAGCGTTATCAATAAGCAGGCCGATGGCGATGATCATGCCAAAGATTGACATTTGGTGTATTTGCTCGTTGTAAAAGCTCAATGAAAACAACGCAAAAGCGGCGCACAATGGCAGTGCTAACCCCACAATCCATGCTGCGCGAAACCCCATGAAAAGTAGAATTACCATCATGACAACTGCACATCCCATCAATAAGTTCATCGATAGGTCGGCAAGGCGCGTGGCAGTATATTCATTTTGCTCAAATGCCACCGTCGCGGTTAATGTTCCGCTGAAATCTTTATTAAACTGCTCTACCACCGCTAATGCATTTTTCGTCCATACGTCAGAACGCAATGACGGCTGCATGCGGGCGGCTACAAAGATAGACTCTTCACCATTTAAAAAGGCTATTTCGCTTCGTGGAGTGGTGTAACTGCGTTCTACCGACGCAACATCTTCGACTCTCAAATAGCGCCCTTGTTCATTAACAAGAGGAATAGACGCTATCATGTTTACACCATTTAAGCCCTCTCCCACCGTAAAGCGCAGGTTACTTTGTTCGGTATTCAGTATACCTGCAGGCAATTTGGGGTCAGCACGACTGATTGTATTGCTGACCTGCTGCAATGTAAGGCCTGTAGCAGCTAGCTTGATAGGGTCTATGTTGACACTAATTTCTTCCTGCGGTGCGCCGTATACACGCACTAACTCAGTACCGTTAACATTGCGAAGTCGGTCGGTAAGTTCTTGAGCCAAACGAGCGGTGAGCGTGATAGGTGTATTATCAAAGTGTTCAGCGCGCACAGAAAGCAACAAGGTAAAAGCAGTCGCGCCGCGTTTTTCATCAAATATCGGCGCCATTGCGCCTTCTGGAAATGACTCAGCGGCAGCACCTATTGCATCGCGGGTCTCACTAAATAGCTGTTCGTTACTTGTGTTGTCTATCCAGTCCTGTGTTTCAATCAATATGATGGAAATCCCTGCACGAGAGGTAGATTTCACTTCCTTAATCTCAAATATTTCCCTTAACCTGTCTTCAAGTACGTCGCTGACTAAGGCTTCAACTCGCTCAGCTGATGCGCCAGGATACTGGGTAATAATTAGCGCGTTTCTTGTATCAATTCGAGGGTCTTCTATTCGTGGTAATGAGCCCAAAGCTGATAACCCTGCGGTAATCAAAATCAATAGACTTAAAACCAGCAAGTGACCCCGACGATAAAAAAGCGTGTACCACGGGTAGGGTTTATCGGTATCGAAGTTAAATGACTTCATTAATGGGCCCCAGCATGTTGTTCACTGGGTATAGCTACCATTTGCCCTGGCGCTAATTTATGGGTGCCCTCTTTAACATAAACATCACCGTTTTTGAGCGCGCCGCGAACAAACGCTTTATTTCCATCGGTATATACCACCTCGACAACGCGCGCTTCTATGGTGGCGTTTGACTCACTAGATAAAACGAAAACACGCCACAAGCCTCTAAGGCCATTACTTAGCGCGTTTACAGGAAGCCAAGCACCTGTTTCAGAATGAGAGCGGAAGGCAGACAGAATTGCCATATCGCCAGGACGAACCTGTTCGTTACTATTAAGTGTGACCAGAATATCTACGGTTCGAGTCTGCACGTTACGTACTGGAAGCCGCTGAGATACCGTTCCAGCAACATCAATATCGCCAACACGCACAAGTACGGGTTCATTAACATCAAACTGCTCTACGACGTCAGCAGGTACCGCAAAGCGGGCTTGATAATTGTCGATACTTGTAATGCCAAATACAGGGCTTCCTGCACTCACCACACTGCCTTCATCAAAAAATCGGCGATTAACAACACCATCAAAAGGCGAAACGAGCGTAGTTTTTGCTATCTCTACATTGAGAGATTCGAGCGCAGCCTGCATTTCGCTAACCTGCGCTTTCGCTACGTTTAAATTCGCTTTTGCTTCATCCAGTCGTTGTGCTGACTCTAGCTTTCTTTCCACCAATGAGATGGTTCTATCACTGTTAACTTTAGCAAGTGCAAGATCAGCACTTGCTCGCTCAAGCGCTGCTTGTAGCTCTCGCTTTCTTGCATTTAAGCGCTGCAAATCTTGGTGAGCAAGTATATCGCCTTGACTGACTACATCGCCTTCTTCTACAAGCATTCGGGTAACTTGACCAGCGACATCAAAGGATAAAGATGTGGCCTTAGGTGATTCAACTAAACCAAATACGTTAATAGGCGTTTCAAAGCCTGATTGAATGGTAACCGTACCTGTTGAAACCGCAACGGGTAGTCTTGCCTCTGGCGTTTGCGTTGCGTTCCCCAAACCAGCAGTCATCAGTAATACCACCAGTGCTGCTGTAAAAACGGCAATTGAAATAAGTAACGTGAACTTGCCACTTTTAGACGGTGTATTTGCAGCAGTCATAACGGTTCCTTTAACCAATTCGGCGTGTGCTTTAGGCTATATTTGCATACTTATTGTGCTATGCTAGTATATAAATACTAGACCGTCCAGTTTGATATTTAAATATTCTGCAATAAAGTGAGAACGTACGTGGCTACCATCAAAAAGCAAGGCCGTCCCAAAAGTGAAGAAAAATATCACCTCATATTACACGCTGCGTCTTGCCTATTTTTAAAAGAAGGGTTTGCTAGCACGTCAATGGACACCGTGGCTAAGGCCTCTGGAGTATCTAAACAAACGGTTTACTCTCATTTTGAGAGTAAAGATGCCCTGTTCAAAGCCGCAATCTCTTCAAAATGCCGCTCTTATCAACTCGACACTCAGCAGCTTATTGACGCCTCCTTAGGCTCGCTTTCACTGTTTGAATGCTTGCAAAAAGTGGGGTGTCAGTTTGTTCGTCTATTACAAGACCCTGAAGCTATCGCTATATTTCGCGTCATTGTTGCCGAAGCAGTAAATAGCCCCCACGTAGCCACATTGTTTTATCAAGCAGGTCCTGAGGCATCACTCGCCACACTTAGCACAGTGATAGAGAAATTTGGACAAGGTAGCTTAAGTGCTGATGTAGCGCAGCAGCTAGCCGTGGATTATTGCGCACTACTTAAAGGTGAGTACCACACCATGATGTTATGCGGCATACAGCCTCCGCTGACAGACGACGAAATCACAGCGCATGTTGATTGCGCCGCTGAAAAAATTCTGCTGCTTTTTACTCATTACACGCAGCAAAGTGGTGAAAACTGAACATTGTTCGGGCCATTTCAGACAGCACAAATACCATTTAACCAGTTGGTCAAACTGGCAAAAACGTAAAGCAAGATTAACCTTGTCCTAATGACTTAACACCTTCGGTATTATAAACTAGCGGCGTTTTCGTTGATGATTGAGAAGCGCATGTCTGACTTTACGGGTAACCACATTCTTTCGGTTGATCAATTTGATCGCGAGGCCATTGAGAAAGTCTTCTCAGTCGCCAATTCCATGAAGCCTTATGCGAAGCGGCAAAAGCGCACTACCGTACTAGACGGCGCTATTCTCGGAAATCTGTTCTTCGAACCAAGTACGCGTACCCGCGTGAGCTTTGGTACCGCTTTTAACCTTTTAGGCGGCGAAGTAAGAGAAACTACCGGTATGTCTAGCTCTGCACTTGCTAAAGGCGAATCACTTTATGATACTGCTCGAGTGCTCAGCGGCTACTCTGATATTATCGCCATGCGACACCCTGCAGCCGGCTCCGTCGCTGAGTTTGCAGAAGGTAGTAGAGTGCCTGTAATTAATGGGGGAGATGGCGCAAACGAACATCCCACACAAGCACTGTTAGACCTATTTACCATTAAACGTGAGCTTGAGTACAACGGTCACGGTGTTGATGGTTTACACATCGCAATGATTGGCGACCTGCGATACGGCCGAACGGTACACTCTTTATCACGCCTATTATGCCTGTTTAAGAATATTCGCTTCACGCTGATATCCCCGAAAGAGCTGGCCATGCCTCAGCCAGTTATTGATGCAATTGAGAACGCTGGACACCAGCTTACTATTACCGATACGCTCGAAGGAAATATGGATGCGGATATATGCTACCAGACTCGCATTCAAGAAGAGCGCTTCCCTTCTCAAGAAGAAGCGAACAAATACCGAGGTAAGTTCCGCTTAAATCAGTCGATTTACACAAAACACTTTCAGTCGAAGACCGTTATTATGCATCCACTTCCTCGTGACTCACGTATGGAAGCCAACGAATTAGATAACGATCTAAACCTTAACCCAAACCTCGCTATCTTTAGGCAAACCGACAATGGTGTGCTTGTAAGGATGGCTCTGTTTGCGCTAACGCTTGGTGTAGAGAACCTTCTGACCAAATACGAGCGCGATGTCGTTTGGTACAGCAATAAGAGTAAGTAATTACATGCAAAAATCTGAAGCCCTATTTACCCGCGCCCAAAAAACCATTCCTGGTGGCGTAAACTCACCTGTTCGCGCATTTAAAGCCGTAGGCGGCACACCCCGCTTCATTACCAAAGCTGACGGCGCTTATATGTGGGATGCGGATGGTAAGCAATACATTGACTACATCCAGTCTTGGGGGCCGATGGTACTAGGTCATAACAATGCAAAAATCCGCGAAGCAGTGATTGAAGCATCATACAGCGGCCTTTCATTCGGTGCGCCAACCGAAGCGGAAGTGATCATGGCCGAACTTGTTAGCGAGTTGGTGCCATCTATGGAGATGGTACGCATGGTTAACTCTGGCACAGAAGCCACCATGTCAGCCATTCGACTAGCTCGCGGCTACACTAGCCGCAACAAAATAGTTAAGTTTGAAGGCTGCTATCACGGTCATGCCGATTCACTTTTAGTGAAAGCAGGCTCTGGCGCATTAACCCTTGGTGTGCCTAGCTCTCCGGGCGTACCTTCCAACGTAGCCGAGCATACGCTAACGGTTGAATACAATAACCTAGATAGCGTAAAAGAAATTTTTGAAGCCCACGGCGATGATATTGCATGTATTATTGTTGAGCCAGTCGCTGGCAACATGAACTGTATCCCACCGGTGGAAGGTTTTCTTGAAGGGCTTCGCGCTATCTGCGATGAGTACGGCAGCGTACTTATTTTTGATGAAGTAATGACAGGGTTCCGCGTATCTCGCGGCGGAGCTCAGGAACGCTACAAGGTTAAACCAGACCTAACTTGCTTGGGTAAAGTTATCGGTGGCGGTATGCCTGTGGGCTGTTTCGGTGGTCGCCGCGACATCATTACTCATATTGCTCCAACCGGCCCTATCTACCAAGCCGGCACACTTTCCGGTAACCCTGTGGCTATGGCGGCAGGACTTGCTGCGTTAACCCAAATCAAACAGCCTGGTCTTTACGATTCTATATTTGAGAATACACAAAAACTCGTTGATGGATTTCAGGCACTAGCAGACAAACACAATATTAGCCTAACTACTAATATTGCTGGCAGTATGTTTGGGATATTCTTTACAGACGTAGAGAAAGTCACTAACTACAAGCAGGCGATTAACTGTAATACCGAGCAATTCAATAAGTTTTATCACGGTATGCTAGAACAAGGGGTTTATTTGGCTCCGGCTTCCTATGAAGCAGGTTTTGTCTCGAAAGCACACGATGCTGAGGTCATTGAAAAAACATTGGCTGCGGCAGATAAAGTGTTCTCAACCCTATAAGTTAATTGCCCCTTACCGTTTATTAAAAATCGGCGCTAACACTCTTTGTAAATGTAATCAAAAGTAATGTGTTAACGCCGAATTATCCTTTATACTTTCTTGGCAGCATAATTATTGACCGCATTTTTGCTGTTTTTCTGTAGGAAATTAAAAGGTGTAATTAACAATGGACTGGCAAATAAGCGCGCTTGTTGCACTTACTGTTTATAGCACTGTTATCAGTATTCTTTATGTAAGGCGAAGCAGGCGCTTCAAGTATCGACTTAGAACGGCCCTATCCCGCAACACGAGTAAGTATGAAGCAACACTGCAGGCTGCAGACGAAGCCCGGTTTCAGGCCGCTGCTGATGAAGCCTTAAAACTTACCCAAACTTTCCAGAAATTTGTACCACGCCAGTTCGTAGAACATATGGCTACCACCGATGTAGATTCATTGGAGCTTGGCTATGCTGCTGAAAACGATGTGGCCATCATGTTTTGTGATATTCGTGGCTTTGCAGGTTTTTCCGAGCGTATCACCCCACAAGAATTGATGAACTTCCTCAATTCGTATTTCACGCGAATGAATGACCCTATTCACCAAAACCGAGGCTTTATCGACAAGTTTATGGGTGACGGCATCATGGCGTTATTCGACCATCAAGGTGGCACGCCTAAAGAAAAAGCATTGGATGCGGTACAAGCTGCATTAGATTTACGTAAGGCATTAACGATTTATAACGGACATCGGAAAAACTGCGATTACGAAGCTATAAATATGGGGATAGGTATTCATTTCGGCCAAGTCATTATGGGGACCGTGGGCTCGGAAGATAGAATGGATACCACAGTTATAGGCGATAGTGTAAATATAGCCTCTCGACTAGAAGCTCTAACGCCTAAGTATCAAGCCGACATTATTGTGAGTGCTCAGGTGCTTCAAATTATCGGCCCTAACGATTCTCTTAGAACCCGCCTACTTGACTGGGTTCGAGTTAAAGGGCGAAAAGCGCCAATAGAGATATACGAAATTCTCAGCCACCTGCCAGAAAAAGAGCAGGAAAAGAAACTTGCGGTGCAAACGAAAATAGCCGCGGGTTTGGCATGTAGAATTAATCAGCAATGGGATGAATCTATTGCATACTTTGAAACGGCCTTAGCAATAAGCCCCAATGATTCACTTGTACATCACCACCTGGATGTGTGCCGTATCTACAAAAACTTAGATCTTGCCTCTGACTGGGACGGTGCTTTGGTCCTATAGTATTTATCGCGCTAACACCTTCAAGCGACTAACATCCTGATGGATGTATTCCAGCTTCTAATGAAGATGGGCATTAACTCAACACTCTCAGTTTTCCGAAAGCTTCGCTTGTTGCCGAATAAATGTCACAGAGGGTGCAAAGAAAGCAGCACCTGTTTCGGCACTGGTGAAATCTAGCCAGCGGTCGTAGTCGCCTTCTCCGTTGCCGTATATCTGACTATGCAGCATTTGCTTAAAAGGCCGCGCGCTCGCACTACAACTTACAAAGAATAACCCCTGGGAAATCATATCGCCGTAAGGCATGCCTTGCTTTATTAGTCTTGGTTCATCGCCATCAGGGGCAACCGTACTTGCTCTGACATTATGTGACGACTCTGACTGCTCACTACTGACTAAGTTATGCTCTTGCGTTGTGCCCATAACTTGCTCTTGCTGGCGGCTAGACAGGCTGTTCCATCGCCTTAAATCATGGCGATAACGCTGGACGTGAACATAGCTGCCACCGCTAAAATCAGGGTCATCTTCTCCGATAATCCCCACCTTTCTGCGCTTCATGCCACGAGGGTTATCCGCGCCATAAAGATACCCATTGAGGTCTCGCCCATCTAAATATCTAAACCCTCTTATCTGTTCAACAAGCTCTACGTGAATGCGCAATAGGTCCATCACTTCAATGCCAACGGCGTGGCAGATATCTAGCCTATCAGCGCGAATTTGAATAAAGAGATCACAGGGCATGGTGGGCGCACTTCGGTCTTCGCACTGCATATCGGGAAAGGGGGCAAGTTCAATGGGTATCAAACCCGGGTAGACTTCTGCCCAATAACCAGTACCTATGGCTACTACTCCTGTAACCATAGCCTCGTAATGCTCATTTTCGAAGTGCTCAAAAATATCCAGCACGCGAGACAATTTTGCGCGCACGGCTTGGCTATCATCGTCAATTACGTTCAGTAACAAATACTGTGCATGTAAGTTGGGCTCAGCGCAGAGGCCTTTTTGTGGTTGTGTCATTGCCGCTCTTTTTGTTATTAACGTCTTACTATGACGCTTCGCTGCTGACGAACATTCGTCACGCTTTGTATTGCGAACCTTTTTATCAATTGTAGCAACTACTTCAAACTTAAAAACCTTTTCAAGTAAAGCTAAGTTTTATTGAGCAGATAATCTATCGCTTAATATTTACTCTAGTGTGCTTAATAGCCCGCTGCTTGTCCATCTTTTCGCGTTTCTGACGCGCCAAAATAGACACCTTTTTGCTCATCCCAAGCAATGGCTTGGTAACCGCCAAATGCGCCTACAACGCGCTGTAGCTTATGCCCTCGCTCCATGAGCTCTCGTTGAACGGTTTCACTAAAGCCAGACTCTAAGCTCACATAGCCGCCATCGGTCATAAGCGCCCCAGTTGGGCTACTTGAACCACTGTGCAGTATGCGGGGAGCATCTCCCGCTTCTTGTAAATTCATACCGAAGTCGAGAATATTCACAATAATTTGTGCGTGCATTTGCGGCTGTGTCCCGCCGCCCATCACCCCAAAGCTCATTACGGGGTTGCCGTTTCTTGTTATGAAAGCAGGAATAATAGTGTGGAAAGGACGCTTGCCTGGGCGGTACTCGTTAAAGTGCCCTTCTTCAAGCGTAAACATCTCGCCTCTATTTTGAAGAATAAAACCAAGTCCAGGCGGCGTCATTCCTGACCCCATACCGCGATAGTTGCTTTGAATCAAAGACACCATATTGCCCTCTTTATCAGCAACGGTAAGGTAAATGGTATCTCCTTCATAAATGCCCGCATCAACACGATTTGCAGCGCGTTCGCTGTCAATCAGCTTTTGGCGCTCAGCGGCATATTCTTTTGAAATCAGCCAATCGACGGGAATCTCATTAAAATCTGGATCAGCGTAGAACTTAGCGCGGTCTTCAAAGGCA
This sequence comes from Alteromonas sp. HB246098, assembly GCF_054890645.1. Lineage (NCBI taxonomy): Bacteria > Pseudomonadati > Pseudomonadota > Gammaproteobacteria > Alteromonadales > Alteromonadaceae > Alteromonas > Alteromonas sp. HB246098. Next base: position 43,896 of record NZ_JBTZUG010000011.1, on the reverse strand, counting down.
AGTTTTTTGGCTTCGACAAAGGTATGTATGTAGTCAGCTGAATTAAACCCCATTCCTTCGATATCGTAACGTTCTAGCACATTAAGAATCTGTAGTGCTGCGATGCCTTGTCCGTTTGGCGGAAGCTCCCATACATCGTAGCCGCGGTAGTTAGCGGAAACAGGCTCTACCCACTCAGAGGTATGTGAAGATAAATCCTGGTATGACAAAAAGCCCCCTTGGGACTTCATATAAGCATCGATAGTACGGGCGATATCCCCTTTATAAAAGGCATCACGCCCCCCAGTTGCTATCTTTTCATAGGTCACGGCTAATCCGGGGTTTTTAAAAATGTCACCCTTCTGCGGTACCTTACCATTGATAAGAAAGGTCTCTGCAAAACCATCGTAATGGCCAATTCGTTCTTGATTCATCTGCCAGTAGTAAGCAATGACCTCGGAAACTGGAAAGCCCTCACGGGCATATTTGATAGATGGCGTGAGCAACGCTGACATAGGCAGTTTGCCAAACTTCTCGTGTAGCGCAAACCAACCGTCTACAGCACCAGGGACAGATACGGGCAGAGGACCAAATTTGGGTATTTGATGAAGACCGCGTTCAGCAAAGACTTTTTTGGTTAGCTGTCTTGGCGAGCGGCCAGAAGCATTTAAACCCACCAGCTTTTCTTCTTTTGCATCCCACACAATGGCAAATAAGTCGCCGCCAATACCGCTACCTGTTGGCTCAACCAACCCCAACATGGCGTTGGCCGCAATGGCTGCGTCAACCGCGCTACCACCTTGTTTTAAAATATCCAAAGCCACTTGCGTGGCTAATGGTTGGCTAGTGGCCGCCATGCCGTTCTTTGCAATAACTTCTGAGCGACTTGCAAAGGGATGCCCCGTTATTCTGTCATAGCCTAAACAATTGATACTGAAAAAAGCCAATATCAAAGGTAGTAGTCGCACACTTTCAGTCATAACTATCCTTTTACAAAAACGTTGCCGTTGATAAATCTAGCCTAAACCCTTTAAAACATAGTGTAGCGTTATTGTCACATTACGCCTAGGGCCTTTTCTTTAGTCTTATAGCAACTAAAAAGTACATGACTTTAAACGAAAAAAGCCCCGCAACTGCGGGGCTTAAACGAAGTAATAAGGCATTATTATTGTTATTTCATTTGCCTAATCGAGACTCTCTTACGAGCGGCCGCTTGTAAAGTCTGGGTATGCTTCCAGACCACACTCGCTCATGTCTACGCCGTCGAACTCTTCTTCTTCGCTCACACGTACACCCATTACCGCTTTAATCACTAGCCATACCACTAGGCTTACTACGAATACCCATACAAAGATAGTCGCGGCGCCAATAAGCTGACCAGAGATGCTTGAACCGTCATTTGTGAAAGGTACAAGGATTAGACCTAGTAGACCAACCACACCGTGAACTGAAATTGCGCCCACTGGATCGTCAATCTTAAGTTTATCTAGTGCAACAATGCTAAGCACTACTAGGATACCGCCTAGGCCACCAAATAGAGTAGCTTGAAGGGGGGTTGGTGTAGACGGCTCGGCTGTGATTGCCACAAGACCAGCTAGCGCACCGTTAAGTACCATAGTTAGGTCAGCTTTACCGAATAGAATGCGTGCTACGATAAGTGCAGCAATTGCACCACCTGCAGCTGCAGCATTCGTGTTCATAAATACGATTGCTACTGAGTTTGCACTTTCAACAGTTGCAGTAGCCAGTACTGAACCACCGTTAAAACCAAACCAACCCATCCAAAGGATGAATGTACCTAAAGTTGCCAGCGGTAAGTTTGCACCTGGAATCGCGTTTACTTTACCGTCAGCAGTGTATTTACCCTTACGAGCACCAAGCACAAGCACGCCAGCAAGCGCCGCAGCCGCACCAGCCATGTGAACAATACCAGAGCCAGCAAAGTCAGAGAAACCTAGGTCGCCAAGCGTATACATACCGAATACGGCTTCGCCGCCCCATGTCCAAGCACCTTCCATTGGATAGATGAAACCTGTCATAACAACTGCAAATGCTAAGAATGCCCAAAGCTTCATACGCTCAGCAACCGCACCAGATACGATAGACATTGCTGTAGCAACAAAAACTACTTGGAAGAAGAAGTCAGCAGAAGGTGCGTATGTTGCTGGATCTTCAGCTACACCTGTTGCGCCGTCACCCATGATACCGCTTAGGAATGGACCCCAGTCGCCACCGCCATACATAATTCCGTAGCCGCAGATCATGTACATGGTGCAAGCAATTGCAAATAGTGCCACGTTTTTAGTTAGAATTTCTGTGGTGTTTTTCGCTCGAACTAGACCAGCTTCAAGCATCGCAAAACCTGCAGCCATCCACATAACCAGTGCACCGCAGATTAGAAAATAAAAGGTATCTAGCGCATACCCAAGTTCAAAAGTGATTTCCATTATGGTTTTCTCCGCAAATATATCGTTGTGGCTTACAGCGCGTCGCTATCCGACTCACCAGTTCGAATACGAACGGCGTGTTCAAGGTCATAAACAAACACCTTGCCGTCTCCAATTTTGCCTGTTTTGGCAGCGCCAACGATGGCTTCTACCAGGCGCTCTACTTGATCATCCTGAACAGCAATTTCCAGTTTGACTTTAGGTAGAAAATCCACCTGATATTCCGCTCCGCGGTAAAGTTCAGTGTGTCCTTTTTGACGTCCAAAGCCCTTCACTTCGGTCACGGTCAGACCGTCGATACCGATTTCTGAAATGGCTTCACGAACATCATCTAGCTTGAACGGCTTGATGATCGCTGTGACTAGTTTCATGAGTTGCTCCCAGTTTGTTTTGGTTATTCTGTGATTTATGGTCGTGTTTCCAACTACGGGAAGATAAACCAAGAGCCATGCCACAAATGTTTTCATATAAAAATCATATATATAGCCACAAACAAGCGGACCTTGCACAAAAATAATGCACATTAATGGTGCACGAGCTAAAAATTGCCCAACAATGAAGCGGCCGAAGAAAATACTGAGGTAAGGTGTCTAAAAAGAGCGATGAAATTAGGATGGAACTATTCGATAGCGTGAATGGTCTGTTGTTTACTATGACAACTATCACTCCTACTTTCTTTGCGCCTGAACGCAGCATCGAACACCATGCCCTTGCTAAAAAAACGGCGTGGCGGCCGCTATTAATTTCAGGCGGTGTACACGTATTTGGGGTGATTTTGGTTGTCTTACTTTCTCAGTTGAGTATTGATGATCAAAAAGCACGTGTAAACATTTTGGAGCGAACAGCCGAGATAAAAGCTCGCCTGTATTACCCTCCCATGCCACGACCTCAAATGACAGAAGATAAGCAGGTTGAACGCCTTAATGAAACACGTAATAACGAGCTTAAGCCTGATGTGTTTAAGAGTCCGCAAGCGACTGATAGTAAAACCAAACCATCAGAAAAAGTAGAAGCCCATCAAGAGATAAACCCAGCGACTGAGGAACAGCTAGCACCGGTTGAAAGTAAGCCGGATAAAACGCCGCCGTCCTCGAGTCTTTCCAATGATGTAAATCGACGGGCGGGTTCGTTAAACCTATCGGTTAAAGACGGGGCTGCACGCTATTTTGAAGAATATAACAACAACAAACTCGCTGAAGACGCTAAACAAGCAGCAAGAGAATTTCAAGAACAAAAAAACAGCCCTATATTAAGCGGGCCAAGCACACAGCAAATACAAGCAAAAGAAAATCGACGCCCTTCAAAGCGCGTAAACTGTAGCAGTACGACCAATAAAACCTTGGCGATATTGAGTGGGATTGCGGGTGGTAGCCTGAAATGCACCAAAATGGACGATCACAAACGTTTTATAGACGCTAGAGTGAAAAAATTACCCCAAGATGAAAATAAAAACTAGGGCGTGTTGATTATTGCTTTGCTTTTTTATAGTAGTCCGTAGCTAACGAGTGCTCCCCTTTAGCAAGGCGTATCACTTTCTCTTAAAAGTCTTTGGTGGTTGCCCGAAATACGTTTTAAACCGACGGCTGAATGCCGCAACGTCTTCATACCCCGTGGTTTGAGCTATGCTCGACATAGGCGTATCGGTATTTCTAAGCAGCGCTTTGGCTTTCTCCATCCTTATCTTCACTAGGTAATCACGTAAGCTAAGCCCAGTGGCTTGTTTAAAGCGAGTTTTGAACTGTGTGGTTCCCATACAGGCCATCTCTGAAAGCAACTGCAACGTATGCGATGCCCCTAAGTCACCATGTATATGGCTTATTACTTGGGTGATTCGCTTGTCTGCTCCCGCGCCCACCTCACTTTTTGCCAGCAATACCTGAAATAACGCAGTCATTTCATCGTGCCCGTAAAAAGCGTAATTGGTTAACTGCACTTCGACAAAACTTAAGAAAGCTTGAAGGGCGGTATTAACCTGGAAAATAGGGTTGTGTTTGTCTTGCAACTGTACTGGTACTGAACGTAAGTCGGCAACCACAAACTTTGCATTTTCGTTTGCACTAAAACTATGTACTTCGAGGGGCGCAATACACACTCCCTCCCCTACACCGACGCTGCCTGTAAAATAGTCTTGCGCTATTTCTATATGCCCGTTTACAGGCAATACTAACTGATAAAAAGGATGTGCGTGACTACGGGCTTTTCTGGCATAAGAACGAACTGAAAGCGACGGTAATTGTGTTGCTTCACCTATTTCTCTGTCGTTACTCACACTGATTCCTGCCTTTTTCTCTGATGTCACGTTATTCATAAGTTGCCAAAGGTAAGATGCTGCGCGTATTCTTTGTATGCCGCAACTACTTATCGCTTGCCGATTTGCTATGTTAGTGAAACATAAAAACAGCACACTTTATAACAACGAATACAAGGAAAATCACTGTGGCCGCAGCTAACTTACTTGCCCTACTTGATGATATTGCAACGTTAATGGATGACATCGCAACTATGTCAAAAGTCGCAGCACAAAAAACAGCGGGCGTTTTAGGTGACGATTTAGCAGTAAATGCCGATCAGGTTCAAGGGGTTAAAGCAGATAGAGAACTGCCTGTTGTATGGGCTGTTGCAAAAGGCTCGCTTATCAATAAGGCCATCTTGGTTCCCGCAGCGTTAGCCATAAGTGCCTTCATACCTTCACTTATTACCGTGTTATTGGTGCTGGGCGGATTATATTTATGTTTTGAAGGCGCTGAAAAACTGCTTCATAAATATCTCCCCCATGAAGATGAGGAAGAAATACGAGAAGCCCGAATTGAAGCGCTCTCTAAAGACGATGTTGATATGGTGGCTTTTGAACAAGATAAAATCAAAGGCGCTATACGCACCGACTTTATATTATCTGCTGAAATCATTGTTATTGCGTTAGGTACCGTGACAGATGCAACGCTCACAACGCAAATTGGTGTGTTAGTGGCACTAAGCTTAGCCATTACACTTGGCGTATATGGACTAGTCGCGGGCTTGGTTAAAATGGACGACGTGGGCCTTTACATGCTTCGTAAGTCACTAACAGGCTCAATGAACACCCTTCAACGATTTATCGGCAGAGCATTGTTAGTTGCCGCGCCCGCGCTAATGAAAACCCTTGCGGTAGTGGGTACGGTGGCAATGTTCTTGGTGGGCGGCGGCATCCTTACTCACAGCATAGGCTTTCTACATATTTTTACCGACTGGTTTACCACACTTATCCCAAGCGCATCATTGGTTATGTCTATACTGGCAGATGGCGTAGTAGGTATTGTTGCTGGCGTTATCATTGCGCTAGTAGTGACAATGGTTTCCAAATTTAAAGGCAAAAAGTCCTAGGGCCGTGCTCTGTGCTTTATCTTTTTGTTTAGTCTTTTTTCTTTTTCACCTTCTCTCTTAAGGGAGGGCGTCGCGGTTTTCTGTACCGCTGACCTTCCCTATAGCACTTTATCTAACAAAAAATACCTTAGCTCACGCTTTCTAAATCGTTGCGTTAGTCATTTTGACCACACTCATATGAAAAGCACTAAATTTTAGTATTTTTGTAATAGGCAATCTTTTTACCTACTTTCCCAAGAAAAACAAAGTTCAACAATTTCAAATACATAGACTTTTTTAACGAGTTGGCACACCCCTCGCTATAAACTAATTGTTAATTGATAACGACTTATTATCGAAACCTTTAGCAACATGATAGCTGCCACGCAGTATGTTCAAGTGCAGTGTCTAACTTACTTTTTTAGGAGATTACTATGTTTATCGGTCGCAAAACTTTCACTGCACTAACTTTAGCAACTAGCGTATTGAGCGCAGCAGCATTCGCTGACGAATCTCAGAACAACATTGTTTCACATACAGATTTTATCGTTGAAAGCGCCATGAATGACGTAAAGCAGAACTTAGCGCTGGATGTGACCTATGACGTGTTAACTACAAGTCACACATTTGAACCAGAAGTAGAAGAAGCGCGCTCATTGGTTGCAGAGATAACTATTACACCAATTGAGTCAGTCAGCTCGGACGATAACGACGCATAAGGAGAGTGCACATGTTAACCGCCGCAACCCTATTTATGATAGTACTCGGGCCGGTTATTGCGTTTGCTGTAAGTGCGCTAGTGTTTTCTACAGCGCGCCTATTCCTTCAGAAAGGGCATTGAAAACGCAATAAAAACAAATAGGTGCCGAACCGACTACCACAACTTGTTTTGCCTTCCCTGGGCCTTTTACTCCAGAGGGAGATAGAAAGCACGGACTGTACGCTAGCTATGCGTTCCCAGAGCCAAGTGATTGTGTTTTCTATCTTCTTACTGGAGTTTTTTTATCCGAATATGCGTTCCCACCAGCTTTTTTCGTCTTTATCGCTGTCCTTATCTACTGGGCGACCCGAGCAGTCTTGCTGAGGCGGAGGTAGTACATCCAAAATAGCCGGTACGCTTAAGCTTTCAGCACAACCTGCAACAACGACTGCACCGGTTTTTGCATCGAAATGCGCAATGCCCAAACCTTTCGGGAAACGTCTTGATAATGATTTAGGTGACTGAGACTTCATGTAGTTAATGAAAACGGGAAGCGCGCCACCTGCACCGGTTAAATTAACGGGTTTATTATCATCGTTACCTACCCAAACTGTGACCACATTATTTCTATCGAAACCGCTAAACCAGCTGTCGCGGTAATCATCTGTGGTTCCCGTTTTACCGGCCATGTTCACATTACCAAAGTTCCAGCCTATACGTTTCGCAGTGCCTTCTGTGGTTACTTTGTACAACGCGTAATTAAGCAGATAGGTGGCAGCCTCATCAGTTCGCTGACTAAAGAACTCCGCTTTTTTCCAAAGCAAAGCATTATCCGCTGTCACTACAGAGGTCACTGTATGAAGGGGTATATAGCGCCCGTCGTTAGATAGGGTTTGATACATTTGATTAGTGCTAAACGGTGTCAGTTCGAAGGCGCCTAGGGTTAACGACGGTACTTTATCTACTGGCGTAGTAATTCCTAAGCGCTCAATGGTATCGGCTAACGCATCTAAGCCTATCTGCATGCCTAAATTAACTGTTGGCACGTTCAAAGATTCGACTAACCCCTGAAGCAGAGGCACCTGCCCTCTGAACTCTTTATCGTAGTTTTGCGGCGACCATTCGGTGCCGTTTCTACTTTCAAGGGTGATTGGCTCGTCTTCAAGAGGTGTAGCCAGGTTAAACTGGGTGGGATCTTCTAAGGCTGTTAAATACACCGCAGGTTTAATCAAAGAACCTATTGGCCGCTTAGCATCTAGTGCTCGGTTGAAACCCTTAAATGCAAAGTCCTTACCGCCCACAATCGCGCGCACTTCACCACTTGCACTGTCGGTGACTACCATGGCACCTTGCAATGGTACGCTTCTATCTTTTTGTAGGCCATTTAGGGTGCCAGACAGTGCTTTTTCTGCCCTGCGCTGGGCGACAATATCCAATGTTGTAAACACCTTCACGCCCGAGTCTCTTAAGCTTGGCTCTGCTAAAATTTCATTCAGCTCTCGACGTACCTGCTCCATGAAAGCAGGGTGTTTGCCGCTTGCTAAACTCGCACCACTGGCAAGCCCTAACGGCATATTCACAAAACGTTCGTAGTCTTGACGACTTATTTCATTTTCATCGAACAACATGCGAAGTACTAAATCACGTCGCTCTTTTGTTCGCTCGGCATATTTGCGTGGATTGTAATAAGATGGGCCTTTAATAATGGCAACAAGCGTGGCTATTTCAGGCGTACTTAACTCGTTGGCTGGTCGGTCAAAGTAGAAATAGCTGGCAAGTCCAAAACCATGTACGGCCATGTCACCGTTTTGACCTAAAAACACTTCGTTCAAATAAGCTTCAATAATTTCTGACTTGCTGTAACGTGCGTCAATGATCACCGCCATGATAGCTTCTTTTGCCTTACGCACAATTGAGCGCTCACGGGTTAAAAACATGTTTTTAACCAACTGCTGCGTCAGCGTGCTGCCACCTTGAACCGTACGACCAGCAGCAATGTTTGCCATTAGGGCTCGCAATATTGAAAGTGGTGCAACACCATGGTGGTTATAAAAATTGCGATCTTCCACCAGCGTCAGCGCTTTAGGTAACATTTCAGGAATAGTATCGAGGGTCACAAGCATTCGATCTTCTTGCGAACCGCTTGTCATACGCGTTACTAACCAAGGTTCTAGTTTTACAGAACCATAAGGGCGCCCTTGCGATTTGTCATAGATTTCCCCAATGCGTACACCTTCCCACGTTATTACCAAGTGTCGAAGAGGCTCAGCGCCTTCAGGAAACTGAAACGCTCGGCGCTGCACGGTTAATACCTTGTTTTGATAGCTGTATTCACCGCTACTGTCAGCAAAAGTCACCTTGCGATAGCCCAGCAAATTGAGTTCATCAATGACTTCTTGTGGCGTGATCTCCTCGCCTTTACTTACTTCTAAAGGACGTGCGAAGATTTGCGCAGGCACTTCCCACTTGTTACCCGAGAACGCATGTTTAATTTGTGCGTCGAGATAAAACGCATAAGCCCCGAGCACCACTAAGCCTATTAAAGCGACTCGCCAGAATAGCTTGAAAAACCACGAGCGCTTGGCTGAGCTCTTACCCTTGTTGGTTGTTTTGCTTTTTGAAGATGATTTGTTTTGTGTCTGTTTTTTTGCCACGTGAAAACGCCATGAAGATCATTGAAGATGACATCGCATACTTTGCGATATAGGTTTAACGAACGTCGCTTAAAACGTTAGTTTTAATAGTATCAACATTACCATTCGGGCCGCCGCTCAACAACTGTTTCCAAATATGCACACCTAGAGCCCATTTACTATTGATGCGGGATAAAGTACTTCTGTACGCACTAGGAAAAGTGAATTTTACTCGCGTTTCACGGTCACAATGCGATAGCATGCTGGCAAGTAACACAGGAATCGTACTATGCGCTTAGCTTCATTTAAGTCTTCTTTTCTTTCTGATCATTCACCTAAGAAGGCCAAGTCTTACACCTCATTCATTCGTACATCTTTGGCTCTGCTTATTGCTAGTGCGTCGATTAACACCGCATATGCCAATGAACAATTTGCTAGCTGCACCGCCGTACTTGCAGATAAAGCAAAGCAAGAAGGGGTTAGCCAGCAAACCATTGATGATGTATTTCCTCACCTTGTTCATCAAGACCGTGTGATTGAGTTAGACCGAAGCCAACCTGAATTTGTACAAACCTTTCCAGGGTACTTTAGTAAGCGCGTTACCGATTGGCGCACTCAGAAAGGCAAAGAGATGTACGCTAAGCACGAAGCGCTTTTGCACAAACTCAGTGATAAGTATGGCGTGCCTCCTCACTACCTGCTCGCTTTCTGGGGCTTAGAAACAAACTTTGGCTCTTACAAAGGCAAAATGCCGGTACTTGATTCTCTTGCCACGCTGGCTTGTGACAAACGAAGAAGTAAATACTTTACCCAAGAGTTCCTTGTGGCCGTGAAGCTGATGGAACGGGAAAAGCTTCAAAAAGAAGACATGATTGGTTCGTGGGCTGGCGCTATGGGTCACACTCAGTTTATGCCTTCAGCCTATACACACTATGCCATTGACGGCGACGGCGACGGGCAAATTAATTTGTGGGCAAGTGAAGAAGATGCGTTATCTTCTGCCGCAAACTTCCTTGCAAGCCTAGGTTGGGAGCGCAGCTTCCGCTGGGGTCGTGAAGTGCAGTTGCCTGAGAACTTTGACTATCAAGAGTCTGGTTATAAAAATAGAAAACCTCTTAGCGAATGGAACGCTCAAGGCGTGAAGAAAGCCGATGGCTCTGCGCTGGGCGAAGACGATACCACAGCTTATGTTATCGTGCCTGCAGGGCATAACGGCCCTGCCTTTATTGCTTACAAAAACTTCCGCGTTATTATGCGCTGGAACAACTCTGAGTTTTATGCCATCGCCGTAGGTGTATTGGCCGACCGCATCGCTGGGGCGTCTGGTATTAAAGCAACCTTACCCGATCTCCCCGCCTACAGCCGCAAAGACATTATTGCGCTTCAAAGTAAGCTAAATAATTTAGGCTTCGATGTGGGCAAACCCGACGGCATCATTGGCCCTGCCACTCGCGAGGGTATCCGCAACTACCAAATTAGCAATAATATGATCGCAGATGGTTTTCCAGGTTTGGAAGTAATGGCAGCCCTCAACATTGACCTGGCAAGCAAGGCTACCTCTTAATCTTGATTAAAACAGCGCCCTTTCAAGGGCGCATTAATCATTTGGTATTTTTAGTAATCGGTAAGGTAAACACCGTCCAGCTTATTGGTTACTGAACGTATTCGAACGTTAGGCTTGAAAAGTAAGTTTCAAAATCTGCTGCAGAACTATTTGTAAGGGGTACGCCCCAAACCGTATTTAGCATAACAGGCCCTTCGACATTAACTTTAAACGTCGCCTTTCCTTCACTGTCAGTTTTAACCGCTTGCACTTCCACGCTGTGATCAACTAGGGATGCAGCATCGATAAGTGCATTGCTTAAGGGCTTTCCTTTGAACAACACCTGAACAGATAGAGTGTTATCTGAGAGTTTATAAGGGTGTTCAAGGGGCACTATTTCTAACGTGTGGCCAATTGGTTTTAGGGCATTGTCGGTCATTGCCTCACCCACTTGTACAATGGTTTTTGCTTTCCTTGAATAAAGCTCTTTTCCGGCGATATCGTTTTGCCCTCTCGCCTCGCGATGGCTTAATATCTCGGTTAAACCTTCGTCTTTCGCATACTGATTAAACTTCTTCGCTTTTAGTACACTAGTCGCATGGTAGCTTTCAAACCCTATAACGTGGGTGCCAGGTGAAAGCTCAACCGTTTTAGCCATGCCGGGCAGCATTGACGTTTTAGGTACTACGCTGGCCGCCATATCACTCACGCCGTTAGAAGAATAAGTGCGCAACGCGACTATCCTATCCCATGACAGGTTCCAGTGAGAGGTATCTTCTTTATGGCCCACTTTGAACTGCAAGGCAACAGCACTTGGCTCTTGTGAACGGTAGCTTGCTGGCTCTAACCAAAAATCGTGAGCCTGAGCACTTAAAGATGTAGCAAACAGAAAGCTCGCGGTGGCTAAACTGGATAATTTCATAGTGTAAGGTTACCTAAATAAAAGTTTGTACTTGCTACCATCAAGTTAGCTTAGTTTTTATTGTGTAACCACTGTCGTTAAAAACAGACTGTGTAAGAGACTGGCGTATAAGCAATGGCTAGTGTTTGAAATACACAACAATCAAATGAAAACAATAAGAGGTATGGCCGCATCAACGGCTACATATGTTTTTTTGTCTTGCTGGTCGGCAATGCATTGGCAGGATCATCCGGCCAAAAGTGCTTGGGGTAACGCCCCTTCATTTCTTTTTGTATTTCTTTATAGCTGCCTTGCCAAAACGCACCTAAATCACTGGTGGTTTGCAGTGGCCTACCTGCTGGCGACAGCAGTTCGCACACAACAGTAACTCGCCCACCCGCTAAGGTTAATGGAGCGCTTTGCGAATACAATTCTGGCATTTTGACCGACAGCACCACATCCCCATTGTCGCGATAATCTAGGCTAGCCTCTCTGCCCGTAGGAATAGTCACGTGAGTGGGCAAAAGCGTGGCCAATGCGTCTTGCTGAGGCCAAGATAAGCCATTATTCAAGGCAGTTTTCCACGGTAACTGCTTAAGGCTTTTGATACTTTTACAGCTTTTTAAAACAGGCGCTAGGCTGTCTTTTGCCCTATGCACCAAGTCGCTTATTGACAATGGCCAGGGATCTGGTTCGTCAAAAGCTTTATCTTGCGGTAGATTGAGCTTTGCGGCCAACTGAACTCTTCGCCACCATCGCCAATCGGCATCCGACAGTGGCCAATTGGATAACGGCAAGGTATTGAGATAGGCAAACCAAGCATCGCACATTGCGCTATCCCAAAACGCTTTTTCGCGGCTTTTTTCCTGTCCGGATACTGGCGCACTATTTAGCGTTATGTCATAAAACCCCGTACTTACTCTGGCTTCCATTACGCCAGTGTCGCTGTTAAGAATAACGCTACGCTTTTCGCTAAATGCGTCAGGGAAAGCTAAACGCAACCAGCGCTCGGGGACACGCTCAGCTAGGCGTATTGCCACTGTGCTTTTGATTAGCTGCCCCTCAAGCACCGCTATCCAAGGTTCGTTATCTTTCTCGCTTTCATTGGAAAATGTACTACCGGCTGTAGCGGTTAGCTCAGCCCCCTTCCCACTCGCCAACTTGTACTCAATAATATGAGACTGTGAAGCACTGCTCCCCGTAGCCCCCTTCGTTGTAACTTTCGAATTACCAAAATTACCGCCATGGTTGCTAGGCGCATTTCGCCGGTAGCCCACCTGCAAAGGAAAGGCGATGGCGATACAAAGGCCAAGGGCGTGTTCGTCTAATGCGTTGATGTCAGGCTTAAAACTCTGCGTTTTTCCCTTCTCGCTTTGCACATAGCGCGCATAACGAGAAGCCTGTTGTATAAGCTGATTGCGAGTACTGCTATTAGCATGAAGCAGCGCATCCATTACGTTTGTCGCACCATTTACATTAATATTGCTTTCGCTTATAGCCACTACAAAAGGTGCTGCAAAGCGAAGCGCACTATTTTCATCAGCACTTAGCCCCTCTATACCTATTTTTGCCGTTAGCAATAAATGGGCTAAATGAGGCTGACATGGCAACTGGGCCAACGCTCTTCCATAAGGGGTAATGTTTGCCTTTGAAACAGCATTAACTCGGCAAAGCTTTTGCTGTGCGACCTGCAGTTGTGCTTGTGTAGGTTGAGTCAATAATGCCAACGTATCTGGGCTGCTACCCCACGCCAGAGTATCAAGCAAGAAGCTGCTTAAGTCCTCTTTCTCAATTTGCGCCGCATTATGTTTGGCCAAACGCTCGAAGCTGCTTTTACTGCATAACCTATAGCAGGTACCGGCCATTACCCGTCCTGCTCGCCCTGCTCTTTGCGTGGCAGATGCCTGCGAAATACGTTGCTGGGTAAGCGCAGTAATATCGCTTGAAGGGTGATACTGAGCGCTGTTCTCCCACAGAGTATCAATAACTACTGTCACGCCTTCAATGGTTAAACTTGTCTCTGCAATATTGGTAGATAATATGATTTTTCGCCTGCCCTGTGGGTCTGGCGCTATGGCTGCTTGTTGTGCTGATTTTCCTACAGCGCCATAAAGCATGTGAACGGCTATGTCCGCACTTTCAGCTAACCCTTTTATTTCTCTGGCAACAGCATTTATGCTTCCTCGGCCGGGAAGGAACACTAAAATATCACCATCGTGCTCGCTTACTGCCTGTTTTATGAGATTACTGGTTTTCGGTACCAACTCATAAGCCTGCACATCTTGGGTGTAGCGAACATCAACAGGAAACATACGACCTTGCGTTTCCAAGTTCGCTACTGGCAGTACGCTAAACCCATTGAGCAATGTTTGAAGTGGCGCAATATCCAAGGTTGCCGACATCACCACTAGGCGTAAGTCATCGCGAAGCCCTGACTGGACTTCAAGTGCCAGCGCCAACCCAAAGTCACTATGAATACTGCGCTCATGAAATTCATCGAAGACAATAGCATCTACACCGGTAAGCTCTGGGTCTTGCTGAATCATGCGCGTTAATACGCCCTCGGTTATTATCTCAAGCCGAGTAGCTGACGACGTTTTTGACTCGCCCTTTATACGATAACCGACTGTTTCACCCACGTTTTCATTTAAATGTTTTGCTAAGTGGTCAGCAAGATTTCTTACCACCACCCGGCGAGGCTGCATGAGCAAGATTTTTCCTTTTAGCGAAGATTGCAGCAGCGATAAAGGCAGCACAGTAGATTTCCCTGCCCCCGGAGGCGCCCCTATGATGATGTTGTTAGTCGCTACGGCTTCTTGTAGCGGCGTAACAAGTTCATAAGCGGGTAGGTGAGAAAACGGTTGTAACATAAAGGGCATAAAGGTGTTATAAGTTGGTGGGTATAGTGTACCTGATGTAAACAATGCACTCGAACATCACAGCTATTTTTTTAAATTTGGTAAATACTCAATACGCGGGACTTGTTTTGGAACTCGTCCACAGCGCCATGATAAACTTATTATCGTACAGACGTTGCTGCCTTCTTAAGCTTGTGGACAGCAATACTGTTTAATGTACATAGATAGGGCAAATTTAAAGGAGGAAAGCTATGCGAAGCTTTATTGGTTTAGATCTTAGCGCCACAGAAAAACTTGCTCTAGATAGCTGGCGTCAACAGGCGTTGCCTGAAGTAATGCCTCGTCAATGGGTGAAAAGCGAGGTAACTCGTACTCGTAAGTCTGGCAACAAGCGTAACGAGCACATCAACAGCCAAGGGCCCGCAGTACCTTATGCTGTGCCAGCAGCAAACTTTCATATAACGCTTTGCTTTTTAGGCGAGATAAATCACCGTCAGCACGAAGCGCTTGTGTATGAACTCGATCAGCTCGTCAGTGAACCATTTTCTCTGACTCTCAATGCCACTGGGTTATGGAATGGGCCTAAAATACTCTTTGCTGCACCTACTGATACGCCAAAGGCACTTAATGAGCTCGCTAAATTGTCGCGAAAAGCGGCCCGTAAAGCGGCAATCGAAGTAGAAAACAGAGAGTATAAGCCTCACGTCACTCTTGTGAGAAAGGCTACGTCAACATTGCCGCTACCGCTTTACAGCCCAAGCGTAGACGTTCACATCTCAGCATTTCACTTATTTGAGTCTGTAACTACGCCGCAGGGAGTGACCTACCCTATTCGTCAATCTTGGCCGTTGAAACATAATATGTCGGTAAGAGAGAAACTTCGCCGCGGTATTACAGACGAGTAAACCAGCTAAATAATGAATGGCGAACTAAGAAAAATGTACTGCCGCACCGGATTATCCGCACCTGTAAAACTATGACAAACGCCTTTTTATGGCTAAGCAGCTTTGATCTATGGGTGTGATTATGAGTTATAGCAATTTAAGCTTGTTTTAAATTGCCTATAGCCTTTACAACGCCTAGCGTCACGGGTAAAAAGATAGCCTGTTTTTTTATTCAAACTGCCCACATGCAACAAACATTTAGATTAGTTATAGACTGCCCTGACCAAATCGGGCTAGTTGCCAGCGTGTCGCAATTTTTAGCCGACCATAACGCTACCATCGTTGAGGCCAGCCATCATACCGATTTACAGACCGGCCGCTTTTTCATGCGCCATGAAATTAGTACAGATTCGCTAAAACTAGACCACCAAAGCTTTGTTAAAGAGTTCACCCCACTTGCTAACGAGTATCAGATGAACTGGAAACTCAGTGATTCAGACAAAAAACAGCGCGTTGCTTTGTTAGCGAGCCTTGAGTCTCACTGTTTAGTTGACCTGCTTCATCGCTGGCATACTGGCGAGCTGCACTGTGATATTCCAGTGATTATTGGCAACCACCCGCAAATGAAACAGTTTGCTGACTGGTACAAAGTACCTTTTCATTGGGTAGACTTTAAAGCCTTAGGAAAAGAAGCAGCATTTGCGCAAATCACCACCTTACTTCAAGAGTACAAAATTGATTTGACCGTGCTTGCCCGTTTCATGCAGATTTTACCTGATACGCTATGCCAAGAGCTGGAAGGTAAAGCCATTAACATTCACCACAGCTTCCTACCTAGCTTTGCCGGCGCTAAGCCATATCAGCAAGCTTATGATCGCGGCGTAAAATTAATTGGCGCAACGTGTCATTACGTCACCAAAGACTTAGATGAAGGTCCGATCATTGAGCAAAGCGTAAAACGTATCAGCCATAGCGACAGCGCAGCTGACATGGTGCGCAAAGGTAAAGACTGTGAAGTAACCGCACTGGCTCACGGTGTGCGCTACCATTTAGAAGACCGCGTAATTATTCACAGAAACAAAACCGTGGTATTCGCGTAAGCTTTTACAATTACCTAATAAAAAAGCCCGACAGTAACATTACTCTCGGGCTTTGATTTGGTCGACTCTCGCTCTATCTAGACATTCTTTTTCACGTTATTGAACCCATCTTCACCAAGTACTTCTTGAAGCCTAGCTTTTATTACGGCTTCCTTGTGTGGATAGTGAAAATCGAAACCTCTGCCATTCCTATCTAAAATTACTCCTAGATATTGGTGAGAAAAATTAAGCGCATAAATCGTGTCAGCATTCACTTTTAGTGGCTCGCGGTCATAACCGTGCAAATAGTGAAACACAACGCTCTCATTCTCTTTTTCTATTAAGCTTTCGATAGAATATTTCCTGCTAAGGCCCCTGCTTCTGAAATAGGAAACATAGCCAATAAGAAGCCCTACACTACTAATGGTCATTGCAAGCTTTAGATCGTCTTCTACATTTAAGCGCAGGACAAAAAGCGCCAATAGAAAAGCCGGAACAGCGAAAAATAGAGCTTTGTCGATGGATTTACGTTGCATTACCTTGCCTGTGGATTCAATTCCGTTTGACCATAAATACATCACAAAAAGACTATATATTCAACAGCGTAGCCTTCTTTTCGCCTATATTGGTTTAATCGTCAACTAAATTGGGCTAGTGCGCATGGCACGTCTAAGCTTCATGTAGTACCACAGGTTTGATACTGCAAATAGCGCTTCAGTAATAGCTAAGCCCCACGTTTGAGTAATCACACCGTATGCCGTGAAGTTGATTGAACCTATAATCATACATACGCGAAGGCCAGCCTCTTTACAATGCAGTTCGCCAAAGCGATAAGCCATAAAAGTTAACACAGGCATAGCCTCAATCAGCGAGGTTTTACCGGTTAAATTATTTACTGTCAGTACAATCACCATCATAGTGATTAAGGTAATGTAAGTTGCAATAGGCGACAGCAGCTTATTTTTTATTATGCGATAGCTGGTACTCATTCCTGCTACCGTTATAACTACAACTCCTCCCCATGCTTGCTCAAAAGCCAAAAGAGAACCAATAGCAATACATAAACCTAAATTCAGCAGCAGTAACTTGCGTTCAGTATTCGACCAAAAGGAGGCCAAGGCGAATGCTACGGGAAACCCGTGGAGAAGAAATTCAAACATGGTGATCACAGTAAATAAGTCAGTGGTTTACGCGCTGTGGAATACAGCTAATTCAGAACGCGCGCAGTGTAATTTCCAACCAGCGCAAAGCCAATCAAAATTTGTGCAATTTCGACGAATTGCATACCAGTACGATTTCCCCTCCAAACCGCTGTACTGCAAGGAATTACGTTAAAGAGCATTTAACTTATTTTTACATTATCTTAAGATGGTTTTTGTCAAAAAACCTATAGATAAAAACAGACAGGAAAACTCATGGGTAAATTTAAAACATCACTTACCGCTATAGCGGTTGTGGTTGCACTTGGTGCATGTTCACAGCAAAAGGCACCAGAAACGTCTAGCACAGAAGTGCAAAATACAACGGCATCTCAACAAGCACAGTTTGATAACGTGCTGCTTCAAGAGTTTAAAGGCCCCTATGGCGGTGTACCTGCGTTTGATAAGATGAATTTGGAAGATTTAAAGCCTGCGCTGGAAAAAGCTATGGAATTGAATCTTAAAGAAATTGAAGCCATCGCGAACAACGAAGCGCCACCAACGTTTGAAAACGTTATTGTAGAAATGGAGCGAGCAGGTGCTGAGCTTGGTCGCGTATTCACTTACTACGGCATTTGGAGTTCAAACAAGTCGAGCCCAGAATTCCGCGAAATTCAGGCAGAGATGTCGCCTAAGCTATCAGCTTTCTTCACGCAAATTACGCAAAACGAAAAGCTTTTTGAAAGAGTTAAAACGGTATATGAATCTGACGAGTTAGATTCACTTACGCCAGAAGAACAGCGTATAACATGGATGACCTACAATAGCTTCGCACGCAATGGTGCGACCTTAGATGGCGAAGCGAAGAAGCGCTATGCTGAAATTAACCAAGAGCTTGCTACGCTACACACTAACTTTTCTAACAATGTACTAGCAGACGAAGAAAACTACGTTACCTATATTACTGAAGACCAGCTTGACGGTTTGCCAGCCTCATTTGTTAAGGCAGCAAAAGCGGCAGCCGAGTCTCGCGGCGAAGAAGGTAAATATGCAATTACCAATACGCGTTCGTCAATGGACCCGTTCTTAACATACTCCACCAATCGAGAGCTTCGCGAGAAAGTATGGCGTACTTACTACAACCGCGGTGATAATGCTGACAAGTTTGATAACAACGACATTATTAAACGTATCTTAACTCTTCGTGACGAGCGCGTTGAGCTATTAGGTTACGAAAATTACGCTCAGTGGCGCTTAGAAGATCGCATGGCAAAGAACCCAGAAAATGCCATGGACCTTATGATGAAAGTATGGCCTGCCGCTATTGCTCGCGTTGAAGAAGAAGTGGCCGACATGCAAGCCATTGCAGATGAAGAAGGTGCAGACATTACTATTGCACCTTGGGACTACCGCTTCTATGCAGAGAAAGTACGCCAAGCGAAATACGACCTAGACTCAAACGAAGTAAAGCAGTACTTACAGCTTGATAAGCTTCGCGAAGCGATGTTCTACGTGGCTGGTCGCTTGTTCAACTTCAATTTCACGCCTGTTGAAGAAGGCAAAGTGCCGGTTTTCCACGAAGACGTGAAAGTATGGGAAGTAACCGACAAAGACAGCGGTGAACACATTGGTCTTTGGTATCTTGACCCGTTCTCACGTCAGGGTAAGCGCTCTGGCGCTTGGGCAACTACATATCGCTCTTACACCACGTTCGATGGTAAGAAGACCGTATTGTCTTCTAACAACTCGAACTTCGTAAAAGGCGCTGAAGGCGAAGCCACGCTTATTTCGTGGGACGATGCTGAAACCTACTTCCACGAATTTGGCCATGCACTTCACTTCTTAGCGTCTGACGTTGAATACCCGTCGTCGCATTCTGGCGTGCGCGATTACACTGAGTTCCAGTCTCAGTTATTAGAGCGCTGGTTAACTACTGATGAGGTCATCAACAACTACTTGGTTCACCACGAAACAGGTGAGCCTATTCCTGCTGAGCTGGTAGAAAAAATTAAAAAGGCTTCAACCTTCAACGAAGGCTTTAAAACTACCGAGTACATGGCTTCTGCCATTATGGATCTGAAGTACCACACTACCGACCCTAGCAAGATTGACCCTGATACTTTTGAGCGCGAAGAGCTTAAGAAGCTGGACATGCCGGAAGAAATTGTGATGCGTCACCGCTCACCTCATTTCGGCCACGTATTCTCAGGCGAAGGTTATGCGGCGGCCTATTATGGTTACATGTGGGCAGAAGTGCTAACTGCTGATGCTGCAGAAGCCTTTATGGAAGCACCGGGTGGTTTCTACGATAAAGAAGTGGGCGACCGCTTAGTGAAATACCTATTTGCTGTGCGTAACGCAATGGATCCAGCTGAAGCGTATCGCAAATTCCGTGGCCGTGATGCCAAAGTAGACGCACTAATGCGCGACCGCGGTTTCCCTATTCCTAAGGAAACGAAAGAGTAAGCGTTAGCTGATGCTCTAATAAGCATTGCTTAAACTAGCCCTCGGTTCTATGAGTAGCCCGAGGGCTTTTTCGTTTATCTTTACTACCAGTCCACATAGATAAAGTCTAATATTTTTTGTTGACCTGTTGGTCAATTATGCTTCACAATCGTTTTTACCTATTTATTAGCAAAAAGTATAAACTTTACAAACAATAGGTCGATAACTTCTCTGCGCTTTAAAAAATAATAAAAGCACGAGCGTAAGAATCATAAAGTAGTACTGGCCCGCCTAGGATTCAGTATCAGACGTTGCTGTGCCTGCAATGCCACGTCACCTTTAATCTATAAATTTTCAGCATTAACTTACGTGGTCGAAAGTCATGACTTTCAGTATTAAACAAAAACTCATTATCTCTCTTATTGTGGCAGTACTTGCCGCAGCTATTCTTGTAGGTTCAATTAGCCAATGGATTGCCCGTGATCTCGTTAAAGAGAACATGGAAGAACTACAGCTCCCTTCTTTACTGAAACAGGTTGGCAACCGCGTAGACAGAGAGGCCAGTGTAATGCTGACTGTGGCGCACAGCATTGCCTCTAACCCCGATATTCTCGCTTGGTCATCAGCCGGCGCCGATAGCGCTGGCGAACGGCGTTTACTGGGCTATCTAAATAATATAGTTGAATTTAACGATTTAACGGTAGCCTCGTTTGTAGACAGAAACACCTACAAATATTGGAACCAAGATGGCTTTTTGCGTGTACTTAAGAACGATGAGTTCGACGGGTGGTTTTTCGCTTACAAAAATAGTGGCGAACCCATCTCGCTGAGTTTGTACAACGAACCCGGACAGGGTTACCGCCTGTTTGCGAATTATCAGCAAGTAAACGGCAGAGGTATGTCGGGTGTCGCTAAATCGGTAGATGAGTTATTAGGTATTATCAATGCCGTTAAAATTGCACAAACCGGATTTGTCTTTCTTGTAGACGGTAGCGGTACTATTATCGCACACCCCAATACTGAGTTACTGGGCAAAGCCAAATTAGCGACAATAAGTGATTCGAACACAGCAGCACAACTGCTTAATCGTCAGGGTTTCGCTATGGCCACCAGCGACTCAGCAGGCGATACTCAGTTATTTGCCAGTACCTATGTGGAAAAGGCGGGTTGGTACGTAGTAGCGCAAGTACCCGAGCACGAACTTTATGCATCGTTAGATGCTGGTAGCCGCCAAATCATTATATGGGCGTTGATCATAGCCGGTGCTTTTGCATTCATCGGTATATGGCTAGCTGGAACCCTTACCAAACCACTTGAATCACTCGCTGATGTTTTCCAACAGCTCGGCAGAGGGCAAGGCGATTTACGTTCTCGAATTCCTATGCCTGAACAAAAAGAAATTGCCCGCTTAGTAGAAGGGTTTAATAACTTTATCGACCACCTTCACGGCACTATCTCTCAAGTGGCTAAAACAAGCCATGCATTAAAAGCATCGGCTCAGGATGTAGCAAAGCAATCTCATCAAACTGAAAACTCTACTAAAAACCAACGGGATCAGACGTTGCAAGCAGCTGCGGCATTAACGCAGATGGGCAGTACAGTAAATGAAGTGGCACAGTCAGCTACTCATGCCGCGCAAAATGCGAATTTAGCAACCACAAACTCGGCTCACGGTCGCGAAATTACTCAGCGTGCAGTGCATGCGATAAACGGCCTGTCAGAGCAAATTCAAGATGTATCACGAGTTATTCAGTCGCTAGATGAACACACTGCAGCCATTGGCGGTATCCTTGATACGATAAGAGGTATTTCGGAGCAAACTAACCTACTTGCGCTTAATGCTGCAATTGAAGCAGCGCGGGCTGGCGATCACGGACGAGGCTTCTCGGTTGTTGCCGATGAGGTTCGAACTTTGGCGCAACGTGCCGCCCAAGCGACTGATGAAATACAGGTTAAAATTGACAAGTTCCAGCAAGATTCTAAATCTGCGGTTTCGCAAATGGAGTCAAGCCGTACGCGCACCACTGATGTTGTAACCGCAACCACTGAGATTGACAAGTTGCTTCAAGATATCGCCGAAGAGATTGCTCATATCAATGATGTGAATACGCAAGTTGCCACTGCAACCGAAGAACAAGCGACTGTGGTTGAAGATATAAACCGAAACATCAACGATATTAGTGCATCTAGTGAAGAAACCTTAAATGCAACGCAAATATTGGTGAATGTAAGTGACAAACTTGACGAGCTGGCGCAGGAACTTTCGCTAGAAGTGAGCAGATTTAAGTTGTAAGAAGCTTATAGTGCTATACGCCAAACAGTTGGTAAAAAACCTTGTTCGCCATTATTTAGAAGGTAATGGCGTATTGCACTTTTACTTGATTATCACGGCTTGAGCGCCACGGTAGTTGAAGTGAGGCACCACCACTTTCCCACGATTCTCTCATGGCGCCTACAGTAAGTAGGTGCCTATCTTCGTTAAACGGAACTTCAACGTATAGGCCAGCCGTTGTGCTAGTTGGTAGTCTTATCGTATCAGCAACCGGGATACGCATTTCATGACGAGGGCGCACTTTATGGCTCAACCCTAAGCGGTAATCTCCTCTATCCCACCAGCTGACTACTTCGAACTCGTGGCTTTTCACGCGCTGAGATAAAACACCGTAGTCAAGAAGCCCTTTGTTGTAGTGCACAATGGCTTCAATGTTAAACATTGGCGCTATTTTTTGGCTGAATGCTAATTGGTACTGCTTCTGTTTACAGCCTTTGAATTTAATTTTGTTTTTGGTGAGAGTTAAAGAGAAGATATCATCGCTGTCTGAATACTTGTTTAGCCATTGTTGCGCTTTTTCAACCACGGAAGCATTAGCAGCACCTGCCATCATTAAACATGAGCAAGTGCACATTGCCAAAATAGCATGTACGAAACGTCTCATCTTCGCCCCTCTTAAAATGTGGTTTATTAAAACAAACGTAAACACAGTTTTAGTATAGGCAGGAAAGAGGGTAATTGGGTATTAGCCATTTTACTAACAACAGCTAAAAGATAACTTAAATAGAATTGTGACGAGTGATGAAAGCGCGCTTGCTCACAGTTGTTAACAAGCGTAACGACCGAATTTTGCTTATTTTTTTGTTATTTGAGCGCTAGACAATGACGCCTTGCGCCCTTCCGTTGCTTCTTCACTAAACCAATAGGTGCCCTTGTTATCTACGCATACACCTTCAACTTGCTTATATCGCTCTAACGGCCATATATCAAAAAGCGTATAGTCTTGTGAAATTTGAGCGATAAACGTTGCGAAATTGCCAAAGGGATCTGATTTATACCCTGTGATAACGAACATGCCTTGATGATGGTCGAAATCAACGCCAGTTACTACACCTGGTAGGCCTTCAATCGATGCAAAGGGGCTGATGGTTTGCTCTGTTTCCCCTTCGTTGACCTTGTAAACATGAGTAATGCCCGTTCTCCAGCTTTTTGAGAACAGAAGCAGTTCATTACCGTACTTGACCATCGCTTCTGAATCGAAATCGTGTGCGTAAGGAATATTGCTCGAAGCATTATTGCCTGCATATTTTAGCGTGAAGGTAGTTATTTCGTTTGTGTTGCGGCGATTTACTTTGTGAACTTCAACCTTCTCTCTTTTTCCTTTATTGTTTCCAACATCTGCAATGTAAAACGACGTGTCATCAGCGGTTATTGCTTCCCAGTCTCTATTAGTCAGTGGTAAACGCGTCCGCTCGGTTATCTCACCTTGGTAATTAATACGGTAAATTACCGGTGCGTTGCCTGAGTCATTAAGCGAATACATACTATCAATTTCACAAAACAAACCCGACGTTTCCGAAAGCTCTTCAGGCAATTCCACAACACTCTTAACGTTAAACGAAGCGCCCGAGGTAGGATATTGATTCGCGCATGCAGACGCTAGTAAAAGCGCTGACGTCAAAAGTGCAAGTTTAAAAAGAGAGTTCAAAAAAGTCGTTCCTAAAAGACCGGTAATCTCTTGTAATAATACCAAAGCTTTTAAACATCTAATATGTATTTAGCGCGCTAAAAATGGTCTATTGGTCTAAACTTCAAACCCAAGCGTATATCGCTATGGGCTAATGCTTGGCCTAAAGTCTCTATATGACAAATATTTAGGCTGATATAGGATGAATAAATAATAACGCGATAAGGATTCACTTTGTCAGACCCGCTTCTCTCACTCGTTGCAGTAGGACTGCTGTCAATTACATGCCAATACTTAGCTTATAAGGTAAGGCTTCCTGCAATTTTGCCGCTCTTAATAGTCGGTATTGTTGTCGGCCCGGTATTCGGTGTACTTAATGCGGACGACTTATTCGGCGATTTATTGTTTCCCGTCGTTTCTCTCTCTGTTGCCATTATCTTGTTCGAGGGCTCACTGACGCTAAAGTTTAGTGATATTGCAGGCCATGGCAATATGGTGAGGAACCTGTGCTCTATCGGTGTCTTAGTCACTTGGGTGGTTGCGGCGACAGCCGCACACTATAGCCTAGACCTTTCATGGCAGTTGTCCTTTTTGTTCGGTGCAATTGTTACTGTAACTGGACCTACCGTTATTGTTCCCATGTTAAGGACTGTACGACCTAAAACCAACCTAGCCAATATCTTACGTTGGGAAGGTATAGTTATCGATCCCATTGGAGCCTTGTTAGCGGTACTGGTATTCGAATTCATCGTAGCGTCACAAGAAACAGCTATTACACATACACTCATTGCCTTTGGAAAAACCGTTGGTATAGGCTCCGTATTGGGGCTTGCCTCAGGCTATTTACTGGGCCTATCTATTCGTAAGGAATGGATCCCCCACTATCTGCTTAATACCGCTGTGTTAACCGTTATTTTAGGTGTATTTGCAGCATCAAACTACGTAGCGCATGAATCGGGCCTTTTGGCGGTGACCATCTCTGGTATGGTGTTGGCCAACATGAAAGATGTTGATGTAGAAGACATCCTCGAATTTAAAGAAACCCTAAGCGTTTTACTTATTTCAGGTTTATTCATACTGCTTGCTACGCGACTGAACTTACAGTCTGTCATCGATGTAGGATGGGGATCGATTGTGGTGCTAGCCGCTATTATGTTTATAGCCCGCCCCCTGTCAGTATTAGCATCGTCCATTGGTACTGGACTTAAGCTAAATGAATTAGCGTTGCTAAGTTGGATTGCTCCGCGTGGTATCGTTGCTGCAGCAGTCTCAGCCCTTTTCTCTCTTAAGCTTGAAGAAATCGGTTATGAAGGAGCGGGTATTATCGTTCCTATCGTCTTTATGGTGATTATCGCGACGGTTGTAGTGCAAAGTCTTACCTCTCGCAGTGTTGCATCTCTTCTTAAGGTTAGAGCGCCGGCGCCTACTGGCTACCTTATTTTTGGAGGTAGCAAATTCAATCGCGCCCTTGCGTGTGAAATGTTGAATCAAAAGTTGGACGTGACTATTGCAGATACTAACTGGGATGCGATTAGAGAGGCGCGCATGATGGATATTCCGGTGTATTTCGGTAATCCTATGTCCGATCATGCTGCTCGACATCTCGATTTAAACACCTTTGGCACTGTATTGATAATGTCGCCTTACAAACAATTGAACCCACTTATTGCTTATCACTTTGAGTACACTATGGGTAAAGACAAAGTGTGGGCGCTAACCAATAATGAACAGTCTACGCGACCTAGTCACCAAGTTAGCGAGCAGTATGCTAAAAAGCTTACGTTATTTGATGAGGGTGTTACCTATGGCTATTTAGCGTCAGCCATTGCCCGTGAATCTGCGGTTAAAACGACCCGGCTTTCAGAAGAGTTTACCTTTGAGCAGTATACGAAGCAGTATGGTGAACGGGCTACGCCGCTTATTGCCATTAATGCCGAAGGTAAAAGCTTCACCTTTATTAACGGAAACAGCATTCAGCCTAAAGCTGGCTGGCGTATTATCAGCTTGATTGAGCCAGAGCTTGAACAAAAAATAGAAGAGTAAAAATAAGAAAACCTCCTGCCTTTCGGCAGGAGGTCTCTCCCTGGAGAACACGTAACACAGTGCCCTTTTTAAAGGTGCGTTTTTATTTGGATTTTACTGCCGATACGCTGTCGTAGCCTTTATAGCAAAGAGTAGACCAAATAAACAAATCCCATTATTTACAATAACTTACATTGTTTTGCACACCCTGGCTTTAACAGGCACATCATAAAAAACCCCATTAAAGTGCACAGTGCGCACTATTAAGGGGCCCACTTTTTAACCATAAAACAATTAGTTAACGTATTTTCGTATGCACTGAACAGTAGCTTCAAGAGCACCACTATTTTCTTCTAATACTTTACGGCCAGCTTGTCCTGCCTTTTCTCGCTCATTGGGTTTTAGAAGCCATCTATTCACAATCGCCGACATTGCTTCCCCACTCTCTACTTTTATCAGCGCGCCACACTCTTCTAAGTAACTGCAGATAACCGGATTATTATAAGTGTGAGGGCCCATTATTATCGGAATAGAAAAGCTTGCAGGCTCTAGGGCATTGTGACCCCCTCTATCAGCTATGGAGCCACCAACAAAGGCGAAAGAAGCCACCGCATAGGCATCATTTAATTTGCCCATCTCATCGAGTAACACCACATTGGTATCTTCTGGTACGGATTGCACCTGAGAACTTCGAACAAAGGGTAGCGATTTAGCTTCAATAAGCTTAGCTACCGTATCGAAACGCTCAGGGTGACGTGGAACAATAATTACTTTGAAGGAAGGGCTTTGTTGCCACAACTCTTTTGCTGCTTGAAGTACCGCTTCTTCTTCAAGGTCATGGGTACTCCCCGCTACAAGTATGGGGTAATCTGCTCGATTCAAACCTAAAAAAGGATGGTCCGGCGCGGTAGCAGAAGCTACCTGGTCGAACTTGATGTTGTTAGTAAGCGTAAGCTTTTTATCGGGCACCCCAAGCCATGCATAATTTTTGTAGTCGCGCTGCCCTTGGGCACAAATATGGTAAAGCTTAGCGAGCATAGGGTTAAACAACTTACCAATCTTTTTATAACGTCTGGCAGACCTATCGGTCATACGGGCGTTGACGACCATTACAGGTATATCCCGTTTCCAGCATGCGTGGATAAGGTTAGGCCATAACTCTACCTCGGTGATTAGCACAGCTTTGGGCTGAATTCTTTTAAGCATTCCTGCCATAGCCATATGCAGATCGTAAGGTAAGTAAAAGTGATGCACGCTGTCACCGAAGATTGCGCGCACCCGCGCAGAGCCCGTAGGCGTAGTGGTGGTCACCGTAATCTGGCAATCGGGCTCATCCGCCATGATACGTTTAATTAAACAAGAAGCCGCAACCACCTCACCCACTGAAACACAGTGAAATAAGTATCCGTCTTTTTTAGGTGCATGTGCGACGAACCCAAAGCGTTCAAACCTTCTCCGGTTATAGTCTTTGTTTCTGGTGGTACCTCTTAGCATTAACTGTAAAAAGGCGAAGGGAATAATGAACACTAATATCAGCGAATATCCCCATCGGCATATATCTTCAATAAGTGTGGGTTTGTAGCCGTTACGCTCGGCAGCAAACATAAATTGTCCTTAATGGTAAACATAAACGCATGCATAATCGTTAATACAATGTGCGTCATTAAAGTGTCGTCAAACTGTGATGATATTGCTAGCTAGTTAGCTTCACGTGAATTTTGAAAGCCTATTCTAATGCCTAAAAACGTACAACAAATTCTTTTTATCAGGCTTAGCGCAATTGGCGATATTGTAATGGCTTCTGGCCTACCGTCTAGCATAAAGCAAAGTTATTCCCAATACGGAGAGCCTGTTGAATTAACTTGGCTAGTAGAAGCTCCCTATGTCGCGCTAGTTAAAAGTCAGCCCTATGTAGACCACGTTATTGCGTGGCCTAAAAACGAATGGCGAGCGCTATTAAAGGCTAAAAAGTACTGGGCGCTTTTTAAAACTATAAAAGCGTTCAGAAAACAGCTCAGAGAAAAGAACTTCAAAGTAGCAATTGAAGCACAAGGATTGTTGAAAAGCGCCTTTTTCGCTTACGTCAGTGGTGCATCACAGCGCATAGGTTTTAAAAGCAAAGAAAATAGCCAAAGATTACTTACTCTCGCGCTAGATAAGCCAATATCACAACAGATTAGCAGCGAATATCGACACCTCGCTAAAACACTATATTCACTTTGTAGCGCTGAAAACAATAATAGCCAAGGCTATGAAATGTGCATCAGATCAAGTAGCGCTGCCATGCAGTCAGCGATATCGAAAACTAGTCACTTAGGCTTAACAGAACCCTTTATAGCCATCGCGCCCTTTACCACTCGCCCTCAAAAGCATTGGCCTTCTGAACACTGGCAAAATTTAATTCACAGGGTACGTAATCACTCTAGTTTACCTATAGCCATTTTAGGAGGTCCTGGTGATGCAGCAAAAGCCGAAGCCTTAACCTTTGAATGTAACGGCGTAATTTCGCTCGCAGGAAAAATTAGCTTAGAGGAGTCCGTGAGCGTGCTGTCACTTTGCCATGCGTTTGTTGGTGTAGATACGGGTCTTACCCATTTAGCTACAATTTATAAAAAACCTACTGTTGCCATTTTTGGTTCAACAAGACCCTACACCATAACCGACAATGCATATACCCATGTACTGTTTAAAGATATGCCTTGCGCCCCATGTAAACGAAAACCCACGTGCAATGGGCGCTTTGACTGCATGACGCTAGTTACACCTGAACAAGTCTTTAATCAGCTTAAAACATACATAAGCCACTAGTATGAGCAACAAGCATTCTTTCGACATTGACGTTTTGCATATCGAATTGGGAAGGCATTTATACGGTGGTGCGAAGCAAGTAACTTATCTTATAGATGCGCTAGATAAAGACAGTGGGTTTACCCAACAGCTTGTTTGTGCTGCTAACAGCGAAATCAGTCATTACAGTTTTGACCGCTGTAAAACTTTCTCTATTAACTACAAAGGCGATACCGACCTAATAGGCTTTAAGCGTTTACTTGACGTTGTAAAGCGCATTAGGCCCGACGTAATTCATGTACACAGTAGACGTGGCGCTGATGTCTGGGGCGCACTGGTAGCAAAATTCACGGGAATACCGGCAGTATGTACCCGACGTGTTGATAATACTGAAGGTAAATTGGCCCGCTTTAAATATCGAGAGTACGAAGCGGTAATAAGCATATCGGAGGGTGTCCATAATGTAGTCTCTAAGCATTGCGATAAAGTGAAATACCAAGGAATTATTCACTCTGCCGTTGATGAGGAAGAATACGGACAGCCTGCTGACCAGCAGTGGTTCAGAAATAAGTTTACTATTCCACAGCACCACTTCGTTATCGCTAATTTTGCACAATATATCCCCCGCAAAGGGCAAGCCGATTTAATACTCGCTATGCGAGAGCTAACAACGCAATTTAATAACCTAACTTGCCTTCTTTTTGGTAAGGGCTCCCAAGAAGAACACTATAAGTCGTTAATCGACAGGTATAAGTTGCACAGTAATGTAAAGCTGTGCGGGTTTACTAACGACGTTGCGAGCATTTTGCCTAATATAGACGTGCTGGTTCATCCCGCTTACGCTGAAGGGCTTGGCGTCATACTTTTACAAGCAGGGATAAGCAAACGTGCCGTTATATCAACCCCCGTTGGCGGAATTCCAGAAATTATAAAGCATAAGGAAACGGGTTTAATGGTGAGCCCTGGGGATATTAGTGGGCTGGTGCAAGCAGTAAGCTTATTGATAGCAAAACCCGAGGAAAAGATAGCATTAGGTAAAGCACTTCACCGGCATGTGAAAACACACTTTAGCATAGAGAATATGGCAAGAGAGTACGCTGCACTTTACAAACAGATTGTGAAAGCGTGAGTAAAACAAAGCGCGAACGCTTTTTAGGACAGGTCAGTTTCAAGAACATTCACGACGGCTTCAAAGAAATCAGCTTTCATTTTCGTATCAGCAAGCTCTTTCTCCAGAGCTTTAATACGCTGTTCTGGAGTGAGCTCTATTTTGGACTTATCCACGCAGTTACCTCGTTTAAGAAGCTTAGGTGTACCATCCGTCCAATTTAGACGACCATGCTTACGAAGCCAAACTAAAACCGTTGAACACCCCTGAATTCCGTAGTGGTCTTGTGCTTGTTTATATGTGAATTCGCCTTTTTCAACTTGGTCTACAACGGCCAGTTTAAAAGCGAGGGAATAATCGCGTTGCGTTCTTTTGCTATTTGATTTCATTACACTCTCCAAATTAAGTTTGAAAAGTGTCAACGTTATTTAGGATGGGTCAAAGAAAACAAAAAAGCCGCTCGAAAGCGGCTTTTTTAAGACTTTGAAAAAAGTTAGCGATTAAACGCCAGCTTTTTCAACAACGTCAACTAGCATCCAAGATTTGTTCTTAGATAGCGGGCGACATTCACGTACTGTTACTACGTCACCTTGGTTGCACACGTTGTTTTCGTCGTGGGCGTGAAGCTTAGTAGAGCGCTTGATGAACTTCCCGTAGATTGGGTGCTTAACAAAACGTTCAACTACAACAGTGATGGTTTTATCCATCTTGTTGCTAACCACACGACCTTGTACTGTACGAATTTTTTGCTCAGTCATTACGCATCAGCCTTTTGAGTCAGAATGGTTTTAACACGCGCGATGTTACGACGTACTTTTCTCAACTGATCAGTTTTTTCAAGCTGACCTGTTGTGTGCTGCATGCGTAGGTTGAACTGTTCGCGTAGCAGGTTAATCAACTCTGCGTTCAGCTCTTCTACGCTTTTGTCTTTCAGTTCAGTCGCTTTCATTACATCACCGTCCGAGTTACAAAGGTTGTTTTAAATGGCAGTTTAGCCGCTGCCAATTCAAACGCTTCGCGTGCAAGATTTTCAGGAACACCTTCCATCTCGTAAAGAACACGACCAGGCTGAATTTGGCATACCCAGTACTCAACGTTACCTTTACCTTTACCTTGACGCACTTCAAGAGGCTTCTCAGTAATTGGCTTGTCAGGGAAAACTCGAATCCAAATTTTACCTTGACGCTTAACGTGACGAGTCATAGCACGACGCGCTGCTTCGATTTGGCGCGCAGTCATTCGACCACGGCCAACTGCTTTAAGGCCGTAAGTACCAAAGGCAACAGTGCTACCCGCTGCGAAGCCGCGGTTGCGGCCTTTGTGCATCTTACGGAACTTCATGCGTTTTGGTTGTAACATGATTAGCCCTCTCGCTTAGCGTTGCGGCCTTTCTTCTTAGGTTGAGCAGCTGGTGCTTGCTCTTGAGTTGTAGGTAGACCACCTAGAACTTCACCTTTGAAGATCCATACTTTAACGCCGATGATACCGTAAGTAGTTGACGCTTCAGAGGTTGCGTAATCGATGTCCGCACGGAATGTGTGCAGAGGAACGCGACCTTCACGGTACCATTCAGAACGTGCAATTTCTGCACCGCCCAAACGGCCGCTAACTTCAACTTTAATACCTTTCGCGCCTAGACGCATTGCGTTTTGAACTGCGCGCTTCATAGCACGACGGAACATAACACGACGCTCTAGCTGGCTAGAGATGCTGTCAGCTACTAGCTGGCCATCTAGCTCTGGCTTACGTACTTCAGCGATGTTGATCTGAGCTGGCACACCGGCTAGCTTAGATACGTAGTTACGCAACTTCTCTACGTCTTCACCTTTCTTACCGATTACTACGCCTGGACGAGCAGTGTGAATAGTCACACGGATGCTCTTAGCAGGACGCTCGATCACGATTTTAGAAAGTGAAGCGTTCTTAAGTTGTTTAGTCAGATACTGACGTACCTGATGATCGTTATACAGGTTGTCTGCATAGTCTGCAGTATTAGCGTACCAGGTAGAAGTCCATGGTTTGCTGATACCCAGGCGTATACCTGTAGGATGTACCTTCTGTCCCATTATCTACTCCTAGTTATCCGCTACAACCACAGTGATGTGACTGCTGCGCTTAAAGATACGATCAGCACGGCCTTTAGCACGTGGCTTGATGCGTTTCATAGTTGGACCTTCGTCAACGAAAACCTTGGCAACGACTAGCTCGTCGATGTCCGCGCCTTCGTTGTGCTCTGCGTTAGCAATCGCAGATTCCAAAACTTTCTTTACTAGCGCTGCGCTTTTCTTCGGGCTGTACGCAAGAACTTCTAAAGCTTTCTCTACGTGTAAACCGCGAATTTGATCCGCAACCAAGCGTGCCTTTTGAGCCGACGTGCGGGCAAAACGGTGTTTAGCTAATGCTTCCATCTTCCTACCCCTTAACGTTTAGCTTTCTTATCCGCGACATGGCCGCGGTAAGTACGCGTTGGCGCAAATTCGCCCAACTTGTGGCCGACCATTTCGTCACTAATAATGACAGGTACATGTTGGCGACCGTTATGGACCGCAATGGTCAACCCAATCATATCTGGGATGATCATAGAACGACGAGACCAAGTTTTGATTGGTTTACGTTCGTTCTTTTCCACTGCAGCCTCTACCTTCTTCAGCAAGTGAAGGTCAATAAAAGGACCTTTCTTGAGAGAACGTGGCATGGTGAATCCTCGCTATTACTTGTTTCGACGACGTACGATAAGCTTATCAGTACGCTTGTTGCTTCGGGTTTTCTTACCTTTGGTAGGAACACCCCAAGGAGTTACTGGGTGACGACCGCCTGATGTACGACCTTCACCACCACCGTGTGGGTGATCAACCGGGTTCATGGCAACACCACGAACGGTAGGACGAATACCACGCCAGCGTGTAGCACCAGCTTTACCTAGTGAACGAAGCATGTGTTCTGCATTACCAACTTCACCAATGGTGGCGCGGCAATCAGAAAGAACTTTACGCATTTCGCCAGAGCGTAGACGTAGGGTAACGTAGTTTCCGTCACGTGCTAGGATCTGAGCGTAAGCACCAGCAGAACGTGCGATTTGTGCACCCTTGCCAGGCTTCATTTCAATTGCGTGTACAACAGTACCTACAGGGATGTTACGCATAGGTAGCGTGTTACCAGACTTGATCGGAGCACCCGAACCAGACTGGATTGCATCACCTGCTTTCATACCCTTTGGAGCCAGAATGTAACGACGTTCACCGTCTGCGTACAATACTAGTGCAATGTTTGCAGAACGGTTTGGATCGTATTCTAAACGCTCAACTTTGGCTGGAATGCCGTCTTTGTTGCGTTTAAAGTCGATTACACGGTAGTGTTGCTTATGACCACCACCAATGTGACGAGTGGTAATACGACCATTGTTGTTACGACCGCCAGATTTGCTGTTCTTTTCAAGCAAAGGTGCGTACGGTGCACCTTTGTGCAGGTCAGGATTTACGACCTGAACAACGTGACGACGACCGGCAGAAGTTGGCTTAGCTTTCAATAATGGCATTTCTAATCCCCTTCTTACTCAGCACCACCGACAAAGTCGATGTCCTGACCTTCTTTAAGAACCACGTAGGCCTTTTTCCAGTCGCTGCGCTTACCGAAAGACATGCCGTGACGCTTGGTTTTACCCTTAACGTTCACAGTACGAACACCTTCAACTTCAACTTCAAACAGTTTTTCAACTGCAGCTTTGATTTCAGCTTTGTTCGCGTCTTTAGCTACTTTAAATACAACTGTGTTGTTCGCTTCAGCAGCCATTGTAGACTTTTCTGAAACGTGAGGTGCTACTAGCACCTTCAGTAGACGTTCTTCTTTCATGCTAACGCCTCCTCAAGTTGTTTAACCGCATCAGCAGTAATTAGCACTTTTTCAAATGCAATCAAGCTCACTGGGTCGATGCCTGCTACGTCACGTACGTCAACTTTGTACAAGTTACGTGCCGCTAGGAACAAGTTCTCATCAACTTCTGGAGTAACGATTAGAACATCATTTAGTTCATATTCGTTAAGTGCAGAAATAAGAGCTTTAGTCTTAGGTGCGTCAACACCGAACTTCTCTACAACAACCAAACGGTCTTGACGGATTAGTTCAGACAGGATGCTCTTAAGCGCACCGCGATACATTTTCTTGTTAACTTTTTGGTCAAAGTCACGAGGCTTTGCTGCGAAAGCACGGCCACCGCCAACCCAAATTGGGCTACGGATTGTACCAGCACGTGCACGGCCAGTACCTTTTTGACGCCATGGCTTCTTACCGCCACCACGAACTTCAGCGCGAGTTTTCTGCGCTTTTGTACCCTGACGAGCGCCTGCACCGTAAGCTACAACTACCTGGTGTACCAGGGCTTCGTTGAATTCACGTCCAAAGGTCGCTTCGGATACTTCAAGAGCGCTTTGCGCGTCTTTCAATGTTAATTCCATCAGTTCACTCCCCAGACGTTACGCTTTAACAGCTGGCTTTACGATTACATCGTTGCCAGTTGCGCCAGGTACGGCACCTTTAACTAGGATAAGGCCGTTCTCTACGTCAACACGTACAACTTCCAAAGACTGAGTAGTCACTTGCTTGTTACCAAGCTGACCAGCCATTTTCTTGCCTTTGAATACTTTACCTGGTGATTGGTTTTGACCAATTGAACCAGGTGCGCGGTGTGACAAAGAGTTACCGTGTGTCATACGCTGTGAACTGAAGTTCCAGCGTTTGATTGCACCTTGGAAACCTTTACCTTTTGATGTACCAGTTACATCAATCTTTTTAGTGTCGTTAAAGATTTCAACAGTGATTTCACTGCCTACTTCAATATCGGCACCTTCGTTTTCTTCTAGGCGGAATTCTACTAGAGTGCGTCCAGCTTCAACACCAGCTTTAGCAAAGTGACCTGCTTCAGCTTTGTTGATGCGGTTAGCTTTCTTAGTTCCAGCAGTAACCTGAAGAGCGCGATAACCGTCAGTTTCCTCAGTACGAAGCTGAGTAACGCGGTTTGGGGTCGCTTCAATAACAGTCACAGGGATAGACGTACCATCTTCAGTGAAGATGCGAGTCATACCCACTTTACGACCGACTAGACCAATCGCCATTGTTATAACCCTCTCTTATTAGCCCAGGCTGATTTGAACATCAACGCCAGCAGCCAAGTCCAAACGCATCAACGCGTCAACTGTTTTATCAGTTGGCTCGATGATGTCTACCAAACGCTTGTGAGTACGGATTTCATATTGATCACGCGCGTCTTTGTTAACGTGCGGAGAAATCAGAACTGTATAGCGTTCTTTGCGAGTAGGTAGAGGAATAGGACCACTTACCTGAGCACCAGTGCGTTTCGCAGTTTCAACGATTTCAGCCGTAGACTGATCGATCAACTTGTGATCAAACGCTTTCAAACGAATGCGAATTCTTTGATTTGGCATCGATTAAGCTCCAATCGAAAGAACAAAAAAATTCACCTTTTCTCTTCCATTAATTCCGGAAAGAAAAGATGTGCGTAAACCGATGGTTCCCTATCGGAACCCTGTTCTTTTTTCTAGCACGCCAGCAACAGGCTAATCAGTAATGATGAATCCGTTACTTCGGCAACCACCCTAAAAACAGTGAGGTTGCGGCTAAAAACTTCATACCCTAATTGGGCAGTGGGCGCGAATTATACAGAAAGCAGAGGGCAATGCAAGAGGCAGTTTGCTTTTTATACACATATTTTTACGCTAAAACAGTGTATGTAACTGTCTAGAAGTAGTATTGTTGCTTTTATGGTAACAGTATATCTTGATACCCTAGCGTAAAACATGCTTATAGCGTCAAAAGCGTAAAGGACTAGGCGCCAACATTATTAGTAGTGAGAATATGGAAGTAGTAAATAACCAGCAAACATTTGCACAAATAAAACGCATCTTAAATAACCACTCTACGTTGTTAGATGCCTACAGCCTATTAGAACCTATGATACTTGGCTTGTTTGACGCCACACGCATGAGTATTTTTCAACGCCGTCGTCAACACCAAGACCTGGTCGCCCGATTTAAAACAGGTAAAGAAACCCTAGAGATAAAAGTACCGATTAGCCCCATGTCTATTGCTGGCTACGTTGCGCTTTCACAAAAGCCTGTTGTCATTGATGACCCGTACAATCCTACCCTACTTCAAAGCATTCACCCTCGACTTCGCTTTGCCGATAAATTCGATAAAGACAATGACTTTAGAACTCAAAACATTCTTTGCGTACCAATAATGAACGCTGGCGTGTTAATGGGTGTTATTCAGATCATCAATAAGGCAAGCGGCGGTTTTACCGAAGAGGACCTCAAGCGTGGGAATGCATTAGCGCTTATTCTTGGTGATAAATTCAGATTTGAATTAGGCGGCACCAATAACCCGTTTGACCTGTTAGTACACAAAAGCTTGCTAGAAGAGGCCACCCTCGCCGATATACAAGCGACAACCCCAGATATACGAGCCTTAGTTCAACGGTTAATTTCTGAACATCGCATATCGGAAGATGAAATTGGCAACTCTCTTTCAATCCACTATCAAGTGCCGTTCATTTCTTACCTGCCGGAAAAATATCACAGGTTCGAAAACGAAAGTCGTCTAAACGTTTCTTACCTCAAGCGAAACTATGTTGCAGTTATCGCCGATGCACACGATAAACCCATTGTGCTAATGGCTGAGCCAAACAATGCCGCGCTCTTAATGGAAATTGAAAGCGCTATGGGCATAGATAGCTACGAAATCGCGGTAAGTTTACCTAACCTTATTCTTCAGTATTTAGGGGAGAATAGCGGTGGCGGCGGCCCTGGTGAAATGAGCGACATCCTCGATGAAATTGGCTCATCCAGCGACGACAATGAAGACCAGATTGATGAGCTTTCAGACGATGCGCCAGCAGTTGTCCGCTTAGTAAGTCGTATACTGCACGATGCTAAACGTTTAAACGCCTCAGATATTCATATAGACCCTGAAAAGAATGCGCCTACTCGTGTTCGCATGCGCGTGGATGGCGTGTGCCGCGATATGAACCAGGTACCTCATTCGCATCATAACGCGGTGATTGCGCGTATTAAGATAATGTCGAATCTTAATATTGCAGAGAAGCGCGTACCGCAGGATGGCAAGCTCGCATTTAGAATGAACGGTAAACTCGTAGAAGTGCGTGTGGCTACTATTCCCACCGTCGCCGGTGAAGGTGTAGTAATGCGTATTTTGGCATCAGGCGGTGCGATGCCTATCGACAAGATGAACCTGGCCCCCACCAACCGTACAAGATTGGAAGAAATGATTAAAAAGCCTCACGGCATCTTGCTTGTTGTAGGCCCTACAGGTTCCGGTAAAACCACTACGCTTCACGCTATATTGGGATATTTGAATACGCCTGAAAAGAAAATTTGGACGGCTGAAGACCCGGTAGAAATTACTCAACCTGGTCTGCAACAGGTTCAGGTAAGCCCTAAAATTGGCTTTAACTTTGCGGCAGCACTTCGGGCATTCTTGCGGGCAGACCCAGATATCATTCTTATTGGTGAGATGCGTGATAAGGAAACCGCTCACGCGGGTATTGAAGCGTCATTAACTGGTCACTTAGTACTTTCAACGCTGCATACTAACTCAGCGCCAGAGACCATCACCCGTTTACTTGACTTAGGCCTTGATCCGGTCAACTTCTCAGACGCATGCGTGGGAATATTGGCCCAGCGTCTTATAAGGACCTTGTGTGGGAACTGTAAAGAGAAGTATGTAGCAGGCGAGAAAGACATGGCGTTTATTGAGCGCCAATATGGCAAAGAGCACCTGTCAGAACTGAACATTCAGGCCCCACTTGAACTCTACAGAGCCAAAGGTTGCGAAGAATGTGGAAACACAGGTTATAAAGGCAGAACAGGTGTGCACGAATTACTGGGGATGACACCAGAGCTTCGCTCAATGGTATATAAAGAAGCCAGCGTTTCAGAAATGAAATCACAAGCGGCCAAAGATGGTATGCGAACCCTTGTGCAAGATGCTATTTTCAAAGTATTAAAAGGCGATACTGATATAGCACAAGTCCAAATTATTGGCGGAGAGTAAATGCCCTTGCCGGGTGCCATAAATAAAAAGGCTGCGAACTAACCGCAGCCTTAATCTTATAAACGCTTATCGTTTTAAATACTCTCGAATAACGTAGTGAAGTATTCCTCCGTTTTCGAAGTAAGTAAACTCGTTAGATGTATCGATTCTGATGTCCATCATAAAGGTAGTTGTTTGCCCCTCGTCTGATACAGCTTTCACTTCAACCTCGGTCTGCCCGCGTTCAACTGCATCGATAGAGAACGACTCGTTACCTTTAAGCTCCAAAGAGCTCGCGCTGTCACCTGACTTAAATTGGAGTGGTAGAATACCCATTCCTATTAAGTTGGAGCGGTGAATACGCTCGTAGCTTTCCGCTAGCACAGCCTTCACGCCCATAAGAGAAGGCCCTTTAGCTGCCCAGTCTCGACTTGAGCCAGTGCCGTACTCCTTACCACCAATGACAACTGCTGGAACACCGTCATCTTTATAACGCATAGCAGCGTGGAAGATAGACATGCTGTCGCCGCTCGGATAGTGGGTTGTCGCACTGCCTCGTGTACCCGGCGCCAGTTGGTTTTGAAGACGAACGTTCGCAAACGTTCCTCTCATCATCACCTCATGGTTACCGCGACGAGAGCCATAAGAGTTGAAGTCTTTTGGCTCAACACCTTGTGCCTGCAGGTACTCTCCCGCTGGGCTATCATTTGCGATGGCCCCTGCAGGTGAAATATGGTCTGTCGTGATTGAGTCACCAACTTTCACTAGGCATCGCGCATTTTCGATTGCCGTCAAGGCTTTCGGCTCTTTACCCATCACTTCAAAGAAAGGTGGATGCTTAATGTAAGTCGACTCTGGCCAGTCATAAACTGATGTTTTACTCACTTCCAGTTCATTCCATTCGCCTGCGCCTTTAAACACATCCGCATATTTTTCTTTAAATAGGTCACCCGTTACGTTTTCAGCAATATATTGCTGAATTTCGTCTTCAGTAGGCCAGATGTCTCTTAGGTAAACAGGTGAACCATCACTTGCCTGACCCAATGGCTCTGTAGTGATATCTACATTCATGTTCCCTGCTAGCGCATATGCGACTACTAAAGGCGGTGACGCAAGATAGTTTGCCGCTACATCAGGATGAATGCGACCTTCAAAGTTACGATTACCGGATAGCACCGAAGTAACAGTAAGTTTCGCCTTTCTAATAGCATCAGTAATGGCATCAGGTAGTGGACCAGAGTTGCCGATACAGGTTGTACAGCCATATCCC
This sequence comes from Alteromonas sp. HB246098, assembly GCF_054890645.1. Classification (NCBI taxonomy): domain Bacteria; kingdom Pseudomonadati; phylum Pseudomonadota; class Gammaproteobacteria; order Alteromonadales; family Alteromonadaceae; genus Alteromonas; species Alteromonas sp. HB246098. The sequence goes on along the minus strand of NZ_JBTZUG010000011.1, from coordinate 4,739 downwards.
ACCAAGTTAAACCCAAGTGATTCAAGCGGGTCCATAAGACCAGCATCTTCTAAATACTGAGTAACAACCTGTGAGCCTGGTGCTAATGACGTTTTAACCCAAGGCTTACGAGTTAAGCCTTTTTCCGCAGCTTTCTTAGCCAGCAGGCCCGCGCCAACGAGCACTGACGGGTTTGATGTATTGGTACAGCTTGTAATGGCAGCAATCACGATTGCGCCATCTTCTAAGTTGAACTTGTTACCTCTGAACTCAACAAAGGAGTCATGGTCTTCATCAACATCATCAGTGGTACCCAGCCCAGCCTCGGCAATTAAATCGGTTTCTTCATCTAGCACTTTCACATCAATTTGCGAACGATGCCATTCATTGAATGCTTCTGCTGCCTTGTCTAGGGCAATGCGATCTTGTGGGCGTTTCGGCCCGGCAAGTGACGGCACTACTTCGCCCAAATCGAGTTCAAGTGTTTCATGGTACTGTGCATCTTTTGAATGGTCGTCATGCCATAGGTGACTGAATTTAGCGTACTGTTCGACAAGTGCTATTTGGTCTTCATCTCGACCTGTAAGTCTCAAATAATCTAACGCCACATCGTCTATTGGAAAGATACCACACGTTGCACCATATTCTGGTGCCATGTTTGCAATTGTTGCGCGATCTGCTGTGGTTAAGTGTTTAAGACCTGGACCGTAAAACTCGACAAATTTGCCAACAACGCCGTGTTCACGCAGTTGCTGTGTGATGGTAAGCACCATGTCAGTAGCAGTGACGCCAGCAGGTAATTTCCCTGACAATCTAAAGCCTACTACTTTCGGCAGTAACATAGTAACGGGTTGACCTAGCATTGCCGCTTCCGCTTCAATACCACCCACACCCCAGCCAAGTACGCCAAGGCCATTAATCATTGTAGTGTGAGAATCGGTACCTACAAGGGTGTCTGGATAAACCAAGGTCTCACCATCTTGCTCTTTGGTAAAAGCACAGCGGGCCAGATATTCTAAATTAACTTGGTGCACAATACCGCGACCTGGAGGAACAACTTTAAAGTTATCGAAGCTAGACTGCCCCCACTTTAGAAATTGATAACGCTCTTTATTGCGCTCAATCTCTATATCGGTATTCTTTTCTAATGCATTCTCTTCAGCGAAATGATCCACCATTACAGAGTGGTCAATGACCAGTTCTACCGGGTTTAAAGGGTTAATTGCTTGTGCATCGCCCCCTAAGCGATTAACTGCATCTCGCATTGCAGCTAGATCGACTATGGCAGGAACGCCAGTAAAGTCTTGAAGAATAACCCGCGCAGGAACAAATGATACTTCGTGATCAGCGTGGTTGTCAGTGTCCCACTTAGCCACTTGCTCAATGTCACTACTAGAAACGAACTCTTCATCCTCATGTCGGATTAGGTTCTCGAGAAGAATTTTGATACAAAAAGGTAGCCGGTCGAGCGCATACTGATTACCTATACTGTCAAAATTGACCGCCTTGAAGTTTTTGCCGTTTACTTCAAGCTGCGAAAAAGACTTATATGTCATACGCTCTCATCCTTCTTTGCCTGTTCATGAATATTGTCTACGTTTCGATTTTTGCCAATGCAAGAAACGAGCGACGTGTTTAATCCGTCGCGTTATTTTCAAGTTTGTACGGCATAAACATGAAAAAAAGTTCACCTATTATTAGTTATTCGTATCGCCGCTTTTCGTCTCAACATATGCTTCTAAAGAGGTAGGCAGAAAAAGTGTTTCCTATCGGCGAAAAGCAACCAGTTAGAATAATTGGCCTTTATGCACGAGTAGAAGCTTTTGGCCTAGGCTGACAAGGAGAGAGTTATTACGAATGAAGTGTCACATACCTCATTCATTTACAAATATGCAACATTATTATTTTCTTATAATCTTGCAAGCGGTATGCTTATTACCACGCTAAACGCCTAATGCCTTAATACATGCTCAGAAAGTCATTGAAGGACGAGCACCAGTAAAAAAGCAATAACAAGAATACGAAGTTATCATGACCCATCCGCTTATTAAGAAGTACAACCTTGAACCTCATCCCGAGGGAGGTTTTTATCGTCAAGTTTTTCGTTCAGAAAATAAGACTACATCCTATGTCCATGGTGCCAGCCGTCCAGCACTCACCCATATCTATTTTCTTTTACTTAAGGGCCAAGTCAGTCGCTTTCATCGCGTTTTACATGATGAGGTATGGAATCACTATGAAGGTGCTCCTTTACAGCTATTCCAAATTCAGAAACAGCAGTTATGGGAACGCCGTATAGGTGGTGGCAACAACGATTATGTTGAAGTGATTGAGGCGGGCAATTTTCAGGGAGCTGCAACTATGGGTGACTACTCACTTGTAGGTTGCACAGTCGCGCCAGGGTTTGATTTTGAAGATTTTAGCTTTATTGAAGAACCATCAATGAAAGAGTGGATAAAAGTTGCCCATCCAGACCTGACACGGTTTATTTAATAAATCTCTTATCTGAACGGCAAAGACACGTCTTACCTGCGATTTTATACCCGCTTAAACTGGATTTTTAAGCGCCAATCAAGGATGATAACAGCAGTTTTTAAATATACGTCTGAACGTCCAATTTCTGGAATTATCTCAGACTATTTCACTCTAACGCCGCAGGTAACCCAACTATGTATAAATTGGTACTTATTCGTCATGGAGAAAGTCAGTGGAACTTGGAAAACCGTTTCACGGGCTGGCACGACGTTGACTTGACCGACACTGGTGTAGCACAAGCAAAGACCGCAGGCCAGCTTCTTAAAGATGCTGGATTTACATTTGATCAGGCATATACGTCTGTACTCCTTCGCGCAATCAAAACGCTTAATATTGCCCTTGAAGAAATGGGTCAACACTACCTTCCAGTTGAGCGTCACTGGCGTCTGAACGAGCGTCACTACGGTGCTCTAACCGGTCTAGACAAAGCGGAAACTGCTGCTAAGCACGGCGAAGAGCAAGTGAAAATCTGGCGTCGTAGCTTCGATATTCCACCTCCGGCAGTCGAAGACGACAGTGAACACTTCCCAGGTCACGACCCACGTTATAACAATGTAGATGCTGATATTTTGCCACGTGGTGAAAGCCTCAAGCTTACTATCGAACGTGTATTACCTTACTGGCATGATGTTATTCGTCCAGACATCCAAGCTGGTAAGCGTGTAATTATAGCGGCACATGGCAACAGCCTTCGCGCGCTTGTTAAGTATTTAGATGGTATGTCAGACGAAGAAGTATTAGGTCTTAACATCCCTACAGGTGTGCCACTAGTATACGAACTAGATGAAAACCTTAAACCAATCTCTAAAGAGTATCTTGGCGATGCTGATGCAATCAAAGCAATGATGGATGCAGTTGCTAAACAAGGCCAAGCGAAATAAGCGTAAACCTTTTAAATACTAAAAAGCCTGCTGAAGCAGGCTTTTTTATGGGTATCTAACTATGACTAGTTTAGTTTGGCACTTTGACTAGCCAGTTATGTGTATCTTCGGCTTTACCCCATTGGATATCATTTAACGCCTGTCTAAGTTTCATAGTGACCGGGCCAGCTTCGCCGCTTCCAACCTGATACTCTTTGTCGTTATGAATAAAAGTACCCACTGGCGTAAGCACAGCCGCTGTACCAGATAGCGCCGCTTCTGTATTTGGTTTTGCTGCGCGTTCTAATAGCTCTTCAACTGTAATATCACGCTCACTTACTTTCATGCCGTGATCTTTAGCAATTTGAAGAACGGTTGCACGGGTTACGCCGTGCAAAAAGCTAGAGTCCAACCCTTTTGTAATGATCTCGTCACCGTCAATAAGTAAGAAGTTTGCTGCACCGGTTTCTTGAACGTCACCATTAGGACAAAACAGTATTTGATCAGCCTGAACTTCTGCGCGGGCTTTGAGAATAGGTGGTAATGCACTGGCATAATTACCGCCACTTTTTACCATTCCCATATGTGGTGCACAGCGCATCCCTGTTTCGTCTAGTAACAAGCGAAGCGGCTTTGCTCCGCCCGCAAAGTAATCACCCACTGGAGACAATAATACGTATAGCATCGAATCTGCTGACGGTGCTGCTGCTTTGCCAATAGACGCTTCTGTACCAATGTGAGTAGGACGAATGTACATAGAACCAGGAGGCTCTGGAACTTCAGAGGCATACTTTGCAACAATATCGATAATCATCTTTTCAACTTGCGCTTTATCTATTTCAGGCAAATTTAAAAGGCGGCTACTTTGAGCAAAGCGCTCAATGTTTTTATCCATTCTAAATATATTGATGCTGCCATCTTCATGTTTAAATGCTTTTAAACCTTCAAAGCATGTACTTGAGTAGTGAAGTACATGTGCACCAGGATGAAGTGAAATACTGTCTGCACTGACAAATTCGGTGTCAGTCCACTTATCGTTGACAAAGGTAGCAAGCGCCATTTGTGGCATGAATACTGTACCGAATACGGCCATTAGTTCGTCCTATTTACTTCGACTAAAATGTTATTCGCAAGAGTTTACCAAAAAACCTGCACATTGCTAAAAGTAAGTCGATTCTATTAAGGCTTTTATCGAATAAGAATGTCTAGAAATACTGACAACACACAAATAATGGTGCAGAAAGCAAAAAACCCGCCGTTAGGCGGGTTTCTTTTAATGGGACCTGGCAGTGTCCTACTCTCACATGGGGAAACCCCACACTACCATCGGCGCTAATACGTTTCACTTCTGAGTTCGGAATGGAG
>NZ_JBTZUG010000010.1:0-166806 GCF_054890645.1 Alteromonas sp. HB246098 | reverse complement strand
CAAGCCAAAAAAAGCGCACTTAGGTGCGCTTTTTTTATGCCTGCGATTTAGAAAGGGAGTGAGTGTATGCCCTCCGAAACACGCCGTAAACCCATCCATGGGGGCTCCGACACCGCATCCCTGCGGTGTAGGGTTTCAGAGGGCACAACAATCACTCCCTTTTGATGCATAGCAAAAAGTTTGAGGAGGAGAAAAAGTAACACGCCGTAAACCCATCCATGGGGGCTCCGACACCGTATCCCTGTGATGCAGAGGGGCGAGGGCATATACTCACTCCTTTTAATCTATGTAAAACGAAAGCTATTAGGAGAAAGGGATCCGATCTCAAGTTCAGTTGATAGAAGCGACATTTGTCTCTATATTTAGATATATATGTCTATTGGAGGCGCTATGAAAGTAAGTGAAAACAAGAGAGTCGGAACTTACGATAACGAGGTCGATTTGGTTGAAATCGTAAGCGGTGGGCTAATAAATAAGCTATCGTCACCGTTTGACGAAGTTGAGGCAGTCCGCAAAGGTTTCCCAGTCAATAGAATAAAACGTCTTGAATCCATAATGAGATGGGACCGAAAAGCATTTGCTAAATTTATACGTACTACACCTAAGACGCTGGAAAGGTATGCTAGGGATAACAAACATCTAAGTCCACAGGTGAGTGAAAATACACTTGATGTGGCCCGACTAATGAACCTTGGTATCGCTTACTTTGAAAGCGTAGAACGTTGGAACCTTTGGTTAAACACTCCTCACGTCCAATTCAATAATTCAGCCCCTGTCTCTGTATTAGATTCAGCCAGTGGTCGCGCCTTGATCAAGCGTATCGTACTAGGCTTAGAATACGGTTTCGTAGCCTAGTGCTTGTCTATCGTATAGCACCAAGAAAGAACAACTCTAGCGAGAACGCGCTCAATGGAATAGGCGGCCATTATTGTGAGGGTCGTTGGCACTATACAGGGCAGTCAGTTGTCTATACTGCTAGTAGTCGGGCTTTAGCGATATTAGAGCGATTAGTTAATGACTCATCTGAAGTGTTAAAAAAGGACCTCACTATCACTACAGTTCTATTGTCGGAAGAAGTTCGTATAAAACGTTTATCAGTTAATGAACTGCCTGCTGGCTGGGATGCCATGCCATACTCGCAGCATACCCAACAGCTCGGCACGACTTGGCTTCAAAATAAGTCCTCTGCCGTACTACAAGTACCATCAAGTGTTTGTCCCGGTGAATCTAACTTTGTATTGAACCCCGAACATATCGATGCTCGGCATTTCAAAGTTGTAGATTGTAAACCTTTTTACTACCCGCCTCGTTTGGCTGAAAAACTATAGGGTAGTTGTTAGAGATCTTTCCCCATTAACCGCTTTCCCCAAGCTGTCTGCCTATAAAATACGAATGTCACTTGCCAATGATTTCTTATAGTGTTGTTATACTGTAACAATTAATGGCTATCATGCCCGGCTTTATTGTTTAACGAGATTTTCATGATTACACGACGCCAGTTTTTAGTAGGCTCTTTGGCATTTGGTGGGCTAGCGACCAGTGCTTTCGGTAAGAAGATGAACTTGGCGTCAATGCCAATTAGTGAAGGTTATGGCGCGCTCGTTGCCGACCCCCAAAAGCTGCTCGATTTACCCAAAGGCTTTAGCTATAAAGTTATCTCAAGCCTTGGCAATGCGATGTCTGACGGTATGCACGTACCTGATAGAGCGGATGGGATGGGTTGCCTGCCTATAGATGGTAGTAGCGACAAAGTGGCGCTAATACGCAATCATGAACTACACCCTAAACATTTAAGTGCACAGCCTGAGACTATTCAAGCGCATACCAGCGACTTAGCTTATGACAGTTACGCTAATGGCATTGCTTTACCCGGCGGTACCACTACCATGGTGTATAACCTTAGCACTCAAAAGGTTGAAAACGAGTTTATTAGCCTGGCTGGCACCGTAAGAAATTGTTCAGGCGGCATTACGCCTTGGGGCACGTGGCTAACGTGTGAAGAATCGGTAGACCGTCCTCACGGCCCTAACGGCGATGTAGTAAATAACGACCACGGCTATATCTTTGAAGTGCCTGCCAATGCGAGTTCATTAATAAAAGCAAAGCCGCTCAAAGCCATGGGGCGTTTTAACCACGAAGCGGCTTGTGTCGACCCCAAAACCGGTATTGTTTATTTAACCGAAGACAGAGGCGATAGTTTGCTTTATCGCTTTGTACCCAATGAGTACGGCAACTTAGCGGCTGGCGGTCAGTTAGAAGCTTTGGTAGTAAAAGGGAACTCTCAGTTCGATACACGTAACTGGAATGGCAATGCTATGCCTGTAGCGACATGGTTCGATGTTGAGTGGGTAGCGTTAGATAACCCAGAGAGCCCTAATGATGATTTACGCGTGCAAGGGTATGATAAAGGGGCTGCGCTTTTCGCTCGGGGTGAAGGCATACACTGGGGCGAAGATGAGCTTTATTTCTGCTGTACCAATGGCGGGCAAAAGCAGCTAGGTCAGGTAATGAAGCTTGTTCCATCTGCAGATGATAAACAAGACAAGCTTCAGCTGTTTTTAGAGAGTGAAGATAAGAACTTGTATAACTTCGGCGATAACCTAACTGTGTGCCCGAACGGGCATTTATTAGTGTGCGAAGATCAATACACCGACATAGTTGATAACCATTTGCGTGGTGTTACGCCAAGCGGAGAAGTATACAACTTTGCTAAATTACATGCGCAAACAGAACTAGCAGGCGCGTGTTTCTCGCCTGATGGCAATACGCTTTTCGTCAATATTTACTCCCCAACGAAAACGTTGGCAATTACAGGCCCTTGGCTAAAAGCCTAAGTTCTTTCGAATGATTTATGCGGCTGCGTTTTGACAAAAACGGTGCCGCATCTCTTCTCATACACTTAGCCTTACTATACTTACTAGCCTTAAAAAATACAGATAATCTTCACTCTCCCACAGCTATAGCTATCACTCTCGTTCATAAAATAATGTGATTAGCCAGCATATTTACAATCGCTTTATTTAATCAATTGAATCATATTATCTCGTTTTAATAGTTTTACTCAATTAATGATAATGCTCTCAACTTAACAAGGAGAGCGAAATGAGCGCACTATTAAAAAAGCTAACAACGGCAAATAGCCATCGTGTTTCCTCCACCACGAATCAACCAATTCAAACGCAATGTAATTACGCTGATAACTATTACGGCGACCAAGTATGCGTAGAAGTGAAAGCCCCTAAACCTCGTACCAACCTTCATGTAGGAGTACAGCTGTGAGAACCACAATGAAATCAACCTTAACTAAATTCGTATTGGGCGGCGTTGCTGCCAGTATGCTTACTTTAGGTGTAAGCGCAGATACACTAACTCGCCAAAATGGCGCACCGGTAGGTGATAACCAAAACTCGCAAACAGCGGGTCCATGGGGTCCAGTATTACTGCAAGACTCTCACCTTATTGAAAAGTTAGCGGCATTTGACCGTGAGCGTATTCCAGAGCGCGTTGTTCATGCCCGTGGTGTCGGTATCCATGGCTACTATGAAAACTATGTCGATTTATCTGACGAGACAGTTGCTGCACCATTTCAAGGCGAAGGTAAAAAGACAGAAGTATTTGTTCGTTTTTCATCAGTAGTTCACGGACATTTATCGCCAGAGACGCTGCGTGACCCACGTGGTTTTGCGGTGAAGTTTTACACCGAACAAGGAAACTGGGATCTAGTAGGTAACAACTTCCCGGTATTCTTTATTCGCGATGCAATTAAATTCCCTGATATGGTTCACGCATTTAAACCATCACCAGTGACGAACAAGCAAGACGCGAAGCGTATTTTTGATTTCTTCTCGCACGTGCCAGAGTCAACGCATACGTTAACCATGCTTTTCTCTGATTACGGCACACCAGCAAGCTATTTAAATATGGACGGCTCAGGTGTTCACGCATTCAAATTTGTTGATGACGAAGGCAATTACAAGTACGTGAAGTTTACTTGGAAAGCGAACCAACCTATTAAGAACTTCTCTGCTGAAGAAGCAATGAAAGTTCAAGGTATGGACTTTCAGCCGCACACCACCGATGTGTATACCCGTATCGGTGAAAAAGGTGAAACAGCATCTTGGGATCTGTATCTTCAAGAGTTAGAGCCAGAACAGTTAGATGATTTCGAGTTTAACCCACTTGATACTACTAAAATTTGGCCTGAATCTTTGGTTCCTGCTAAGAAAATTGGTCGTTTAGTGCTTAACCGTGTACCAGACAACTTCTTTGAAGAAACTGAGCAAGCGGCATTTGCACCAAGCAACTTAATTCCAGGCATTGAGCCATCAGAAGACAGAATGCTTCAAGGTCGTTTGTTCTCGTATGCCGACACGCAGCGCTATCGTTTAGGCGTTAATGCGTACCGCATTCCGATTAACGCGCCGAAAAACGCAGTTATCAATAATCACGAGCAACACGGTCAGCTTCGTACAACTAGCTCTAATCGCGATGTGAACTATCAACCAAGCCGTCGCCTTGATCTTAACGAAGACCCAGCGTTTCGTTATTCAAGCAAGCCGCTTGCAGGTATGACACAACAAATTCCGTTCTATAAAGAACAGAACTTTAAGCAAGCGGGTGAGTTTTTCAGAAACCTGACTAAAGAAGGTCAAGCGCACCTGATTAGTAACTTAGGCGGAGCGTTAGCATCGGTACCTGAAGAAGAGATTCGCGTAATCATTAGTGCTTTTATGTACAACGCAGATAAGAACTACGGTAAGGGCGTAGCTAAACTAGCTAAAGCGCCAATGTCAAAAGTTCGCCAAACTGCCAAAGACTTGATGGAGCAACAAGCGGCACGTGCTGCCAAAGCGAAGCAAGTTGCAGAAAGCCTAACGGCACTTATGCAATAAGTTAAACTGCAAAAGAACAGCGGGAGCTATTTAACAGCGTTAATTCGCTCCCGCTTTTTCCTAACGCAAAAGCTGAAACCAATCATTTAATACTTAAATTTAGATTTACCAGTAAGGGGGCACAATGTCTTTTTTGAAGCAAACACTTACGGCAGCACTGTTCGTCGTTGCCACCTTCACCAGTTTTTATACTAGTGCGGCAGCTGAAACAACCATTCAGGCTAATACTCAACAAAGTGCAACTAGGCCTAATATGGAGACCTTGAAAGCACGCTATTTTGATGCAGCGCGAGATGGTGATAGCGCCATGCTAGGTGCATTTTATCAAGCCGGTCTAGATGTTAATGTAGCCGATGATAAAGGCTATACCGCACTTATTCTTGCGGCGTACCATGGGCACACCGACACCGTAAATTTTCTAATCGGTGAAGCTAATGCCAACCCATGTCAAGAAGACAACCGCGGAAACACTGCACTCATGGGGGCCATATTTAAAGGTCACGTTAGTGTGGCTAAGCAACTGGTTTTTGCCGATTGCGACATAGACGAAGAAAACGCACAGGGGCAAACCGCGTTAATGTTCGCAAGCCTTTTCGATAGACAAGAAATTATCAATACGCTTATCGACAAAGGGGCAAATCCAGCTCACATGGATAAAGCAGGCAATTCGGTAGCAGATATCGCTCTTTCGCAAGGTAATTACGAACTAGCGAAAGTACTACGCGAACAAAACGCTAATTAAACCGCGTCATATTAGATAGCATTGAATACAACTAGGGGGAACTCCCTATATGTATTCAAAGCAGTAAGTTCAATACTAAGCCCATAAGAATCTAGAAGTGGGTTTACTATGAGAACGTTACTTGCAGCATTTTTTATCTTTTTTACATCATCCTCTTTCGCTGGCGTAATCACCTATGATTTCACTCGATTAGTGTTAGGTAACGAAGCTGACGAAACCAGTTTGATTGGGCAAATCACTTTCGATGAAAACGAAACCCAGTTCAATATGAACACATGGTTATCGTTTGTCTTTCAGCTAGAGTTTAATGGCGACATCTACAGTATTCTAGAAGACGACATTGCTGACTTTGCGATAGTTGATATAGATGATGGTGTATTTGGTGATGATAGCGGCGAAGGTTTTCAGTTTTTTATCGAGGACGCTAGCGTTCCTTACGAGTTTACTATTAGTTCAGGTTTAGCCGGTTTAGGATCAACAGATACTTGTGTTTTCTTTGAAAATGGCGACCGCTGTGCGGGCGGCTTGTTTCAATTGGTTAAAACTGTCGAGCCTAATGATGGCGCTAACAATGGCTCAACACAAGTGAGTGAACCTGCTTCCTTCGCTACAGCAATGCTAGTTTTGTTCGCGTTTACCTCAATGAGGAAGCGCAAACAGTAAAGCGTTTTCAATTGCAGTAAATGCTTTATTTTTTGTACCTCGTTCGTTCCCTCCACACTATCAATGTTTCTCGATAGTTGGTGTTTTTAGCCCTCCGTTTGCGAGGGCTTTTTTCGTTCTAACTTTTTGTTTTTAATGTGCTTTATAAATCACTTCGAATAGGGGGAACCCCCCATAGTTTTGCCGCTTGGGATGTTAAATACTCAAGGGGTACTCAAAGAGAGGTGTATTATGAAGTTCCTTAATAACAAAACAGTATTATCAGTTGCTATTGCTTGTGCCCTACCAGCGAGCATGGTGAATGCAAAAACTTTCGATAAAACATTGGCGGATGCGCTTGCGGCTTCGCCACTAGAACTACAACAAGTTATTGTTACATTTGAAGGTAAGGGACCTGCCACAACAGAACAAATTACCGCACTTGAATCGTTAGGTATCACTGGCGGCGTTAGCCTACGTAATGTGCCTATTGTTGGTGTGTTAGCCAACAAACAGCAAGTCGAAGCACTTTATCAGCGCGATGACGTGGTGTCAGTGTGGAACAACGACCCGCTAGAACTAGAGAACCATGAGTCTACCCAAATTACCGGCGTACAGGCACTACAAGCTGACCGCGACATTCGCATCAATGGCATGCCGGTATCAGGAAAAGGCATTGGCGTAGTGGTAAACGACTCGGGTGTTGATGGCACGCATGGTGATTTAGCATTCCCTGACCACGTTGTTCAAAACGTTCTAGCGCAGGTTAACTTGAATAGCTACAGCGGCATATTGCCGATTACATACCAAGAAAACGTATCTAACACTGATATTCTAGGCGGTCACGGAACACACGTAGCTGGCACAGTAGGCGGTAACGGCGCCAAGAGTGGTGGCTTACATGCAGGTGTAGCACCGGGTGCAGACATCATTGGTTATGGCTCGGGCGCAGGTCTATTCATTTTAGATACCATCGGTGGCTTCGACTACGCGTTAACACACCAGTTCGATTACAACATTCGTGTTATCTCTAACTCGTTCGGTAACACAGGGGATGTAGGTACAGATTTCAACCCAGACGACCCAACTAACGTTGTAACCAAAGCACTGGCAGACAACGGTATTATTACCGTGTTCTCGGCAGGTAACTCAGGTCCAGGCGAATCGACAATTACCGGTAACTTCAAAAAAGCACCTTGGGTAATTACAGTGGCTGCGGGCAACAAGCAGGGCGAGCTAGCTGACTTTAGTTCTCGCGGTGTCGACGGAAAAGGCGGACAAGCGGTTGTTGATGGTGAAGTGTTCACGTGGGAAGACCGTCCAACCATAACGGCTCCTGGAGTAGACGTTATTTCTGCCCGTGCTTCACTATCTAGCTTAGGCGGCTTAAGCGCAGCTGATGACGCTGAAATGATTGAGCCACAACACTTGCCGTTTTATACCGTATCTAGCGGTACTTCAATGGCTGCACCGCACGTGTCAGGTATTGTTGCACTAATGCTAGAGGCGAATCCAAACCTTCAGTGGGAAGACGTTAAACGCATTCTCCAGGAAACGGCAACGCCGATGGCTGGTATGGACGAGTGGGAAGTGGGTGCAGGTTATGTTAACGCCTATGCTGCGGTAACTGCAGTGCTTGAGGGTGAAGAAGTATTCGGCGATACCGTGAAGAAAAATCGCGAATTTAACGCATTTGCTAACGTTGCTGAAGGCGATAGCTTTACGCTACCTACAACTTATCTTCCTGTTGGTGAGTCACCAGTAGAAGAGTTTGAGGTAACGTCTGACGTATCTATGGTGGTGGCAAGCGCGTCAATTGAAACGGCAACAGCGTTCGTATTAGAAGACCCGGCGGGAAATACCTACGGTTCTGGCATTGGCCTACCTGTTTTAGGCTCTTCTGTTGGTACAGCTGCGCCTGGTATGCCAGGTACATGGAAACTATACAGCCGAGGTATTGGTAGCATTAGTGGTGTGTCAGTTGACCCACTAGGTGTTACAAACGGTGTAGGTATTCCTGGTACTAACGACGTGAACATTCGCTTGTTAGTCACATCAGGCTATACGGGTATTGATGATGCAGTGGGTCACCCTGCTAAACCATTCATTGAATACGTAGTAGCGAATGAGCTAATGGACGCAAAGGAAAGCGGTTTTGCACCAGATGCACCATTAACGCGTGTAGAGCTTGCAGATACGCTAGCGCTTAGTGCAAACCTTCGTCAAACCAACGATGGTAATACAGTGAACTTCACTGATGTGAGTGCAGAAAACGCTGCCGCGGTAAATTCAGCAACAGCAACTGGCGCTGTATTAGGTGATTTAGAGATGAATACGCAACCGGTAATGCTATTTGACGGCGACTTCTTTGATAGCAACATGCAAGTAAGCAAAGAAGAAATGGCGTACTCAATGGTTCAAGCATTAGGCCTTGAAGATGCCGCGAACAGCTTTGACTCTGAAAAGGTTATCGCTATCGTGCTTGGTGAAGCGGTGGAAGTTGAAGACACAGACGCAATTGCACCTGAGTATCGCGGCTATGTTCAACAAGCTTTAGCTGCAGGGATAATGCAGGTGGAGGTTAAAGTAGAGCAAGGTCCATTTGACCTGCAGCCTACACTTAAAGCCTTCTTTAAACCACAAGATGGCGTATCACGAGGCGAAGCTGCGTTTATCCTAACGCAATACGCAGAACTTTAGTCCTTAGGGGGGGAGGGCCGGTTGTATCACTCAAAACACGCGGTAAACCCATCCATGGGCGCTCCACAGCAGCATCCCTGCTGCTGAGGGTTTTGAATGTTACAACCGGCCCTCGCGTAATTTTTAGAGAGGGGGGAGACAGATGAAGCAAGGCCCCTCTTTTTTGTTAGGTTTCGCCGAAAATTTTATCGCTTAACATTAGAATTTATCCATGGGCGTTCTGCAGCCGCACCCTGCTGCTGAAGGTTTTGAACGTTACAACCGGCACTCGCGTAATTTTTAGAGAGGGGGGAGACAGATGAAGCAAGGCCCCTCTTTTTTGTTAGGTTTCGCCGAAAGCTTATCGCTCAACATTAGAATTTATCCATGGGCGTTCTGCAGCCTCACCCTGCTGCTGAAGGTTTTGAATGTCACAACCAGATCTCGTGTAGTTTGCGGGGGAGGGAAGCCGTGCTTCAACCTAAAAGCGGGTACAGCTACTCTAGCAAGCCTGCCTTTCCAGCCATTCTGATAAGTTCTGCGGAACTGCTTAAATTGAGCTTCTTATAAATATTACTTCGATGGTTTTCTGCGGTTTTAAGGCTCATGTCCAGTAGCTCAGCTATCTTCTTACTGGTGTTGCCTGCGGCAACTAAGAAAAAAACTTCTCGCTCTCTTCGCGTCAATACGCTTAGCGGCGATACGTGCTTTTGGCACTGCTCATTGGATGACTGGGTTAATTCGTCGGGAAAAGAGGTTTTGTTGGCCGCCACTTTTTTTATCGCGTCGACTAAACTATCACCAGACGACTCTTTTAAAATATAGCCCTTTGCGCCCGCGTCGCGCATGGCCTCTATATATTCCACTTCGTTATGCATAGACAGCACCAGTATCTTTGCATCACTGCGCTGGGACAATATTTTATCAATGGCAACGAGCCCGCTCATGCGCGGCATAGAAATATCCATCAAAATAACGTCGGGGGAGAGTTTTAGCACCGCTGCAATAAGCTCAACACCGTCATCACATTCTCCGACCACATCAATTTCTGGGTTTGCATTTAGCATTTGAGATACGCCTTGACGCATGAGTACATGATCGTCGGCTAGCACTACTCGAATTGTCATACAGGTACCGTTACTGTTGTTCTTGTGCCTTGCCCTACAGCTGAATCTATTTCTAGCGTAGCGTTGAACGCTTCGGCTCTATCGCGAATACTTGAAAGACCAATGCCAGGCTCTATTGTTCTACTATCAAACCCTACACCATTATCAATAATATCTAAACGAATAACGTTATGGTGGTAAGAAACCGTCAGGGAAAGGTGTGTTGCTTCGCTGTGTTTTATAGCATTCACCAATGTCTCTTGCGCAATTCTGAATAACAAGGTGCTTATGTCTTTCGAGAGGTCTGTGGGTAGATTTATGTCAGTGTTATACGCCATATCTTCACCGCTAAGCAGGTTCCGACACAGCCAGTTCAGTGCGGGTTTAAGGCCAAGGTCATCTAAAATGGTGGGGCTCATAAGTCGCGACAGCTGCCTCACGTCATTTAGCGCCATTTCAGCAATACCGTGTAGGGCTTCTATTTCAGGCGAGGAAGATGAGAGCGCCTGCAGTCGTCTGGTAAGGCCTGTAAGCAACTGCCCAATACCATCATGCAATTCTCTTGAAAGCTTAGCTTTTTCCGACTCTTGCTGAGCCCAAAGGCGCTTTGCAAGCTGCTGAAGTACTTCCTGATCAGCATCTAGTCGCGCTTGAAGTGTTGCCTGAAGTGCCTTAATACTCTCTATTTCTTTGGCTAAATCACTCAAAATAGGCGTTCCTGTAGTCACCAGCTTGTTTTTCAGGTAATTGAGACAGCCACTGCGTTGTTAACTTATTTACGGTATCTTCTTTGCCGGGAATAGCGCGATAGTATAGGTGATTACGCCAATATGAAGGGTACAGCGCAAGCTTTTGCTTGAGTTTTTCAACAGATGCTTCATCACCTAACGACGCTTTTATATACAGCCACTGTAAATATTGTTGATAATAAGTGGGTTTAATAAGAGAGTTAAGCTTCTCCATGATAGTGCTCGAAGCGCCTAAAGACAGACGCTGCTGCATATCGAGCAAAATCTTTGTTTCGGTGAGCGCGGGAACATTGTCGTTATTTAGAAGCGTTTTGTAGATGTTGTCGCTCTCATCGTTAAGGTTACCTTGATGATGCTTTAACCCTAAAGTTAACCATTGATAAACGGCGAATTGCTCGTGACGTTCTTCGCTAATGGTGGGCAATACGGAATCAAGACGCTTCTCTAAGCACGACCAGTTTGCAGTTAGTAAGCATATTTCACCCTCCCAGAGTAAAACTTCTGTTTTTGCGCGGCTATCTTCAGACTCCTGTGCTAACCGTTTCGCCTTTGCGGCATGTTGTGTAGCTTCATTTAAATTTCCGTTTGCAAAGTTTAAATAGCTGAACAGAAGGTGGTTGTAGAGCTTTTCCTGATTATGCTGTGTACCTAACTGCCCCTCTACCGTCGTTAAGTAATTGCTAGCGATATTTTTATCACCTTTGACTAAACTCAGTTGCGCAAGGTTTTGTTGGGTTCGAAGCAGGTGAGATTCATCACCATTTCTCTCAAATAACATCTTAGCCTGCTGCCAATATATTTCTGCAAGTGAAATATCACCAATTAAAAAGTGCATATAGGCCACGTTGCTCATGCTTTGAGGCTGGAGTACTTTGTCATCGGTTTGAACACGAATATCAAGGCCTCGTTTGTAGTAATCTAACGCTCTAGCAAACTGTCCTCGTTCTTCAAACATAAAGCCTAGGGTGTCGTTCACATGCGCTTCTTGTGCTAAGTCACCTAAATCGTGAAGTAGCTTTACTGCTTCTTCTAACGACGCTTCAGCAGTGGTGTAGTCGCCTGTGAGTGACGTAGCAATAGCATAGTTTGCTAAGGTTTTAGCGCGCTGAGAAGGCTGTGTTTTCGCATCTCGCAGCGCCAGCGCATCTTTAAAATAACGCGCCGCAGCTACATTGTCGGCCGTTCGCAGGTAGGCAATACCAAAGGCATTCATCACTAAACTTTCACCCTGGGTATCCTTGGCCTGTCGAAATGCCACCAGTGCGCGCGTTAACGAATCGCTGGTGGCAGCTTCTATATCTCCGTTAATAATCTGCAAACGAGCCAGCTCAAACCACAGTTGTCCGTTATTAGGGCGAAGGGCTAATGCGGCTTTGTAGTCGGCCATGGCTTTGGCATCTTCGCCCGCCCACTGGTATATGTCGGCCCGCATTGATAGCAATTCTGGTCGGTTGGGGAATTGAGAAACCAGTGCATCTATCGATTGTTTTGCAAGAGCTAAATCTTCATTAAGTTCGGCCCTTAGAAGTTCACTTTGTAGCCGCCAATATGGTGCTAAGTTTGAAATGCTGGTTAAGGTTTCCAGTGCCTGTCTGGCACCATCATAGTCGCCAATATTCATCCTATTGCGGGCATCGGCTACCCACCCGCCGGGGTAATCGGGAGTTGTCGCTATAATGGCATCAATAGCATCTGCACTATTTAATGTTTCACCCTTTTGCCATGCGCTATCCAACGCATCTAGATAACGTAAATCAGGAAGTGGTTGGGGGGATTGAGATTCAACTGCATCAAATAGTTGCTGAATTAACTTGTTGGAAAACTCCCCTAAATCCTTTGAAAGGGAGTTTGCATCTACATTGTGCGACACTGTAAAAATAGGCGTATTGGCAGGCATACTGAGTACGCTAGCGTGAAGCAAGTACGCACTATTACTGGTAGGCGTAGCATCAAGAAGCAATACGCTATTAGCTGCAAGTGTAGCGGCCAAGTCAGTGCGATCATTTTCACTTGTAAAGGGTGATAACGCTAAATTGCTTACCAAAGCTTGAGTGTGTTCTTTGTTATCTAACACTATATTAGGATGGGTAGACAAAGGGTAGCGAAGTAAGGTGTTAATGGTTTCTAAAAGCGGGTACTGAGGGTCGTTCAATACCAAAAGCTGAATAGGGCTATTTGTCGCTAGTTTTGGATGGCTTTTTTGATACCAAGTGAAGGAAAAAATACTGGCACTTAACACTAATACCAGTAAAGCAATTACAGAAAACACAACAAGGGTTTTGTTAGTTACGTTAGTGCTGCCATTATCGCTGAGGGCTCGTCCATTATCGCTAAGGGCTCGTCCATTAACGCTAAGGGCTTCTTCCAGCGAAAGCCTCTTAGCCGGTAAGTGATGAGTTAATTGAGCTATGCAGGTTTTTCGCTTTTTCAACCACAAGTAATGGGCGATGCCAACGCCTTCTTTTTCAACACAGCCCAACATGTCTTCTAACACTTTACCTAGGCTATAGGTGTCAGAATGCTCACTTGCTTTTCCGGTTTGAATAACTTCAGGCGCTGTGTAGCCTTGATGTCCGCTGGTTTGGACACCCGAAGCCGCGCTTTGACCAATGCCAAAGTCGATAAGCTTAATATCTTCATTATGGTCAATAAGGATGTTGTCTGGCTTTATATCGCCATGCTTAATACCTATGGATTTACATGCAAGTAAGGACTCAATAAGCTGTTGTTGCCACTTATCAAAGTCGGACTTACTGATAGGCTTTTGAAGGCGCGTATAAAGAGGCTCCCCTTCTATGAAAGCCATGGTAAAGAACGCAGTATCTCCGTCAGAGAAAACATCATGTACACGAATGATATTGGGGTGTTGAAGCTGTCTGGCAATATTGACTTCATTGCGGATAGTTTGCATTTTAACTGGGTCGCTAGCACCACCCTCTATCACTTTCAGCGCCACTTTCACATCAAGTAGCTCGTCAAGCGCACTATAAACACTAGCCTGGGCGCCACAGCCTAACTGTTCTACTATAAGAAAACGGTTAGCTAGGCGTGAATTTGGCGCAATAGATGGCCCTAAAGCTAAGGCTTCAGTTTTAAGGGAATCTTCTTGCGACGAGAATACATCTGGCCTGTTCAAAGCCTTCTCCACACTTCACTAATTAACGCGACGAAGCAACTCAAATACGGTTTACGCCACGCAGGCCTGTTAACCATAGGTATAACAAATGGTCGACTGGCTTAAACGTTATTGCTTTTATTCTAGCTTATAAGTGAAAGTTTATGCTCTATTGTGTGGAATAACAAACGCATGGAAATCATATTTGCTAAGGAGGTGGCAAATTCTATGTCCGTTTGTGTGAAGTAACGTCGCCCTAGAACAGAGTCAGCATATAAAACACCAATAGGCTTTTCATCCAAGCATACGGGTACACAAACGGCTGCCTGAATACCGTGGTTAATTATACTGTGCTGCTTATTAAGCGTGTTGTCGCAAACAATATTACCGATAGCGCGAACGGCATTTGTTTGCATACATTGATTGATGATAGTGCGGCTGCCTGTAAAGTCATCGCCCTGCATCCAATCTTCATAACCTACACCAAGCTGATAGTTATTTATTTTATCAAACAGAATAAGCGAAGCGCGTTCGCACCCAAGCGACTGAGTTAGACACTCTCTGGCGAGGTTAATAAGTGCAGTACTGTTATTACAGTGCTGTAGCTGGTTTTGATATCGCTTTAGTTGCTGCTTACGCCATTCACGTTGGCTATCAAGTTTAACTACATTATTAAATGCGACAGGCGTGAATTCACAAGGAATTGGACCAAGTTGCAATACGTGAGGTTTGTCTAGCGTAAGGTGTTTTACGGGGATACCTGCGTTGCTGAAGCACCCTGTAGAACTGGTGTCGTCCAATTGCCAGATATGGTCGTTGTCAGCATGTTTTGCGGCGCGCAAGACGATATGAGAGCGAGAGACTTGAGGGTGAGGAATAATGATGTCGGCACTATCGGCGCGCCCAACTTGATATTCACGGCCCTCAAAAAGCAAGTGCTCACTTACGCTACCATTGCTTTCTGTAAAGGCAAACTGTAATGGCATAGCATCACCCTCATTATGTAACTGACGCTGAATTTTTATTGTTCTTGCAACCTACTACCATACCCGGATAGGCATAAAGCCAAGTTGACCCTAGTCCCTTGTGGCTGTTCGAAAAACAGTGTGGATATAAGGTCAACAGGGCTATTTATAGCGTTCTCAAACTAAAACGTAATGTTTGCAGCTGAGTAAGAATTAAGCCTTTCACATTAACTACGTCGCCACTTGACCGCCATACGTCGGCAATCTGGCTTCCAGAAGCACTATCAACAAGTGTGATAAGGCTATCAACCGCAGTTAATGCAGCATCGTCATCGTTTATCGCCAGCGCTGACTGTATGTCATTTATTCCGCTATCAATAGCTGCTTCTAACAGCAGTGCTATTTTGTCGCGATTATCATTAACAGTTGTACTTAAAGAGGCAACTTTGTCGTTAATGACAGTAGTTGAAGGACGATTGTCGAGCAAGATAATGAAGTCGGAAAATTGACCCGTGCTACCGCGCGCACGAAAGCTGCCCGATGAAGTAAGCGTTGTTATGTCTTCAAATTGCCCGCCGTCGTGCGACGTAAACAAACGCCACGGAATGGTTGGGGTGTAATGAATGGCTTTGGTGTACAGCTCAACCGTCGCTAAACCTTCAAAGCCAAATCCTGCATCTGTTTTCGGCGAAATAGAAACAAGCACAGGGAAGCCTGAAACGGCACTTGTTAGTGCTGAAGGCAGACGGTCTGTAATAGTTAAATCTGCTGGGTCTAGCAGCTCTGCAGTAATATCAATATTGTTAGCATTAAGACCAATACTGTTTTCAAATTCAACGGTCAAATCAACTTCAATTAAGCTGGTAAGCGCAAGCTTCGCCTGAATCTTATTGTCATCGACAGTTAGGGTTGCAGGAGTAACTACCTGTGCTTGCGCGGTTGAAAGCAGAAGTAATGCAGTGGTGGCAACAACAGTAGTAAGTTGTCTGAATTTCATCGCAGTAAACATCATAGGATGACCTCTTTCAGTGTTGGTTAAAATTTAACCCATAATGGTGCCATTATCAATTAGTATAATGGCACCGTTTTCAGTGGTTTGCGATTTTATTCAAAATATTGGGTGAAAAAGCGTGAAGCGAGTACAGCATAATGCGCTCTAGTTATCACTGTATCTGGCGCAAAGCTCGCAGTAATAGTTGGCGTAATGCTAAATGGGCTTTGCTCTACACCAAACTCAGCGTTAATAAGAGACAACGTCAGCGCTAACTGCACATATCCCTTCATATCAGCCGGAATGCTTTCTTGGTCTTCTAGAGTGATTTGTTCACCATTATAGTCAACAACGATGTCGGCATTGGGGTCGAAACTAAGTGCTGCTTCTTCAAGGCCTAACATTTGCACTAGTGAATAAGCGATGTCTAACTTGGTTACGCTAGCAAAGGGGTCTGCGCTACCGTCTACGCTTCTTAGAACAGGCGCTTGTGTACGAAGCTTATCTTTAAGTGCGCCACCTTTAACCATGACCGATTCTACAAACGCTTTATCAAACCCAGGAACTGAGCCAATGTTAGGGCGCTCCTCATTTAGCAGGTCACGGTATTGTCTTACGGCACCGCCCATTACTGCATAGCGAGCAAAGTCTTTACGTTTAAGACGGGCGTCTGGCGAGAAACCACGGCTGTTGATGGCATCCATTAGGCGTTCGCTAACGGCGAATTCAATGGCGTTTTGCTGAGGATGACCTTCCACATCATCCATACCTTCAAAGCCGCCGCTATTTTCAAACGATACAGTTACGTTGAACGTTTCAGGCAGGCCCGGGCCGTTAGTTAAACCCAATGGGTCGGCCTCGATACCAGACAGCGACGTCAACCCATAGACATATACGCCCCAAGTGCCCGGCATCGCAGGAGCAGCGACACGCATGGTGGTTGTAAGCACAGGCGTTGTCAGATTGCCGCGATATTCAGTGCCGTCTGGCGCAACAAGAACAAGTTTGGTTAAGTTTGCGAAACTATCGGCAGACGCTTTAACAAGTACTTCTTCTGTTCCAACTTCAAACTCCATGACTTCGGGAGCGCCTACTGGAGAGTAAAAAACATCGAAGTTTTCTACACGGTCGCTGGTGGTCACTAGCGCGTTTGCTTTAAAGCTTTTGCCATCTAGATTGTTAACCGTAACTTTATGATCCATGTCTTCAAGAAGGGCCGCAGCTACCGCAGAGCGCGCGTTAACATAACCCGCACCCACTTCCCAGCGCTCGTAACCAGGCATATTGGTAGCAGTCTCTTGAAGCAAGCGCTTTATGGTTAAGTTATCAAGGTTCGGGTTGGCTTCTAACATTAACGCGATGATGCCTGAAACATGTGGCGTTGCCATAGAGGTACCAGAGATCATGGTGTAAAAAGGAATGTTTTGCGGCTCAATGGCATCAATATCCCCATCACCGCCATTAGCTGCCGCATTTAAAACCGCACGAGTAGAGATAATATCTACACCTGGAGCGACAACGGTTACGTCGTTTGTATACGTCCACTCAGTGCCATCGGGCATAGTAAAGTCACCAGACTCGCCTTTAAGACCACGAGATGAAAAATCTGCAAGTTTGCCAAACTTATCGCCCGCACCCACAGAAATTCCCCAAGGAATTTGCGCGTATGGGTTGTGTGAGTCTTCACCAGGGCCGCTGTTACCCGCCGCGAAGACACTAATCATTCCCATTGTGTGCGCTTTATAGCTTGCCAACGATACAGGGCCAAGTGGTTCATACTTGCCGCTTGAGCCCCATGAATTACTGATGACTTTGATAGGGTTATCAAAGGTGTACTGCTTACTTATCGCATAATCAAAGCCGCCTATGGTATCAAGTAGCAATACCGCTGCCCCTGAACCATAACCAATAATATCAGCATCTGGCGCTGCACCGCGGTGCTTGCCGTCAGACATAGCGCCAGTACCTGCAATAGTGCCTGTTACGTGAGTACCGTGACCTGAGTTTAAGTCGGTATTTACTTGGTTAGATAGCGTTGGTCCCGTTATGCCAACAATAGACAACGCGCCTGGGTTCAATATCGCTTGCACATTATCAACAACGGTATCGCCAAAGAAGTGGTCTTGGTGAGAAGCATCAATACCAGAGTCAATGACTAAAACCGTTGACCCTTTACCAGTAAATTCAACATTGTTGCGCGATGCAAATGCTTCGCCCTGCATATCAGCAACACCCGTTATTTCGCGCGCGTCTGCGTTGTATAAGCTCATCTCACGGTTTGCAAATACTGAGCGTACCCCGTCAAATTGTGCAATAGCTTCAATTTGAGCCTTAGTGGCTACTACACCAATAATTGGAAGGTTTTTAAATTGAACGCCTTCTGTAATCCCCAAGTTTAATAGTTGAGTAATTTGAGATTCAGCAAGAGGCGACATCTGATCGTACGTAACAACCGCCATTAGTGATTCTGTAGGGGATAGCGACACTAATTTATCGGCCATTTGAGAGCCAATGTAAGCGTCGGCTAGCGTGTGAGCCGAAGGACTTGCCAGCATTGCAGCCGCTAAGGTAGATAGGGCGAACTTCTTCATATTCTTCTCCAAATTCTAAAGGCTGCGGTTTGCTTGGGTATCGGCGTACGTCATCGCAGCAAGGTACGCTTTAATAGTGACTTTTTGAGAAGGGGCGGAACATAGGGGTTTCACCCTAATTATAAGATTTTTTTAAATAGCAGAACGTTCAAAAATGCTACAAAGGTTTAATAATAAAACGCGTATTAAACATCTATATTGTTGACGTATGTTGATGTGTTTTCAGCGTTTATTAGTTTTTCTTTATGTAGCTAATGCTCGCCTTTCTCCCATGAGGAGCTTGTCATGAAGTTCGATTCTATTAAATCTCGCCTAGTTTTAATGACCCTTGTTTGCGTTATTGGTATGGGGGTATTAGTTGTTAGCCAGCATTACTTCACCCAACGACTTATAGGTTTACATCAGCAGCGTGATGTATTGCTAAGAATGGGGCAAGATCTGCTGCAAATGCGACGACATGAAAAAGACTTTCTTCTTCGCCACGAGACGGCTTATTACGACAAGTTCCTTGAGCGAAGCTATGAATTTAAAGGGCGGCTAACAACGCTTGTTCCCTTATTTAATGAGTACAGATTGCCTGTGGCTGACGTGGAAAGCCTGTCATCTTCCATGGAAGCCTATAGCGGCACATTTCGACAGGTTGTATCGCTTCAAGAGCGCATCGGCTTAACGCAAAACGATGGTTTAAGAGCACGTATTACCGAGTTAGAAAATACCCTTAACGAAGGGCAGCTTGCACAAGGCTCGCAAGCGAGTGAACTGTTGACTAATATTCAACTGGCAACGCGTAACTATCAGATAAACCAAGAAGGCGTGTACGCAAGGCAAATGATGACGTTGAGTGAGCGTTTAGTGGCCGAAAATGGCGGTACCGCTTTACTGAACGGCACTTTGGTTCAGTATAGAGAAGCGCTTTTACAGTTAGTTGATGCATTTACTACCTATGGCGTAACTCATAATGAAGGGCTTCGTGGTGAATTTAGACAAAGCGCTCACAATGTTGAAACTCAGCTAAGAGGTGTTGATGCCGCTCTGCAACCTATGATTGAGCAACAAGAAGCAAAAGTACGTATTTATAGCTTAAGTATTGCCGCGCTTACGTCTGTCGTGTTAATTCTGGTGCTGATCAAGAGTTTTGCGACATTTCATCGAGCATTTGTTAACTTTCTTACTTTCTTTTATCGCTGCAAGCGTCAGTATCAAATGATTGATACCAGAAAGTTAGGATTTGCAGAGTTAAAGTCACTTGCAGAGCTGGCGAATGAAATGGTCGAGTCGAAAAGAGATATTGAGGCACGCCTCGCCAGCGTAGAAGCCGAGTTGGCCAACAAGAAAGCCTCATAGCTTTCATTTAAAAAAGCTATAAGTAGGTAGATTTTCTAAAGCGGCCGACTCACTATTGCATTAACAAGGTATAAGCCAAGGTAGAAGCAAAGATGAAGTTTAACCGCTTAGGAAATAGCGACCTAGAGGTGTCAGACATCTGTTTAGGAACAATGACATGGGGTATTCAAAACACCCAGCAAGATGCAGATGAACAAATAGCTTACGCCCTTGATAAGGGCGTTAACTTTTTAGATACCGCGGAAATGTACCCCGTTCCCCCTAATGCGCAAACCTATGGCGATACAGAGCGAATTATAGGTAATTGGATCTCGCGAAATGAAGCGAAGCGCTCAGATATTATATTAATGACCAAAGTTGCTGGCAGCGGCTTGAAGTATATCCGCAATGCTGGGCCAATTACGTCTGATGCTGTTAGCAACGCGCTTACTGATTCGCTAGAGCGTTTAAATACTGACTATATTGATGTTTACCAGCTACATTGGCCGAACAGGGTCACGCCACATTTTGGAAAGCATTGGCCTGATGGCGCGGATCCCACCGAAACGAATCGCGAAAAAGAAATAGAGGGTATGCGCGATATTCTCATGGGAATTAAGCGCGCATTAGACGAAGGAAAAATAAGACACTGGGGGCTGTCGGACGATACGCCTTGGGGCATTCACATTTTTCTCACCCTTTGCAAAGAGCTCGATATGCCCCTTCCTGTATCTATCCAAAATGAGTTCAGCTTACTGCACGCAAAAGACTGGCCGTATTTAATTGAAATGTGTGAACTAGAAAATATCGCTTACCTGCCTTGGTCACCATTAGCAACAGGCATGCTAAGCGGCAAATACCAAAACGGCGCTCGACCAGAAGGTAGCCGGTGGACGCTAGCTCAGCGCATGGGGCTTTTTAGAGATAAAGCGCCTGCGCAGGCTGCTACAGCAGAATATGTGAAAATTGCAGAAAAAGCAGGAATAACACCCTCGCAATTAGCGCTAGCATGGTGTCAGCAAGTACCTGGTGTAACGTCTACTATTATTGGGGCAACAACAATGCCTCAGTTAAAGGAAAATATCGATGCGTTTGATATCACGCTCTCAAACGAGACGTTGGAGGAAGTTCACAAGGTCTTTAGACAATATCCGTTAGGCTTCTAAACGCGATTTTTTCCAGCTTAAAATGGCGAGCTTTACTAGGGCTAGTTGATATTTGGTGTATATCAAATATCAACTAGCCCAGAGTATTTATCGTCATTTTTGTGTAATACGCACGTCATACTATAAATTTTTCAAGTATGAATCTGTGCGTATTATGTCAATGATTGACCCCCAAGCCGCTCAAACTCAAGCTGCTCAAAACAATGTGGTAGAACACACACACAATGGGCGCAAATGGCTTCTTTTAGTCTTGTTAGTGTATGTAATGTTGCTTGCCGTCAGTATGATTGGCAGCGGCTTTAAATTTGCTGCAGGCGATCACGCTAAGGCCCTTTTCAGCTTTGCCTCTAACCCTGTGATGGGGTTAATTATCGGTATGGTTTGTACTGCGCTTATTCAGTCTTCAAGCACAGTTACCTCAATTATAGTTGGGATGGTGGCGGGTGGCTTACCAATAACCATTGCTATACCCATGATGATGGGAGCAAATATTGGAACCAGCATAACTAACACCTTGGTTAGCCTAGGGCATGTTGCAAGAAAAGAGGAATTTCAACGAGCTTTCAATGCAGCAACAATCCATGACTTTTTTAACGTGTTATCAGTGTTGATATTCTTGCCGCTAGAGATGGCGTTCGGAATTTTAGAGTTTTTGAGCGGCCAGTTAGTTGCTCTGCTCCACACGGGTGAAGCGATGGGAGTAGGGGGCTTTAACCCAATAAAAGCGACGACCCAACCCATTACCGACCTTATAACTCAAGGCTTTTCATTTTTACCCTCCATTTATCCGGGTGTAGCCAAAATTATTCTTGGCATAGGCTTAATCATGCTTTCCATTACTTACATGGGTAAGATTATGAAATCGCTTATGGTAGGTAAGGCGAAAGCTCTATTACATACCAGTATTGGTAAGGGGCCGCTCTCCGGCATTGCCTCAGGTGCAGTAATGACTGTGCTAGTGCAGTCATCATCAACCACAACGTCACTTATGGTGCCGTTGGTGGGCAGTGGCATTTTAAAAGCTAAGGAAATTTACCCGTTTACTCTGGGCGCGAATATAGGAACCTGTATAACTGCGCTCATTGCGGCATTAGGCGTAGCTGGCGTAAACAGTGGTTTCGCATTACAAATTGCGCTGGTACACCTTATTTATAACGTTTTGGGCGTTACGCTAATTTACGGGTTACCTTTGTTGCGTAATATTCCACTTAATTTGTCTTACCAACTATCGGTTGTTGCTGCAGAACGAAAAATGTATGGCGCAGCTTATGTAGGCGGGTTATTTTTCATTATGCCCTTGGGCATAATTTTTACTACCATGTAAATGCTTAAGAAAACTAGAACGCTCTCTTAAGAACAAAAAAACGGCGCTGATGCGCCGTTTCTTAATTAGGTTTCAGTATGTGATTAAAACGCGTATTTAGCTGAAACCTGGAAGCGGTTCATGTCGCCTTCAAGGCCTGCTTCAATTTCGCGCTTTGCGAACGCATATTCAGCACCAACGGTTAGTGCCTTAGTTGGTGAGTACAAGTAATTCACACGTGTACTATAAGTGCTCTCAGTGGTATTTAAGCCTGTGAGTGACACATCATTGTCTGCTTCAAACGCTGAGAACATGATGCTACTGCGCGCTTTTTCGCTCCACTTATGACGGTATGCAATGCCGTAACCCGTTGAGTCGATGGCTTCAAGGTCACCGCTTTCAGTAAGCACTGCACCATTTACGGCATTAAGTGCAGAGTATCTGCCTAAACCTTTACCTGTATTGAACGTGAAGCGAATGTCATCGCCATTCGACAGGTTGTATTTACCCGTTACCGATACACCGAAGCTGGTTTCGTCAGCGTCAATGCCAACGGCATTGTCGTAAGACAACTGTCTTAGTAAGCCCGCAACTTTAACATAACCCCAGTCATACTTTGACGTATAGGCAGCTACAAAGTCTGGAACGCTGTTGTCATCACTTGTGATTCGGCCGCCGCCACCAAAAGGCGTAATGGTTGATTCTGGGTTTTCAAGGGCAAGCTGAAGGCCGCCGTTGGTATATCTCACCATAACTTGACGACCAAAGGTAATGCCGTCAGTCGTACCGATGAAATCTAGTGATTCTGGTAGTGAACCTACATCCATGAATGTCGTCCAAGTTTGACCTACTAACCAGTTTTTGTAGGTCAGGTATGCGTGACGAACACGAGGGACGTAAGAGTTACTGATACGCTCATCACCGCCGCTAGTTACAATAAAGTCGAGCTCGAAAACACCGTTAATGGTATCGCCTTCAGCGGTCGGTGTTGAAGTAGCGAAGCGGAATCGCGACGTTCGAATGTGCGCATCAAATTGTGGATCTTCGTCAAAGCCATCAACAGGTGTTAGTGAAGGAATATAGAAATCGCGACCTACGCTACCCGATGCAATGGTGCCATCTGAATAGTCGCTTACCATAGCGTCAACTTTAATATAGCCCGTGAATTTCACACTAGTGTCGCCGATTGTTGCTGCTTGTGCTGTGCCGCCCGCTGCTGCCAGGCACAGCGCTACTGCGGTAGCGGTATTTTTTATTTTAGCTTTCATCGTGTCTGTTCCAAAAAAGTGGTTAAATAAATGTAAATTCAACGTTAACATCGCTGATTGTGTACTTATTATCTCAAATTTAAATAAGCCGATGGTCGCATAAGACTATAGTCTTACTACTATTAGTCTAACTTTTTTATTAATACCTTAGTTTTATGCTGCTAAGACCAAAGTCTCATTTTGCTTTGTGGGTGAATAGCTAGAGTGTTTCACCATACAACAAGATTTTTACATTATTGATATTGGAGGCAATCTTTATGACCGCCAGCAAAACCTATCCTGTGCCTGAGAACATTCTTCAATCTACTCATTTAACTGCATCGCAGTATGGCGAGATGTATAAGCAGTCAGTTGAGGAACCAGAAGCGTTCTGGGCTGAGCACGCGTCTATGCTTGAGTGGTACCAAAAGCCAACCAAAATTAAAAACACCATGTTTGGTGAAAATGATGTGTCTATTAAATGGTTCGAAGACGGTGAGTTAAACGCTAGCTACAACTGTATTGACCGTCACTTGGCAAACAATGCCACAAAAGTTGCCTTTCACTGGGAAGGCGACTCACCGGAAGACAGCCAAGATGTGACATACCAACAAGTGCATTATGAAGTATGTAAGTTAGCGAATGCACTTAAAGAGATGGGAGTCACAAAAGGTGATCGCGTCGCCATTTACATGCCTATGGTACCTGAAGCTGCCTACGCAATGCTTGCGTGCGCACGTATTGGTGCAGTTCACTCGGTAATTTTTGGTGGTTTCTCACCAAACGCTATCGCCGATCGTATTAACGACAGTAGTGCAAAGGTTGTTATTACTGCCGATGAAGGGCGCCGCGCAGGAAGAAGTATTCCGCTTAAAGCCAACGTCGATAAAGCGTTGGCCGATGATGCCTGCCCGTCTATTACACATGTGTTAGTACATAAACTAACGGGTGGCGACGTAGACTGGAACCAGAAGCACGATGTATGGTGGCATGAAGCTGTGGACGGTATGTCTGCCCAGTGTGAACCTGAAGTAATGAATGCGGAAGACCCGCTATTTATTCTCTATACATCAGGTTCTACGGGTACGCCAAAAGGTGTGGTTCATACAACAGGCGGTTATCTACTTTATTCCGCTATGACCTTTAAATACGCTTTCGATTACAAAGACGATGACGTTTATTGGTGTACTGCTGATGTAGGCTGGATCACAGGTCATAGCTATATGGTTTACGGCCCTATGGTAAATGCTGCATCACAAGTGTTCTTCGAAGGTGTACCGACTTATCCAGACGTAAAACGCATAGCTCAGGTAGTAGAAAAATACAAAGTAAACAGTCTATATACTGCGCCAACCGCTATCCGCGCGTTAATGGCACACGGTGACGTGCCGGCTGAAGGGTGTGATTTATCGTCACTTCGTTTGCTTGGTACAGTGGGTGAGCCAATTAACCCAGAGGCGTGGGAATGGTATCACCGTGTTATTGGTGAAGGTCGTTGCCCTATTATCGATACATGGTGGCAGACTGAAACAGGCGGACACATGATTTTGCCTCTGCCTGGCGCGACAGAATTGAAACCTGGCTCGGCAACCCGTCCGTTCTTTGGCATACAGCCAGCGCTATTTGACGCTGACGGTAATGAACTTGAAGGTGCGGCAGAAGGTAATCTAGTGATTAAAGATAGCTGGCCAAGTCAGGCTCGAACGGTTTATGGCGACCACCAGCGCTTTATCAATACCTATTTTAGTGCTTACAAAGGTGTGTATTTTACAGGTGATGGTGCACGTTGTGACGAAGATGGCTTTTATTGGATAACCGGCCGCGTAGACGACGTACTAAACGTGTCTGGTCACCGTTTAGGTACCGCTGAAATAGAAAGTGCGCTTGTTGCCCACTCAAAAGTGGCTGAAGCTGCGGTAGTCGGTTTCCCTCACGATATCAAAGGGCAGGGGATTTACGTTTACGTTACGCCTAATGAAGGTGTTGAAGCAGATGAAGCGCTGACTAAAGAGCTTAAAGCGTGGGTGCGCCAAGAGTTAAGCCCTATTGCTACTCCAGATATGATTCAGTGGTCGAACGGGCTACCTAAAACACGCTCTGGTAAGATCATGCGTCGTATCCTGCGTAAAATAGCGGCCAATGAGCACGAGCAATTAGGTGATACATCTACATTGGCGGATCCATCGGTTGTTGATACACTGATAGAGGAACGTCTAAATAAGTAGAATTAAGGATATAGACAATGATAACCCTTCTAATCGCTGATGATCACCCGCTGTATCGCGATGCACTACGAGGCGCGTTGTCGTTGTCACTTCCAGCCCTTACTTTAAAAGAGGCGGGAGACCTAAACACCACAGTCGATATCCTTAATAATGAGGATATCGACTTATTGCTTCTTGATTTGCATATGCCTGGCAGCAATGATTTATTCGGCTTATTGCATATCCGAAAACTTTTTCCTGAACTGCCCGTTGCCGTGGTTTCTGGTACGGAAGACACCACGCTTATTTCAAAAATCATCAGCGTAGGAGCACTCGGTTTTATTCCCAAAACTGCCAGTGCACAAGATATTGCAAACGCAGTAGAAGCTATTTTAGATGGTGACGTGTGGTTGCCTGAAAACTTAAGCGAAGATGTTGATGAGGTAAACGAAGCGTTTTCTGAACTTGCTGACAAAGTCGCGTCGCTTACGCCATCGCAATATAAGGTGCTTTGCTACATGCGAGATGGTTTATTGAATAAGCAAATTGGTTTTAATTTAGATATTGCTGAAGCCACCGTTAAGGCGCATGTTACCGCTATCTTTAAAAAGTTGGGCATCAACAACCGTACCCAAGCGGTACTTATTGCTTCGCAGCTTGAGCTGGAGCCACCGGTTCAGTAACATCGTGTTTAAGCACGGCTTCAGACATAGCAAATTCAGGTAAAAACTTTTCTAACGCCAAGCGGCTTTGCTCGCTCAATAGCGGGTTATTGATTTCAATAACCGTACGCCCATCAATTAAGCTCAACCCTTCTTTAAAGTTCTTATGTGCGAGCAGTAATTCTTGAAACTTCCCGGTTTCAAACAGCATCAGTAGGCCTTCAGCGATACGCCTTGCTAATGCCTGATTATCACTGCCAACAAAGAAAAAGATAGGGCTTGGGTATGAAATGATAAGGTTATCATCAATAGTTAAGCCTTTAGATAAGGTTTTATCGGCGAACTCTTCGTTAATTTCCATCACACTTCGTGGAAATATGTCGGCGAACCCTTCCGAAATAATGCGAAATGAAGCGCGATACGTGGTTTCTAAAACGGGGATATCATTAGCCCGAAAAATCTTTGTATCAGGCCAGTCATACCCCAAAACCGCGCGAAACTCTTGGAGATCTGCAAGGTTTTTTACCTTTTTTAGTCGCACATCCCCTTCTTTGACAAACAAGGCGCGCTTACCAAATAGCCCAGCCATGATGGGAATGCGAATAGGGAGGAACTGGCGCTCGCGCTCGGTTGACGTTACGCTCCACGTTACGTCTAGCATATTGTGCTCTAAGCTACGCAACTGGCGTTCTTGGGCCGTTTCTTGGTTGCTAACAATAAGTTCAAAGGTACCGTACTGCGACTGTGTAACGCGCAAAGCTTCCGTTAGCAGTGACTTAGCGTAAGAGTAAACGCTATCCCTCCCAGGGTGGACATTGGGTAATCGTAAAACGGTATGAGGCAAGTCTGCGCTTACCTCATCAGATGACTGCTGTTGCCCGTGAACAACAAAATGCGCAAGTAAACTCATTAATAAAATGATACGGCTTAATGATTTAGCTTTGATATCCATATTTTTAACTCATATACGTGGCGCGAGCCCTGCTACGTGCTTTGCTAAAGTATAGCCCCTTTTTTAGCTGCTAATCTTTTCCTGTAAGTAAAAAGTCGTGTTCGGGGTCTACAATAAACTGTCCACTCATCGCCTCTCTGCCAAGTAGCATTAAGTAAGTCATTTCAGAGCGGTCTGTAAGCGTTAACTGAATATCCCACTGGTAGCCGTCCATTATTATAGGCGTAATTATAACATAGCGCTTCTCAAGTGTAGCCGTAGAGCTTTTTACGCGCTTTTGCCCTTCAACGCGTGCTTCTCGGCGAACCACACGTTCAACATTGTGAATGTCTGGGTGAATATCAAATTTAATCCATAATTCACCGTCTTGTTCAAACTCTTCAATATTGTCTACGTGAAGCGATGACGTGGCAGCCCCTGTATCCACGCGTACGTTTAAATCAGAGATAGCAAGTTTAGGTAAATCGCACAGTTCTACCGCACCAACAATTTTCTTATTGTTCATCAGTCTTTCTACCAATGTTAAAGAACAGGCCCCTGTTCTGGTGGTAATAAATTGTCTTGTAATAGTTCTACATGTTCAGCAACCGTATCAGGCTCTGAGAAGTAGGCAATGTGGTAAACAGCTTCACCTTCTTGTGTAAGCGGAATATTTTGTTTACCAATTACGACCCCTTCGGCTGGGCTTTCAAGGCTATCTAAATAGTTGCCAAACGGGTCAGCAATAATGGCCAGTTTATCACCTTTTTCTACGTGATCACCCAATTGAGCTAAATGCGTCACAAAGCCACTTTCTGGCGCGCGAACCCATCCACTTTGCCTTGCTATAAAGCGTTCAATACTATGGCCTTTGCTACGGCTTTTATTCAGCATACCCAAATGACGCATAGTATTAATAATACCTCTTACGCCCGCTCGAATAGAAAATTCATCGTAACGCAGCGCTTGGCCTGCTTCGTACAGTAAGATTTTAACGCCGCTTTCACTGGCGGCTTCGCGCATTGAGCCGTCTCGTAATTCGGCATTAAGCAAAACCGGTACGCCAAACGCTTTGGCCATTTCTAGTACTTCAGGGTCGTCTAGATCTGCGCGAATTTGAGGCAAATTACTACGGTGAATAGCGCCCGTATGAAGGTCGATGCCCACATCGCATTTACTTACAACTTCTTTAAAAAACAAGTTCGCTAGTCGGCCGGCAAGCGAACCCTTTTTACTGCCAGGAAAACTGCGATTTAAGTCGCGTCTGTCGGGTAAATAACGAGATTGATTGAGCACGCCATATACGTTAACCATTGGTACTGCTATCAAGGTGCCTCTTAAACGCTCAATAGCTTTTGAACGAATAAGGCGACCCACTATTTCAATACCGTTTAATTCGTCACCGTGAATGGCTGCGCTAACGAACATAACAGGGCCTGGTCGCTTTCCTCGTTTCACATAAACGGGAATGCTCATGTTGGTAGCCGTGTATAACGGCGGCATCTCCAACTCAATCTTCTTTGTTTCGCCAGGAGCAATATTTTCACCCCCAATTTTTAAAACATCATTTACCACTAACGTTTTCCTATATTTACGTTATTGCGTAGGTTGAAGGGGCTAGCCCTTTCCACGGGTTTTTGTTTTGTGCGGCTCTGCGCTCTTTTCAATAAATTCAATAATCATGCTGGCAACGTCTTTGTTGGTCGCCTTCTCAATGCCCTCTAAACCCGGCGAAGAGTTAACTTCCATGACGACTGGGCCATTGTTCGAGCGAAGAATATCTACACCGCAGCAATTAAGGCCCATAGTCTTCGCGGCATCTACCGCAGTTTTACGTTCAGCAGGGCTTAAGCGAACCAAACTTGCTTGACCGCCTCGGTGAAGGTTAGAGCGAAATTCTCCCGGGGCAGCCTGACGCTTCATGGCTGCAACCACTTTCCCACCTACAACGAAGCAGCGAATATCAGCACCGCCGGCTTCTTTAATGAACTCCTGTACCAAGATACTGGCGTTTAGGCCCATAAAAGCTTCAATAATTGATTCGGCGGCTTTTTGTGTGTCTGCCAATACCACACCAATACCTTGCGTGCCCTCTAGCAGCTTAATAACCACTGGTGCGCCACCAACTGTCTTGATTACGTCATCAATCTTGTCCGGGTGGTGAGCGAAGCCGGTTCTAGGCATGCCAATGCCTTTGCGTGAAAGTAGCTGTAGCGAGCGCAGTTTGTCCCGAGAACGGCTAATTGCAACTGACTCGTTAAGGCTATACGTCCCCATCATTTCAAATTGGCGAACAACAGAGGTGCCGTAAAAGCTAACAGATGCACCGATACGCGGTATCACTGCATCATAATAAGGCAGTTTTTTACCGTTATAGCGAACAGACGGTCGCGCGCTCGTGATATCCATGTAGCAGTGCATAGTGTCGATAACGTCGACCTGATGCCCGCGAGCCTGCCCAGCTTCCACCAAGCGTGAAGTAGAGTAAAGACGTGGATTTCTTGAAAGAATAGCGATGCGCATTATGAAAAGGCCTGTAGTTTGTGATTTATTTTGTCGTTGAATTGACGAGTCATTTACCACGTTGAAGCGTGATTATAATTTAACACGTTAGAACGTGATTATTAATTAGACAAGTCATTTTTGCGCGCATACTAATAGAAGTGTTAAGGGGTGTCTTACGAATAATTCTTGTTGTGTCGATTGCTTTTAATGCATGAACTTGTCTGTTATTCACGTTAGCATTAGAGCGCCTTGGCCTTTTTTAAGAAAAAACCGAAAAGTGGGCCAATATGCATTACAAAAACAGTAAGGAATGAGTGAATGAATGAGTGGTGGCATGGTTTTTTGGCGTGGTTAACTCAGTACCAGTCAAACGTCGTGTTCAGTGGTTTAGTTCTGCTTATCTATTTGGCAATGTCGCGGAAGTTACTGCCAAAATTAGAAACTAATATCGTAAAGTCAAAGCTTAAATCTAACAGTGCCTTGAAAGGGCTTTTTGCTGCGCGCGTAATTGTCGCTACAGTATCGCTTTCCCTGCTGCTACTGGCATGGGGTATTGATTTCTCGGGCTTACTAGTACTTTCTACGTCAATCATAACAGTAACTGGGGTGGCCCTTTTTGCGAGCTGGTCGCTTATTAGTAACATCACTGCCTACTTTATATTGTTAACCAATGTGGCCTATCGTCGAGGCAACTATGTTCGCATCCTCGATGGAGATAACTACATAGAGGGTGTGATTGCAGACGTTGGTCCATTTAGTACACGTTTACTTACTGCAGAGCGCGAAACCCTGATGTACCCAAATAACTTAATTTTGACTCGCCCTGTGCTGCTTAACCCAAAGGAGAAATGGGGCGCAATGGGCAAAGTCGTCGCTAAGTCCAGTACAGAGAAGCCAGTTGTTAAGACCGAAGAGGCTAAACCGCAGGACGAGTTATTGTAAGCACGTCTTAATACGTTGTATGAAGTTCATCTATTGAGAGCGAAAAACGTGGTGAAAATGTATCGTCGCTCCCCCATGTACTACACGTTTTTTGCTTCTCTAATATAGCGCGTCATACTTTGAAGTAGCGCACGAAGCTTTGCTGGTTTTAGCGGCTTTGCCAAGAAGTTAACACCTTGTGCCTTACATTGAGTAACTAAACTATCATCTGGCGTTGCCGTTATCAGGGCTGCCGGCACAACGATGTTTAACCGATGTCTTATTTCTTCAATCAGCGCGAGCCCATTTTTCTCATCATCAAAGCTAAGTTGGTAATCCATCAGTAAGATTTGAGGCTGGATAACTTCACAAACCTTAAGCGCATCTTCCCAGTTATTCGCCAAGAAAACATTAACTCCCCACTTTTGTAGTAGGGTTTGCATGGCATCTAAGTTTTCCCTTTGATCGTCAACGCAAAGTACATCCATTCCTGTAAACGTGGTGCTGCGTGGCTTTGATGCTACATTAGAAACCATTTTTGGCTCAGCTTTGGCAAGAGCAAACGCAAAGCAGCTGCCTTCTCCTACTTTCGATGTCACGCGAATATCGCTGCTTAATTGTAGGCTTAAGCGACGAACAACGCCTAAGCCTAGGCCTAGGCCATGCTCTTTACTCTCGTTTGCACGGAAAAAGTCGCCGAATATGCTTTCTTTTTTATCGGTAGATATACCGATGCCGGTGTCGATAACTTTGAAATAAACGGTTCCTTTTACAGGTTTAACTGTGAATAGAACTCGGCCTTTTTCCGTATACTTCACGGCATTTGATAGCAAATTCTGGGTTATTCGGTATAAGTACGTTTTGTCAGCTTTAACCCAGCAAGGGCGAATAATCGCTTTAAATCCTAGCCCTTTTTCTCGGGCACGCATTGCCATTTCATCAACTAACGGAGAGAGTAGGGCACTTACATCAATTGATTCGATATCGGGTTTCATTTCCCCTTGATCTAATCTAGCAATATCAAGCAAGGTGCCGATGAGCGTTTCACTTGAACTAACGCTATGGCCAAGTTTCTGAATAATAGCTTGAGCCTGCTCAGATAGTTCCTGCTCTTCCAAAGCACTTACGTAGAGCTTAGCCGCATTAAGCGGCTGAAGTACGTCATGACTGGCAAGTGCTAAGAAACGGGTTTTACTGGCGTTGGCATCTTCTGCTGCTTTTCGTGCTCTTATTAGTTCTTTTTCGGCCTCTGAGCGTCGTTCTATTTCAAGGCGAAGCTCAGCGTTGATAGAGTGCACTTCTTCAGTACGCTTTTTAATACGAGCTTCAAGGTCAATATTCGATTCTTCAAGCGCTTGCTGAATTTCCACGTGCCCTGTGATGTCGTTGAAGCTTGTTACAAAGCCGCCGCCGGGCAGTGGGTTACCCACCATTTCAATGACCCGGCCATCTTTGCGTTGTCGAGTGAAGCGGTGTGGCATGCCAGAGCGCAAGTGCGCTAAGCGTTTTTCTACTTCAGCATCGACATCGTGAGTTCCAAACTCGCCTTGAGAAGCATTGTAGCGGATGAGCTTTTCTATGGGCGTGCCCACAGCAAGTAAGTTGTCAGGGTAAGGATACAGGTTAGCGTAACGCTTGTTCCAGGCAACCAAATTTAAATGCTTATCTACCACGCTAATGCCTTGATCCATGTTTTCAAGGGAGGTTAATAGCGCTGTCATATTAAATTGCATCGCCTGCGTGGTATCGTCGAAAAAGTTAATAACCTCAGTGAAGTCCATTTTCTTACCACGCAGCGCACTGTCTAACAGTACTTTCGCACTAGAGGCGCCAATAACCCCGCCAAGGGCGCGTTCACAGAATGATAAGAATGATTCATTGGGCGTATCTGTGTGGCTTAACTGGCAATTGTTCAATTGTTGATATTGGGTAAGCAGCTGGTCGCAACGACCGGTTCCCATAAAGGTTGAAAGCAAAGTGATGAGGTCAGACACGGTAACGTTCGTCGCTTGGGCTTTAACCGTGTTGTTACTTGAAATAGCAGGCGACACAAACGCCTCTGCCTGCATCCTGTCGATAAGGCGCTGGGGAGCAAAATGAGAAAAGAGTACGTACACCAGGCTGTTTGCGGCCAAGCTAATCATGGCCCCTTGGCTTATCAATTCGTTTTGCTCCATTTGAGAGACTTGCTCACTTACAATAGGAAGCACTAACCAAAGCACCCAGATAACAAGCCCGACCATAAGCCCCGCATAAACGCCGTGGGCATGAGCGCGTTTCCAGTAAAGACCGCCGACAATGGCAGGCATCAGCTGGATAACCAATGAAAACGCAATAAGGCCAATGGAGTGTAGAGAGCGACTGCTGGTCATTTGCTGGTGGTAGAGAAAAGCCATCAATAAAATAAAGGCAATAACAATCCGTCTAATTAGGCGGATTTTTTTGGATACGTCTTTTTTGTCGTCGGTGTTGCCTGTGAACGCTAAAATTCGTGGCAATATCACGTCGTTGGTAAGCATGGTACTAAGGGTTAGCGTAGCGACTATGATCATAGCAGTAGCCGCAGACAAACCACCGACAAAAACGATGACTTGAAGAAGTGCAGACTCCGAAAACATCGCAAGAGACAATACATATGAGTCAGGTTCAATGCCCTGACCTGCAAAAATAGCTTTACCTGCGATAGCAATAACGGGAATAACTGCAGAAATAATGGTTAGGTAGAGCGGGAATAGCCAACGCGCTGTGCGTATGTGCCCCAGGCTTAAGTTATCGATAATGGCAACGTGAAACTGACGAGGTAAGCAGACAATGGCTGCCGCAGCCATAATGGTTTGTGCAATGAAGCTAAATGAACCGAACTGAGCAAGTGCAATTTCGTTAGTAAAACTTTCGAAAAATGCACCAGACTGGGTGCGCTTCCACGCGCTATAACCCACGACAGCAACCAGCACTAAAGCAAGAAGCTTGATCGTGGACTCAAATGCTATGGCTAGCATAAGGCCACGCCTATACTCTGTTACATCAGTTTGGCGTGTACCAAAATAAATGGCGAAGGCAGCAATAAAGCCTGTAGCAGCAATGATAATTCCATTGCTGTTAGGTTGCTGAGTTAACAATTGAAAGGTGGCGCCTACCGCCTTAAGCTGAAGCGCAATGTAGGGAATAGTTGCAAGTAGGGCAATAAGAGTAACGACTAGGGCAACGGTTTGGCGTTTGCCATAGCGTGACGCAATGAAGTCTGAAATGGTCGTAATATGCTGCTTTTTACTTACCAACGTTAGTTTATAAATAAACTTGTATCCCAGTGCATAGACTAGGATAGGTCCGAGCATAATCGGAAGGTAAATCCACGTATCCCTGCTTGCTTGCCCCACCATGCCAAAGAAGGTCCATGCGGTACAGTAGATTGCCAGAGCTAATGAATAAATGGCAGGGTGAGAGGTCAATGCTCTTGCGGTAGGCGAGTTCTTTTCTCCCCAACTTGCTAATGAAAACAGCAAAAAAAGGTACAAGACTGCAAGCGTTACCCAACCAAAAACCATAATCTTCCTTTAACGTAGTTTTAACAACTGTGCTGATATTATAATCATTTCGACCATGGTCTACCTACGACCATGGTCTCATTTTGAATTTCACACCTCAGGTCTAGAGTAATAGCCGACCTCCTAAATGCTTGACTTTTGCTGCTTTGTTTCTGTTGTGTACAAAAGTTTCAAACGCAGCAATAACGTTAACAAAGCCGAGCGTTAGGGAATTGTAAAATCATAACAACTAGTTAACCTGACATGAGGGTGAAACAATGGCATTTAGAAACGAAGAGGACAAAAAAGCCTACTGGAGTGAAAATCTAGCGCTCCTCGCTAAGCTTTTAGTCGTTTGGTTCATCGTATCATTTGGTGCCGGCATACTGTTTGTCGATATCTTAAATGAAATTCAGTTTTTTGGCTTTAAATTAGGCTTCTGGTTTGCACAACAGGGCTCAATTTACGTATTTGTTGCATTGATCTTTGTCTATATGGCGAAGATGAACGCCATGGACAAACGCTACGGCGTAGATGAGGAGTAAATCATGGACGTTCAAACTTTAACATTTATTATCGTAGGCGCGTCGTTCGCGCTGTATATTGCAATTGCAATTTGGGCCCGCGCTGGGTCGACGAATGACTTTTACGTAGCGGGTGGTGGCGTACCCCCTGTTATGAACGGTATGGCTACGGCGGCAGACTGGATGTCGGCTGCATCGTTTATATCAATGGCGGGTCTTATCTCATTTATGGGATACGACGGTGCGGTATACCTTATGGGCTGGACCGGCGGCTATGTTCTACTCGCACTTTGTTTAGCGCCTTATCTACGTAAGTTCGGTAAGTTTACGGTACCTGACTTTATTGGTGATCGTTACTACTCACAAACAGCACGTACCGTTGCGGTATTTTGTGCCATCTTTGTTTGCTTCACATACGTCGCGGGTCAGATGCGTGGCGTAGGCGTGGTATTCAGCCGTTTCTTAGAAGTGGATATTGTGTCTGGCGTTGTTATTGGTATGGTTATCGTGTTCTTCTACACCGTACTTGGCGGCATGAAAGGCATTACCTACACTCAGGTTGCTCAATATTGCGTAATGATTTTTGCGTACATAGTACCTGCCGTATTTATCTCAATGATGGTTACCGGGCATATCCTTCCACAAACCGGTTTTGGTGCGACCTTGGCAGACGGTTCGGGGGTGCATATGCTGCAGAAACTCGATAATTTATCCGTCGAACTCGGGTTCAATGAATACACCTCGGGGACAAAAAGTACTATCGATGTATTCTTTATCACCTTTGCACTAATGGTGGGTACTGCGGGCCTTCCACACGTAATTGTTCGCTTCTTCACTGTGCCTAAAGTTCACGATGCGCGTAAATCAGCAGGTTATGCATTAGCATTTATCGCCATTCTTTATACTACAGCACCGTCGTTAGCAGCATTCGCTCGTGTAAACATGATTGAGACCATCAATGGTCCAGAAATGACGGGCACCAGCTATGCAGAAGCGCCGTCGTGGATTAAAAATTGGGAACAGACTGGCCTTATCGCGTTTGAAGATAAAAATGGCGATGGCAAAATGTTCTACTCGGGGGATGAGCGCAACGAAATGAAAGTTGACCGCGACATCATGGTATTGGCTAACCCTGAAATTGCGAACTTACCAGCATGGGTGATTGCGCTTGTCGCGGCAGGTGGTGTGGCAGCAGCCCTTTCTACCTCAGCGGGCTTACTGTTAGTCATTTCCACCTCTGTATCCCACGACTTACTGAAGCGGAACTTTATGCCGAATATTACGGATAAAGCCGAGCTGATGTACGCCAGATTGGCGGCAGCGGTAGCTATTGTCATTGCAGGTTACTTTGGTATCAATCCGCCCGGATTTGTGGCGCAGGTGGTGGCCTTTGCCTTCGGCTTGGCGGCATCGAGTTTCTTCCCAGCCATTATTATGGGTATCTTTAGCAAGCGCATGAACGACAAAGGTGCTATTGCGGGAATGATTTCAGGCATTGTGTTTACTGCGGCTTATATTATCTACTTCAAGTTTGTAAACCCAGCTGCTAATACGCCTGACAACTGGTGGTTTGGTATCTCTCCTGAAGGTATTGGTACTTTGGGTATGATGGTGAACTTCATTGTTGCTTTCTTAGTGTTTAAAGCAACAGATGAAGCGCCTGAAGAAATTCAAGAGCTGGTTGAGAGCATTCGTTATCCTAAGGGAGCGGGTGAAGCATCAGCGCACTAAGTTAGTATTGCCTTAAGATAGGCTTTAGCAAAATAAAACCAATCTACTGGCGAAAGTGAGTAGGTTGGTTTTTTCTTTTTGTGAACTGGACAATTTCTATGACTGCCATGGCTAAACAAGTTGAAGACTTTCTTGATACTTCCGCGCCTTTTGACTTGCTGGACAAAGAGCAAAAGCTGCAGCTTATAAAACATACCGAGCTAATCTATTTGACCGCTGACAATGTGGATCAAGTTCTAAAAGATAAGGTCGCGCTGTTTCTTATTCAAAGCGGCCAGTTCTCAGTGAAAGACTCTGATGC
The DNA here is from genome assembly GCF_054890645.1 of Alteromonas sp. HB246098. NCBI lineage: Bacteria > Pseudomonadati > Pseudomonadota > Gammaproteobacteria > Alteromonadales > Alteromonadaceae > Alteromonas > Alteromonas sp. HB246098. The sequence goes on along the minus strand of NZ_JBTZUG010000010.1, from coordinate 129,992 downwards.
ACCCATCCAACATTTAAGTGAAGGTGACTATTTCGGTTACGCAAACCTAATAGAAAAGCGAAATTTTCCACTAAGCATAACGGTGGATAGCCCTGGGTTGGTTTATTGCTTTGATGCGCGAGCTGTAGAACCTTTACTGGAAATACCTACAATACGGCATTTTTTTGATGGCCTTAGCAATAACTCGCTGCAAAGCCATGCCATTGCAGATAGTAATTCAATGTGGCTTTACAAAGGGCTTCTAGAAGTTATCGAAAAAGCCCCTGTTTCCGTCGAGGCTCAAACTTCAATCACGGTGGCGGCCCAGTTAATGACATCGCAAAAAGTATCTTCTTTGCTAGTAACTGAACACGAGAAGCTAATTGGTATTATCACTGACCGCGATTTAAGGTCGAGAGTAGTGGCAGCCTCTTTAGACACTCACCTTCCGATTAGCCAAATAATCACAGCTAACCCGGCTCAAATTATGGGGAATAGGACCTTATTTGACGCGCTAGTGCTAATGACTGAAAAAAACATTCATCACTTGCCTGTTATTGATCACCAAACGCTAGTACCCCTTGGCATGGTAACCGCCAGCGATATCATTCGTCATCAGCGAGGAAACGTACTCTTCATTATTGGTGAATTGAGCAAGGCCGAGAACCTTTATGAGCTTACGCGCTTGTCGTGGCAACTGCCTCATTACTTTTCGGCCCATGCAAAAAAAGCGGGTGATTACGACATTGCTGGGAAAATATTGTCACAAGCAACCGATATCATGACCAGAAAGTTAATTGGCTTTTTCCAACAAGCTAACGGTAAAGCTCCCATGATGTTTGCGTGGTTGGTGTATGGTTCACAAGCCCGAGAAGACCAAACTATGGGCTCAGATCAAGACAACGGGTTACTTCTTGCAAAAACACCTACCGAAGTGCAAGCCGAGTACTTTTCGAATATGGCAGAGTACGTATGTAACGGGTTGGCGAAGTGCGGCATTAAGCTTTGCGATGGCAATATTATGGCCAGTAATCCTAAACTAAGGTTATCCCTTGATGAGGCACTCGAAGAAGCTAAACAGTGGGTAAAAGCGCCCACTAAAGATGCCATTATGCACTTCAATATCTTTTTGGATGTGCGATGTGCTGCAGGTGATGTAGGTTTATTTAAGCAGCTTCAAAAACAACGCGCTCCATTAATGCAACAAAATATGTTTTTAGCAGCCCTTACCAGACATAGTAACGAAATATCGGTGCCGCTTTCTATGTTCCAGAAGTTTGTTTATGAGAAGGGAAGAAAAGAAAAAGACGTTATTGATCTAAAGACCCGTGCTGTCGCTTTAATCAACAACATAGCAAGAATTTACGCGCTGGCTGATGGTGTGACTTTACCCAACACCCTCGCACGTCTAGAAGCGTTATCTGCTCGCTCCCAACTTTCAAAACGCGATGCAACGAATCTTAGCGATATTTGGCTATTCCTTAATCGTCTGCGCTGGCGTCATCAACTTGAAAATAAAGTTACCGACAATCGCGTGTCCATATCAAGCTTATCATCAATTGAAAAACATCAGCTCAAAGCCGCATTCAAAGCAATAGAACTTACAAATCAAGCTATGGTGATGAAGTTTTCAGCTGGCGTGAGTTAATCGATATGATTAATAGATGGATAAAGGCGTGCGTACAGACGTTTGTGGGTAACACTACGTTGAAACGGCGCGTTCGTGAACACCACGTTTACAATACATTGTTTACCGCAGTTGATTTGGAGCTTACGTCGCTTAACCCTTCAACTACGCAAATTACTTCCGTGGGTTATGTGAGCGGCACGGGGGGCCGTATCGATTTGTCGACGAGCGGTTATCATGTCATCAACACCACCGCAGACTTAGGGCAAAGCCCTGTGATTCATGGGTTAATACCTGACATCTTGCAAAAAGGCGAACATTTAGAAGTGGCGCTCCGTGCGCTCATACCGTTATTTCAACAACACATACTTATTTTTCACAACGCTAAGCTGGACTTAATGGCGTTAAACAAAGCTTTTAAACAGTTTGCTGTACCAAAGTTAGAGGTGTTTTACATTGATACCCTTCAGCTTGCGCTATATCAGCTAAACAAGCAGCATCAAGTTTTGCCAAGCAATGGTGCTACGCTAGGCGTGTGCCGCCAACGCTTAGACCTTCCAGCATTTAATGAACATAATGCACTAGATGATGCGTTAGCTACATTTCAGCTTTTCCTTGCTCAGTTGACGGAATTAGGTGTAGCAAAAGAGGCCACGCTCGACTGTCTACTTCATACCGGGGCTGTTGGGCACATTCAGCTAGGCAGCAGCTAGAAACTTTTTATCGTTTGTGATGAGCGAGAGATCTTTGCTTTTTTAGTAGGTGCGAGTGAAGGAGATACTAACCGATTTCGGCCGGATGTTTTGGCTGCATACAAGTTTTTATCCGCTTCCAGCATGACATAATCAATCGTTTTATCATCGTTGGCGGTTTTTATCGCTACGCCAGCGCTCAGTGTTATGCGCCCGTACTCAGACGAACTATGTAGAATGTTGAGGTCGTAAACGGTTTGTAATAGGCGCTCGGCAACAGCCACTGCTCCTTCAACATTAGTGTTTGGTAAAATCACCAAGAACTCTTCACCACCAATTCTCACCAATTTGTCCATAGGACGAAGGAGTGCATCGTTTATCGTTTTACTAACCTTCCATAAGCAGCTATCACCATCCAAATGTCCATACATATCATTGAATAGCTTAAAGTGATCCACATCAAATATAACCAAAGACAGTGGGGTAGCGTTACGTTCGGCGTCTTTAAATAAACGGGGGAGGTAGTCGTCTAAGTAGTGTCTGTTGTAGGCTCCAGTTAATTTATCGATATAAATTAGTGTTTCTAAAAAATCACTTCTAAGCTTATGTTGAAGATGCGACTTTACGCGATTACGCAGCGTACAAGCATTTACAGGTTTTACCACAAAGTCTACACAACCAGAGTCCCAACAACGGGATTCTTCCTCGTCTGTTGACGAAGAGGTAACGAAGATAATAGGTATGTGTTCACAAGATGGTTTTTGTCGAAGCAGCGCTGTGGTTTCGTGCCCATCCATTTCTGGCATGGAAACGTCCATTAGGATTAGGTCTGGCTTGTTATGCTTGCAGTACTCAATGGCTGCCTTTCCTGAATGCACAGAAAAGCACTCTACTATTTCATCGAGTAGTGTTTCTAAAATAAGTCTACTGCTAGCTTGATCGTCGACAATCAATACACTGCAATCAGCTAAAGTCCGATCGCCGACTTGGTCAATGTACACTGGTACTCCTAAACACATATGTGAGTGTTCAATTAGTAAGAATACGCCTGAATTTCGAAAAAAACATTAATCAAAAGTGTAATATTCAAGCGTAGGATTCATCATCATGGTTATCTGCTTCTCTAGAAAAACCTTTAACAAATAAAGCATTTTCTAGAGCTTAGAGATTACTGTTTTGTATGGTTTTTGTACAGCTTAAGATGTCGCTAGTTAGAACAATAACTGAAATAACGCCAGCACATAAACGCCAAGCGTACATAGAACGCCTAGCATATAAAAATAGCTCCTTGGGCTAGGGTTTTTTTCTGTGGCAACAGCATAGTACAGCGCCATATGAATAATACGGCTTAGTGCGTAAGCCCAAACCAAAATGGCAAGTACGTCCGTTTGCGCGCCAAGAAATATGCAAAGTAGGGCGGGCAGCACAAATTGGTGAATATTTTCAAGCGAGTTGTGGAACGTTCTGTGGCTTCGAAAAACGAAGCTACTATGGCTTAGGTCTTCACTTACTTTGCCTGGAATGTAGTGAGATTGCTTTCTGTGGGCAACAGCAGCAACAATATTTTGAACAAAGACTGTAAAGCTAATAAGCAACAACCCTGCAATACTATAGGTATACACCGTAAACATATGAACTCCTTTTCCTGATTCACTGTTAAACCTTAAATACTAACAAGGCCAGTGAAATCTAAGCTGAGAAAATTATTTTGGCTTAACGCTCACGCGAAACGTCAAAGCTACTGAAAACTGCCTATTGAGTTAGTATTGTTTACGCCAAAGCGACTTGAAGAGATCGGTGGATAATTTAGGAGAGAAGCAAAGAGCAACAACAGCTGCTCTCTGCATTTATTATTGCGGATAAAGTTATAGCGCCGCTTTTACATCACTAGGAAGCAATACTTTATCAATAACATGAATGACACCATTGCTCGTCATCACGTCAGCTTTAATTACTTGCGCATCGTTTATCATGACTTTGTTCATGCTGGTAGACACCATCACTTTACTGCCTTCCACTGTAGCGGCATCAGTTAGTGTCGACACGTCTTTTGCTGTTACTTTACCTGCCACTACATGATAGGTAAGGATCTTTGTTAATGTTTGCTTGTTTTCAGGCTTAAGCAGCATTTCAATTGTTCCATCTGGTAATGCAGCGAAGGCATCATCAGTTGGGGCGAACACAGTAAATGGACCTTCTCCCTTCAACGTACTAACCAAGTCGGCAGACTTTACCGCAGCGACTAATGTTGAAAACATCTCATTGCTCGCAGCAGTCTCAACAATGTCTTTATGATCGCCTTTTGCATGGTGTCCAGCGAAAGCGTTTGCGCTCATTACTATCAAAAACAACGCACTCATTAATTTTTTCATACTATTTCCTTTAACATGTAAATTGGCATTAAGTGAAATTCACCATCCTTCATATTGCTAAACAACAGCCTTTGAAAGTTACTGAATTGAACATGAGTACGCCTGTTCGCAAAAATTTGATGATTAACTTTGTGTAATGCGATAAGCAAATCGTTTCGACTTTAAAAAGCAAAGCGTGATAAGCGACAGTTAAATCACAACATTGCGATAAAAGACCAGTTATGCAGGATGTAAATAAAATGTAAAATTTGTATTTGGGTGCTATAATTTTAAACTATCGAGTAACTAAAATAGGTGCCTGATATGAATACTCGACTAGTTTTAATTTGGCTACTTTGTTGCTTTTTAAGTGCTTGCCAGTCTACCGACGAGCAAAATGTAGCATCGCCGCCTACCTTATTAAACGATAGCCTATTTCCGTCGTATCATTTGTTTCCCGTAGAGACCATCGACGAAATTTTTTACTTAGGTGAAGACGCTCAGTTTTTTGCTGAAAAAGCGGTGCATAACAAAAGCACTTTGCAGAAAAACGTTAAGGGTTTAGTGAAAGCTATTTTTGACCATTCAGATTACGGCATGCTTTATCGCAATAGTGCGAATACCACAGCAGACACTACGTTTAACAATCGCGCGGCAAACTGTTTATCCCTTTCAATTATGACCTATGCGCTTGCTGAACACGTGGATTTAGTCGCGACCTTCTATGAGGTAGATATTCCAGAATATTGGACACGAAGAGAAGGGTATAGCCTGCTAAATGGGCATATTAATATGCGAGTTTCAATGCCTGAAGTCAACCACGTAACATCAATTGGAGGTTCATGGGCGGACGTAGACTTTGACCCGCAAATGTTGCGCAACTACTTCCCCAGAAAGCCGGTATCGCAAAACAAAATAGTGTCTATGTACTACAACAACAAAGGGGCAGACGCTTTGGTTGCGAATAGCTACACAAGGGCTTACAGCTACTTTCGTGCCGCTGCAAGATTAACTCCTGAGTTACAGCAAAGTTGGGTCAACTTAGGCGTTTTATACAGAATGGTAGACGCCTATGAGCAGGCTGAGATGACTTACAAGCACGCACTCTCACTGGATGATGAAAACCTCACAGCTTGGGAGAATTTATCCATTCTCTATACTCACCAAGATAGAGATGAAGAAGCAATGCAGATCACGCAAATGGTTGAAGCAAAGCGTAAAAATAACCCCTTTTATCATCACATATTGGGCGAGCAGGCGTTTGAGGCCGGCGACATTATTGCTGCTATAGAGCACTATAGAAAAGGACTAAAGCTTGATAACGCGCGCCACGAGATTTTATTCGGTATGGCAAAAGCGCATCACGAGTTAGGGGATGTTAGCGAAGCGCAACGTTTTTTAGAGAGGGCCGTGAAGCATTCACCAAACCAACAGGAAAAACAGCGCTATTCTTCTAAATTAGCGACCTTGGCAAGCAACTAAAAAAAGCCGCAGACTAGCTGCGGCAAAAGAATAACACTACAAAAGGAACTTAATTTATATAACGCCCAGCTCACGAAGGCGCTCTTGCAGGTATGACCCTGCAGTATGACGTTCTGAAAGAACAACATCTGGTCTAGGGTGTAAAAATAGTGGCAGTGAAATACGAGATTTCGTCATATCAGTGCCATCTGGGTTTACAACCCTATGCGTAGTTGATGGGAAATATCCGCCTGATGCTTCTTGAAGCATGTCGCCAATATTCACAATCAAGTTCCCAAAATCACAAGGAACGTCAATCCAACTACCGTCTTTAGCTTGTACTTGCAATCCAGGTTCGTTAGCTGCTGGTAAGATAGTAATTAAGTTAATATCTTCGTGAGCAGCAGCGCGAATTGCATCTACTTCTTCGTCACCTTTTAGTGGTGGGTAGTGCAGTATACGTAGCAAGGTTTGATCAGAATCTTTGATCATGTTACCTAGCGGTTGACTGTACTTATCACTCACCTCTGAAGGAGAATGTTTTTCTATCCAACCCAGTAGCTCTTTCGCTAATGTGTTTGCTTCCTCATAGTACTGAGAAATTTGTGGATGTAGCGCTTCTGGGCACTGACCCCACGGATAGAAGTGGTAATACTCTTTAATATCTTTTTTCGTAAAGCCTTTGGCTACCTCAGATACACTCTGAGGGAAAAATCCGTCTTGTTTACCTTTGTTGTACAGGTAATCATTCTTCTCTTCACTGTCGAAGAAGCCCTGCCAATTGTCGTAAATACCTTGAACTAATGACTGCTGGATAGGGTGATTCTTTAAAACACCGAACCCTGTCTCGCGAAGTGACTTCACGAATTCTTCTTGTGCGTTTTCCGCTTGGTAATCAACAGCAACTAATTGCATAACTTTATCCCGTATATTTTGACTGCGGCATTATAAAGGTAGACGGGCTACAGAAAAAAGTCGCAGAAATTGACATAAATCAACCCCGCGAGGAATTTGCGCGTAATTTACAGAAACCTGACCAGTTAGTCTAGTAAAATCTTGACCAACTGGTCCAAATTAATGAAATTTAACCAAGAGAGAGGTAAAAGCCCGCTAGCGCGGCACTCATTAAGTTAGATAACGTTGCAGCAATAACAGCTTTTAGCCCCAGTCTCGCAATTTCTTTTCTGCGTGTTGGTGCCATAGCACCAATTCCACCCATCAAAATAGCGATAGAAGAGAAGTTTGCAAAACCACAAAGTGCAAAGGTGATAATGGCCTGAGATGCTTCAGATAGCTGTGATTGGTTTTCTAAGAAGTTGAGGTAAGCAACAAATTCGTTGACCACCATTTTCTGACCAATGAAGCTACCTGCAAGTTGTGCTTCCTCCCATGGTACGCCGATTGCCCATGCGAGAGGTTGAAGTACATAACCCAGGATCCCTTCAAACGTAACGTTTTCATAACCAAATAGCGCTGCCGTCCAGCCGATAAGGCCGTTGAACATGGCAATTAAAGCTATGAAAGCGAGTAGCATGGCACCTACGTTTAACGCAAGCTGCATGCCTGACGCTGCGCCACTGGCGGCAGCATCAAATACATTGGCGTAGCCGGTGTCTTCCGCGTCTACGTCATGTAAATCTTCATTAGGCTTACTGGTTTCAGGCAAAATGATTTTTGCCATTAATAAGCCACCTGGCGCAGCCATAAAGCTTGCTGCCAATAAGTATTTAAGGTCTACACCCATTCCCGCGTAGCCTGCCATGACAGAGCCAGCAATTGACGCTAAACCGCCTACCATAATGGCAAACAGCTCAGAGCTTGTCATGTGAGGGATGAAAGGGCGAACAACAAGAGGGGCTTCGGTTTGGCCGACAAAGATGTTAGCGGCAGATGACATGGATTCAGGTCGACTGGTACCCAGCGCCTTTTGTAAGAAGCCACCGATAACTTTAATGATAACTCCCATCACTTTAAGGTGATAGAGCACTGCGATAAGGGCTGAGAAAAAGACAATAACGGGAAGTACGTTAAAAGCGAATATGAATGCTATTGACTTGTCGCCAATAGGACCGAACAAGAAGTTTATACCTTCTTGGCTGTAAGCAATAATGTTAGCAACGAATTTGGTCGCGCTTAACAATACTTCCTTACCTGGTTCAGAATACAGGACAAATGCGCCAACTGATGCTTGAATAGCAAATGCGCCACCAACGGTGCGCCAATTTATATTGCGTTTCGCCGATGATAACGCGAAGGCAATACCCAGAAGGACTGCAATGCCCAGTAAACTTACCATAGTAATGTTTCCTTAAAGAAGCGCTTGCTGAATGTGTGATTTGATCACATCTAATGCAATTTGGTTTTTGCCACCTTGCGTCACTACTACGTCGGCAGTGAAGCGGCTCGGTTCGATAAATTGATGATACATAGGTTTTACAGTTTCTTCGTACTGCTTTGCCACTGACTCAATGCTACGGCCACGTTCTTTCAGGTCTCGCATCATTCGGCGCATCAAACAAATATCAAGAGGAGTGTCGATAAAGATTTTTACGTCATATAGAGGTAATAAATCGGTACGCGCAAGCAACATGATACCTTCAAGGATGATAACTGGCGCTGGGTTAAGGCGTTCAGTTTCAGGTAAGCGCGTGTGCGTTTTATAACAGTAGTGTGGATAGTCAATAGGTTGGCCATCACGCAATGCTTGCAAGTGCGCTTTCAATAGCTCGTGTTCAAACGCATTTGGATGATCGTAGTTATTCTTCTCACGCTGTTCCATGGGAAGGTGATCTTGGGCGCGATAGTAGTGATCTTCGCGCAGCACTTGAACAGGGCGGCCTTGAGCACTGAAGCCGTTAAACAAATTTTTTGTAAAAAGAGACTTCCCAGAGCCAGAAGCTCCAGAAATGGCAATAATTAGTGGCGATTGCATAGTACTATAAAGCTGGTTTTGTTGGTGCAAAGATACGCGTTTAGGCCTCGCGAATCAATGTTATATTCACAAGTTCTCACTTTTGGGCGCGGTCTTTGCTAGAACTTTATTGTATTTTCAAGGTATTGCGGGCTGTTTTATAAACTCGCATAAAATACAAAAAAGTTCTCCAAGTGGTCAGTTTTTAATTAGTTACCAATAATTTCGATATCCTCTTCTTTTATCGGTGGCAATGCATAAGAGTGTTGCTTTGAGCGTGAACCTTCACCCTGAGCACGAGGTGGGTAATACTTCTCTTTTTCTTCATTATAAGACAAGAATAGCTCATCAAGGGCGGCTCTTATTTCACTTAACGTTTTGTCTAGGTTTGCGTTGAAATCGGGGCGTTTTCTCTTTGTATGGCCTAACTCAATCAATCGGCCGAAGCATTTATTAGCTAGCGTCATTAACTCATTTGGAACATCTTTATGTGGCGGTAATGGTTGATTGGGATTGGCTATGCAGTATTTAACCAAAGCAGTGTAAAAACAAAGAGGCTTGTTTTGTAAAGTTACTACTTTGTCTTCAAGACCGTTTGATATGGTCTTTTCTTGAAGGTTAATTATCAGTTTGGGCTTAGGAGGAACAACGAGTTCTTCAAGGGTAGATTGCGTTCGTTTCTCTTTGTTCGTAAATACAAATAATGGGGCAATAAGCAGTGCGATTAGAACGGCTACCCAGCTAATGCTCACTTCACTTAAAGCATTTCTACTATTAATTGAAATATTAATCGTTTGCTCAGCATTCTTGAAAGTGGAGTTGTGCACAATTGGGAATTCAGATAAGTCTGCGTTTATTTGAACACCTTGAACTGCACTCGCTATGACCGGGAGCTTTTTGTCTTCTATTACTTTATTGAGGCGTTCAAGGTAGCGTTCAATGGCGTACTTGTTCGCGGGTGTATTTAGCGTTTCGTTTCCAACGTCAAGGAAGGCGCTATCTAAACTTATTCGCCTCTCGACGACATCAATAGCTTGATGGATGGAAAGTTGATGTGCAAAGTATTGACCGACTACCGATGCTATTTGCAGCAAAGTTACCAATAATAAAAGCGTAGCCGCAATTTTTAAGGGCGACTTCAGATGTAGCTTAACTTTACTCATTTGTTACACCCTTCTTCCAAGGTAATATTTTTGTAATATGGTCTTGGGTGAGTTGTCGCTATTTCGTGGACAACTGACTGAACTGCGCAGAATAGGTCCGTATTTTGGGTCTGCATCTTTAGGTACCATTGCATCCCGCTTACGCTTTCTAACAACGGAGAGGTGTAATTTTTAGAAAATGTTTCGGCATCTTCTTCAGCCCAATACGTTGAAATAATATCAACTTCGCCAGCAAGAAGAGCACGTCTTAATTCTTTATGCGAACTGTAATAAATAATATCGACATTAGTGTCGGTAAGCCCCATATGGTGTAACACTGTCTTGGGCACTATATGTCCAGAGCGGCTGCTAGGATAGTCTAAAAGGCCAATGCGTTTCCCAAGTAAATACTCTTTAGTTAGCAATGGTTTTTCTCTTAGCGCTATAAAAAATGCCGCGTAATCAGGATGGGCTGCTAACTTAGTTAAACCATATATTTTATCTGCGCCAAACGCGTCCACGATATTGCTTTTTACTAAGGCCAAATCAACAACGCCGTGGTTGATATACCTGAAGGTGTCGTAATCACTCTGCCCAATTACCACCTTTATACCGCTATATTGACGCTTTATTGTGCTATCTGAGCATAATCGTTCGCTAACCATTGCAGCTATGCGACCATCAGTTATGTAAGCGGAAAATACATCCTTATTCCCTGATAGTCCTGTATTGCAGGTTAATGTTTGACCAGTTTGAGGCAAGATGTCATCATAAAATGTAGAATTTTTATAATAGCTTGCTAGGCTACATAATAACGCAACCATAGCTAATGCGATCCACTTTGCAGAGGTAACAATTCTTAAATCTGTCAAAAAAACGACCAAATGAATTAACGATTTATATGTGGATTTCATCAGTTAAGGTTACTTATTGCAATAGGTAAATTTATTTTTAAATGGTAAGTTGTTGTTATAAAAGTATCTTTTATAGGTAAACCTGATTTTTGTTAAACGCTGTTTATTAGTGCTCGATATGACAAGAATAGCAACAGCTAATTGCCGTGAATTGACAATAATAACAATAAGTAAATTAACCTGACCATTTGGTCAAGATATTTTTTACAAAGTCAAACGCCTAGGGGAGTTGCTGCTAAATAAAAATGTAAAGTTGTAATAAAATTGACATGAATCTCTATAACAATTTTGTCGATTCATATTAATTGAAGGTCGTCTAAGGGAAATGCCCTACTAGCGACCCTAAAAACAAATTTAAACAATAAGGGAAACACACATGAGAACATCAGCAAAGTTCAGTCGCATTGCGGCTGCGGTTGCGCTGTCAATCGGTTTGTCGTCAACGGCTATGGCCCAGGTTACGTCATCTGAATTGAACGGTAAAATTGTGGGGCCGCAAGGTAACCCAGCAGTAGGTACAGTAGTAACTGTAACTCACGTTCCAACCGGCGCAGTGAAAACTGTTACTGTGAACAACGGTGGTACGTTCAGTCTTCGCGGTCTTCGCGTAGGTGGTCCTTACAAAGTTGTAATTGATTCTGACGAATTCGCTGATCAAACAATCAATGACGTTTACCTAGAGCTTGGTGAGTCAGCGTCAATTGAGCGTATGCTAGAGCCTGCAGCTCAGTACGAAAACATTGTTGTTACTGGTTCTCAGGTAAGCAGCCTTTCTTTCGGTCAAACTGGCCCTGTCGCAAGCTTCGACCTTTCTACTCTTCAAGAAGCGCCTGCTATCAACCGTGATATCACAGATATCGTACGTATCGACCCGCGTATTTACGTAGACGAAGGCGGCAGCAACGGCATCCAGTGTGTGGGTAAAAACCCGCGTTTCAATAGCTTGACTGTTGACGGTGTTCGAATGAACGACCTTTTCGGTCTGAACACAAATGGCTACCCGACAGAAAGAATGCCTTTCTCTTTCGACGCTATCGCTGGTGTATCAGTTGAAATTGCACCGTTTGACGTAATCTACGGTGGTTTCTCCGCGTGTAATATTAGTGCTGTAAGCAAAACAGGTACTAATGAAGTTCACGGCTCTGCATTCTATGACTTCGGTAGCGACAGCTTACGTGGTGACTCTCTAGAAGGTGACGACATCACTCTTGGTGGCTATACCGAGAAGCGTTACGGCTTCACCGTCGGTGCACCGCTTATCAAAGATAAACTATTTATCTTCGCAGCATACGAAAAGCTTGAAGGTGCAAATACCTTCGATCGTGGCGCAATCGGTTCTGGAGCAATTAACGAAGTTAATATTACTCAAGCAGAAGTTGAGCGTATCCAACAGATTTCTCAAGATGTTTACAACTTCGACGCGGGCTCTGTACCATCAAGTCTTGCTAACGAAGATGAAAAACTACTTGTTAAGTTAGACTGGAATATCAATGACCAGCACCGTTTAGCGTTTACCTATAACTACAACGACGGTAATAACTTTGCTGAGTCTGATGGCGACTCAAATGAATTTGAATTCCAAAGCCACTTGTACGAGCGTGGTGCAGAACTTCAGTCTTTCATCGGTGTACTTTACTCTGATTGGACAGATAAGTTCTCTACTGAAATCCGTGTAGCTCGCTCAGAGCTAGATAACCTTCAGCGTTCTTTCTACGGCGACGGTACTCCAGGTGGAAATGATTTCGGTGAAATTATCATTCGCTTGGCAAATGATCCTAACGATGATGCTGATAATCTTGATGTTTATCTAGGTTCTGATGATAGCCGTCAAGCTAATGACCTTGACTGGGATGCTACCAGCATTATGTTCCGTGGTAACTATTACTTCGATAATGGTCACACGCTAACATTTGGTTATGAAAACGACACCCTAGATATTTTCAACCTTTTCGTACAGCATGCTGAAACTACAACAACATTCAACAGCATTGATGACTTCGAGAATGGCGCGAATGCTCGAATTGATTACGGTTACGCGTACTCTGGTAACCTTTTAGATAGAGCGGCTGAGTGGGGTTACACTTCACATTCAACATATGCGCAAGATGAGTTTTACCTTACTGACGACTTAAAAGTAGTTGCTGGCCTTCGTTATGATTGGATCACAACGTCAGATCGTCCTCTAGAAAACACTGAATTTACTGATTCTTACGGTTACAGCAATACAGCTAACCTGGATGGTATTGACCTACTTCAACCGCGCGTTGGTCTTAACTACACGCTAAGCGATAGCACAGAACTTCGCGGTGGCTTTGGTCTATTCTCAGGCGGTAACCCTAACGTTTGGATGACGAACAACTACCAAAACACCAACGTTACCGGTGGTGAAGTTCGTGGTGATTACGCAAACATCCTAGATGGCAGCGTAACTTGGGTTAATACTGAAGACGGCGTTACCGCTGGACCAGGTTACTCAGTACCATCTGACCTAGATGAACAAATGGATGCAGGTGTTGGTAGTAACTTCGAGCCTAACAACCTAGACCCTGACTTTGAAATGCCAAGCGAGTGGAAAATCTCTGCAGGTATGACGCATATTACTGATGAAGACTACGTATTTAACCTAGATCTTTTGGTAAGCATTACGCAAGACCAAGCGATGATTAAATACAAAGGTATAGAGCCTGTAGGTCTTACCGACGAGGGATACATTGAGTACGAAAGAACGGGTCTGGGTTCTTTAGAGCTTACTAACTCTGATGAAAGCTCTACGTCTTATTCATTAACAGCGACTATGAACAAGACTTGGGACAACGGCATCTCGCTTGTGGGTGGTTATAACTACAGCCACGCTGAAGATGTTCAGCCTATGACTAGTTCAGTAGCGTTCTCTAACTACCAGTTCAGAGCATTTACTAACCCGAATGAAGAAGTTTCTTCACTTTCGGATTGGAACATTGCTCACCGCTTTACGTTGGACTTCCGTTACACTACTGAACTTATTGATGGCTACAACACTACGTTCTCTGCGTTCGCGGTTGCTCAGTCTGGTAAGCCATACAGCTTTACTATTTCTGAGGACGAAGTAAATAGCATCTTTAACTTCACGCCTTACTTGGATTCTAACAACGTACTTCCAATTGGTGCTGAGCGTAACGATGAAGAAAGCCCTTGGTGGACAAAAGTTGATATCGCGGTTCGCCAAGATGTTCCAGCGTTCCACAAAGACCACTCAGCACAAGTATTCTTCGTGATTGATAACTTCACAAATATGCTTAACGATGATTGGGGTATCCTAGAAGAGACTTCATTCAATACAGCTGTTGTAGGTACTACTAATCCAGAACGTCGTCAAGGTGATGCATCACTTTGGGAATTACGTTTGGGTGTTAACTACCGCTTCTAAGAAGTAGTAAACACTAACTACAAGTTGTAGTGTTAGGTGCCACTTTCCTTAACAGGAAGTGGCACTTTTTTATGCCCGCGATTTATCTCACACATAAGCCATTAATCGATCACAGTGTTTGCTTATGATCTAAGTCTCCCAACAACACGAACTAACTGACGAGAAAACTTTAAAATGCTCGCAAGGAGGGCTTATGACAAAACGTATGCTAATGGTAATGACGTCTCACGAAATTATGGGTGATACGGGTAAGAAAACTGGCATGTGGTTAGAAGAGTTCGCAGCGCCATATTACGCATTTAAAGACCAAGGCTATACGATTACGCTGGCATCACCAATGGGCGGGCAAGTTCCTATTGACCCCAATAGCCTTGCAGATGATGCGATGACAGACGACGCAATACGGTATACAAAGGATGAGTTAGCGCGTAGTGCTATTGCCTCGACTATACCGCTTGAAGACGTGCGTGCAGATGAGTTCGACGCCGTGTTTTACCCAGGCGGTCACGGCCCGCTATGGGACCTTTCTGACAACGTGCACTCAATTAAATTAATTGAAGACACGATAGCGGCGAATAAACCTGTTGGTGCAGTGTGCCACGCTCCAATCGTGCTTAAGGATGTTAAAACTCCAGATGGTAAATACTTAGTTGAAGGCAAACAAGTAACGGGGTTTTCAAACAGCGAAGAAGCAGCAATGGAACTCACCGATGTTGTTCCCTATCTGGTTGAAGATGAGCTAGTTAAAAAGGGGGGTAAATACGAAAGTGCGGATGATTTCGCCGTCAAAGTGTTTACCGATGGCTTGTTGGTAACGGGGCAGAATCCACCGTCATCACGCCCAGCAGCGGATGCATTAATTAAGCTTTTATCTTAGGATAATCCTAGTTTACAACCGATTTGGAAACCGCATCTTGTATGCGGTTTCTTGTTTTTTGTTTGTCAGCATTTAGTTGCCTAACTAAACATTTTCAAATAAATCTTCAACGCGTTGTCTTAATTCTTCAATTCTTGTCACATCAGCAGGGGCAATGAAAATAGTATCATCACCTGCAATAGTCCCTAATACACCGTCTTTTTTACTCAATGAATCAAGTAGACGAGCAATAAGCTGTGCTGCACCTGGGCTAGTTCTAATGATAACCATGACATTGTTGTGCACTATATCTAGTACCAACTGTTTTAGCGGACTTTTGGCTGTAGGCATACCTAATTCAGGGGGCAAACAGTAAACCATGTCTCCTCGTGCGTTTCGGGTTCGTACTGCACCAAACTTACTTAGCATTCTAGAGATTTTGGATTGGCTGATATTGTCAAAACCTTGTGCTTTTAAAGCGTCAACAATCTCGCCCTGCGAACCATAGTTTTCTGCTTTTAGGATTTCTTTAAAAGCTTTGATGAGTTGCTCTTGTTTTGCGTTTGCCATTAGCGCTCTTTTCTATTTTAAGTGTTATCGTAAGGAATTGTATTTAGTATGCGTATATTGTGCCGTACAGGTAGACTTTGCGCAATTTCTTTGCATAATCATTCATGATAATGAATATCGAATGAAAATCGCCATAAATAACGTTAATAAGACGATCCGGTGATTGAGTTTTCCCACGCGTTGCATTAGTGTGACGTTCCGTTTAAATACGTGAAGTAATCCCATAGGAGAAATGGTATGAAAGTAGCCGTGTTAGGTGCTGCCGGTGGTATTGGTCAGGCGCTGTCTTTGTTGTTGAAAACACAATTGCCAGCAGGTTCAGATTTAGCGCTTTACGACGTTGCGCCAGTTGTTCCTGGTGTTGCCGTTGATTTGAGCCACATCCCCACTGCGGTAAAAGTAACCGGTCACGGTAAAGATGACCTAGCTGATGCACTTACTGGAGCAGACGTAGTTCTTATTCCAGCGGGTATGCCTCGAAAGCCAGGTATGGATCGTTCTGATCTGTTCAACATCAACGCCGGCATTGTTAAAAACCTAATCGAAGGTGTAGCTGATAACTGCCCGAACGCGTGTGTTGGTATCATCACTAACCCAGTTAACACTACTGTTGCTATTGCAGCTGAAACGCTTAAAGCTAAAGGCGTTTACGACAAGAACAAGCTTTTCGGTGTAACGACACTAGACGTTATCCGTGCTGAAACTTTCGTTGCTGAACTTAAAGATGTAGACGTATCTTCTGTGCACGTACCGGTAATCGGTGGTCACTCTGGTACAACTATCCTTCCTCTTCTTTCACAAGTTGAAGGCGTAGAGTTTACAGACGAAGAAGTATCTAGCCTAACTACTCGTATCCAAAATGCGGGTACTGAAGTTGTTGAAGCGAAAGCTGGCGGCGGCTCTGCAACCCTTTCAATGGGTCAAGCAGCAGCTCGTTTCTGCCTGTCTCTAGTTGCAGCAATGCAAGGTGAGAACGTTGTTGAGTACACTTACGTACAAACTGACGACAGCGACGACGCAGCATTCTTCGCACACCCAGTACGCCTTGGCGCAAACGGTGTTGAAGAAATCTTGCCATACGGTGAGCTAAGCGCGTTTGAAGAAAAAGCGAAAAACGACATGCTTGAAGGCCTACGTGGCGACATCAAGCTTGGCGTTGACTTCGTAAACGGCTAATAGTGCTTGAAGCGGATGCATTAGCATCCGCTTGAAAAGGCTGGATAGCTAAGGTCGCAAACGACCTTAGCTATCCAGCCTTTTTTTGTTGCATCATTGTAGCCATTGCGACGGCGTTTTTGGTGTAAGTGTACTTAACAAAACTTCTCTCAGCCCAAAATCTCACTTTTCTGTATTTATAGATTTATTTCCCACATAGAGGGAGGGGGCTTCGTTAAAATCCAAACGTTGAATAATTCCATGCTGAAGAATGACTATGTAACCCAGCGTTAGTACGGTAAATGTGTAAAAAAACGAATCGCTATCTTTAAAGTAGGAGGCGATGAACGTTGTAAAGATCAAAACTAGGTAAGTGAAATCAGCCAATTTCTTATGTTTCATAGTGTTTTATCCTAATTAGGTGGATATTAAAAGCTCGCCCAAAGGTGAGCTTTTATCACTTCTTACTCGTCGAAATAGCCAATGAACATCATTGCTCCGCCGACAGCGAGTCCGAATATACCTGTAGCTGGACCTCCGGCAATCCCAAGGCCTATTACTGCCATGCCTCCAGAGGTCCAGTCACTCATCGCTCCAGACACTTGTGTTACCTCTTCTACATTTAACTCTTGCATAAGTCATCCTTAATCTATTAATAAACGCCCCAAGAATTGGGACCTTTAAAGTGTATAAAGGTCGAAGCGACTTTTTAACTGTACGGAAGGTTTGTTTGTATTCTCTTTTGGCAAACCACGACTAATTTCGGCATACGCTGTTGGCGATTTTAATGGAGGTGTGTTCAATTTAATTAAGAAAACGGAATTTCATTACATTAAAAAGCCTGATTTCCCCTGAATCTGCAGCAATACCTTTAACTGTAGCATAAGCAAAACCCTTTAATATTTTGTGGTTCTCAGCCATGAGAAAAAGCTTAGAGGCTTACCTCTATTGGAATTCATGGGCAAGTGCTCGCATTGTGATTTAATGCTTTAAATTATGGCGAAGTGTAGAACTTTGACTATGCTTGAAGAACGCTGATTTAGTATCAAATGGTAACGTGACAGCGTAACTCCATAGGTCAATCCTATAACTTGACTAACATGTAAGTTGTATAACGCTAATGAACAGGCAAAGAGGATGTAATATGAGTAATGCAAAGTTAGGTGATGTGAATGATTCGGCAAAAAAATGCCCAGTCATGCATGGTGGTTTAACAGCCACGGGGACAACAGTAATGGACTGGTGGCCTGAAGCCTTAAACTTAGACATTCTTCATCAGCACGATACGAAGACAAACCCAATGGGAGATGACTTCGATTACCGTGAAGAGGTTAAAAAACTAGACTTTCAAGCCCTTAAAAAAGATCTTACTGATTTGATGACAGATTCTCAGCCATGGTGGCCAGCAGATTGGGGGCACTATGGCGGTCTTATGATCCGTATGTCGTGGCATGCCGCAGGCTCGTACCGCGTTGCGGACGGTCGCGGTGGCGCTTCAACTGGTAACCAACGTTTTGCACCGCTTAACTCTTGGCCTGATAACGTTAACTTAGATAAAGCTCGCCGTTTGCTTTGGCCAATTAAAAAGAAGTATGGCAACAAGTTAAGCTGGGCTGATTTGTTTGTTCTTGCTGGAACCATTGCTTATGAAAGTATGGGTCTTAAAACCTATGGTTTTGCCTTTGGTCGAGAAGATATTTGGCACCCAGAGAAAGACGTTTATTGGGGAGCGGAAAAAGAGTGGTTAGCGCCCAGTGATGAGCGGTATGAAGATGTTGATAGCCCTGAAACCATGGAAAACCCGTTGGCCGCGGTACAAATGGGCCTTATTTACGTAAACCCTGAAGGCGTTAATGGTAAGCCTGATCCACTTAAAACGGCAGCTCACGTACGTGAAACTTTTGCGCGTATGGCAATGAACGACGAAGAAACCGTTGCGTTAGCCGCGGGCGGTCACACGGTCGGTAAATGTCACGGTAACGGCAGTGCAGAAGCGTTAGGACCAGACCCTGAAGCAGCAGGCATTGAAGAAGCCGGTCTTGGCTGGATGAATCACGAGAGCCGCAGTATTGGCCGCGATACCGTATCAAGTGGTATTGAGGGAGCGTGGACAACCAATCCTACGCAATGGGATAACGGCTATTTCCATCTGTTACTTAATTACGATTGGGAACTAAAAAAGTCTCCAGCAGGCGCTGAGCAGTGGGAGCCAATTAATATAAAAGAAGAAGACAAGCCTGTAGATGTTGAAGACCCATCGAAACGCTATAACCCCATTATGACCGACGCCGATATGGCGATGAAGATGGATCCAGAATACAGAAAAATTTCTGAAAAATTCTATAACGATCACGAATACTTCAGCGAAGTGTTTGCTCGTGCATGGTTTAAACTTACTCATCGCGACCTAGGACCAAAAGTTCGTTACATAGGGCCTGACGTACCAGAAGATACGTTAATTTGGCAAGACCCGGTTCCTGAGGGCAGTACGTCTTACGACGTTGATGCGTTGAAGAGTAAAATTGCTGAGTCAGGCTTATCTGTTGGCGATATGGTAGCAACAGCGTGGGATAGTGCTCGTACCTTTAGAGGGTCAGATTTACGTGGCGGCGCTAATGGTGCGCGTATTCGTTTAGCTCCTCAAAAAGATTGGGAAGGCAATGAGCCTGAGCGTCTTAATAAGGTGTTAGAAGTGCTTGCCCCTCTTGCTGACGCGGCGGGTGCAAGTCTTGCGGATACCATTGTTTTAGCAGGTAACGTGGGCATAGAAAAAGGTATTAAGGCGGCAGGCTTCAACGTACCTGTTCCTTTCTCACCTGGACGCGGCGATGCTACAGACGACATGACCGATGCTGAATCGTTTGATCCGCTAGAGCCAATTGCAGATGGTTACAGAAACTACCTTCAAAAAGACTTTGCAGTTAAGCCTGAAGAGCTGATGCTAGACAAAACCCAGTTGCTTGGCCTAACGGCAAAAGAAATGACGGTGCTAGTAGGCGGTATGCGTATGCTTGGCACTAACTACGGTGGAAGTAAACATGGTGTATTCACCGACAACGTGGGCACGCTGAGCACGGATTTCTTCGTAAATCTTACCGACATGAAATACATGTGGAAGCCGACTGGGAAAAACAGCTACGCCATTGTCGATAGAGCATCAGGTGACGAAGTGTTTACCGCTACGCGTTTTGATTTAGTGTTTGGTTCAAATTCAGTGTTGCGAGCGTATGCTGAGCTATACGCGCAAGATGATAGCAAAGAGAAGTTTGTTAAAGACTTTGTTGCAGCGTGGACAAAGGTGATGAACGCAGACCGCTTCGATCTTGCTTGTTAGTACTTATCTTAAGTGTAAGTAAAAACACGTAAGCAACAAAAAGCCCGCTTCATATTGATGAAGCGGGCTTTTTTATCTTATTACTTAGCTAAGCGAGTGGTGACCGGACATAATAAAGCTATGTGCGGTAATTCAAGCACTTCGCTAACACGGTGCTTAACCTGTGTTACGCATCCCAATTGCAATACCTGCAATGGTTACCATCATGGCGCGTTCTAGGCTAGTGTTCTGCGCATCGTCACCGGCTTTACGGATACGATCTAGAAGTTCAATTTGCAGGTAATGAAGTGGCTGAAGGTATCCTGCACGGATCTCCATCGACTCTTTACCTTGCGGGTCGTTCTTCATAATGTCGTCATCGCCTGTGATAGCTAACAATGACGAGATGCTTTCTTTAAGTTCGCTACGCAGCGCTTCACCAAAGTGCTTAAGCTCTTTAGGTACTAGGCGCTCATCATAAGCTTCGCTTATGCGTGGGTCAGCTTTGTGGAACACCATGTCTAGCATTGAAAGACGCGAACGATAGAACGGCCATTCGCTAAACATCTCGTTAACCACTTTCTCGTTCTCAGGAGTCTTCACGCTATCAATAGCGCGCATAACGCCTAACCAGCTTGGCAGCACTAAACGGGTTTGTGCCCAAGCGAAGATCCATGGGATAGCTCGTAAGCTCTCAATTCCGCCTTGTGGTTTACGCTTAGCAGGGCGGCTGCCTAGAGGTAGTTTACCTAACTCTTGCTCTGGTGTAGCCACGCGGAAATAAGGTACAAACTCTTCATCGTGACGTACAGTTGCACGGTAGTTATCACGACCTTGCGCTGCCATTGCGGTAATAAGCTCACGCCACTCTTCTTTTGGTGCCGGAGGTGGGAACAACATGGCTTCAATAATGGCGCTGGCGTAAATACCTAGGCTGCGTTTAGCCAGTTTAGGCATACCGAACTTATAGCGAATGGTTTCGCCCTGTTCTGTTACACGGAAACCGCCTTCTAGTGAGCCAGGAGGCTGTGAGTAAATAGCAGCGTGTGCTGGCAATCCACCACGACCAATCGTACCGCCACGCCCGTGGAATAGGGTGAGGCTTACGTCGAATTCTTCTGCAATGGCAACCAATGCTTCTTGCGACTGATACTGTGCCCAACCCGCAGCCAATGCGCCTGCATCTTTTGCTGAATCAGAGTAACCAATCATGACAAACTGACGACCTTTCACGTAACCGCGATACCAGTCGATAGACAGGAGTTTGCGCATTACATCTGGTGAGTTGTTCAAATCGTCAAGCGTTTCAAATAGTGGTGCTACCGGCATCGGCCAGTCTACACCACTTTCTTGAAGAAGCAGCTGAACAGCCATGACATCTGATGGCTCACTTGCCATAGAGATAATGTAGATACCAAAGCCATGCTTGCTGTGTTTTGCAATGACCTTACAGGTCTCAAGTACTTCTTTTACATCGTCTGATGCATCCCATTGAGCAGGGAACAGAGGACGTTTCGAACCAAGCTCGCGCAATAAGAATGCTTGCTTGTCGGCTTCGCTCCACTGTGCGTAATCGCCCAAACCTAAATAGCGAGTGAGTTCGCTAAATACGTCTGCGTGACGTTCAGAGTCTTGGCGCACATCAAGACGTAGAAGATGAATACCAAATACGCGAGCACGGCGAATGGTGTCTAGAAGTAGGCCATTAGCAACAACCTGCATACCGCAGTCTAATAGCGACTGATAGCAAAGCATCAACGGCTCGATAAGCTCATCGTCGCTTTCTATCCAGTTAGACGTGTCCGGGTTTTTACCCGCAAGATAGTCGGCAATGCCGTCACGAGTAGCAATAAACTTATTAACCAACGGGCGAAGTAGGGCGCGGTACGGTTCGTTTGCATCGCCTACTTGTTCACGTAGTTCTTCGTTGCAATCGTACATTGAAAGTTCTACTTGCAAACGATCAAGGTCGATAGCGAAAAGCTTAGCCGCGCGCTTTCTTGCCAGCAGCAATACTTGCTCAGTTACTTTCGAAGTAACAAATGGGTTACCGTCTCTGTCTCCACCCATCCAAGAGCTAAATTGTACTGGTGACGAGTCTAGCGGTAGCGATACGTCGTAGTCTTCGTTTAAACGACCATCAAGCTCGCGCATGAAGTCAGGTACTGCTTCCCACAATGAGTTTTCAATGACCGAGAAGCCCCAGCGCGCTTCATCAACAGGCGTCGGGCGCACTGAACGAATTTCTTCAGTGTGCCAAGCCTGTGCAATAAGGTCAGCGATGCGTCTTTCTATCTTTTTGCGCTCAACATCACTTAACGATGCTTGATGCACAGCCTGAAGACAATCCGCTAGCTCTTTATGTTTATGAATAAGTGTACGGCGCGTAACCTCGGTAGGGTGCGCGGTTAATACAAGATCAATGTTTAGTTTTGCAACGGCGTCTTGTACTTTGTCAGCAGTCAGTTCTGCTTTATCTAGGTGTTTAAACAGAGCATCAATGGATGCATCAACATTCATCGCCGCGTTGTATTCTTGCTCGGCAATATTACCTAGGTTCAAGAATTGTGCGAAGGCACGACCAACAGTAAGCAAATCGCTGTCAGACATTGTTTTGAAAGTTTCTTTCAGTTCTTCGCTACAGGTAGCGTCTCCCTGATAAGAAGCTCGGCCGCCTTTTCGAATCTTTTCAATACGGTCTAACCACTCCTGACCTAATTGATTTTTGATTGTTTCACCAAGGGTTTTACCAAGGTATCGAACGGTATCTTTCAGTTCAGCATCGTAGTGTGTTTGCATGCTTTCCTCCTAAATATATGGGCCTAACCATACTGTGTCCTTTGCGACTTGTCTAACCACTTTCGGTTATAATTTACAACATTTTGATACTTTTGCACCCTAGTTAACATTGCTCAAAGCAAGATATTTTGTGGTGTGATACACTCTTGCACCGGAAAATGCAGAAACATTCTCGCGTTATGCGTTTTGTTTGAAATTTGTACTGCATTTGTAATTTAATTTCAGGAGTTCTTGTGACTGATACATTCAATACAGTAGAAACCCAAGCAAGCTACGGCATTGGTTTTCAAATGGGTCAACAACTACAATCAAATCCGTTTGACGGACTAGCGATTGACGCTGTTGTAGCTGGCCTTAAAGACGCCTTCGCAGGTCAAGCACCTCAGGTTGATAACGACACTCTACGTGATGCGTTTGGCGAAATTCACAAGCGTATGCAAGCTGCTAAAGAAGAAGCAAGCAAAGCGGTTATTGAAGAAGGCACAAAGTACCTTGAAGAAAACGCAAAGCGTGACGAAGTAACCGTAACTGAATCTGGTCTTCAATACGAAGTTGTTACTGAAGGTGACGGCGAGACTCCAGATGCTTCTAGCACAGTACGTGTTCACTACCACGGTACGCTTATAAACGGTACTACGTTTGATAGCTCTTACGAGCGTGGTCAGCCAGCTGAGTTCCCAGTAGGCGGCGTAATCAAAGGTTGGACCGAAGCACTTCAACTTATGAAAGCAGGTTCAAAGTATCGTCTATACGTACCACACGACCTAGCTTATGGTGAGCAAGGCGCTGGCGCAGCTATTGCACCTTACAGCACCCTAATCTTTGACGTAGAACTTCTTGACGTTCTAGGTTAATGATTTCTTCACGGGAGTGCCCAGTGGTACTCCTGTGAATACCTGTATTCTTCTTTGTTTAATCTTTTATTCCTTTCTATCTTCTAGTCTATTCCTTTTACTTTTCTAACGCTTAGTTTGTAAACGAGCGATGTACTCATACTCTGAGGTTGTTTGTGTTTCGCTTTTTCAAATCTAAATATGTGATGCTACTATGTTTTGTTGGTGAGAATGCATGTATGCGATATGCTGGAAAAAGCGTATTAAAGGTTAGCAGGGGCCCATCTGCTCCGAGTTGTTATCAGTGACTTCGGCATTACAATAGCCCCACGCTCAAATAAGGAAAATTATTATGGTTATCAAGCCTAAAGTGAGAGGCTTCATTTGCACAAACGCGCATCCTGTTGGCTGTGCAACGGCGGTTGACGAACAAATTGCTTATGTAGAAGCAAAAGGCGACTTAGGCGAAGGCCCTAAAAATGTATTGGTTATTGGTAGCTCAACGGGGTACGGCTTAGCATCACGCATTACTTCTGCGTTTGGCTATGGCGCAAAAACCTTGGGTGTGTGTTTTGAAAAAGCACCAACGGAACGCAAAACGGGTACTGCCGGTTGGTACAACACCGCTGCATTCCACGAAAAAGCCAAAGCAAAGGGCTTGTATGCTGACACCATCAATGGTGATGCGTTTTCCGATGAAATCAAAAATGAAACCATCGAAAAAATCAAAGCTGAAATGGGCAAGGTAGATTTGGTTATTTATAGCCTTGCATCTCCGCGTAGAACCGACCCTGAAACAGGCGTAACGTATAAATCTACGCTTAAGCCAGTAGGGCAGGCGTACACTACGAAAACCTACGATACTGATAAAGACAAAGTGCATGAAGTATCGCTAGAGCCTGCTAATGACGATGAGATCCTCAACACTATTAAAGTGATGGGTGGCGAAGATTGGGAACGTTGGATGGACTTTCTACGCGATGCTGATGTGCTAGCAGAAGGTTGCAAAACCACTGCCTATACCTACATAGGTAAAGAGCTTACATGGCCTATTTACGGTCAAGCGACTATCGGCAAAGCAAAAGAAGACCTAGACCGCGCAGCTGCAGCCATTATCGGCAAAAACAGTGATTTGCTTGTGCAAGCCAATGTGAGCTCGTTGAAAGCACTGGTAACGCAGGCAAGCTCAGCCATTCCTGTTATGCCCTTGTATATTTCACTTATTTATAAAGTGATGAAAGAGGAAGGCACCCACGAAGGGTGTATTGAGCAGATTCATGGCTTGTTCACACAATGCTTGTTCGGCAATACACCAACGTTAGATGAAGCAAATCGCTATCGCATGGATGGCAAAGAAACTAACGACGCAACACAGGCAAAAATTAAGGCGCTATGGGATCAAGTGACACAAGAGAACTTTCATGACTTAAGTGACTACAAAGGTTACAACCATGAGTTCTTAAAGCTGTTCGGTTTCGACATTTCAAGTGTTGATTACGACAGTGAAGTTGACCCAATGGTTAACTGGTAAAATCTAAACTTACCATTAATTAACTTAATGCTATTTGTGCAAAAGCCGTCTGATTTGACGGCTTTTTTGTGCATTATTACAAGCCGATATAGGGTGCTAGCGAAAAAAATGTAAATGAATAAGACCAAAGGTTTACATTAAATTGTAGAAAAATTTGCCTTTATCTTGAAATAGCGTGGCACAAACGTATGGGTTAATGCTAAAATCCCGAAATTAAGTAGGGGTCTTTTCTGCCTCTACCAAAACAGCAGTGGCGATTGCAGCTACACAACAATAATAATAAGTGTAAATTTCTGCTGGTGGTCTATATAGAAAGGGCGAACAAAGCGTCCGCTAAAGGAATTATGCGTTACGGCTTCATAACAGGCTGACCGTAGCAATTGCAGCAAGTTCCATCAATCAACAAAAAAGGTGTTTAACACCTGTTAATAGTGCGTTTTTGCATGCTGACAGGCAGGTTTTCTGCGGTCATGCAAAAGGGTATTTCTATTAGAGTAGTGCAATTACATATGATAAAAATCAAGAAAGGTCTCGACCTCCCAATTGAGGGAGCGCCAAAGCAGGAGATTGCTGATGCATCTGCTGCAACGCGCGTTGCCATTCTGGGAGAAGAATATGTGGGTATGCGCCCTACCATGCACGTCCAAGTTGGCGATGTAGTGAAGAAAGGTCAGGTTCTTTTTGAAGACAAAAAGAATCCTGGCGTTAAATTCACTGCTCCCGCTGCGGGTGAAGTGGTAGAGGTTAACCGTGGTGCAAAACGTGTTCTTCAGTCTGTAGTTATCAAAGTGAACGGCAGTGATGCCGTAACATTTGATAAAATTGCAGCTGACCAGATCGCGAGCGCAACACGTGAGCAGCTTCAGTCAATCCTTGTAGAGTCAGGCATGTGGACAGCGTTACGCACACGTCCATTCAGCAAATCGCCTCAGCTAGACTCTGTACCAAACTCAATTTTCGTTACAGCAATGGATACTAATCCACTTGCAGCAGATCCTGCTGTGATTATTGCTGAGCGCCAAGACGATTTTGTAAATGGTCTTAAAGCGCTAACGCAATTGAGTGGTGGCAAAACTTACGTTTGTAAAGCGGCAGGTGCTTCTGTTGCTACTGGCGATGCGGCAGTTGATGTTGAAGAGTTTGGCGGTCCTCACCCTGCGGGCCTACCGGGTACTCATATCCACTTCCTTGATTCAGCCGGCATGAACAAAACGGTTTGGCACATCAATTACCAAGACGTTATGGCGATTGGTGCATTGCTAACTACGGGTGAATTAGATAACCGTCGTGTTATCTCACTTGCAGGTCCTGCTGCAACAAACCCACGTCTAGTGCGCACTGTAATTGGCGCAGACGTGACCGAGCTAACTGCAAACGAGCAGGTAGACGGTGAAGTACGTGTTGTATCTGGTTCTGTACTTAACGGTACCACTGCAATGGGCGTACACGGTTTCTTAGGTCGTTTCCACACCCAAGTTTCACTATTAAAAGAAGGTCACGAGAAGAAATTGTTCGGTTGGATCCTACCTGGTTCAAACCAACACTCAGTGACACGCGCTTACTTAGGTCATCTAAGTGGTAGCAAGAAATATGATATGACAACAACTACCAATGGTTCAGAACGCTCTATGGTTCCAATTGGTAATTACGAACGCGTTATGCCCCTAGATATCATTCCTACGCTTCTGCTTAGGGACCTGATTTCTGGTGATACTGACGGTGCTCAGACGTTGGGTTGCTTAGAGTTGGACGAAGAAGATTTGGCACTGTGTACTTATGTATGCCCAGGCAAATACAACTACGCTCCTATCTTACGCGACTGTTTGACCACGATAGAGAAAGAGGGTTAAGTCATGGGTTTAAAAGCGTATTTAGAAAAAATTGAGCCGGATTTCGAGCCGGGTGGTAAGCATGAAAAATGGTACGCGCTTTACGAAGCTGCAGCGACCATCTTTTATACGCCAGGTAAAGTAAACAAAGCTAACACGCACGTGCGTGACAGCATTGACCTTAAGCGCATCATGATCATGGTATGGATGGCAACATTCCCAGCTATGTTCTTTGGTATGTATAACATTGGTTTCCAAGCGCAAGAAGCTATTGCTGCTGGTGCGGGAACGCTGCCTGACACATGGCAGGCGGGTCTTTTCACTGCATTAGGTGGTGATCTGACAAATGCTGGCATTTTAGGTCTATTTTTCTACGGTGCATGTTTCTGGCTACCTATTTATGCAGTAACTTTTGCTGTTGGTGGTTTCTGGGAAGTACTTTTCGCTTCTGTGCGTAAGCACGAAGTTAACGAAGGCTTCTTCGTAACGTCAGTACTGTTTGCACTTACACTTCCAGCCACTATCCCTCTATGGCAAGTAGCACTAGGTATTACCTTCGGTGTTGTTATCGCTAAAGAAGTATTCGGTGGTACAGGTCGTAACTTCCTTAACCCAGCTCTGTCTGGTCGTGCATTCCTTTACTTTGCTTATCCTGCACAAATCTCAGGTGACCAAGTATGGGTAGCAGCAGACGGTTATTCGGGTGCAACGTCTCTTAGCCAAGCAGCTTGGGGTAACCTAGACTACGCTGATATGACTCAGTGGATGGATAGCTTTATCGGTACCATCGCGGGCTCTGCGGGTGAAGTATCTACTCTTGCTATTATTCTTGGTGGCTTGTTCATCATGTACATGCGTATAGCAAGCTGGCGCATTGTTGCTGGTGTAGCGATAGGTGTTGCCTTCTTCGCAACTCTACTAAACCTAATTGGCAGCGATACTAACCCTATGTTTGCAATGCCTGCACATTGGCACTTTGTTGTTGGTGGTCTTGCTTTTGGTATGTTCTTTATGGCGACAGACCCAGTTTCTGCGTCGTTCACAAACCAAGGTAAGTGGGCTTACGGTATCTTCATTGGTTTCATGACGGTACTAATCCGCGTCCTTAACCCAGCCTTCCCTGAAGGTGTAATGCTAGCAATTCTATTTGCTAACTTGTGGGCGCCACTGTTCGACTATTTCGTCGCACAAAGCAACATCAAGCGGAGGGTAGCACGTGTCGGCTAAGAAAGAATCTTTAGGCAAAACTATCGGTGTAGTAGTTGCCGTATGTTTGGTTTGTTCAATTGTTGTTTCTGGCGCGGCTGTTGGCCTTCGCTCTTTACAGCAAACAAACGCGGCTCTTGATAAAAAGAGCAACATTCTTAATGCTGCAGGCCTTTACGAAATGGGCATGAGCAACAACGCTATCGAAAGCACGTACAGTGAGCGAGTAGAGCAGCGTTACGTAAATCTTGAAGAAGGCACATTTGTTGAGGCGCCTGCTCCAGATTACGATATGTATAAAGCTGCTAAGCAAACTGAGTACAGCACAAAGGTAACTAACAGCAATGTTGGTTTTCAACGTCGCCCTAACGTGGCGAGTGTTTACTTAGTTCGTGACGAAGCAGGTGATGTATCTCGTATCATCTTACCTGTACACGGTAGCGGTCTTTGGGATCTTATGTACGGATTCTTAGCGATAGATGCAGACGGCCAAACGGTTCGCGAGCTTATTTACTATCAGCAAAAAGAAACGCCAGGACTAGGTGGTGAAGTGCAAAACCCTGCTTGGCAGGACAAATGGGACGGCAAAGAGCTTTACGAGAATGGCGAAGTTGCTATTCGCGTAGTGAAAAATGCTAACCCTAGCAATCCTTACACTATCGATGCGCTTTCAGGTGCAACCCTAACTAGTAACGGTGTTGAAAACACCATTCGTTACTGGGTAGGCGAGCAAGGCTTCGGCCAGTTCCTGAAGAACCAAGCATGGCGTTCATAAGGGAAGTCTCATGGCAGATACTAAAGAAATGAAAAAGGCCCTCTTTGGGCCAATCCTGGACAACAACCCGATCGCCCTACAGGTATTGGGTATCTGTTCAGCACTGGCAATTACCACTAAGCTGGAAACAGCCTTGGTAATGTCGCTAGCGCTTACAAGCGTTGTAGCGTTCTCAAACTTGTTTATTTCACTTATTCGTAACCAGATTCCATCTAGCGTTCGAATTATTATCCAGATGACCATTATTGCGTCGTTGGTAATTGTTGTTGACCAAATCCTAAAAGCGTATTCGTATGAAATATCGAAGCAGCTGTCGGTATTCGTTGGTCTAATTATTACTAACTGTATCGTAATGGGTCGTGCTGAAGCTTACGCCATGAAGAGCCCACCTCTGATGAGCTTCCTTGATGGTATTGGTAACGGCTTAGGTTACTCTTTCATTCTAATTGTTATTGGTACAATTAAAGAGCTATTTGGTTTCGGTACTATTTTAGGTTTCGAAATCCTTCCACTGGTTCAAAACGGTGGCTGGTACCAAGGTAATGGTTTGTTAATTCTACCATTCAGCTCATTCTTCTTAATCGGCGGTATGATTTGGGTTATCCGTACTATCCGTCCTGAGCAAGTAGAGCCTAAGGAGTAAGTCATGGAACATTATTTGTCGTTATTTGTTCGCTCAATTTTCGTTGAGAACATGGCGTTATCACTTTTCTTAGGTATGTGTACCTTCCTTGCGGTATCTAAGAAAGTAAAAACTGCTATGGGTCTTGGTGTTGCTGTTATCGTGGTACTAGGTATCTCGGTTCCGGTTAACCAAATTATTTATGTAAACATTCTTGCTCCAGGCGCATTAGCATGGGCAGGTTTCCCTGAAGCTGACTTAAGCTTCCTTAACTTCCTAACCTTTATCGGTGTTATTGCGGCATTGGTACAGATCCTAGAGATGAGCTTAGATAAGTTCTTCCCTGCGCTTTATAACGCACTAGGTATCTTCCTTCCGCTTATTACCGTTAACTGTGCAATCTTCGGTGGTGTAGCGTTCGCAGTACAGCGTGAATATAACCTGACCGAAAGTGTTGTTTACGGCGTAGGAAGTGGTATTGGCTGGGCAATAGCAATTGTGTTGCTTGCGGCAGTACGTGAAAAGCTTAAGTATGCTGATATGCCAGATGGTGTTCGTGGTCTAGGTTCTGTATTTATGATCGCGGGTCTAATGGCACTAGGCTTCCAGTCATTCACTGGTATTCAGCTGTAAGAAAGCTCGGGAGCATATAAATGAATAATGTAGAAATATATCTAGGCGTAGGCATGTTCATTGCCATCGTTCTAGCGCTGGTATTTATTATCATGTTTGCCAAGTCTAAATTGGTACCAAGCGGTGATGTTACTATCACTATCAACGGTGACCCAGACAAAGCAATCAAAACAGAGCCAGGTGGTAAGCTACTTGGTGCTCTAGCTGATGCGGGATACTTCGTATCTTCTGCGTGTGGTGGCGGTGGCTCATGTGGTCAGTGTCGTGTAGACGTACACTCAGGTGGTGGTGAAATTCTTCCAACTGAGCTAGACCACATCACTAAAGGTGAAGCACGCGAAGGCTGCCGTCTTTCATGTCAGGTTGCTATTAAGCAAGACATGGAAATTGAGCTGGAAGAGTCAGTATTTGGTGTTAAAAAATGGGATTGTGAAGTTATCTCTAACGATAACAAAGCAACTTTCATCAAAGAACTTAAGCTTAAAATTCCTAACGGTGAAAGCGTACCTTTCCGTGCAGGTGGTTATATTCAGATTGAAGCGCCAGCTCACCACGTTAAGTACAAAGAGTTCGACATTCCTGAAGAATATCGCGGTGACTGGGAGCGTTTTGGCTTCTTCGACATCGAGTCTAAAGTAGACGAAGAAACGATTCGTGCGTACTCAATGGCGAACTACCCAGAAGAAGAAGGCATTATTATGTTGAACGTGCGTATCGCTACGCCGCCACCTAATAACCTAAGCCTACCTGCTGGTAAAATGTCATCGTACATTTGGAGCCTGAAAGAAGGTGACAAAGCGACTATCTCTGGTCCGTTCGGTGAATTCTTCGCGAAAGAAACTGAAAACGAAATGGTATTCGTAGGTGGTGGTGCAGGTATGGCCCCAATGCGTTCACACATCTTCGATCAGCTTCGTCGCCTTAAGTCTAAGCGTAAGATGAGCTTCTGGTACGGTGCACGTTCACTTCGTGAAATGTTCTATACAGAAGACTTCGACGAACTAGCAGCAGAAAACGATAACTTTGAGTGGCACGTAGCACTTTCAGATCCTCAGCCTGAGGACAACTGGGAAGGCTACACAGGGTTTATTCACCAAGTTCTTCTAGAGAACTATTTGAAAGATCACCCTGCACCAGAAGACTGTGAGTTCTACATGTGTGGACCACCTATGATGAACGCGGCCGTAATCAACATGCTTAAAGATTTGGGTGTTGAGGACGAAAACATCATGCTAGATGACTTCGGTGGCTAGGCGTTTAATTTAAGAGCTACTCGCTTAAAAGTTATTAAGCATATTAAAAGGGGCGTAAGCCCCTTTTTCGTTGAAGCAAAACGCATAATGTACATAATTTCAATTTGTGCATATTAGCTAAGGACAAGATCGTGATTCGATTTGCTATTCGAATTTTTCTCGCCTTTGTTGCGGTAGGTATTCTACTTCTCGCAAGCTGTAGCGACGAAAAAACGCCTGTAGTACATCTGCAAGGGCAGACAATGGGCACAACCTATAACGTTAAGTACCTTGTAGCGGAGACACCGGTAGAAGGCTTACAAGCTGAAATAGATGCCCGTCTTGTTGAGGTTAACAAGATGATGTCTACTTACGACCCAACGTCAGAGCTATCAAGGTTCAATCAATATCGCTACACCGACAACTTCGCCGTATCACCAGATACGCTAACCGTAGTTAACGAGGCATTACGCTTGGCTAACCTTAGTGGTGGAGTACTTGATGTTACCGTTGGTCCATTGGTTAATTTGTGGGGGTTTGGCCCAACTAAACGCCCTGAAAAAGTACCAAGTCAGACAGACATCGACGATATTCGCGAATATGTGGGTTACAAGAAGCTGT
The DNA here is from genome assembly GCF_054890645.1 of Alteromonas sp. HB246098. Classification (NCBI taxonomy): domain Bacteria; kingdom Pseudomonadati; phylum Pseudomonadota; class Gammaproteobacteria; order Alteromonadales; family Alteromonadaceae; genus Alteromonas; species Alteromonas sp. HB246098. The sequence continues at coordinate 97,534 of NZ_JBTZUG010000010.1, read as the reverse complement.
CAACCACGCCTACAGGATTAAAGAAAAGTCACCCAATGCTTTATGTCGACTTGTCGACTATTGCAAAAGGTTTTGGCGTTGATGAAGTGGCAGAGATCCTTGAAAAGCACAACATTGAAAACTACCTTGTGGAAATAGGCGGTGAAATGCGCGTAAAAGGCGAGCGAGGCGACGGAAGTGAATGGCTTATTGCTATTGAAAAGCCGGTCACTACTGAACGTGCAGTTCAAAAAGTTGTCTCAATAGGTGAAAACGCGGTTGCTACATCGGGTGACTACCGCAACTATTACGAAGAAGATGGCGTTCGTTATTCGCATCTAATCGACCCGACTACCGGTAAACCGATTTCGCATAATTTGGTATCGGTAACCGTTGTTCACCCCTCATCTATGACGTCAGATGGTTTAGCTACGGCATTTAATGTGATGGGATGGGAACAAGCAATAGCGGTTGCTGAGCAAGAACAACTCGCTGTATTCCTCATTCGTCGCACAGATGACGGATTTGAAGAGTATGCGTCGCCAGAATTTGATAAACTGGTGACAGTTCATAATTAGGGGGTAGCTATGTCTACATTCATTCTTGCTTTTGGTTTCTTTCTAACAATGGTGCTAGCTATGGCCGTTGGCTACCTTTTTCAGAAAAAATCAATTTCTGGAAGCTGCGGTGGCTTAGGCGCACTAGGTATTGAAAAGGCCTGTGACTGTCCAGAACCTTGCGATCGTAAAAAGTCACGTATGGAAAAAGAAGAAGCCCGCCAGAAAAAACTAAACGAGTGGAAGCAAAACCAAATTTTGTAATGCTTAGTCTCTCGTTGGCTTAAGTTATACAAGCGCTGTTTGATACTCATCGACAGCGCTTTTTTGTATCTGTTAGATGGACATTCAACACTGAGTCTGAACAGCTAAATAAATGTAACTTGTCGGGGATGCTTCATGGGCGAAACAGTTAAAGGGAACGTTATCTTTACAAACAACCCATGAACCGGCGTTTATATTTTGTAGCTTTGTTTCGCTCAACTCATATTTCGTTGCTCCACATTTGTATTTAGGTTAAATTTACGTCTCATAAAATACCAATACCAATAATAAAACATCAAGGAAGAGTTATGACACGCAGTGTACGCCTCGGGACCTTCAGTATAATCGCATTATCCCTAGCCGCATGTGGAGGCGGAGGTTCAGACTCTGATGTGTCGGATAACGGAGGCTCCACTCCGGTTTCGTCATCATCCATCATCTTAAACGCGAAAGACTACACCCCATCACGCCTCAACACTGCAGCCAAGGCAATTGCAAATGCACAATACCAAGGCGAAACAGATAATGCGGAAGTAGATATAGAGCTGGTCCAACAAGCCTTCAATTTATTATTTAATGATTCCGCAATGACAGTACCAGAACTGGCAGAACAGGATTTTTCTGAAGACGTGAACGGCGGCGCAATTAAAAAAACCTATGCCTGTGATCAAGGCGGTAGTGTTGCTTATGACGGTAAGTTGTCCAGTACCCTTACAGGTACCATAGCCATGAATTACCAAAACTGTTGGTTGTATAGCAATGGCGTTGCTATTTCTGGGTCGACGGCTATTGCCATTGAAAGCGTGTCAGATAGCGCTGCGAAATACAGTATGTATTTCGACAGTCTGACATGGACTATCGAAGGTGTACCTCACACGCTGTCAGGCGTCGTCTCAATCGATGAGGGCTTCAACGAAACTAACAGTAGCTATTACGTAGATACCAGTCAACATGTCGCGTTCACTATTGGCGCAGAGCAATATAAATTAACGGGGAATTACAACATATCTGATTCGCCCAATGAAAGCCTTAACCATGCTGAATTAGACTTCTATGTTGGCTCTAAAGGTAAACTAGCTGTCGAAGCAGAGGCCCCTGAATATTTATGGCCATACATGTACGATGGCGAAGTAGTAGTAGCGGGTGATAAAACTGCAACCTTACTTTTCGAACAAAGCACTATTCGTTATTTAGAAGATACAGATAACGACGGTACCTACGACCTAGGTACATTTATAATCGATGGCCATGATTTAATTAGTGGTAACCTTGCAGACAGATCACTTGTCGCTATTGCAGACATGTCCATGCCACCCACTGTCTATGCACCTGATTTTTATACCTGGGACTCAGTAGACACGACGACACCCATTACTGTTAGCCCTGGCTATTATAATGATAGCGATACAGTCTACGAAGATTTAACGGTCAGTTTTCGCTGGTATCTCAACGGTGTTTTAGTAGAAGACGTTACTGGAGATACCTTTCCAGCCTACCGCGCTGTATTTAACGATGTAGTAGAAGTGTCTATGGTCGTCTCTGATAGCGCTAACACTGTAGAGTCAGATCGCACTTCAATTACTCTGTCGGATGCACCAGCACAAGTAGCTTTTGAGAATTTACCAGAGTCAGTGTCTCCTGGAGAATATATCGAATTCAGAGCAATTGTGTCTGACCCTGATCTTGGTGACAATCAAGGTGCTCCTACCTTAGTGTCAGCGCCTGCAGGCGCTACCATTAACGAAAATGGATTGATTTCATGGCAAGCGCCGAGTAATCAGTTGTTTAAAACCCAACTTTACGAATTTGGTTTTTCAACTGGCGAAGAAGGTGCTGAAGTAGTCAAAACTGATGTCTCAGTGACTAATAATGAGGTTCAAGAGTTAGCTCGCTCGGGTATTGAAGTGCCTAAGATGAACAATTCAATGGTAGTGGGTGATTTCGACCACGACGGCGACAATGAAGTGCTCTCTACCGATTCTGCAAATCGCGTGTTTTTACTGTCTTATCAAAATGGCAGCTACAACCAAACTTGGATGTACCCCTACCAAATCGAGCACGGTGAAACAGTAAAACAAGTTCTCAGTACCGATTTTGATAACGACGATTACCCCGATATTTTAGTGATATCTGAACACGGCGTATCTATCGTTACCGATATTGACGAAGCGGCCACAACGCTTTTTACTACCGACAATTTCATACATAGTGCTGTTCTAGGAGACATAGACAATGATGGTGACGATGAATTGGCCTACCTATATTCATCACGTGATTACGGTGATGCCAATGATATTGTGGTGGTAGATCTTAATTCGCCAGAATCACCTTTATTTACGTTTACCGCTGAAAATACCTATGAAATTGCTCTGGGTAATGTAGATTCCGACGCTCAGTTAGAACTGGTTACCAACTCTGGTTTGGTTTATGACCTTGATACTGGTGAAAACCAGTGGTTTTTGAACTCAGGATTTGGTAGTCATCACATTGCCGTCGCCGATATAAATGGCGACGGTATTGATGAAATTGTAGGCGCTGACAGTTTGTCTTACATCTATGTATACTCAGCACAAGACAAGTCTCAAATTACGAGCGTTGAGAATTTTAATACTTGCGACATTAGCGCAGGAAAACTGACTGACGATAGTAATCCTGTATTGCTTGTAGGGGACTGCCAATGGGGCAACGTCCACGCCATGAAGCTGTCTAATAATACGCTCACTTCAGTATTTAGCGTTGATATGGTTGATCACGGTTCAACCTCGCTGACCCTTGGCGATGCCGACAATGATGGCCTTAACGAACTGTTATGGGGCACTGGCACTACTTCTTCTGGTGAAGATTTACTCGTAACGGCAGATGTCACAGCCACTTCTGCAACAATAAAAACGACGGCAACCACACATCAACTAGACAGCTTTAACGCGGCTGGGTGGGCAGATTTGTATCCTGGTGACGAACGTGCTGTTTTCTTCGTGCCGAGTACGGGGAGCGGTTATGACGGCTCCAAGGTCTTACTAATGGAGAACTCAGGGAATTACATTACTAGTGAAGAGATTTCATCTAACTGGGATAACTCTAGTATTGCTGTAACTACCGATTACAACAATGACGGTGCTGGTGATTTATTCCTACCTAGTGCAGAAACCTATGATGGCGCCTTCGCCGCAATGCGATTAAATGATTTCTCTATTCAATACGAGATTACAGGCGATTATTCGAACGACGTTTCAGTTATTAAGGCATTCGACTTCAATAACGATGGTTTCGATGATGCAGTGTATGTTGATGGTCGCACACTAAAAGCGGTCGATGTGAACAATCAAGTTATGTTGGCCACTTACACCATGCCTCAATATTTCCGTGATTTTGATATTGTCGCGATGAATGGCAATGTGTATGTGGCGCTTTCTCAAGGCGACAACATAACGCAATTACTCAAGCCAACAACATCAGGTTTCTCTATTCAGGCAAGCGCCGATATTTCTTGCGCGCGCCTTGCCTTTATTAACGCTGATAGTGACGCTGCCGCTGAACTGGCCTGTTATAACAACCAGAACCAATCACTGGTTATATTTGATGTAACTGACACTAGTTTGACTAAGACATCAGACGTTTCGGTGAGTAAGGTTATTGTAGACATGGTAGCTAATCCAGTAACCGCTACTGAACAAACACTTCTTGTGACAACGGCGCATGACGATGATTGGAGTTACTACAGTGCTTCTGAACTCAGCGAAATGACGGTTGAAGGCATCAGTATTTGGAAAAGCCCTGCGTTGATTGGTCCGGCCCGCAGCCACTCTTTACACGCGAGAAAATCTGCTGAGGGGAGCCTAGAAGTGATGATGGCAACATCTCGTGTAATGTACTGGTTAGGCCGAGTGAATTAAGTAAAACTGCTGGGACAATTTTGATACTTGTTTTGGCGTTTACATAATTGAGCGGCGACACATCAATGTTGGTGTGTCGCCGCTTTTTGTTTAGTACTTCAATTCTGGCAACGTTCTGTAAAAAAACACTCGTTTCAACTTGAGCCATTCATGTAAAAGAGTGGGGACCAATCAATCTCGTTAATAATCAAAACGAGGTAGTGTAATTAAGCGCTATTGATAATATACTGTCTTTTTGTACAGTTTCGTGTGAGCACGTTAAGAGCAAAGGCAGGTAATGCGAAAAATTATCCACGTCGACATGGATTGTTTTTACGCCGCAGTTGAAATGCGCGACAACCCAGCTTTGCGCAATATTCCCATTGCTATTGGCGGCAGTGCCGACCGTCGCGGTGTTATCTCTACCTGTAACTATCCCGCCCGCAAATTTGGTGTGCGCTCAGCTATGGCTACCGCGTATGCGTTAAAACTATGTCCCAATCTTACTTTAGTGAAAGGCCGAATGGAGGTGTATGCCGCTGAGTCGCAAAAAATACGTAAGATTTTTGCAGACTATACCGACCTTATTGAACCCCTATCGTTAGATGAAGCCTATCTGGACGTTACTAACAGTGAGTTTTGTGGTGGCAGCGCTACGTTAATAGCTGAAGAAATACGTACTCGTATTGAAAGCGAGTTAGGTCTTACCGCTTCAGCAGGGGTCGCGCCCTGCAAATTCGTGGCAAAAGTAGCCAGCGATGAAAACAAGCCTGACGGTATTTGTGTGATCACGCCCGACAAACTTGATGAGTTTGTACGCGAAATGCCGCTAAAGAAAATTCCAGGCGTAGGCAAAGTTACCATGCAAAAGCTGCAGCGCATGGGGCTTAATACCTGCAATGACGTTCGTAAGTATCCTTTCGAACGCATCCAAAAAGAGTTGGGTAAATTTGGTAGTGTGCTTTGGGAACGGGCTCATGGCATCGATGAGCGAGAGTTGTCAGTATCTCGAGAGCGCAAGTCTATAGGGGTAGAGCGCACGCTAAGCGAAGATATACACACTATCGATCAATGTATCGACTTTCTGCCCCATCTGTTTGAAAAGCTTCAGGAGCGCATGGAAAACCATAAGAAGCGGACGGGCAAGCCTGTGCGTATTCGTACACAAGGCGTAAAGCTTAAGTTTAATGACTTTCAGCTAACTACGGTTGAACATCGTTGCGCCACGCTAGATGAAGCTTATTTTCGTACATTAATGCAGGAAGCTTTTGAGCGAGCAACAGGGCGTGGCATTCGTCTTGTTGGCGTGCATATAGGCCTCGCTGCTGACCAATCAACACAACAGCTGGTTTTGCCTTTTGAAGGCTACTAATCGCCAGTACTTTTTATAACGTAAGTCGTGCACTGTAAGCGCCCTATGTATTCTAGAGTGTATTGGTTAGGCAAGTTTCAGATTTTAGTGTTCTAACATGTTTTTTTAGAGTACAAAGGTTACAGCGAGAAACAGGGACGGAAAATGCAGATTAGAAAAATTTCTTTTTGGGGCGATATTGCCTTTACTATTTTAGCAAGTGCTGTAGTGATTGCTTGCTTCTTCAACCCTCAATTATTTGTAGAAAATAAGGCTTTGAGAATAATTGTGTTGGTCGGTGGTGGGCTACTGCCTTTGAAGTATGCTCTGAAATCAGCTAGGCATTCTAAAGAGCTGAAGTAAGTCGCCAACATTCGAAGTCTACATTACACGGTCAACACGAAGTATACTGGGCATATGAAGACTAACAGTAATCAACTTTGAGGCATCATGATAGATACAAACCTTAAAACCCCCGGTCGTTACAAGCATTACAAAGGCAATTTATACGATGTATACGAAGTGGCGACCCATTCAGAAGACGAAAGCAAATTAGTGGTTTATCGGCCGTGCTATGGTGAAAAAGCGTTATGGGTTCGCCCTCTGGATATGTTTTTAGAGTCAGTGGAAAAAGACGGAGAGACACTCCCTCGTTTTGCTTATGTGGGTGATATCCCTAATGACGAAAAAATGATCTAATTGTGAAATTAGGTCATAGTGTAAAAGGTCTTATTTAAACAGGCTTCTTACAAGGAAATAATAATGAAAACTGCACCTCGTTCTAGCGCCCATATTATGGCTGCGTTCTTAGCTGCAAGCCCTTTAATTTATTCAGCGATTCACCCCGTAAATGCACAAGACAGGTTCGCCGATGTCGAAGTTAAAGCCACAGCGATAAAAGGCTCTGTGCACATGCTTACAGGTGCAGGTGGAAATATTGGTGTATCAGCTGGGGAAGACGGTGTTCTTATCATCGACGACCAATTTGCGCCACTGGCTGAAAAAATAGCGGCACAGCTTGGTGAGCTAGGCAGTGATAAGCCTAAATATGTGATAAACACGCATTATCACGGCGATCACACAGGCTCTAATGCGTTTTTTCACAGCCACAAAGGTGCCACCATTCTTGCCCATGAAAATGTGCGCGTTCGGCTAGCTAACGACGAGAAGATAAAACCCGAAGCCCTGCCAACCATTACCTATGAAGATGGAATTAGAATTTACTTTAATGGTGAGACCCTTCATGTAATGCATTTAGCAGTAGGCCACACCGACGGCGATAGCGTAGTGTGGTTTGAGCAACCCAACGTCATGCACACGGGCGACTTATTCTTCAATGGTCGTTTTCCTTACATCGACCAAGGTGCAGGTGGCAATGTGGAAGGCTACATGGAATCGGTAGAGCAGTTGCTAGCGAAAATAAATGACAAGACGGTTATCATTCCAGGCCACGGCGATATTAGTAACAAGCAAGAGTACTCCGCGTTTTTAGCTATGATCAGCGAAACTTTCAACTATGTTAAGACGCTCAAGCAAGACGGTAAAACCCTTGACGAGGTTAAAGCGATGGGCTTAGATGAAAAGTGGGCCGACTGGAGCTGGAACTTTATTACTGAAGAAAAGTGGATAGCTACACTCTACAACGACGCTTAGGCCACAAATAATGGGGTCAGTGTAAAACGCTACACTATTTTAATTACTAAACGTTTGAATATAGAGCTGTTCTACTTTGTCTCGCGCCCACTGGGTCTTTCTAAGAAACTTAAGAGACGATTTAATCGAAGGGTCGTTGTTAAAGCAGTTCACTCTTATACGGTAATACAACCCGTCCCAGCCGTAGCGCTCATGAAGTTGTGTCACAATTTTTTCAAGCGTTAAGCCGTGTAGTGGATTGTTCGGTTGTTGGTCCATAATGTGCCGCTAATTTGCATGTACTCTATGTTTTAGTTTATCACAAACAATGGGGTCAGAGTCATTACTCTGACCCCATTCGTCTTTAAGGCTTTAGCCCATCTAAAATAATGTGCTGAATGTTGCTAAGCGTGCTATCGAAGAAGTCGGGATCGCTTAAATCTTTACCCGTGACCGCTTTAATCTGAACGCTGAAATCGGCGTAGTGCTGCGTAATGGCCCAAATGCTAAAAATTAAATGTATGGGGTCGACAGATTTAAGCTTTCCGGCCTCAATCCACTCATTAATGACGGCGCTTTTTGCGTCTAGCAATGTTTTAAGCGGCGTTTCTAATTCCTTTATTAAAAGCGGTGCACCTTGTACCACTTCCATACAAAAAAGCTTAGATTCAGCGGGGTTGTCTCTCGACATTTCAAGTTTTACTTTAATGTAGTCGCTTAGGGTTTCTATGGGCGCTTGTTCTGCTGAAAAGCTTTGCAGAGGCGTTAGCCACACATCTAATAGGTGAGTGATAACCGATAGGTAAAGGCCGTCTTTACTTTTAAAGTAATACAGTAAGTTACTCTTTGAGACATTCGCTAATTCCGATACTTGCTCTACCGTAGTACCGCTCACGCCGTTTTTTGCAAATAGTGATAGCGCAGCATCCATAATGCGGGTGCGCTTTTCTAATAGCGCCTTTTCTCTTCGTTTCTGGGTAGTAGGGCTAAAAGCTCTTGCTGTTTTTGTATTTACTTGGTCTTCAGATTTACTCACTACTCAATTCTTCTTAACCGGATTTGTGCAATCTGGCGCATAGTTTACGCGCAGTTTTCTAACCTATAAACCCATTTGCACAAATATGCACCAATTAAGTTCAGTTGCACTGGACTGGATGTTCCAAATTGAACCAACGGGTCTAATTTCAATTTATGTATTATGTAAGCTGTTGAAAATTAATAAATAAATAAATTGGCCTGCTTTATGCTGTTCACTATGTATACCGCCACTTCAATGTTTTGAATTCGGCAACCTTAAAAAAAGCGGGGTAAACCGCTTAAAACGCAGACAAGCAGAGGGAACAACATGGATATAGGTGTATTTATTCCGATTGGTAACAACGGCTGGTTAATTTCTAAAAATTCGCCTCAGTTCAAACCATCGTTCGATCTCAACAAAGAGATTGTAATGAAGGCAGAAAAGTACGATATGGACTTCGCACTTTCTATGATCAAGTTGCGTGGTTTTGGCGGTGAAACAGAATTTTGGGACTACAACTTAGAGTCGTTTACGTTGATGGCTGGTCTTGCAGCTGTTACTTCAAAAATACAGCTGTATGCTACAGCTGCCACGTTAGTCTTACCGCCTGCGATCATGGCGCGCATGGCGACTACTATCGATTCTATTTCTAACGGTCGTTTTGGGGTCAACCTGGTGACTGGCTGGCAACGCCCTGAATATTCTCAAATGGGCATGTGGCCGGGCGATGAGTTTTTCGGTAACCGCTACGAATATTTAGATGAATACATCAAAGTTGTGAAAGAGCTGTGGGAAACAGGGAAAAGTGATTTTAAAGGCGAGCATTTCCAAATGGATGACTGCCGCATGCTACCTAAACCACAGCGTAAAATACCGCTTATTTGTGCTGGCCAAAGTGCCGCGGGCATGGATTTCTCGGCCCGTCACGCCGACTATAACTTCTGTTTTGGTAAAGGTGTGAATACACCTACCGCATTTGCGCCTACCGCTGCGCGCTTGACCGAAGCCGCTGAAAAGCACGGTCGTAGCGTAGGCTCCGCGGTGCTTATCATGGTCATTGCTGATGAAACCGACGAAGCAGCTATGGCTAAATGGGAAAGCTATAAAGAGGGTAAAGATCAGTCAGCGTTAGATTGGATGGCAACGCAGGGCGCGGCTGACAAAAAGTCTGGCAAAGACACCAACATTCGCGATATGACCAACCCAACCTCAGCGGTAAACCTGAATATGGGTACCCTTGTTGGCTCTTATGAATCAGTCGCTTCTATGCTAGATGAAATCGCGACGGTTCCAGGCTGCGAAGGTGTATTGCTAACTTTTGATGATTTCCTTAAAGGTATGGATGACTTCGGGACTAAAATTCAGCCGTTAATGAAGTCCCGTCAGCATCTACTTGAAACATCGGGAGCAGCCTAATGTCTGCCGGTGAAGTATTTGAAGTGTCAGGGTGCTTTCAAGCACGCCAAACAGGGCAGCCAGTGCTGCCTGCCAAACCAGAGCCCTTAACCCTAAACCCAGCTGAAACCGCCGTGATAGTTGTGGATTTGCAGAACGCTTATGCCAGTAAAAACGGTTATTTAGACAAAGCGGGGTTTGATGTCTCTACTACTGCGCCGGTTATTGAAAATACCGTTAAGGTGCTTGATACCGCTCGCGCCGCAGGCATGCCGGTGGTGTTCTTACAAAATGGGTGGGACGCGGATTATAAAGAAGCCGGCGGCCCTGGCTCACCTAACTGGTATAAGTCTAACGCCCTTAAAACTATGCGCAAACAGCCTGAGCTTAAGGGCAGTTTGCTTGCCAAAGGCACTTGGGACTATGCACTCGTAGACGCATTAAAGCCTCAAGCCGACGATATCGTTATCCCTAAAACCCGTTACAGCGGTTTTTATAACACCAATCTAGACAGCATGCTGCGAGCCCGCGGTATTCGCAACTTAGTGTTTACAGGCATTGCCACTAACGTGTGTGTAGAGTCGACGCTGCGCGATGGCTTTCATCTGGAATATTTTGGTGTCGTGCTTGCTGACGCTGCCTATCAAGCTGGCCCGCCAGATATTCATGAAGCGTCTCTTTTTAATATTCAAACGTTTTTCGGTTGGGTGTCTACCACGGCGCAATTTTGTGAGGTGTTTAAACCTTCTTAATTTTAAAAGCCAAGTCGTGAGCTCGCAGCACATAAAACGTAAACCCATAGCAGCTATTAAAAAATGGGAAAGAAAGCTTAAAAGCGAGAATCCGATAATCGAAAAAATAAAGGGCAACAAGTAGCGCTGCCTTTATAAAAAATTAGCTAAAGCAGTACTAAAAGCACTGTCTGAATAGCACAAAGAATGAGGAATGTAATTATGCCAAAGAAAGCCATTATTCCAGCAGGTACTTCAACGCCAATAGCCCCTTTTGTTCCAGGCTCTATGGCTGACAATATTTTATATGTGTCAGGCACTTTGCCGTTTGATGAAAATAATGATGTGGTGCATGTAGGTGACGCTGAAGCACAAACTCGACACGTTTTAGAAACCATCAAAAGCGTTATTGAAGAGGCGGGTGGCACTATGGATGACGTCACTTTCAACTCAATTTTTATTACCGATTGGGACGACTACGCCGCGGTAAACAAGGTGTACGCCGAATACTTCCCAGGCGAAAAGCCTGCTCGCTACTGCATTAAAGTTGGGTTGGTAAAGCCTGAAGCCTTAATTGAAATTGCCTCTACAGCACACATTGGGTAAGCAGCTATGTTAGGACTTCCCATTAATTGTGCTCATTGGTTTTATGTGGGTGAGCTATATGCCTTCTGATACGCAGGCAAGCTACGCCCACACGAGCGTCGAAATGCATGGCGAAATGTGCGGTAAAACACATTACGAAATACACGGTCTTACGTCGCCCGACGCACCAACGGTTGTGTTTAGTTCAGGGCTAGGCGGGGCTGCTAAGTTTTGGCAGCCTCAACTGGCTGACTTTACCCAAAGCTACCGAGTGATCACTTACGACCAACTCGGAACCAACAAAAGTGTGGGTGACTTGCCAGCGAACTACAGTATTTCTGATATGGCCAATGAACTGGCTGCACTGCTGAAAAAACTGGAAGTACAGCAATGCCATTTTGTTGGTCATGCATTAGGCGGCTTGGTGGGCTTAGAACTCGGTTTAACTCAGCCCAACCTACTGCAAAGCCTAGTGCTAGTAAATGCATGGAGTAGCCCTAATCCGCACACCCGGCGCTGCTTTGATATACGTAAAGCCTTACTCGCTGCGGATAGAAAAGACATGTACCTACAACTGCAGGCGTTGCTGCTATTTCCACCAGATTGGATAGCGGCTAATGCACAGCACTTAGACGATGAAGAGGCACATTTACTCAACCATTTTCCCGATGTAGATAACTTGCTAGCTCGTATCGGCGCTCTTAGCGCGTTCGATATCGATGACAAGCTAGCAAATATCACTACACCAACATTAGCGCTGGCAAATAAAGACGACACCTTGGTTCCATGGCAGCGCTCAAAACTATTAGTTGATGCCATGCCTAACGCAGAGCTATCGGTAATGGAATATGGCGGTCATGCATCGAGTATTACGGCGCCTGAGGACTTTAATAAATTGGTATTGGAATACTTAGCGCGTATAGCTTAAACGCCTAACCCAATACCTAGATGGCTAAAACAGTACTCAATAATCTTTAAAAACTGGAAAGAACTTGAAATGACGGTATCAGAGAAAACTGAATATGAAACAAAAGGCCCCATTAGCGAAAGTGGTCTAGCCCAGTTATTTAGCGGTGCTCATACGCACACTACATGGCTCGATAAAAAGATAGATGAAGCGGTACTAAAGCAGCTTTATGACTTGGTGAAAGTAGGCTCGACATCAGCAAATTGCAGCCCTGCGAGATTTGTTTTTATTACCTCAGATGAAGGGCGAGAAAAACTCAAGCCTTGTCTTTCAAGCGGTAACGTAGAGCAAACCATGACCGCGCCTTGTACGGTTATCGTGGCTTTCGATGAAGAATTCTACGAAGAACTACCTACGCTATTTCCTTATGCGGATGCGAAAAGCTGGTTTACTTCAAGCCCTGAAGCCGCCTATGAAACCGCGATGCGAAACAGTTCCATGCAGGGGGCTTATTTAATTAGCGCTGCGCGTGCACTAGGTCTTGATGCCGGTGCCATGTCTGGCTTTAACCCCAAATTACTCAACGAAACATTCTTTTCCGATAGCACGTGGAAGGTGAACTTCTTACTTAACATTGGCTATGGCGATGGAAAGAAAGTGCACAAACGTTTGCCTCGCTTAAGCTTCGAGCAAGCTTGTCAAATATTGTAACGCCAACACAAAGGATATTTGTATGACTATTACAGCAATAAAAAACGCAGTAACAGAAGTGCTTCCCCCGGTTACGCCTGAGCAATACCGTCAGGGAATGTCTAGCTTAGCGGCAGCGGTAAACGTCGTTACAACAACTGGCCCAGAAGGGCGCGCTGGCTTTACAGCAACTGCGGTTTGCAGCGTAAGCGACAGCCCAGCAACCTTACTGGTGTGTTTAAACCGCAGTGCTTCTGTCCACCAGGTATTCAAAAACAGCACGCATCTGGTTATTAACACACTAACTTCACAGCATCAGTCAATTTCAAACACTTTTGGTGGTAAAGCGCCGATGAGTGAACGCTTCGAAATTGGCGAATGGGGCGAGTCAGCAACTGGCTGCCCTCAACTACTCGATGCCGCAGTCAGTTTTGATTGCGTGATCACAGATGTAAAAAGTGTTGCTACACACGATGTGCTTTTTTGCCAAGTAGTAGACATTAAACAAGACCAAGACGCCGACGCACTTTTATATTATCAGCGCGGATATCACAGCGCGTGCAAAGACGCATAAATGAAGGATTAGATACCCAATGAAAGTAGTAGGCCACTTTATAAACGGTGAAACCTGTACCCCAAAAGGGCGTATGCAAGATGTTTATAACCCAGCAACGGGGGAAGCAGAGAAGCTGGTTTTGCTGGCATCGAAAGCTACCGTAAACGAAGCCATTGTTAACGCACAGCAAGCTTTTCCGCAATGGCGAAACACGCCAGTAAGCAAGCGGGCTCGCGTTATGTTCAAGTTCAAAAGCTTACTTGAAGAGCACGCGGATGAAATTATCGCGCTAATTGGCGCGGAGCACGGAAAAATAAGCCACGACGCGGCGGGCGAACTACAGCGAGGTATCGAGAACGTAGAATTTGCCTGTGGCGCGCCGCAGTTGCTTAAAGGTGAACACAGTAAAAATGTGGGTCCAAGTATAGATTCATGGAGCGAGTTTCAGCCCCTTGGTGTGGTGGCAGGGATTACCCCATTTAACTTTCCGGCGATGGTGCCGCTTTGGATGTTTCCGCTCGCCATAGTATGTGGCAACACTTTTGTTTTAAAACCATCAGAACGAGATCCAAGCTGCGCTATTTTCTTAGCAAAGCTACTCAAAGAAGCAGGCCTACCCGACGGTGTTTTCAATGTGATCAATGGTGATAAAGAAGCGGTTGATCAGATACTCGATGACGAGCGCATTAAAGCAGTAAGTTTTGTAGGTTCTACGCCTATTGCCGAATACATTTATTCAAAAGCCAATGCTAGTGGCAAGCGCTGTCAAGCACTAGGCGGGGCTAAAAATCACGCCATTGTTATGCCTGACGCCGACGTTGATAACGCGGTTAATCAACTGTTAGGCGCAGCCTTTGGTTCATCGGGCGAGCGCTGCATGGCGTTATCTGTGGTGGTTGCCGTGGGCGACAAGATAGCCGATGAGATTGTAGATAAGATGCAGTCGGCGATGAAAGATTTGAAAGTAGGGGCATTTGACGATGCGTCTAATGACTTTGGCCCGCTTATTACACAGCAGCATAAAGAGAAAGTAGAAGGGTTCATAACAAGTGCAGCTGAGCAGGGCGCTAATGTAGTCGTTGACGGGCGAAGCCCCACAGTCGAGGGGTATGAAACTGGCTTTTTCTTAGGTGCCACGCTCATCGATAAAGTCACGCCTGAAATGACAAGTTATAAGGCCGAAATTTTTGGCCCAGTATTACAGGTAATGCGCGTTGAAAGTATGGAGCAAGCCATGCAGCTTATTGACGAGCATGAGTACGGCAACGGCACTTGCATTTTTACCCGCGACGGTGAAGCTGCCCGTTATTTCTCCGACAATATTCAGGTGGGCATGGTAGGCATAAACGTACCCTTGCCTGTGCCCGTTTCTTATCACAGTTTTGGTGGTTGGAAGCGCTCACTCTTTGGCGACCTTCACGCATACGGACCTGACGGCGTGCGTTTTTATACTAAGCGCAAAACTATTACCCAACGTTGGCCCTCAAGTGGTGTTAGAGAAGGAGTCAGCTTTTCATTTCCTAGTTAACTAACAAGTTAATAAACACCTACATACTGCCAGTGCATTAATGCCTTTAGCTAAAACGGCAAATACTCACTGGCGGTAGGTAGTAAAAGCTATGCCATTAATTATAACAATTTAAACCCGCAAACCTTTGGCAGTTCCTCTCCAGTCCTGCCTTAGGTTTGCACCCCAGTGGCAATCGATAAGCAGTTCACGTCGACAGTTACTCTTATAAAAATATCGGGACAACACCGCCGCAAGGCTTGTTAAAAAGAACTATAAACGAGAGTAAAACATGCATACGTTAAACACACACAAGCGTCTGCTGGCGTTAACCGTTGGGATGGCGTTAAGTGCGCCAGCGGCCTTTGCTGCAGAGAATGTTTGGGAAAGTATTGAAGTTACCGCGCAAAAGCGCAACGAGAATATAAGCGATGTGGGTATCGCTATCACCGCTTTTTCAGGGGAGCAGCTAGAGGCTTTAGGTCTTGAAAGCAGTACCGAGCTTATCGCCTTTACCCCAGGTGTGTCGCTAGCCGGTGATATTGGTGGGCAGCGCGCCATTTTCAATATCCGAGGCGTGGTGCAAAACGACTACGCTGATTTGGCTGAAGCGCCGGTGGCCGTATACGTTGACGGTGGATATTTAGCAAGTACCCAAGCACAAACCTTTGGCTTATTCGACGTAGCCCGTATAGAAATTTTAAAAGGCCCGCAGGGAACATTATTTGGCAGAAACGCCACGGGCGGGCTGGTAAATACCATTACCGCAAAACCTACTGCTGACACCGAGGGCTATGCAGAGTTTACCGCAGCCCGTTTCGAACAATATCGTTTTGAAGGGGCTATATCCGGGGAAATAGCAGATGGCATTTATGGTCGCTTTTCTGGGTTTACCAATCAGCAAGGTGAAATACTCGAAAATGTTTACGAAGACGGTGCAGCACCCGATACTCGATTGGGCTCGGTCGGTGGCGGAGAAGACGGCTACAATGACGATACTAAAGCGTTTCGTGCCCAGTTGCTGTTTGACATTGGCGAAGAAGGCTCGCTGCTACTAAGCGGTAACTGGTCAGATACCACTAAAAGTGAAGGCCCGTATCAGGTGGTAAATACCACAGAAGTGAAAGATGCCGGCGGCAATGTGATAGATGTAATTTTCGCTGCTGACGACCCGCTCGGCTGTGACACTATACAAGCGGGCGTGTGTGTAGATGGTAATTTTAATGGTGACCCCTTCCGCCCAGTACAAGGTGGTGACTTTAACGGTAACTTTGACCCTGACGGTTCTGGCAATAAGGTAAATAAAGACTTTGCCTTTGACGATCAAAACAAAATTAAGTCAAAAGGCTTAGCGGCGACACTAGACTATGCCTTTGAAAGCTTCGATTTCTTTGCGATGTCAGACTATAAAGAATTCAAGCGTACGGTTGGTCTTGACTCTGATCAAACGGCGTCTCCTGAACTTATCTTCCAGTCAAATAGCACCATCGAACAGTTTAGCCAAGAGTTTCGCTTTTCAGGTGAAACTGCCGACTTGAAGTGGGTTGGAGGGCTTTATTATCTGTCTATCGACACAGACTATAGCCAGGGCTTAGCGGGCTCGCCGACCACCTTTTTCTTAGGCGGTGAAGAAAATAATACCTTAGTGGCCCTTGAAACCGAGTCATACTCTGTATTTGGGCAAGTAGACTACAGCTTAACAAATGACTTGGTATTAGTAGGCGGTCTTCGCTACACCCGAGAAAACAAAGACTTCATCGGTAATGTATACCAGAATGAAAATACCGATGACCGTGTGATTGAGATTGACACCAGCACGTCTTCTTTGGAAATACTCTCGCAAAGCAACGACCAAAATTTATGGTCGGCAAAGCTACAGTTGGAATATAGCATTGGCAATAGTTTGTACTACGCCGGAATTAATCGTGGCGTAAAAGCGGGAAGTTTTAATGCGCCCTTATTCGGAGGGTTCAGCTTTTATGAGCCTGAAGAGCTAACTTCCTACGAAGCTGGCTTAAAGCACAGCTTCATGCAGGGTAGCGGTGTGTTTAATGCCAACGTCTTTTACTATGACTACAATGATTACCAGTCATTTTCATGGGTAAATAATGCCGGTGTTGTGACGAATGAAGAAGCCTCGTTTAGCGGTGTGGAGCTTGAAGTATTTTTAACGCCAACAGACAGCTTGGATTTGATGGTGAATTTCTCTTATACCGATGCTGTGGTTGAAGACTTAGAAGTGGCGTCAGGTTACTTTGCTGATACTACTCCGCCATTTACCCCTGAATACCAGGCGTCTGCTATGCTCAGATACAATTGGGATGCGTTCGAAGGAAATATGGCTGCACAGCTATCAGCAAACTATCAATCTGAAACTTTTCACAATGCGCGGAATTTTACCGCTCATGAAATTGATAGCTATGCTACGGCAGATGCACGCTTAACCTGGGTTGATGGTCAAGACAAATGGAGCCTAGCTGCTTACGTAGATAATCTATTTGATTCTGACCACGAACTAATTGGCTTTGACGTTTCAGGCTTTTACGGCACAAGCCAAATTTCCTACGCAAAACCTAGGACATATGGCGTGACTATTAGACGAAGTTTCTAGTTTGGTAAGCAAGGCGTTTTAGTCACTTGGCTTAAACCCTAAGTCTAACTCGATAACGGCCTTGCTCGAAAACGCTTTAGTCCGAAAACACAAGCTATCCAGCTAACCTAGATACCGAAATTCTATAAAACGGTATCTAGGTGTCGCGTTATCGATAAGTGCAAAGCGGCAGCATTTTTGCTTCTGTTCTTATCAGCGACTTATCGGCGGCTTATCGCTAAATAACGCGTTTTCGCTAATTTAAAACAATGCGACATTTTTTCAAAAAATGTTACCAAAAGAATCAGCAAAATATTTGGTATTTTGCTAACTGTAACGCTTCGTAAAAACCTGTTTTTAATATAAATAAGGCAAGTGCGTGCAACACCAAAACAACAAGGAAAGAGATCGTGGATAACACCAACAATCAACCCATGACTAAACCTTCCCATTACGATGGCGACTTATGGAACCAAGATTTAGCGCCCACCTGTGAGGCAACAAGAACTTGGAGGTGGAAGGACTATGCGGCGTTATGGGTGGCTATGGTGGTATGTGTGCCCACTTATTTGCTATCTGCTGGACTAGTGTCTGAAGGTATGAATTGGTATCAGGCAGTGATTACCGTGCTGTTAGGTAACGTTATTGTGCTAGTGCCAATGATGTTAATTGGTCACGCGGGGGCTAAATATGGGTTACCTTTTCCTGTATTGCTGCGCAGCGCTTTTGGTACTAAAGGCGCGAAGATTCCTGCTCTGGCTCGCGGCCTTGTAGCCTGCGGGTGGTTTGGCATTAATACATGGGTGGGTGGCAGTGCGATTTACGTTATTTTAAATAGCGTGAGCGGCGACGCGTTTGTAGGGCAGGCGCTGCCATTTTTAGGTATAGATATTACCCAAACCCTGTGCTTCTTTGCTTTTTGGGCAATGCATTTGGTTTTCATTAAGCATGGCACTGAATCTATTCGCTGGCTTGAAACTTTTGCTGCACCATTTTTGATCTTAATGGGCTTAGCGCTTCTTGCTTGGGCATATATCAATGCCGGTGGATTTGGCGCTATGTTATCTACGCCATCTCAATTTGTCGAAGGAGGCGCTAAAGAAGGCCAGTTTTGGTCTGCTTTCTTCGCAGGACTTACATCTATGGTGGGGTTTTGGGCAACCATGGCTTTAAATATTCCCGACTTCACTCGCTTTGCTAAATCACAGAAAGATCAGATGCTAGGGCAGGCTATTGGCTTACCTTTACCTATGGCACTGTTTGCCTTTATTGGGGTAGCGGTTACCTCGGCAACTGTAACCATTTACGGTGAAGCCATTTGGGATCCAGTAGCACTCGCTGGCAGAATGGGTGGCATGGGCGTGGTCTTTGCTTTAGCTGCTTTAGCTCTTGCTACTTTAACTACGAATTTAGCCGCTAACATGGTTGCTCCAGCGTATGGCTTTTCCAACATGGCGCCTTCAAAAATTAGCTTTAGAATGGGCGGATACATCACCGCGGGGATAGGTGTAGCTATTTTTCCTTGGAAGCTGCTTGAAACCGCCGGTGGTTATTTATTTACGTGGCTTACGGGATATTCAGCACTACTCGGCCCGATCGCAGGTATTCTCATTGCTGACTATTTTATCTTGAGAAAATCGACGCTAAATATTGATGCGCTGTTTCAACACAGTGGCGAATATGGTGCGAACAATGGTTGGAACATGGCAGGTGTGACTGCCCTTGTTATAGGCATTTTACCCAATATCCCCGGTTTTCTGCACGCAGCAGGTTTTGTAGAAAGCGTGCCGGCTGTTTTCGATACGCTTTACGCCTACGCATGGTTCGTGGGGCTAATTATCGCCAGTATCGTATACCTGCTGCTGTCCAACAGAGTTCCAGCTACCATGCAGGCAAGAAGCGCCTCCTAAAAAATGAGGCAACGTACATTTCTGCGCAGCAAGCCCGTGGGGTCAGAGTACTTTTCGCCAAAGTCAGACGACCCCAGCCATCAAGTTAATTTACTCTGACCCTTAAGTTTTGGGGGGCAGAGTACATTTCGCCAAAGTCAGACGACCCCAGCCATCAAGTTAATTTACTCTGACCCTTAAGTTTTGGGGGCAGAGTACATTTCGCCAAAGTAAGACGACCCCGCCATCAAATTAATTTACTCTGTCCCCACTTTTTCGTATTGTGTATCAATTGTTTAGCTTATTAGCTGCTTCTTATCTTCAACGCATCAGGGATGAAATATGCGTAAACCCGTCAAATACAGAATTGCTTTTTTAATTGTCGCTGCGGTTTGTTTTTATGTAGGCACATGGTTTTTACCGAGTACCTTGCCAGACATTACGCTGAACTTTAGCAATATCATTTCCGAGCCAAGCTGGCGTAATACGGCGCTTGTTTCGTTGGTTTATTTCCTTGTGCTGCCGGTGTTGTATTACTTCTGGGTTATCCGTATTGGCGAACAAGCTCTTTGGAAAGTACTGCTAATATTTTCGTTAAGTAGCTTGATAGCTCGCTATAACTACCCGGAACAGCTTGCGCACTATTTTGCGTTTATTAGCTATTTAAAATACCCCATCATTGCTGTGTTGATGATTATTGAAGTAGTGCTATTAATAACTATCGTAAAAGCACTTTGGGGCGCACGTAAACTAAGTGGCGACCCACGTATTCACATGCTTGAAAAATACGAAAAAGAAGAGGCGCCGGAAAAAGGTAGCAAAGAGGCTAAGCAACTAGAGCTTGCATTAATGTTGGCTCATGAACCGGCAAGTTGGTATTACGCTATACCTAGCTTCAGTAAAAAACATGTGAAAAGCGCAGTGCACCTTAAGTTACTCTCTGGTAAGTGGTGGCATCTGCTAGGCGTCCTCATTGCGCTATGTATCACAACCTATGCCTCCTATGTTTTGCTATCGCAATTCAGTGAAACCATTGCTGTAGTGGTTGCCACCTTGGTGTTCTATTTAGTGATCATGTTTATAGCGAACTATCGGGTAAGCAAAAATTACAGTTGTTTCGTTTGGCAGGATAAGGTTGTAGTGAATAATTCGTGGTGGGGAATGGTAGTGACTCCAAAAGCGAATATAGAAAGCATTGAAGTTGGCGAGTGGAGTAGAAGTTTAACCAAAGATGATTTTCACTTTGGAAGGGGCGCTGCTAACGTCAAACTCACCTTCAATAGGCCCCAAGCATATTATTCTGGTATGGCTTTATTAAATGAAAGTATGTCGACGTTATATTTAAGCGTCGATAACCCGTCGTTGCTACACAGGGAACTTGAAGTCATCGACTAGTTTTTCACCGCACAATAAAAGTTAAAAGCCTATGCCACCACTCGCGATACGTCGCGGGTGGTGGTGGCTTGCAAAAGTTTTACTTTTTAAGGTATATCAAAATTTATAAGTAGCAGCTCCCGTTAGTCTTCGTGGCTCAGCAATTAAAAATCTCGCGTCAGAGTACATTCCGCCAAAAAGTACTCTAACCCCCAAATCTTTATCGAGCTGTAACACAAAGGTGGAATCGTAGGGAAAAGTTGATGTTCCTACCTAAGGTCGAATTGATAAGACTCGATAGCTTGCGTATTCTCAACGTATCTAATTAAATTACTGAAATAGGTCATCAACGCTGTGTGTGAACTCCTAGGCATGAGTGCCAATACCCCAACAGATTTGTGTTTTAGCTTTACGGGATTAACGCGCCGGGGTGGTGAAACAGGTCCGCATAAAGATGGTTGGGGCGTGGCATTTTACGAGGGAAAAGGCGTGCGTATGTTTCACGACCCCGAGCCTTGCGCCACGTCGCCCATTGCTGACTTTGTTTCGAAGCTTCCTATCAAAAGTAAAAACGCCATTTGTCATATCCGGCAAGCTAACGTTGGTAACATTAACTTAGCGAACACTCATCCCTTTACTCGCGAATTGTGGGGCCGCTATTGGGTGTTTGCGCACAACGGGCAGCTTCCCGACTTTTCACGTCGAGCAGGTATTTATGAAGCGGTAGGGGATACAGACAGCGAAGAGCTTTTCTGCGACATCATGAATAATGTTAGACAGAACTTACCCCGAGACGCCATGCCTGAACAGTTAGCTGAAACACTGGTGGCGCTAGCACAAGAATACGCACAGCAAGGCGTGTTCAATTGCTTGCTGAGTAACGGTGACTGGCTATTTACGTTTTGTAGTACAAAGCTAGCCAGCATTACCCGTAGAGCGCCTTTTGGCCCGGCTTGTTTAAGTGATGTCGAAGTAGAAATTGATTTTGCTGCTGAAACCACGCCAAAGGATGTAGTAAGTATTATCGCTACAGAACCGCTAACCAACGATGAACAGTGGGATATTTACGAGCGAGGCGAATGGAAGCTTTGGCAAGAGGGGGAAGTCATTGCCTCTGGTAAAGTGGATGTACCCGAACACAAAAGAGAAGCCGAAATGGTGGCGCCTGACCCTTCGCTTCATGACTAATCACGAATTGCGGGGGCAAAGTAATTTTACTGGCCCCGCTCTCAAAAAGCTCTGCGTTTAGTCGTTAAGCCATCCCAATAATGTCCTCTGACCCCAAAACTCAAGTTGGCTAACTTAATAATGTCCTCTGACCCCAATATTTACCTCAATACTTGGCTGATAGTTTTTTTTACTGCTTGGTAGCGGGCGGGGAGTGCGCTGTGGGGTGTTTGAACACTGTATAAGGGCTCGGTTACCTCATTTTTTGCTTCATAAACAGTAAGTTTGTCGGCGAACGATACAAAGTCTAGCGTGCTGGTGGGCAGCACGGTGTAACCTAGCCCTTCGCTTACCGGCAGTAAAATTTGCGAAAGTTGATTGATGTAGCCGGCATGGGGCAGCTTATTTGGGTTAACCTTGGCTAATTCAGGCTCTCCGCAATCGTTAAAGTAGCGCTGCAAGTAGTGCATGGCGTCAGGATGATTAATAAGCCCTAAGTTGTTGATTACGGTTTTTAGTGTAATAGCGTCATCACTTTTACTCTTTGCTCTTCCAAATGCGCTTGTTATTTTTGTACCCGAACCCGAACCCGAACCCGAACCAGGCATAAAGTTCTGTGTATTTTCAGGCAAACCTGAAAGCTGTGTGGCAAACGTATCAGGCAAACTACGCGGTAGAATAAGCCCCAGCGCTTCCTCGCCTAAATACTCGCTGTGTATATCTTCACTTTCTGGCTGGTTAGTTACAATGCCAAGCTCAAGCGTATTGTTCGCTATGCCTGATAAAATTGTGCGTCTAGGCGCCACTTCAACATGAATATTTAGCGCATTATGCTGCTTTTGTAGTGCCAACAGGGCAGGGTAAATACGCTGCGCGATAGCGCCTGAACAGGCCACTACACACTTTCCTTCAAATGGGGCGTCAAACTTCAAGCTGGCAATAAAGTCTTGTTCCTTAGCCTGTTGGTTTTTAGCGTAGTGATATACCCGCTGACCCTGCTCTGTAAGCTGAATACCTTTGCCTAAACGAACCACCAATTCGCACTGACATACTTCCTCTAGCTTTTTCAGATGCTGACTTACTCCTGGCTGCGTCATAAAACGTTGCTCAGCGGTGCGAGTGAAGTTTCCTGTTTCTACTAAAGTAATAAAGGTGTCTAGCCAAATAGGGTTAATCATCTTGCTATAAATTAAATTTATAAAATTGAAAAGATATCATAATTTCATGTTTTCCCGTTGTCTAGCTACTATGTATCCATATTCACTTAAGCGCTATTTTCGATTAGCTGAATTATTGAGGTCTTGGGTAGGTGTTACAAACAACGTTATCTAACCTAACACTGAAATAGGCAATGTATTAGACGCTTAAACCATTTTGATAACTTGCACTACATAGGAGTAAGTGATGACTGAAGCAGTAAAAACACCGTATCCGCGTACGTTTTCTCATATTGGAATTTCAGTACCCGATTTAGAAGCCGCCGTGAAGTTTTACACTGAAGTACTTGGTTGGTATCTCATCATGAAGCCAACGGAAATTGTTGAAGACGATTCGGCCATTGGCGAAATGTGTACCGATGTATTTGGTCCTGGCTGGGGCAAATTCCGCATTGCACACCTTTCAACAGGTGATCGTGTTGGCGTTGAAATCTTTGAGTTTAGCAACCAAGAGAACCCTGAGAACAACTTCGAGTACTGGAAAACCGGTATCTTCCACTTCTGTGTTCAAGACCCAGACGTAGAAGGCTTGGCTGAGAAAATTGTTGCCGCAGGCGGTAAAAAACGTATGAAGGCGCCACGTTACTACTATCCGGGTGAAAAACCATACCGCATGATTTATATGGAAGACCCGTTTGGTAACATTCTTGAAATTTATAGCCACAGCTATGAGTTGCACTATGCAAGCGGCGCTTACGAGTAAGCGTTAGTTAATAACGCTTTTTAGGCATTGCGCTAAGTAAATGCATAGCAAGCTTTAAATAAGCGAAAGGCGAGAGCGAAACAAGCAAAAGCTTGTTCAACGCACCTCGCCTTTTTGTGCTTTAACCGCTGATAAAACGTTAGACCTTAACCAAACTGACCCGAAACATAAGGGTTAGTCGCCTTTTCTGTGGCTACCGTTGTAGTGGGGCCATGCCCAGGATAAATTGTCATATCATCAGGTAGCACCATAATTTTTTGCTTAATAGAGTCGATAAGCTGCTGATGATTGCCCTGCGGAAAATCAGTTCTGCCAATTGACCCTGCGAAGATTACATCCCCCACGATAACGCGATTACTTGAACGCTCTACCAATACTACATGTCCAGGCGTATGTCCCGGGCAATGCAATACTTCTAACGTTATATTGCCCAATGAAATAGTGTCGTTGTCATTTAACCACTCATTGGGAGCAAACGGCTGCGCGGGCGGAAAGCCAAACATCTGGCTTTGCTGCATGAGGGCATCTAACCAGAATTTATCACCGATGTGAGGGCCAACAATGGGCACACCGTAATGTTCAGCGATGGCGACAGTGCCGCCAACGTGATCGAGGTGACCGTGAGTCAGTATGACTTTTTCTATGCTCACGCCCTTACTTGACGCTGTATCAATAAGCTTTTCAATATCACCGCCAGGGTCGACAAACGCTCCTTTGTTAGTAGTTGGGTCCCAAATTAGCGAGCAGTTTTGGGCAAAGGGCGTAACCGGTATAACTTGAATTTCCACTGTTTAACCTTTTGATTTTTTGTTGCTTGGAGGGATATGAAAAACCGCAAAATAGAGCAGTGCGCCAACAGCTAATTCCCCTAATAAAAATAGCCATGCGTTCGTTGAAGATTGTGCAATAGACCATGCACAAACCGCTAATGCGGCAAAGGGTATCAAACGTTTTAACGGGTTTATAGCGTTAGCGGACGAGCCTGTAGTACGGTCAGAGTTTCGGCCATGCTCATTAGATAGCGACGAGCTTTGTGAAAGGCTCTCTTGTGAATAGTTTCCTTGCGAAGAGCCCCCCTGTGAAGAACCCCCTCGCAAAAAAGCTCTCTGCGCTTTTATTAACACGACAACACACATTGCATATACCACAAGCCGCGCCAGCACGCTTGAAATTGCTAGCCATACAAAACTGCCGGTAAGCGCCATGGTACTCGCAAAAATCCCCAATATTGTTATGGAAACGGCTGGGGTAGCAAAGGTCGAGTGAACTTCACCTAGCTTATTACCTAGTCTACCGGGAATAAGAGACTGCTGCGCCATAGAGAACGTAAGACGAGAGGTAGATATCATGTTCGCCAATAAGTTACCGGCAACCGACACCACGGCGGTGAGTGTCATTATCAATGCCCCGGTCTCTCCAAATATCACATTAGCAAGGGCAATAAGTGGTGCGCTATCAGGTTTAGCAGGCCCTACGGTGTGCCAATAAAGCCACTGCACGCAAAAATAAAAGATGGCAATCCCTGAAACCGTAAGCATCAACGCCCGAGGAATGGTCTTTTTCGGTGAATTAGTCTCGCCGCTGGTTACCACTACCGTCTCAAAGCCAATAAAGGCGTAAAGCGTAAGTAAAGCACCCGCTGATATAGTGTCGAATGCAGGGACAAGGGTAGCCGAAGAGCTTGTCAGCGCAGTAGAGAAGTCGAGCTGCCAATAACCCACAACAATTAGCGCTACAAAAGGCACGAGTTTTAGCACTGATATAGTATCAAGCGAACGCATAGCGGCCTTAAGACCAACAATATTTACTACAATTAATGCCGTTGTAAGCCCTAAAATCGCATATGATTTGCCTGCGCCGGCATTAAGCTCGGGCCACATATACCCGGCATACAGCAATAACACGTGCATGTTGGCGGCAATTGCCGTAGCTCTTGCCAAGTAATAAACAAACCCCGTCTGAAACGCGGCTGCATTGCCAAAGCCTTTTTGGGCATAAATGACTGGCCCGCCAGTCTCTTGATAGCGCACAGCTAACTGCCCAAAACACCAGACAATGGCCAACATAAGCGCGCCAAAGATCAAAAAGATGTAGGGGCTAAAAGCGCCGAGCTCAGCGGCCATTTTAGCGGGCAGAGCAAAAATGCCCGCCCCAATAAGGCCATTTAACACCAAAAGGGCAGCGCCAATGCCGCCAATTCCTTTGGTTAAAAGGCTTTTGTTTTGGCTACTCATTTAGAGAAAACTTCTTCTCCAGCCACATAGGTGGCGTGAACTTCGGTTTTCCAAATGTCTTTGGCATCAATAGTAAAAATATCTTGGTCGACCAAGATAAAGTCAGCCCATTTTCCTGGGGTTAGTGTGCCTAAGGTATCTTCCATGTGCCCTGCGTAGGCTGCATCTAGCGTAAAGCCTTTGAAGGCTTGTTCAATAGTTAGTGCTTCGTGGGCATACCAGCCTTTTACCGGTTGGTTGTTTCTATCTTGACGCGTAACCGCAGCGTGAAGGCCATAAAACGGGTTAGCAAGTTCTACAGGAAAGTCTGAGCCTAAAGGCAGGGCTATGCCTGAATCAAGCAGCGTTTTCCAAGCGTAAGCGCCTTTCATACGGTCCTTACCAAGGCGGTCTTCCGCCATGTTTTTATCGCTGGTGGCATGTGTAGGCTGCATGGAAGGAAGCACTTTTAGCGACGCAAAGCGGGCTAGGTCGTCAGGCGCAATAACTTGCGCGTGTTCTATGCGGTTGCGCAACTCGCTGCCGCCTATATTTTTAAACGTAGTTTCAAACTCATTTAGCGCGACATGATTCGCTTTATCGCCGATCGCGTGATAGTTGAGTTGGAAGCCCGCACCAATAACCGTGGTGAAAAGTTGGGTCATATCTTCTGGTTGAGTTAACAGTAATCCATGTTGATGGGGCGCATCTGAATACGGTTCGAGAAGTGCTGCACCTCGACTACCTAGTGCACCATCACCATAGGCTTTCACTGAACGAATATACAAAAAGTCGTCTTCATCACGAATTGCACCGTTGCTCAACATTGTTGAAAGCTCAGGATCAGTTGCGCTCACCATTGCATAAATACGTATAGGCAAGTCACCCTCTACCGCTTCTTTTAAATAGAAGTCGTAAACATCTCTGCCTACACCAGCATCGTGCATTGACGTTATTCCATTTGCTAGTAAGTGCTCACCTGCAGCATTTAATTGCTGCTCGTATATTGCGCTACTGGCTTTTGGTAAATGTTCTTCAATTAACAGTGATGCGTTATCAATAAATACGCCGGTGGGGTTGCCGTTGGCGTCTTTGATAATCTCACCGCCAACAGGCGACTGGGTGTCTTTTGTGATGCCAGCTAGCTCCATGGCTTTCGTATTAACCCACGCCGCGTGACCGTCAACTCGAGTAAGCATTACAGGTTTATCAGACACAACATTGTCTAGATCAGTAGCGGTCGGGAAGGCTCTATCAGACCACAATTCTTGGTTCCAGCCGCGCCCGGTAATCCAAGCTTGTTCTCCGTTTGCAAATGCGTATTCGGCAACTGTCTTGGCCGCGTCTTGTGCACTGCTACTTTCTCGCAAATCGACTTCTAGTAAGTTTGCGCCTAAACCGAGAAGGTGACCATGAGCGTCGATAAGACCAGGAAGCATGACTTTGCCTTCGCCGTCTATGGTGTCTTCAACAGAGGTTTTACCCTTGTCTACATCTAGTGCAACTACCTTACCTTCGTCCAAAAGAAGGTTTTTAAAAGTAGTGAGTTCACCCTTTTCATTTAAGGTGTAGCCTTTTACGTTTTCGACGAGGGTGGCTGCCTCAACCTTAAGCGTAGTGGTCATTGCTGCCAGTGTTGCCGCTGTGGCAAATGTTGCTGTGAGTAGTTTTGAAAGCGAATGCTTTTTAAATGTCAGCGTGGACAATGTAGAGTTCATAGTGAGTTTCTGCCTGTTTGGTTTTCTATTCTTAGTATTAAGTTGTTCTATTTGCTTAACTTCTGTTTAAAACGAAGACAGCGAAATATCGCTTTCCTAAGTATTAGCCTGAGTCTGAGATTTAGCCTAAGTTTAAGCGTCTTTAAGTTCTTCCAATTCGTCAGCGTCTTCAAAGTCGAGGATCGGAGGCTGCAATAAAAAGTCTCTTTCCCAAATTTTTGCCATATTCGCTTGGCTAATGTTGCCGCCACTTAATATCACCAATGCAGTTTGTCCTTTCGGCGTGTTCGCCGCCCAGGCTGCAACAGCTGCCATCGTCATTGCACACGTTGGCTCTATATGAAGCTTTAGTATATGGTGCAACCATTGCGTCCAGTAAGCAATTTGTAGCTCGTCTACTTCATAAAAGTCGTCAAGCTCTTGCAGTATAGGAAAGGTAACATCGCCAACTGAAGGGGTGGCTGCCCCATCAGCTAAGGTATTAGGCGTATGCTGCAAAGAAACAATCTCGCCAGCCTGTAGCGACATGGATGCATCGTTTGCTTCGGCAGGTTCTGCGCCGATAACCAGAGCATTGGGCTGCAATTCACGGGTTGCTAGCAAGGTACCAGATAGCAGTCCGCCACCGCCGCACGGCGCAAAAACAGCGTCTACATCGCCTATTTCATTTAACGCTTCTAATGCCACAGTGCCTTGCCCCGCCACAATATCCTCATGATTGAACGGCGGTATCCACATAGTGTCTGGTGCTTTTGATGCTTGCTCAACCGCCGCGTCGGCCTCTGGTCGAGTAGGATATAACTTTAATTCTGCACCATAGCTTTGCGTTGCCGCAGCTTTAATGGGCGATATAGTTTCACTTGCGAAAATCGTGGCGCTACAACCGAAATGTGCTGCTGCATAAGCAACAGCTTGAGCGTGATTTCCAGAGCTATTGGCAACCACATGTTTTGGTAAGCGGCCTTCTTCTTTCAAACGTGCTAAAAAATTCATTGCGCCTCGAATTTTGAATGCACCAATGGTCTGTAAGCATTCTGCCTTAAACAAAATGCGGTTGCCCATCCATTCATTTAATAGCGAAGATTCAACAATGGGCGTTTTTTTAACATCGCTCTTAATGCGCGCGTAAGCGTGTTTTATATCGTCGAAACTGGGGGAAGTGCTCATTTAATACCGCTCTTTTAATAATGTGTTTTTAACACGCTAAGGTTTACGTACCTTCATGTATTAAATATAAAAAACTATACAGTGCCAGATACGCTTCGATTACGCTAGAGCCTATTCCAGATCGTGTATAAGGCAATTCATATTTATTTCATAATTCTACTTTAGTCTACCTCAGCACGTTTCCAGAGGTAGGCACATGTTAAACAAACTTAATCATCGTATTTATGCCTTACCTACAGTTTTATTTACCTTCCTTGCGCTACTCTTTGTATCTGCGGGTGTGTTTATTCAAAACGACGAACGTACTGCGCGTATTTCAAAGGCCCAGTCGGTAGCCGAGCAGGTTAAAATAAGCCTAGAGGTTTTCTCTAGCGAACGCATTCAAGCACTGCATAACCTTATGCAAAACTGGCCTACCTTTGAACCTAACCAAGTTGATTGGTTTAATGCGCAAGCCCTTTCTCTAATGGGCATGCAGAAGGGGTTTTCTTCATTAGTATTTATCGATGCTAACGGTGAGATAGCTTGGGTGGCGACTCCCTCAACGGGGATTAAAACCCGCATAGACAACAGCCTGATTGGCCAGCCAATGGAAGCACTAGGCTTAAACATATCCCGGTTTTCAGAGGGCTTACAAAGTACGCTTTTATATTCAGACACCGCTGAGCATCACTTTATCGTTGTAGGCAGAGCTATAAGCCCCCAAGAGCCAAAACATGGGTTTCTCGTAGCAGGCTTTGATGTACAAACTATTTTAGGCGTGATGTTAGGCGAGCTAGTGGGCCCGCAGTTTAACTTTCAGCTTCAGGGTGACAGCGAAATATTGTTCCAAAGCGGTGAGCTATTGAACGATGGCTCCATCGTAAGGCTTGAGCCATTCACCTTCTTAGAGCGAGAGCTTTATCTCAGCATGCAATCTCAACTTAGCCCTTATAACGCGGGTTTGTTGATAATAATGATTGGGCTATTGATGTCAGCACTGGTGAGTTACGTTCTGCACAAACAGCTTAAGGGTGCCGTTCACCTATCTGTAAGCCATCAGCGCTATTTAACGGCCAGTGAAGCTTCACTTGACGCTCTACTTATTTATCAGCCTACAGATGATGACTTTTCGCTCGTGGAAGCAAACTCATACAGCCGATATTTATTCCGTGGTGCCTGTGACGCATTGCGATTTATGAGTTTGGCAGAACAAGCCCGTTACTTAGGTATGCAAGATCAATTTGAGAGCGTAAAGAATGTGGCTGCTAATGGCGTGCCTTACGAGGCTCGTATCGCGGTAGGCAGCGATAAAATAATGCCAGAATGGATTAAAATACAAGTGGTCAAAGCCGGCGAAAACATAGCAATTACGATTAGAGACGTTACCGAGCGTTTCCGTGCACAGCGTGACCTAAAAGAAAGTGAAGAAAAATACCGCCGTTTGGTTGACGGTATGCATCGCCACTTTGTGTATACCAAAACTGTTGACCATAACTTTGTTTATGTAAGCGCGGGAATTGAAAAGATCCTTGGCTTTACGGCGGAAGACTTTTGCGAAAATGAATCTCGCTATGTACGTCAAGTGCCAGACGAGTTGTTTAATATACAACAAACTATAGCCCATGGTGAAAAGCCCGAACCTTATGTTGTGTGGTATCAAGGCCGAACAGGCGAGCCATTAGCTATCGAGTTCTCTGACACGCCGATAAACGATGACCAAGGTCTGTTAGTTGCCGTTGAAGGCATAGCTAGGGACGTTACCAAAGAGTTGGCTTTACAGGAAGAAGTGTATTTTCAAGCTAACCACGACCAGCTTACAGGGTTATTTAATCGCTATGCCTTTGATGAAAAGTTAAGAGAAATACTCGAAGACACCCAAAACCTGCACAAGCCACATGGCGATGAAAAATGTTTAACCCCTGCCGGTTTTGAAAAAGTGGCAAATATAGAAATGCCTCGTGCTTACTGCCAACAAAGCGTGATGTGTTTTATCGACATGGACCGATTCAAACTGGTAAACGATAGCTGTGGTCATCCGGCTGGCGATAAGCTGCTAAAAGAAATTTCTATTATTTTTAGACAATATGTAAATGGGCAAGACTTACTTGCTCGCATAGGTGGCGACGAGTTCTGCATCATATTTCGCAACCAGAGCCTAGACGAGGTAACAAAGCGCCTAGATAAACTTTTAGTGGCTATTTCAAACTACCGTTTTGTTTATGACGACAAGTTGTTCTTTGTAGGCGCAAGCATTGGGGTAATAGAAATTAACGAAACCACGCAAAGTGCGGAAGCGCTAATCAAAGCTGCTGATAATGCGTGTTACAAAGCCAAACACTTGGGCCGAAACCGTTATTTTGTGTTTCATGATACAGATTCACAAATGGCTATTAATGATAGTGAAAACCAAGTACTACATGCGTTACATCACGCTTTACAAAACGACGGCTTTGAGTTGTACAGCCAAGCAATAATGCCGCTCAATGTATCCGATGAAGAGATGGCCGACCACTTACAGCACTATGAGATCCTACTTCGGCTTAACGGGCAACAGGGCGGGCTTATTAGCCCTGGTCTATTTATTCCGCTAGCTGAGCGACACGGCTTAATGAACAAGGTGGATATGTGGGTGGTGGATAACACCCTAAAAACTCTCGAAAGTAACCCCTTTCACATTGATAACGTGGGTAAGGTCGCTATTAACTTATCTGGGATAACGCTAGGTGATGAAATGGCGCTGCACAACATTGCCAAGCGTATGCAAAGTACTTCGGTACCTGCTGAGAAAATTTGTTTTGAGATTACAGAGACGACAGCGGTAACTAATTTGAGTGCCGCTAAACATTTTATTTCAACATTGCGCGATTTAGGTTGTAGCTTTGCTTTAGATGATTTCGGCGCAGGTATGTCATCATTTACCTACCTCAAAAATCTTGATGTTGATTACGTTAAGATTGACGGCTCCTTTGTGCGAAATATCGTTCACGATCCTATCGATCATGCTACAGTAACAGCGATAAATAATATTGCGCACAGTATGGGTAAACAGACCGTAGCCGAGTTTGTGGTCGATAACGCGACTGCTGAGGTACTACGAGAGCTTAAAGTAGACTTCGGTCAGGGCTTCGTTTTAGATAAACCCAAACCGCTGGCGCATAGAGTTCAATGGCGAGTTAAACTTGCCTCTGCCTAAAAGGAAATGTCATGGGTTTATTTGATACCATCATGGGTAATGCAAGCGAGACCAGCGCTTCAGACGTTCAAGAAGAGCTTACGCCTATACTTGCTGCTAACGAAACTGTTACCTCTGCGTTTAAGCTAGTGCGCGATTTAAGTGTATTCACGAACAAGCGCCTAATCCTTATTGATAAGCAAGGCCTTACCGGGCGCAAAGTGAATTATCACTCTATCCCTTACAAATCTATTACCCAGTTTATCGTTGAAACGGCGGGGCACTTTGATACTGACGCCGAGCTTAAAATTTGGCTGTCGGGCAAAGCCGATCCTATTGAGATTGAACTAAGTGCATCGTCTGCTCAGGCGGTACAGCAAAACCTAGCAACCCAGATGTTTAGCTAGTATCTGCATTCTGTGAAAATTGATTGTTGCGTTTTAATGGTAAGCCGTAAGTGAAAAACGCTGAGTCATTTTACGGACTTAGTAAGCGTTGATAAGCTAATGTGTAAAAACAAGCTGCAGAAACAATAGGTAGCAATCAAAAGGACCAAATAAAAAAGCGATGCTTTTCCAAGCATCGCTTTTTTTTATAACAACTTACCTTGGCCCTAACCCAATTAGTCTTTCAAGTTACGGTTAAAGAAGTTAGTTATCGTTTTATATAAGTGAATGCCCGTTTGCTTACCACGGATGCTGTGCTTCTTGCCAGGGTAATCCATGGTTTCAAATGGAATTGCCAAGTCTTGAAGGTGCTTGTAGAGCATCGTTGAATGGGTAAACAACACGTTGTCATCTGCCATGCCGTGGTAAATCAAAAGGTCGCCCTTCAGATCTTTTGCGTAAGGGAATACTGAAGACGCAGTGTATGCATCGTCATCCGTATTTGGGTTGCCCATGTAGCGTTCAGTGTAGTGGGTATCGTATAGGCGCCAGTCAGTGACCGGCGCACCTGACACGCCCGCTGCAAAGTAATCGCCCGCTTTGAACATGGTCATTAGGGTCATGTAGCCGCCATAGCTGTGGCCATGAACACCAATACGTTCAGCATCAACGAAAGGAAGTGTGCGCAAGAACTCTACGCCAGCAACCTGATCGTCTACTTCAATAAAGCCCATTTTTTTATAAATAGGATCTTCAAAGCCTTTACCGCGATAGTTAGAGCCGCGGTTATCTAGCGTAAATACCACATAACCTTGGTCAACCCAGTGTTGGAAAAGCAAGCCACGGTTACCCGCCCAGCTGTTTGTTACAACTTGTGCGTGCGGGCCGCCGTAAAGGTAAACAATAACTGGGTGCTTCTGTTTAGGGTTTTGCTTGGCACTGTCAGGCGTGTAAATTCGATACTTAAGGGTTGCACCATCCTTCGTGGTGATGTCACCAAACTCAGGTGCTGTCCAGCTATCCATGTAAGCGTGCAAAGGGTGGCCTTCTTCAACTTTGTTTTCTTCAAGCCAGGTAATTCGCTCGCCGGTGGCGCTATTTAGACTAACTTGTGCAGGCGAGTTAATCGTTGAGAAACGGTCAATAAAGATAGAGGCATCTTTGCTAAATGCCGCGCTATGGTATGCGCCTAGTTCAGTGATACGCGAAATTTCGCCGCCATCTAGAGGCACGCTGTAAACATGACTTTCTAGTGGTGTGTCTTTGCGACCAGAGAAATACAAGCGGTTGTTTGCGGTATCAATAGCTTCAACGCTATCAACTACCCAATCACCTTTGGTTAATTGCTTAACCAGCTTGCCGCTGTTGTTAAATAGGTAAAGGTGTTTGAAGCCGTCGCGCTCAGATGCCCAAATGAATTGGCCTTTTTCTTTTAGGAAGTAAAGGTCGTCATGCAAGTTTACCCAGGTATCGCTTTTTTCTGTAAGTAATACGTTTTCTTTTTTATTGCTAAGGTCGAACGCGCGAAGCTCTAAGGTTTGTTGATCCCGCGTTTGCCACTGGTAGGTAAAGGTAGTGCTATTTGGCATCCACTTACCGCGGGCAAAATAAATGTCTTTATCTTCACCTAAATCAACCCAAGTACGATCGCCAGTGTTGATGTCTTGAATAGCAAGTTCAACCAATACGTTTGGCGTGCCTGCTTTTGGGTATTTTTGTTCAATAAGTTTGATGTCGTCAGCATAGATTTCAGAACGCGTGATCACGTCTACTGGGCTTTCATCAACCTTGGTAAAAGCAATTTTAGTTTCATCTGGCGACCACCAATATCCGGTCATGCGGCCCATTTCTTCTTGGGCTACAAACTCAGCCATACCAAATTTTATGTTGCCGCCACCTTCTTTGGAAATTGCTGTCTCTTTCCCTGACTCTATGTGTTTAACATAAAGGTTCTGGTCGCGGATAAAAGAAATATAGTTGCCTTTTGGTGATAACTTAATATCAGTTTCAAATGCTTCAGTATCAAGAAGCTGTTTTGCGCCTTTTTCGCCTAACTTGTGATAGAAAACGTCTCCGCCCAGCGGGAATAACAATGCTTTACCATCGTCTGACCATTGGTAGCTAACAATGCCGCTACCAGATAGGCGCATGCGCTCACGTCGCGCCTTTTCTTCATCAGAAAGGACTTCTTCGCCGCTTTGAAGGTCGTTTGAGTCGAACAGCATGCGAGTTTGACCGCTTTCAATATGGTATTCCCATAAATCTAGGCGCTCGTAGTCAGTTTGCTTACCTTTTAAGAAGGTAACACGTTGGCCGTCGGGGGATACTTTCAATGAACGTGGCGCATTGCCATCAAGTGAAGGAGAAGAGAAAATGCGCTCAATAGTGAGCGTTTCAGCGTTTAAAGCAGTAGAGAGCATAGCGGCTCCAATTAAAAGGGCTTTTTTCATTTTTATCTGCATATTTGACTGTCGAAGGTTTGATTGTAGTTATATCAATTTATGATACAAGGTGCGACGTATGAAATCCGCAATGGTGCTAGGAGCGACAGGTTTAGTAGGACGAACGCTTGTAAATATGCTGTTACAGGACAGACGGTACAACGAAGTAACCTGCTTAGTCAGAAAGCCACTTTCTTCTAGCATGTTCAACGACCCCTACGACAGGTTGAAACCTGTAGTTATCGACTTTGACAACCTGCAAGACTACCAAGGTTACTTTAGCGTAAACCATGTTTATTGCTGCCTGGGTACCACGCTTAAAAAGGCGGGGTCTAAACAAGCCTTTCGCCGTGTGGATTTTGAGTATGTTCACGTTGCTGCGCAGCTTACCCGAGCTCAAAGGGCAGATAGTTTTGTGTGGATATCTTCAGTTGGCGCTGATGCTAAAAGCAGTAACTTTTATTTACGGGTGAAAGGCGAGCTAGAAAACGCCATTATGCGTATGCCGCAATTACCCCATGCCTCGGCAGTTCGACCTTCATTGCTACTGGGTGAGCGAGATGAATCACGAACGCTAGAAGATATTGCGCAGAAGACCGCACCTATTTGGCAAAGCATAATGAAAGGGCCGTTAAAGAAATATCGCCCCGTTCATGCCGTGGATGTGGCCAGAAACATGATGTCGCTGCAGCGCTGGCAATAGGCACAGCTAATAAGCGCTAACAGTATATGTCGCCAGCTTAACGTGAAGCGCAACCCAACTTGGTATAGAATGCGCGCCTTCTTAACGCACTAGGTAATATGACTTCCCAATGTTCCGCTGTAAACAATTCACCGTAGCGCAAGATAAATGCGCCATGAAAGTGAATACCGACAGTCTAATTTTAGGAAGTTGGGCTAACCTTCGTGCAGATATTAGCCACGCCCCGCGTATTTTAGATATTGGTACGGGCAGTGGCATTTTAGCCCTAATGATGGCGCAAAAAGCCGAAGGCTTTTATCCATTAAGCGGCGGTGATCTTGAGCTATATAGCCATGGCGCAGACAGTTCAAGTGCGGGCAGCACTGAGAAAAAGAGTGCAGAGAAAGAAAGCACCAGCAGCTTTGTTTCATCAGGGGAAAGCCTGTTAAGTCATAACAACAATACAGCTGGAGTCGATGCTATCAAAATTGATGCCATCGAAATTGATAAGGATGCAGCGGCGCAGGCAGCAGTTAACTTCAAAAATTCAAAGTGGGCAGGGCAGCTACATATTCACAACTGCGATGTGGCGGGGTTTGAACCAGCCTATTTGTATGACACCATCATTTCCAACCCGCCGTATTTCGAAGCGCCAGCGAAACTTTCAAATGCATACAACAAGCAAAACTATAATCGTTCGGTAGCAAGGCAAACATTTACGTTAAGCCCCAACGAGCTTTTTAACGCTAGCAGTGCATTATTGATAGAAAGTGGACAAATGTACTGCGTTTACCCTGCGTCGATGGAAGCTGACATTATCAAAACCGCCGCTAGTCATGGCTTATTGTTGGAAGCGATGCTTTATGTACAGCATACATCGGATAAAGACCCATACCTTTGTGCATTTCGCTTTAACAAAGTAATGAAGAATGCTGACGGCGGACATGCAGATTGCACTGCGTATGCAGACCATCAGCTTTTTACCACAAAGGTTGCGAATGAAAATGCGCTGGTTATTAGAGATCGCGAGGGTAATTACACAAATGAATACAAAGCCCTTTGTCAGCCTTTTTACCTTAAATTTTAATGAGCTTATATAAATGAACATAGTTGCAGAAGGTTTTGGCGCGATAGCCGTTGTTTTAAACTTTATTGGGTATCGCCAAACCAATGTCGACAAATATTTGCTTATTTCAGCGTTTGCTTTAAGTGCATTAAGTGCCCACTTTTTCATGTTAGACGCAATGGCTGCTGGCATCGGTACACTACTCGCAAGCGTGCGCAACTTTATTGCTATTAAACACAGAAGCAATGCTATTTTGGCTTTCTTCGTAGCAGTGAATCTTGGCTTCCTCGCCTATGAATGGTTTGTGTTAGAACACAGCTGGATAATTTTTATAGCCTATGCGTCGTCACTTATTTTTACCGTAGGTTCACTGGTTATTCGAAACACACATACCATTAGAAAAGTGTTTCTAGCAGCTGAAACATTAGGGCTGCTATACGCCTTATCTGTAGGCAGTATTTTCGGCACTGTTTTCAATATCAGTAATTTGATCAGTATATTAAGTAAGCTTAAAAAGCCTTAATACTATTCTCACCGCACCTGTCTAATCAATTAGTCTAACTTAGCCTTCTTTCAGCTCAAATTTTGAGCTGGTTTAGGCCGTGAAAACGTCTCGCAACACTTCTCCAAATGGTCAGTTTTGGGCATCATAATTTCCGTCAGGCCACGTTTTTAAAGGCTTATACCAAAGTTTAATGAGCTAAAGTCCAATTTTCTTTTGCGTATGTAAGCGTATCATTATTAATCAGTAAGTATGGTTTCAGCAATTTTTCCTCCGGATGTGCAGAAGTAGACTTGTGGTGTAGTAGTCAGGAGAGCGTGCGCAGTGAAATTAGTCGATAACAACCAACAAATTGATCAAACTGATCTGCTTGAGCAGTCTTTTCAAAGCGCTATCGATAGCGGTACTGCGGTAAATGTGTTTGAACGAGCACAACATTTCAGAAATACAGCGCCAGCTGGCAACAAGCCACGCTTGGTAGAAGTAAGCACCAGTCTTGAAACCGAGAACCTTTGGAAAAAGCGTCTTAATATGCTATTGGATGCGGAAAATAATCTTATAAAAGTTATACGTTTACGTAAAATTACTGCTATATTTACGGTCCTGAGTATCGCTATGTTTTTATTTTCCCTTTACGTGGCTCCTTCGATGTCTCCAGCAGTTTTCTACAGTTTAATTGCTGTTGCAGCTTTCGGTTTGGCGACCTACCCGGCATGGTTCTTAGTTTCGAAAAGTAATAAAAAACGCAGAGACCATATCTCTAGCTTGTTTTACAAAAGTAACCACGAAGTTGAAATAGTCGACGGAACCATGAAGTTAATAAACAGGGCGAACTATGCAAGTGTAACTCAAATACACATATTGGATCGCAAACTTGGATTATTCGCAAGCTCATAGACATCACTATACCTCCAAGCTAATTTTGCTGCTTTTGGTAGCCTCTTGTTTATTAGGAGGCTTACTTTTAGCGCCAATGGACGCTCTTGGCCAACTATTGGCCTCTATTACTATCCTAATCTTCATCTCGCTTTGTAGTAAAGAAGCGCGCCATACTCAGAAATACCAACATTTATTCCGTATCTTTGCCCTCGTTTTAGCAATAGCACTTAGCGTACGATATTTGTTATGGCGGGGTATTTATACACTCACCTATTCAGATATTTTATCGATGATTGCAGTATGGCTACTGTTCGCAGCAGAAATATATGCTGGTATCACTTCGGTATTGGGCGCTATCGTTAATGCTTTCCCGTTGAGTAGGCCATTGCTCTCACTAGATGGTATGGATAAGGCTACGCTACCAAGCGTTGACGTTATGATTCCGAGTTATAACGAAGATGAAGACATATTAGAGGTCACAATTCGTGCCGCACAAATGTTGGACTACCCAAAAGATAAGCTTCATATTCATCTGCTTGACGACGGTGGTACAGATCAGAAAATCAACGCGGATAACCCTATCTCGGCAGCGTCAGCAAGGCAGCGTCGACAAGACTTACAGTCACTTTGTTCGCGCTTAGGTATTACCTATCACACTCGGGCGAAAAATGAGTTTGCTAAGGCGGGCAACGTTAATAGTGCAATACAAAATACAACGGGAGATTTGATTGTAATCCTCGATGCTGATCACGTGCCTACTTCTGATTTTCTCGACAGAACTGTCCCTTGGATGCTTAAGAACGAAAAAGTGTTCTTGGTTCAAACGCCTCACTTTATGGCGAACCCAGACCCAGTAGAGCGCAATTACTTTTCAGCGTTTACGCGCATGCCTTCAGAGAACGACATGTTCTATGGCACTATTCAAAAGGGGCTAGATTATTGGGGCAGTTCGTTTTTTTGTGGGTCAGCCGCATTAATGCGTCGAAAGCATTTGGACTTAGTTGGCGGTATTTCTGGTGACTCTATTACCGAAGATGCAGAAACCGCGCTAGACCTGCATAAAATGGGCTATGAGTCTGTGTACGTTGACAGACCTATGGTAAGCGGGCTTGCTCCTGAAACCTTCGATGCGTTTATTCAACAGCGTATGCGTTGGGCGCAGGGAATGACGCAAATCTTACTACTTAAAAAACCTTTTAAAGCGGAAGGTCTGAAGTGGTACCAGCGGGTGGGCTACATGAGTTCAATCATGTTCTGGCTGTTTCCTTTCGCCCGCATTATCTTTTTATTCATGCCTTTAGCATATCTTGTGTTCGGGCTTCAGGTTTACCATGCCTCTATACTAGAGATATTCGCATTTACATTACCCCACGTAGTTGCAACCTATATGATCTCAACAATGCTCTTTGGGCGAACGCGATGGCCCTTGGTATCCGAGCTTTACGAAATATTGCAATGCGCATTTACATTAAACGCACTCGTGAAAGTTTTCTTAAAGCCTCGAGCGCCATCTTTTGTCGTTACGCCAAAAGGAGAAAGCTTAGAGAAAACCTTTGTATCGCCGCTTTCCAATGTTTTTTACTGGGGAATACTTCTTATTACCTTCGCGCTAGGGTGCGGAGTTTATAAATTAATAACTGAACCACTAACCCGCGAGCTTACGGTAGTCGTATTGCTTTGGAATGTCTTTAATTTAATTTTGTTGCTGTCAGTGTTGAGTGTTCTACTAGAGCGAAAACAGGTACGCAGCCAAGCTAGGTTGCCAGCCACCAATAGTGTAGTGATTAAAACTAAAAGTGATGAAGCTTGGGTGGGTGATTTAGTCGACCTTTCATTAGGTGGAGCAAGGTTGCGATTGAAAGGTGAAGGGGCATTCGTTCCGGAAAAGGCAACACTTTCGTCATGGAGCCATGCTTTAAATAAGAATGTACATATCGCGATAGTTGTACTGAACTACGATAGCAAATCTAAAATACTAAGAGTACGTTTTGTTCCCGAAACGGACGAACAAGAAAACGAAGTCATCGCCTTCACTCTTTGTGACA
Source organism: Alteromonas sp. HB246098 (assembly GCF_054890645.1). Classification (NCBI taxonomy): domain Bacteria; kingdom Pseudomonadati; phylum Pseudomonadota; class Gammaproteobacteria; order Alteromonadales; family Alteromonadaceae; genus Alteromonas; species Alteromonas sp. HB246098. Next base: position 57,297 of record NZ_JBTZUG010000010.1, on the reverse strand, counting down.
GCTTGCGTTGGTTATCGTTTCAACGTCGTAGAACCAGGCCTATCTCTTACTGGTTTGGAGCTAAACACGTATTAAAAGTTGGATTAAAGCCAGCTTTATTGCATATGCTTGTATTAATAGGCAAATTAGCCGATAGATTAGGTCTGCTACCTAAGTCGGTAAAGGACAAACAATGATTAAGAAATACTTTATGTTCATGTTGTGTTTGTGCGTATCATTCGGCCTCGCGGCCCAAACCGATACTTACAGGCTAACAGAGTTCTTCGGCGGCGACGAAACCCTGCGCCTTCAAGGCAAAGCCGCAACGCTAGATATACCTATACCTCTTAGTTCAGTTACGAAAGTAGACAGCGCTCGACTGCGGTTAGAAGTATTGAGCTCCCAAGCGTTGATCAAAAAACGCTCTCAACTTTATGTTAGGTTCAACAACGCGACTATCGGTCAGGTGGCTTTTGACCCTCAAAGGCCGTCTTTAGTATCTGAGATAGAAATACCCAAGTCGCTTTGGCGTGAAGGCTTTAATTCACTGACGTTAGCAGTAAGCCAGCACTATGCCGAACAGTGCGTAGATGGCAGCGCACCGGAGCTATGGAGTGAAATTAATGCCTATACGTCAACGTTACAATTAGAAACATCAATTGATAACAAACCTTTTAAATTAGAAGATTTAAGCGGTTTCTTTAATCCAGGTATTGGCGGACAGAGGGGCGTACAGCTTTACACTGCACGAGAGATTGAAAGTGAGCTAAAGCAACGAACTTTGCCCTTAGTGGCACAAGCTCTAGCGCTTAGAAATCAATACCAACCTTTAATTGTAGAGCACGATACCTTTGATGATGGTTATGTATTGCCCCAACTAAAAGAGACTGAGAATACCTATTGGGGTGAGGAAAACGTAGCGCGTTATGAACGCACTGCTTGGTATTTGGAACGAAAAGAAAAGCAGCCCGTTCACGTGTTGATTGGCACCGTAGATGCATTATCTCCCGTTTTGTCTGATGAAGTAATAAACGATATTGACGGTGCATTTTTGAAAACCCAGCGAACGCCAGCATTTGTTAAAGATGGTGAAGTAATTGTACCGGCGAGCTATCGGCTTATCGTTAGTGGTACTACACCAATTGAAGTGCTTGAAGCTGCAAAAGCACTGGCGGTAATGGATGACGCTATCAATCCAGTCTCTCAAGTCACTATACTATCCCAAACTCAGATGAAAGCAGACACGCTTCAACGCAATTTTGTGCTGGCTCCTGATAATCATTACACATTCCAAGATTTAGGCGTGCCTACATCGCAATTTAGAGATGAAGGCACCTTCAACAAACGAGTATCGTTTAGATTACCTGCTGACTTTTACGTACCAGAGAATGCCAGCGTTAATTTGTTCTTAGATTTTGGGTATGGCGCGGGTTTCGGACCTGGCTCAGCAATGAATGTGAGCGTGAATGATGAATTGGTTCATGGCCTAGCGCTTAATAATGACAACGGTCAGTCGTTTAGAGATTATCAACTCAGGGTGCCAGCGCGCTTTTTTAAAGGAGGCATCAACAATGTCGACTTTGATTTGAGTTTACGCGCGCCACTTGCGGGAGTACCCTGTGATGATGTTTCAGGTGAGCATTTAGTCTTTCAGCTGGCAGATTCTTCTGCTATCGAGTTTCCAGATGCAGGAAATGTTGCCGTGCAGCCGAATTTGGCGTTATTGTCTGAAACTGCCTACCCGTTTGCACGATTTAAGTCGGCACCTGTTTCCACAATTGTCATTCCATCAGATAGCTACCTAGGTACCGCGCTAACGCTAACGGCGAAACTTGCACAAGTTGCACAAGTTCCTTTATTAAACCTGCAGATAAGAGAAGAAAATAACGTTTCTACCGATGGCTCAGCTATTGTTTTAGGCACGCCTGAAACCCTCTCGCAAATTGAGCAAAGCGAATTTAGCACTGCGATAGAGGCGACTAAACGTTGGTCTTATCGATTGCAAAATAATTTGTACAACCGCATACGTACACTTACAGACGACATGTCTTTCAAAGCAATGCGTGTAGATGGGCATACAGTACAAGAAAGTGATTTAGGTGAGCAGGCAGTATTGACCGCCCAAGAGCATCCTACTTCATCTCAAACAGATACCATGTTCATTATTGCTGCACAAAGTCCTGAACTGCTTCAGGCGAGAGTTGCCGACCTGGTTAGTTTGTCAATGTGGGGGCAAATGGCTGGCGACTTCTTTGCTTGGAAAAATGCTCTATCACCATCATTGGTCATGCAAGTTAGCGATAAATATGAGGTAGGGGCAGGTGATGATAATTGGTTGTACTTGCGACTATGGCTTTCTAACAACCCATGGTATTGGCTCATAGGTTTCGTTGCTATTGTGTTTGTGGTCAGCCTGTTTATATATTTACTATTGAAACGCAGAAACAAACAAGTACAAGACTCATGGTAAATATACACAGCCTTATCAGAGCAATATTTTTATTGGGTATCACGCTTTTGTTAATGTCGTGCTCTACTGAAGAAGATAGCGAATTTAAGTCTCAGTACATTGCGTATAAAGCGCTGTTTATTGATGGTGGGCGGGTAGTCGACACCGGAAATGATGAGGTATCACATAGCGAGGGGCAGGGGTACGGTATGCTCTTCGCCGTTGCCGCAAACGATAAAGACACTTTTGACGCGCTGTGGCGTTGGACTAAAAGCACGTTAATGCGTGACGACAGTTTGTTTAGTTGGCGTTATCGCCCTTGTGTTGATAATTCAGCTGCTTGTATTGATGACCCTAATAACGCCTCTGATGGCGAACTTCTTATCGCATGGGCTTTACTGCGTGCGCATGAGCAGTGGAGCGTAAGCACGTATCTGGAAGACGCTAAAGCAATTGTGGGTGCTGTCGAACAGAAGTTGTTGATAACTAACACCAACAGCGTTGTATTATTACCAGGTGAGTACGGATTTACGTCCGAACAAGCAGGCAAGGACAGTTTGCAGTTAAATTTGTCTTACTGGATTTTTCCCGCTATCACTGATTTGGCGGGAATATCCGCTACGCCCGAACGCTGGGAAAGCCTCTATAAGTCGGGCTTAGCTTTGCTGTCTAAAATGCAATTCTCTTCTTATAAGCTGCCAAGTGACTGGGTGCGTTTTACGCCTAACAATACGGACTCAGACAATAAGGATATTGGCACAGTAAGCCTAGATAACGTGATATCGCCTGAATTCGGATTTAATGCGATCCGCATCCCACTGCAGCTTTCATGGTCACCGCAATTTCGAAAAAACACTCAGTTAGCCGAAGAGTTACTAGCGCCATATTATGCATGGTGGGCTGTTACACCCACGCCAGCTACGGTCAACTTATTAAACGAGGAAACAGCTGAGTACGAGATGTCTGAAGGTATGAAGTCGGTTCAGATTGCAGTAAACAGCCTTATGAAATCAGAAGCGCCAGAAAAGCCTGAGTGGCCCCCAATCGACCGTAACATGGATTATTACTCTGCAAGTCTAACGCTGCTTTCCATGTTAGCGGTTTTGGATAACGCATCGTGAAAGAAAGATTTACACGCACGTCACTTTGTCTAGCCATCGGCGCATTACTCACATCGTTCGGGCCGACGCAGGCGTACGGCCAAACTAAAACAACCTACAAAGAAAAAGATCTAGGCATACTGCCGGTACAACAAGAACAGCCTGATTTAACCGGGCTTTGGTATCACATTAACGAACGACAGATTAAGCTAGCGAACGAAGAATTCACGCGTTTAAAGGCTCGTTACCCCCAGTGGAAGGTGCCGGAAGAAGTAGAAGCTGAGCTTAATAGAATTAATGGCCGACTTAAAGGCACTATTAAGACTGTAGTTTCAGTGCCGAGAGTAGATAAGTCAGGCAAACCTGAGGCTGACTCTACGCCCAATGATTCGCTCGAAACGCCCCAAAACCAGGTTGCCAAACCTGCCTCAGAAGCGCTTCCACTAGAAAGGTTTGCGCAATTAACGCCTAAAGCTAGAGCGACAACGCCAAAGCAAAAAGTAGAAAGGCTTATTGCGTTAAGCAATCAGTTAAAGCGCACTGACTTTTACTTGCTCATGGGGTGGACTGCTATCGACAAAGGCATGTTAGAGGTTGCTAACCAACAGTTTACCTCAGCCTTGCAGTTGGCTGTTCGAGATATTGATAAACAATCAGCGCAGCAAGGTTTAAACAGTGTGAGGGGAATTAAACTCCAGCAGGCATTGTCGCTTCGAGATACGACATCCTTGGCACAGTTATTCAAATCTGACACCAGTGGCTACACGAAAGAAGTGCTACAAGGTGCGGCGTGGCAACAATACGATTTAAAAAATTATGTCTTTGCCGAAGCGCTGTTTAGTTTAGTCGAAGATAACGAAGGCAGATATCTGGCACTTAGCGCACAAAGCAGTGATCTTGCCAAGCAAAACGCTTTCGACTTGGCGTGCAGTATTGATACTGAGGTATTCATTAAACGCTGTGCAGATGGCTTGGCTAGTCGACAGGCCCAGTTCTACGATACAAGGCATTACAAAGAAAGTATACAAGCTGGCGAATCCCTTGAACGTTTGCGGCCTTTAAGCATAGAGGAACGTGCGTTAATTGGCTGGGCTGCAAAAGAAATACAAGATATTTCCACCGCAACGTCGGCCTTCGAGCAAGTGCTATCGAAAACGCCAACCAATACGGTTATTGCGAATGAATTGGTTTCATTGAATCAAAGTAATGACGCTACATTAAATCGCTTGGCCTTAAAATACGGCGCAGTAAAAAGCATTTTGCAAGCGCGTAATATTCGAAACGCGTGGTCTAGAAAACAATTTTGGTTAGCTTATCAAAACGAAGACTCACAAGCGGCTACCGCACAAACTAAAGATGGCTTAAGTGCAGTTTACGGTATGAATACCCGCAGTCGAAGTGGTGGCGAGGGGCTTGGTAACTTTGATGTACTGTCACAATACATAGGCATTGGCAGTGGTTATAAAAACTGGCTTTGGCAAGTTTCATTAGACTATAAGCAGTTCTACAGTGGTTCTCCTCAAGTTGGTGATTGGTTCGGTGACAGGCAATTAGAAAGTTTGGGCATAAGTGGTTTCGAAGACACAGGTGTTCGGGCTGAAGCCTATTATCAAGCACCAGACTTCAATTTTTACGCGAATTTGGAATATGCCATGTTCGAGCAACCCGTTGGCGCTAAAGTAACCGGGCAAATCTCGGCAACAAAGTTTTTAGCAGATACAACCGTTGCGGCCACTCTATTTAGAAAAGCGAAAGAAGACAGTCTATTGAGTCAGACCGGAACTTTTTATGCTAACCGAGAGCAGTCTTGGGGCTATGTGATAGAAAGCGGTGTTCGTGGATTAGTTGCCCATTCCATAGCCGACAATATGTCGGTTGCGGGAACTGCGCAGATAAGCCGATTAGAAGGCGAACTCGTTGCTGATAACAGCGCGATATCACTTCGTGGTGACGTGAGTTACGACATAGCTGATAAGGTATCTTCTCGCCTTGATTATTGGCGTTTAGGACCGTTCTTAAGCTATACAAGCTATGACAAAAACTTAAGTGGTTTTACAGTAGGCAACGGGGGCTACTTTAGCCCGAGTCAGTTTGTCAGTATTGGTGGCTATTCTGAACTGCTAACTCTAGAGGCACTCAACTGGCAGGTTAAGCTGCGCAGTTCACTTGCGCTCTCTCGTGTTAAACAAGACGATGATCTGCGCTTTCCGATAGGGCAAGCGCACTCTAGTGTAGAAGAAGGTGTTTCTCTTGGAGAAAGCACAGACACAGGTTTAAGCGGCAATTTTATGGCTGAAGGTCAATATCGTATTGACCACAACTGGATTGTGACTGGCTATATTGGAAAAGCGTTTGCGGTCGAATATCAAGCGTTTGAAGCGGGTATTCAAATAAGATGGCGAGAAGGGCAGGGTAGTGGTGTAACAAGTGATGAGCTTTTGCTGTCTTCACCAAGATTAAGCGGCTTTGCTTTGTAAAGCCGCTTTCACCAAAGACTAAGTAATCCTGTTTAGACCTTGCTAACTTGTCGACGCCTAACCAGCATGAAGCATCCTGCGCCAAATAAAAGGGCGATTGAAGCGGGCTCACTGACGTTGATAGCGCCAAACTGGTAGTTATTAATTTGGCCTGTTGGCGCGTTGTAGGTTTCACCTTGGTCATTAACTAATTCCACAAGTGGCGTGACCAAACTATTGGCAATCACGTTGCCATCTACGTGGCCATTATAAAAGCTTAGCTCTGCATATGGTGCCAAGACGCTACCTTTCACGCCAACACTGTGCAGGGTTATATCTTCAGCATCAACAAAATTAAACAAAATATTGTTAGTGTAAAGTCCATCGTGACGTTGGCCTATGTTGTTATCGTTGTCTCTATACTGGCCATTTTCTGTAAAATATTCGTTTTCCTGCGTAAATGCAGTATTGAAGAAGCCAGTATTAAACAGCTCTACCGTATCCCCATACACATTGATAATGTTATAGCTGGTGGTAGAGAAATCGTAAACAATGTCTTTGTCGGCAGCACTGAACCAGTCAGAACTAATCGAATAGATATTCACATCATCAGAGCCAGAGAATACGATGGTGTCGAGAGTATCGATATTACTGTCATTACAACTGACTAACGCATTTGGATCTGAAGCGTCGGTACAGGTCAGTGTTGTTGTTCCATTTACGCTCATCGAAGCAAAGTCTTGAGACTGCGCCGTTACTTCATTAGCAATGGAATTAAAATCGAGATTGTCGACGTTTACTGTATTACTGGAAGACTGCACTGCGCTCCCCGTATAGCCTGCGTTATCCACGGTAAGCGTTGTACCGTATGTTATGGAGCCATTTACACCCGCTTCACGGATGGTAACGGCTTGCTCAGACTGGATATCACCGTTATTAACGCCTGCCTTCTCTAATGTCACGTCACCTTCACTGAATATACCGCCGTTTTCCACACTACCGTAGGTTACGGTGGTAGTACTACCACTGTTTAGTGCTCCATCGAACATTACGCCATTAGCAGTAACCATTCCTGAAACTGTGGTTTGCCCTGCGTGAACATGGCCTCGGGTGTAAGTAAGATCGCCACCTACATAAAGTGCACTAGAGGAAAGATCGGTAGGGATTAGAAGACCTACATCAAAGTCTTCAACCGTTAGGTTTCCACCTACGGCTAACGAGCCTTCAACGTCAGAACGCTCACCTTCGTAATCTTCAAAGATGAAAGCGTTGTAGTTAAACGCTTCGCTTAATTCAATTTTTGCTGCAAACACCTGGGGTGCTGACATTACCGCTGCAACTACAGCAGTGTAAATAAGTTTTTTGTGCATAATGGCTCCAGTGACATCAGAGTCTGGAACCGAGTTTCAACATGGTTTATCCAGACACACCGAATGGTACGATCTGAACAAAATTCGCGCGATAGCACAAGAGATACTTTGGTATAAGAGAGGATACGAAAAAGCCACCCGAAGGTGGCTTTTACTTAATTTGTATTTGATTAATAAAGCGTTTTAGCTGCTCTTTTTAACCAAAACAGATACTTTGTCGATACCAGCAATTTTAACTTGGTTCATTACTTCAACTACTGTGCCGTGCTCGCTGTCTTCGTGAGCCTGGATAGCAGCAGAATCAGTGTTGTTTTCTGCTAGGTATGTTTGCGTGTTCGCAACCACACGACGAATATCAACCTCACGGCCACCCATCGTGATAGTGCCGTCAGCAGCAATACGAATAGAAAGCGCTTTAGAAGGCTTGTCGTTTTTCGCTTGATTGTCTTCTGGACGGTTTACGTCTAAACCTTTCTCTTTCACGAACGAGGTCGTTACGATGAAGAAAATCAACATGATGAACACAATGTCCAACATGGGGGTCATATCAATCTGAGCCTCGTCTTCAGCCGAGGTATGCTTCTTTCTTTTCATCTCGTCTTCTTTCTTCTGTTACGTTCGAGCCATTTAGTATACTGCTTGTTACAAAAATATACAGACTTTTGTATAAAAACAGTGTGCTCATTAACACTTGTTGTTGAAAAAATACTCAGTTTCACGGTAATAAAACAACAAACTAGGTTTGTTTGCGTGAAATAGCGACACCTAATTGGTAAAAATACAACATCAATGCCTGATTGAGTGATGTACGCAAGTTACCATGAGGGTAAATGCCAAGTCTAGCTTCCGTTGACTTTTTTGTACCTTGCACTAAGAACGCATTTTTGATCTCGTGATCTTGAATGCAGGCTTCAAATGCGCGGGCTGCCATCTCCTGAGGCATAGCATAATAATACATTTTTAGCGCGCGATCAGCTTCTACGGATCGCACAAAGTACTCATTTGGCCTTTTTTGATCGTTTAAAAACAATAACGAGAAACAATCGCTCAATTTTTGATTTAAAGGATGAGCGTTCATTGGAGCGTTATCCAGCCACGCCTGCGTGGCGAAACTTCCGGCGGCAACGCCGTCGAACATACGAGGGGCAATGTAGTGATCAAATGCGTGAAACCACTCGTGGGCTAGAGCTCCCGCTCCTGCGTGTTTTGCTAGCGCTAGCTGCCTCTTCGCGCTGTTGTAGTGGGCGCTACTGTGTTTTTGTCCCCCGCTGCCAAAAGCAAGGGATAGAGAGCCATTTAAAGACAGAACTTGCTCATTAATATTAAGGATCGCAACCAGATCGTACAGGGCGTCAAAAAATAAATTGGCAGCGATCTGTTGTTCTTCCGCAGTCACCCATCTGCCAACCGTGATCGTAGCGAAATTAAATAGTTTGCGTATATCTTGAAACGATACGTCGGCACCGTCTCGGTGGCTAGGGCCGTTGCGATAGAATTGCTGATGAAGACGGCCTTTACTTTCCAACACTGACTTCCAAATGTAAAAGGGGATTAAGCCATTGAGACCAGTAATTGCTCACACCATGCTTCTATGCGAGCATCAGTTCTGTCGTATTGATTTTCATCATCTAGGGATAAACCAACAAACTGGGTCTTGTCTTCGGTCAAGGCTTTAGAGGCAGTAAATTCGTAGCCTTCGTTTGGCCAGTAACCCACGATGTTGCAGCCTGTTGGCAATATCGCATCGTGAAGCATGCCCAATGCGTCTTGAAACCACTCTCCATAACCGAGTTGATCGCCTAGCCCGAATAGTGCAATGGTTTTACCTGCTAAATCTAAGCCGTGAACCTCTTCCCAGTGAGATTCCCAATCTTCTTGGAGCTCACCAAAATCCCAGGTCGAAATTCCAAATATGATGATGTCGTATTCGGCCGTGCGCGTCAGGTTTACATCTTTAATGTTGTGAAGGTCAACAATGTCTTCGTCAAAAAGGCTATTGAGCTGCGCTTGGATCTTTTCTGCCGCCATTTCGGTGTAGCAGGTTGTTGAGCCGTAAAATAATCCGATGGACAGTGCGCTATCACTCATTAGATACCTCTTTTGAACTAATCGTCTTTAGAAGCTGGGAATTCTACCTCTTTACCGTTGCTCAACAAAGCTTTGCACTGAACATCGGCGTTTTTCTGTGAAATTTTTAATACGCCGATGGCGCAACCGTTGAATAATTCGCCATAACCCTTGCTAGGTTCCCGTGCTTTTACCGACATATTCCGACGTCTTGTGAAAAGGTTCAGGGGCGACTTGGAGCGATAAAGCACACGGTTCAATCTATCTAGCCACTTAATGAGTCCATCCGGGAACGCGTTTTTCAATCCGCTGCAGGTGAACTGAGTAATATGGGGGCTGTTTCGCCTAAAGCGTAAACGCACATCGTACACAAAGGAATAGTGCACATCTCCCGACAAAATAATGAATTCCGGCGGGGTTTTGTAGTGCCTGAATATGTTTAACATAACGTTGGCAGTACCTTTATGGGCCATCCAATTTTCTGCATCAACCGTGAGCGCCTTGCCAAAAAACGTGAATATTTTTTGAATGGCCTCAATAACTTTAACCCCATAGATGGGGGCAGCAGAGACAACGATGACAGATTCTTTGCCAATAATAGAATGCTGGAAATCACACAGCGCTTCCCAATCCATTAAGCCCGAAGGCTTGTTCATATTTGATTCACTGCGCCAGCGCTGTGTTCGTGTGTCTAATACTTCAATAGGAGGCGTGGTATCTAAGCGGTAATGCCATTGATCAAAATCTAAAAGATCGCTTATAACTTCATCGTGTGCAGTGAAGCCATCTTCACTTATCGATTCGTGTACTTTTGCGATCAGCGGCGCGACTTTTTTAGGCGCATTGCCCCAGCCTTGGCATAGCAAGTAGCCAATGAGAGCATTGCCGATCATGCGTTTTGATAAAGGGCTGCTATACACTTCTTGTTCCCAACCCCGTGTTAAGTTCCAATCGTCAGTAACATCGTGATCGTCAAAGATCATATAGGTAGGAATGTGCGCTAGTGCTCGGCGTACCTGGGGTAATTGCTTAACGAACCCGGTAAGCGCGTCATTCTCTTTATCGAAAATGTTTGAGTACTTTTCTGGGATCCCATTTTTATCTATGGATACGCTGGTCCAAAGCGTATCGGACCACACCAGCAAATACATAGCGATGATCTCTGCACTGCCAATTAAATGGTTTTGTGCATTTACCGACGTAAAGACAGGCTTTTTCTTGGCGCCAAAGAAAATTGAAGATAGTACCGTGTTGGTCGCTATTTGCGGCAGAAGCTGTTCACGTTCATAAAACCCAAATTCATGAGTTGCAAGTTCACTCGTATTACCCACCACTGCGCCCTCAAGCGCTTCGTGGTAAAGGCCTAAACGCTCTATCACACTGTGAATGGCTTTAAGCATAGGCCCTGCTACATCATCTGCGTAAATTTGATCCCCCGTCATCAACAAAAGATCGGGGAAATTCTTATCTTTTTCAAATGCGTTCTTATGAAGCACGTCAACCTGCGCCAGCGCATCATCTTCGTGAAAGTGGGGCTTGCGGCAAGAGCCGTGCAAAATAGTTTCGGGTGTTTCGGTGTAGTGAAAGCTTGGCGAGGGCTGGCCATCGTAGAGTATTGCGCGCTCTTCTTTTTCCCATGCGGCTTGCGCAGACGAATCGTCAAATAACAGTTGATAGCTAATGCGCGCTCTGTCTTTAAAAGGATCAGCGGCGTAAAAAGAGATTAGATGGATGAAAGCATAAGAGCCTACGCGTACAGTTTCACTCTGACACTCACCCGCTATTGTATGGTCACAAGACGATAGTTTCAGCGATGGTGCTTCGGCGTTACTGGTGACTACCCATATATGGCTTTCAGTAGGCGTCACTTTTCTAACTATTGGCCCTGCTATGACTTGGGGCAAGTGCTGCGTAGGAATGGCTTTCTCCTTCAATACTCGTTTTGCTAGCTAAAACACTTTTTTCGCACCTATATTGAGGCGCTTTACGATCTTTATTGTGTTTTACAGATACAAAGGCAGTCGCTAATGTAAATAACCGCTATAACCTTACTCTTTTTTGTGCATAAACGGTATGCTCGATATACTCCCTTACAATTTTTTCAGTTTTAGCTTTTGCTCTCGCTCTAGTGAGTCGAGAGGGGACTTCATATTATGCTTAAATATTTAACTGCCACCGTTTTAACCGCGATGCTGGTCACCGCATGCAGTGAGCCCAAAGATGTCATTATTAGTCCAGAACCCACCGATTTGACAGAAACAACGGTAGGGAAGTGGATCCTCGATGAATCTGGAAAAGTGATGTTTGACCCCCAAACATCAGGGCTAGTAGTGCTAGACGGACAGCTAGTAACCATTGCAGATGCAAGCGCGGATGCTACGCAGCAGTTGAAGTTACATAGCATTTCACCAGACACGGCAACGCTAAGCGCGTCTAGTATGCGCTTTTCATTCTCAAGGAGCGTGCGTCGAAGCTGCTTTTATGGCTACTTAAGCGAACAGCCAGATTTAGAAGCGTTAGCGGTAGACCCTAGAGATGCTAATGTCATCTATACCGTCACAGAAGACGCTACCCGTACTGGCGCCTTAAGCCCTCGTTGTGAAACCAAGTACGAAGATACAGGCTCTACAGACTACCCAACCCTATTGGTTAAATTAACTCGCAAGGACAATGGTGATGTTGAAATGTCAGACGTACGTCCAATACAATTTCCGAAAGAGTTCGAAGTAGGGAACTTCCCCAATGATGGCATTGAAGGCCTCACTATGGCAGAAGACGGCACTTTGTATTTGGCATTGGAAAAAGACAAAGCGGGACAGCCACGAGTCTTTACATTGTCTGTCGATAAGGACTTTTTCTCATCGAGCGATTTTGCGACCGTGAGCGAACCAGACCTACAGCTTCCTTCGTTTACCTCGGGTAATCACCCCATAAATGGCTTGGCTTTATATACGCACTCAACAGGCGCATCATATTTATTTGGCGCTGCAAGAAACGACAATGAATTATGGGTAATTGATACCACTGGCAGCAAGCCAACAAAGCGCATTCCCATTATTTTTGATGTTGCCAGTGACCAGAGTTGTGAACAGTACACGATGGATAATTCATCAATGGAAGGGTTAGTCACTATTGATAGTACGCTATGGATAATTAACGATCCGTGGGAAAAGAATTACATGAAAAATGCGACATGTGAGGCGCATAAGACGCGTTATGAAGATTTAGCACCGTTACTGTTTCCGATAGAAATCAATGACGTTTGGTTTGATTAGCGTCTATCTACTCAAGATGACCTTCAAACCGAATAAGGGTTGCTACCAAGCAACCCTTTCGTTTTAGCCTATCTGTAAACGCCGCTAAAAAAGCTGACTTTACTTATGCATCGCTGCGAAGGCGAGAAGCAAAAGTCTTTTTGAATTTTGCAAGCTTAGGTGCAACCACCATAGAGCAATACTGGTTCTGCGGATTGTTTTTGAAATAATCCTGATGATAGTCTTCGGCGTCATAGTAGTTATTCACGGCTACTATTTCAGTGACTACCGGGTCGGGCCAAATTTCTTCCTCTGTGATTTGTGCAATAATTTTTTCAGCTTCCGCTTTTTGAGCATCGTTGTGATAGAAGATTGCGCTGCGATACTGAGTACCCACATCATTACCCTGTCTGTTTAGCTGAGTAGGATCATGTAGCGCGAAGAAAATCTCTAAAATTTCACGGTAGCTGATGTTGTCTGCATCAAACGTTACTTGTACCACTTCTGCATGGCCAGTATTTCCCGTACATACCTCTTCATAGGTTGGATCGGCTTTTTCACCTCCAGCATAGCCAGAAATTGCTTTTTCTACGCCTTCGACAGTGTTGAACGCGGACTCGATACACCAGAAGCATCCGCCTGCTAAAGTGGCCACTTGTAAATTTGCCATAATAAAACCTCTCTTAATCTTTGCTTGTAGTGTGGGTGCCCCTAGGTCACAACACAAGTCATCCAAGCGTATTTTTTTATCGTATAAACGAATATTAAATAAGAATAACGTGCGACGGCTTGAAACGGTTTTAAACTTAACACGATAAGAGCGCTGATAGTGCACGGCAAACGCGTTCTAATCTATATTTTTCCATGTTTGCATGGGCGAAATTGTCTTCAAGCGATAAGCGTCGTAAGTGGCAGAGGTAGGTAGAAGTGATTATTTTTTATGATGGTTATTGCCCTTTGTGCATAGCCGAAATGCGTCATCTACGCAAAAGAGACAAACATAACAAACTCACACTGGTCGACATTCAGGCCCCTGATTTTGCAAGTCGTTATCCAACCATGGATTGGCATGCGCTTAACGCCAGAATTCATGGCCTTCGTGAAGACGGCACCCTAATTACCGGACTTGATGTTACCCATGAAGCGTGGAAAGCAGTGGGTATGGGCTGGATTTATGCTCCGCTTCGCTGGCCTGTTATTCGTTATGCCGCCGATGCTTTCTACAATGTATTCGCAAAACATAGATATACCATTTCTTACCTTTTAACGGGTAAAAAGCGCCAGTGCGACCGCTGTGTACCGGGAGAGCCGAATGGAAAGTAACGTACTGATAGTGGGCGCATCTGGCGGTATAGCGTCTGCGCTTATAGAACAATATCGCAGTGCAGGCGCAAAGGTGTTTGCAGTAAGTCGTGCAGCTGTAACTGAAAGTAACAACCTAGAGAATGTTTCGTATCATCAAATTTCTGAACAGGATGATAAGCACATTAGCGGTTTTGTAAAACAACTCGCTGAGCAAGACGTTGTGTTAAATACGGTAGTAATAACAACCGGTTTTTTGCATAACGAAAACGATGGTATTCACCCCGAAAAACGCTTAGAAGATGTCAGTGAGGAAGCCCTGACAGCGTACTTCGCGACAAATAGCATTATTCCCTCTATATGGCTTAAGCATTTAGTCAATGTTATGAGTAAAGAAGGGTCTACCCTTGTTTGCCTAAGCGCGAGAGTAGGGAGCATATCAGACAACGGGCTTGGCGGATGGTATGGCTACCGTGCATCGAAAGCCGCGCTCAATATGTTTGTTAAAACAGCATCGGTAGAGTACAAGCGCAGATTAAAAGATGTCATGCTGGTATGCTACCACCCAGGTACTGTTGATACAGGACTGTCGAAGCCATTCCAAAAAAATGTAGCCGCTAAAAAACTCTTTACACCAGAGTTTACCGCCAAACAGCTTGTTCACCACCTTTCAGCGCTTGATCGGGAGCAAGCTTGCCGTTTTATTGACTGGAATGGTGAAGTGGTAACTTGGTGATACGGTCTATCATCGTTTCAGCAAGTTCAACATCAAGACTTTTTATTTCACTGCTGTTACCATGCTATTTTGGGAATGGTGCAGCGTATTGATACGCCCATAGAGGTAGCAATACAACGCGTTGACGCCACACGTGAGTCATAACAACAAACGCCATCCTAATAATAAATAATACCAGTTCGCTCGGCTTGATTCCGACGAGAATCAAGAACGAACAACAAGTACAAATTGTGAGTGCAAAAAAGTGATTGTTTTATACAAGGCTAATTTGTATGTCATAAGGCGTGACAAGCGAACTGTTATAACAATAACTCAACAAGAGGAATGGATATGAGCGGGGCCAGAGAACAGTTCGGATCGCGCATAGGTTTTATATTGGCTGCTGCAGGCTCTGCAGTGGGCATTGGTAATTTGGTGGGTTTCCCTGTCGGTGCAGCTAAAAACGGTGGTGGGGCATTCCTTTTAATGTACGCCATTTTTGTTTTTGCTATTTGTTTACCGGTTATGCTGGCGGAGATGTCAGTGGGCCGCCATGCTAAAAAAGACCCATTAGGCGCATACAGCGCTATCAGTGGTAACGAAAAGAAGTGGAAACTTGCAGGCTGGTTTGCGATTGCTACGCCGTTTATGATTGCGGTTTTCTACATGGTTATTACTGTATGGCTTTTTGGCTATTTATTTGAAGCAGTTAGCGGAAACTTAGACAAACTAGCAGACCCCAATACATTTGGGGTGTTTATTAATTCAGAGTCTATTTTCGTCTACATGGCTGCTGTTGTTGGTGTGGTTTACCTTATTCTTCAAGGTGGTGTAAAAGAGGGGATAGAAAAAGCGGCGAAGCTGCTTATGCCAGCACTTTTCGTAATGCTTATCGGCCTTGTTATCTTCGTACTAACCCGCGAAAATGCAATGGCTGGTGTTGAGTTTTATATTGTTCCTGATTTTTCAAAAATTACGGCGCAAGTGGTCAATGGCGCATTGTCACAAGCCTTTTTCTCACTATCGCTGGGTATGGGGATTCTTATCACCTACGGTAGTTACATCGATAAACGTGCGGATGTACCAAGCGCAGCAAAGCTTGTTGCATTAACCGATACCGCTGTGGCTTTTACCGCTGGTTTAATGATTCTTCCTGCCATATTCTCTTTTAACCCAGATATTAACCCTGATGAGTTAAGTGAATCGTCTGTAGGTATGATTTTTACTTATCTGCCTAATATCTTCTTAGCACTACAAGACTCCATAGGCTATATGGGCGCTTCGATAGTCGCGAGCCTGTTTTTCCTACTCGTGTTCTTTGCGGCAATTACGTCTCTAGTGTCTATTTTTGAAGTACCAGTTGCAGCACTAATGGACGAAAAAGGCGTGAGCCGTAAATGGGCGTTAGGCTCTTTAGGTAGCATTATGATTGTGCTGGCAATTCTAAGTGCACTGTCGTTTGGTAAAGTTGATATGCTGACGTCATTTATGCACTACGCAGGCGCAGATAAATCGCTGTTTGACGTAATTTACGATGTATTCTACGACACTATTTTGCCGTTAAACGGCTTGCTAATTTGCTTGTTCGTTATTTATCGCTGGAAGAGTGCTAATTTTAATGCTTCTTTGGAAGAAGGCAGCAGCGGCTATAAAGGCAGCTGGTTTGAAAAGTATGTGGATGTTTCGTTGAAAACCTTTATTCCGCTAATTCTACTTGTGATTTTTGTAAACACGGTGGCGGTGAAATACTTTGGTGTAAGCCTGTTCGGTTAAGCATGTTCACCATACAAAACTAGTGTATTTGCTGTGTGCTAGCAGTAAATTCGGATAAAAAAACGGCAAGCCTGAGGCTTGCCGTTTTTGTTTCTTTTAGCGATTAGCTCTTAATTCACCGCTCTTTGGCAACTTATTAGCGAATACACCTCAATGAATCTACAACCGTCTTAGCGAGCTAAGTAAACATACAAGCATAAGCCTTAAAACATGCTATAGGGGTCACCATAGGTAGGCGTAATGTTAAGCCTTTCCCAACTTTGCGCAGCGTCGATAACCTTGCCGCCAGGTTGAGCTTCTGTATCAGAAAAGTGTGGTGTGTCTATACCCATCGCGTTAGCTGCATCTACATAATAAATACCGCGCTTAGGGTGAGATAAGCTGCAAAGGTGTATAACGTCGTTTAGCGGCTTGTCGCAAATAATTGAGGTTAACGCAGACACGATGTCGTGCACATGGACAAGGTTAATTCGTTTATTTCCTGCATCCAACTGTCTTCCACTTAATGAACGAGCTGGGTGACGATCTGGACCTACTAAACCCGCTAAGCGAACAATACTGATATTAGTTTGGTCTCGCTTAGACATTAAATGGTTTTCAATAGTCACGTGGGCTTTCGCCGACGCAGTTTGTGGGTTCGTGTCACTTTGTTCCGTAAGGACGTTATTCGTGTCATCGCCGTAAACCGATGTGGTACTGATAAAAATAATGTGCGCGACGTCTGCGCTTAGTGCAGCATCAATAAGTCGCAGCATATTTTCAGTAAATGATTCGAGGTTAGTGTTTCTTCTACCAGGGGGAATATTTAACAATAACGTCGCGTTTTGTAAGTGGCTACATAGTACTGATGTATCATCGCCCAGTGCATATTCTATGGCGGTGACACCTTGTTCCTTTAACGCGAGGCGTTTCTGTTGGCTTCGAGTAGTGCCTATAATATTGACCTTACCTGCCAGTGCGTTGCCTACATAGCCGGCTAACCAGCCATAGCCACTAATTACTACATTCTGAGTCATCGATTAAATTCCCCTTTTGTTTAGGGCTTAAGAGTACATCAATCGGGGTGCGGATGTCGTTAATATGCCTACCATTAACTGAAAAAGCAGAAATCTGAAAGAGGTGAAATATTCAAAAGTTAAATAGCGAGCGGTATAAAAACTAAAAACCGACTGGTTTTTCAGTCGGTTTTCAAAATAAGTGATACAGAAAGGTAAGTAGTTTGTTGTAGCGGGTTTAGTTCGCTAAATTACTCGACTACATTTTCATTTCGTCGTTGTGGCCGTGTTGCTCATGGTGATCTCTGTGATCAATATCCAGCAGGTTCAAGTCATCAAGCCCTGATATAGATGCCTGCATTTTACCTTCCGCATAGTCGGCTTTCTTCAGCACTTTACACAAAGCCTCGCCTTTTTCTTCCAGCGAAGCGGCTTGGCTTTCCAAGCGATATTCTAAATCTTCACCCCAGCGCTCCATCTTTTGTTCAAACTCAGACATATCACCACCTTCCCACAGCATTTGTGTGCCAACCGCGATAAGAATCCGGCCCATAGATTCACTGATCAAAGATTCAATTTGTGTTTCAAACTCTTGCTCCCAGCTCTCGTCAAACCAGCCTGGCTCGTCAAATTTCGTAGAATCTACGCGAATATTGCCCGCGTCATCATAAAATGAGGTGTTTAATTTAGTTTCTAGTGAGTTGAACAATTCATTGAAATCATCACCCATTTGGTCACCGCCCAGCAGTTCAGTAAACACTTCAGTTACTGCTACGTTGGCAATTTGCAGTCCTTCACTGGCAATGGTAAGAGTCATAGGAATAGCAATATCAATGTTGTTGTAGTATTCACTTACCCAACGTTGCTGTTCTCTGTCTAGCGAAACTGACTGGCCATTAATGGTCATATTGTGTTGAGCATCAATGGTCATTACTGAACCATTGTCCATCTGAACCGTGAGGTCGCCTTGGTAATACTGAATATGGCCATCTAGCTCCATGTCGCAACTGTTGTTCTGAAAGCTTGTGTCATGCGCGAATGCGTGGCCACTTATCAAAGCACTGGTAACGGCAACAGAAAGTAGTAGTTTGTTAGACATTGTTCATTCCTTAATTTAGGTGTAACACATTAACTTTGTTCTAAACGCTGCGATGGGGTGTAGAGTCACTATCAAATAAACACTAGCGTTATTCGCTGGTATATCTTTACTATCTTTACTGTCTTTACTAGAGCAATGGCCTTGCCAAAATTTAAAGTTTATATTTTTCAGTGGGTTAAGTTTTGAGAGCGGTTTTTTAGAGCAATTTTAAATTCACTATTTAGTGAAATTGCTAATTAATTAGTAGTTTTGACTAAGATCAATTAATACCAATAGCGATACATTTAAGCCAATCCAAGCATGGTTAAATCTTATTTATTGGTGCATAATACCGCCAATATTTTTAAGGGGTTATCACAATGGCTGATTGGATTAATGCAATTATGTTTGGTGTTGCGCTAATTGCCTTTACGCTAGGGCTAAGTAGCATCGTTATGGGCTTTATGACTGCTAAAGCAGGTGCTGAAGGTATGCAGGAAAAAATCGAGTATGGTTTTTTTGGCGTTACTGGTTTAGTACTTTGCTTACTGATGGCCTACGCACTGGCTTAAGCGATAAGCATTATGAAAAAACCGGCTATTACAGCCGGTTTTTTTTCGCCCTTAAACAACAGTGATGTAAGTTCTACTAGCCGTTGTCATTGCGGCTGTGTTCGCTTTTGTCCTGCGCTTCTCTTGGCTCCCTTACTTATCTTGGTGTATTGGCACTTTCGTCATCAATACGGTGTTGAGCAGGTTCCTGTCGGGCATCGTTTCCTTCAGAGCTGTTAAACACGCTATGTTCACGATGGGCAAGCAAGGATAAGTGCCCATCACGTTGATAAGCGCGTAAGTCGAACAGGTCTAGCATGGCCATGACATGGTCAAAAATATCTGCCTGAACTTTCTCGTATTTAACCCAGTCTTTTTGAATACTAAAGCAGTAAATTTCTAGAGGTAAACCGAGCTCATTAGGCGGCAACTGCCTAACCATAAGAGTCAGTTCTTGGTTAATATCTGGGTGTTTACGTATATAAGCCTCTAAATACGCCCTAAAAGTACCGATGTTAGTAAGGCGACGGTTGTTTAACAGATCCGATTCATCAATAGAATAATCTCTGTGATAGGCACGAAGCTCGTTCTTCTTTTTCTCGACATACTCATTGATGTAACGAATTTTTGAAAAGCGCTCTAGCATGTCGTTGTCGCAAAGCTTGATAGAGTGCACATCGATATATATTGCGCGCTTAATTCTACGACCACCAGACTCCTGCATGCCCCGCCAATTTTTTACCGCTTCAGTGGTAAGGCTATATGTCGGTAACGTCGAGATGGTCTTGTCCCAGTTTTGCACTTTAACGTTGGTCAGGCCTATCTCGAGTATTTCCCCATCTACTTCATACTTAGGCATGGCAATCCAATCGCCCGTATTAAACATGCGGTTGGCGGCTATTTGAATGCCGGCAACAAAGCCTAGAATGGTGTCTCTGAAGATGAGTAGTAAAACAGCTGCAATGGCGGTTAAGCCAGACACAATAAGCAGTGGGCTTCTATCTACAATCAACGAGATACTAAGTAGTATCGTAATGATCGCGAAGGCCAGTTTTGTTACCTGAATGAAGCCTGTAATAGGGGCGCGCCGAGATAGGGCTGAAGCATTGTAGACATCTTCTACCGTGCTTAGCATGGCATACAAAGCTAATAGCCCACTATACAGCATGTACAGCTGGGCACTCTTTATCATCATTCCGTGAATGACAGCTTCATCATCAATGAGAACAGGGGTGGTAACGTAAATAAAGAGAGCCGGGAAGAGGTGCATTAAACGTCTAAAGAAGCCGTGTTCTTGTAGCGCGTTATCCCACTTATTATTCGACTTATATACCCAGTTGGCTATTTGAGGGCGCACTAGCAGTCGCGCAACCACGTAGATAAGGATTGCTACGAATAGTATAGAGCCTAGAGCAAGCAAATTGTAAAGCGGATCTTCAGTGGTTAAATTAGGAAAAACGTCTTTAACCAAATGAATGAAATGATCGCGTACTGAAGCACTGACTTCCATTATTTACGACTCCAACAGTTTCTTTATACGGTTGTCTTTATTTTCCCACAGACCATTTAACCAGTTTTGGAAATAAAGACGAAACTCAGACTCAGTGCGTTCTGATTCTTGTTGAAGCTCTGGCACTGGGGTTACGTTTACGTCGATAACGATTTTTGTCATCTGACCGCTTAGCATTGCCATCATTGGGTGACGTTTATTTTCAGGGTAAAGTAGCGAGATATCTAGCACGTTAGTAAATAGCTCACCCATAGCTGAAAGCGTGAAAGAAACCCCGCCCGCTTTTGGTGGCAGTAGGTTTTCGTAAGGGCTTTGCTTAGATAAATGCTTTTGGGTTGTGAAGCGTGTTCCTTCCACAAAGTTGATGACGGTAGTAGGAACCGTTCTAAACTTTTCACAATACGCTTTAGTGGTTTCTAAGTCCTTGCCTTTCTTGTCTGGATTTTTTTCCAAATATGCGCGGGTATATCTATGCATAAAGGGCATGTCGAGCGCCCAAGCGCCTAACCCAACAAAGGGTAACCAGATGAGCTCTTTTTTGAGAAAGAACTTAGGCGCGGGAATGCGGTGTGTGGCAAATTCAATAAGCAGAATAATATCTAGATAACTCAGGTGATTAGCGATAATCAGATACCAACTGTTTTTTGAAAGCACACCATGAACCGAACACTCAATATCAACCTTATTAAATAGCCTGATTAACAGCACACTAATACGCCCAAAGCTAAACATTAGGGCATGCATAACCTTGTTCCAGGCACTTCTAATTCTTCCATCTGGTAACAGCAGTTTTACCAAGCCAAGTAGAATAATTAGTCCGCCCCATAGAGCGAGGTTCAGAATTTGCAGCGTGGTGTGCAAAACAAAAATAAAAGGCGCAAGTACTACACGGATCATAATGGTTTCTGAGTTGCGTTAAGTGAATCTAAAAGCTGATCTTTGGCGTGCCATTGTTCATTTAGCCACGTTTGAAAACGGGCGCGAACTTGCGGATCATCAAAGTAACTATCGTTGAATACGCCATTTTCCATAATGTCTTTAATAGGCATAACCTTTATATTTACGCGGATGTCGCGCACTTTGCCACTCACGAAGTCCCAAAAAGAAGGAACGCCGTTAGGGTAGTCTATTGTGACATCTATCAATTTATGTAGCTGGTCACCCATGGCCGATAACACAAAGGCAATCCCGCCTGCTTTGGGCTTAAGAAGATGCTGAAAAGGCGAGTTCTGCCTATCGTGTTTTCCCTGCGTAAAGCGGGTGCCTTCTACAAAGTTCATAATACTAACGGGCTTGTTGCGAAACTTCTCGCACGCTTTGCGTGTAGTTTCCATGTCCTTTCCCTTGAGATGCGGGTTTTTAGCCAAGAAAGACTTTGAATACCGCTGCATAAATGGGAAGTCGAGTGCCCACCATGCCAATCCAAGAATTGGCACATAAATTAGCTCTTTTTTAAGGAAAAACTTTAAAAAAGGGATTTTTCGGTTGAATACACGTTGAAGAACAAGGATATCGACCCAAGATTGGTGGTTAGCAACGACGAGATACCAATCATTTCGGGTAAGTTTTTCTAGTCCGTTTACCTGCCATTTGGTTCGACCGCTGATGCGCTGATTAAGGTTGTTTACACCAATCCACGCGGTAGCGCAGGCATCGAGCAAATAAGAGATGAAGCGTCGCCACGGGGTTATGGGGATTAATTTAAAAATCGCGAGAATGAATATAGGCGTTGACCACAAAACTGTATTCAGGAAATAGCAGATAACCGAAATAGTGCCAACAATATGATGCAACAGGGCTTTTACCATTGTACTTACCTCAAAAATTAGGCGCTTAGTGTAAACGAACTTGATCTAAAATCCGATAGAGCCTTTACTGATTCCACAATAAAGGTGCAATTTTACGAATTTAAGGAGCTGAAATGGAGCTAATTGGCGAAAATAAAGCATTTGGGGGCCAGCATTTGCGCTACACCCACAAAGCTGAAACCACACAATGCGATATGACTTTCGCAATTTTTCTACCCCCATTTGCCTCTAAAGAAAAGCCGGTGCCGGTATTATATTGGCTATCGGGGTTAACCTGTACCGATCAAAACTTTATGCAGAAAGCGGGGGCAATGAAGCTTGCTGCAGAACTGGGTATGGCCATCGTGGCACCTGATACTTCACCTCGTGGTGAAGGTGTGCCCGATGATGAAGAAGGCGCTTATGACTTCGGTCTAGGAGCGGGCTTCTATGTAGACGCAACTCAAGCTCCGTGGGACAAACACTACAACATGTATAGTTACATTGTTGATGAACTGCCAGCGCTTATCGAAAGCGAATTTCCTGTAACTAAAGAGCGGGCAATTAGCGGACATTCTATGGGTGGGCACGGGGCGCTTGTTATCGGCATGCGTAACCCAAACAAATTTGTTTCAGTATCAGCGTTTAGCCCAATCTCGAATCCGTCAGATTGCCCATGGGGAGAAAAAGCACTAGGCGGATACCTAGGTGATGACAAGGCAGCATGGAAGGACTACGACGCATCTTTGCTGTTAGCAAGCAAAACCCATAGTGTGCCTTTGTTGGTAGAGCAGGGCACAAAAGATGAGTTCTTGCACGAACAGTTAAAGCCTCAGTCTCTGGTACATGCTGCGCAGCAATCAGATACGCAGCTTACGCTAAATATGCACGAAGGTTACGATCATAGTTATTTCTTCATTGCATCGTTTATTGAAGAGCATTTAGAGTTCCATGCGGGACATATGGGCCTAATTTAAGCGTGTTCATTTAAGCTAAGAAGTGCACTAAAAAGCCGGAACAAGTTCCGGCTTTTTGTATTATTTTGCATAAAAGCCTGCAAATTACTTAAGCTTTCTTGCAAGTGAGATGAATTCATCAATCGCAACGGGTCGCTGATATAAATACCCTTGGCCGTATGCGCATTGGTGATTCTGTAGAAACTGCTGCTGTTGTGGCGTTTCAATGCCTTCAGCAATAATTTTAATATTTAGATTATTCGCAAGCCCTAGAATCGCCTGAACGATAGCTTGGTCGTCGGTGTTCTTCTCTAGTTCGCTTACGAAAGAGCGGTCAATCTTAAGCTCATCAATGGGCAACTTTTTCAAATAGACAAGTGAGCTGAAGCCTGTACCAAAATCGTCAATTGATACAGTAATACCCATAGCTCTAAGTTCATTTAGTAATATGGATACTGTTTCCAAGCTCTCAATGAATACGCTCTCTGTAAGTTCAATCGATAGGTTAGAACCGAAAAGCTGGTGGTCTTCCAGGGCATTCTTAATTTGGTTTAGTAGCGCTAAATCTGATACTTGTCGGCCGGATATATTGATAGCTAACCTGATATCTAGGTTAGATGCCTTTAGTGCCTCAATGGCGCCACAAGCTTCATTAATAAGCCATTCGCCAAAGGGGAAAATAAGCTCACTTTTCTCTGCTAATGGTATAAAAACTTCCGGCGAAATAAACTTACCTTCTGGTGTTATCCATCGCGTTAACGCTTCGCACTTGACGATTTTTCCATTGGAAAGGTCAACAATAGGCTGTAGGAATAGTTTTAGCTCATTGTTTGCAATCGCTCGCCGCAGTTCTGATTCAAGTTCGTAAATAGCATTATGCTGACTATGCAACTCTTCGCTGTAAACTAACGAGATGTTTCTGCCCTGATATTTAGCCGCTTGAAGTGCGACATCTGCACATTGAAGTAATGTTTCTGCTGAAGAGCAATCTTGCGGAAAACTTGCTTCACCAATGTTAATACCTAAATTAGGCTCGCTGCCGTTAAGCACGGTGTAGGTCTTGATTAGCTTGCTCACAAGCTGTTTTACGTACTCGCTGCTACTTACATCTTTAAACGTATCTATGCGTTTTACGAGTGCGAACTCGTTACTGCCAATCCTTGCAATAAACCCGCTATTCCCAACAAAGGCCTGTAGCCGCAAAGCAAATGATTTTAAGATTTCATCCCCAGATTGGTAGCTCAGCGCCTCATTAATCTTTTTGAAATCGCAGATATCAATAATAAATAGCTTAAAAGGAGTGTCTTCCTGAACTAACCGTCTTACCGTATCGGTGAACAAATTCCGATTGGCTACTTTGGTTAATGAATCCATGCCGCTGGCAGTAAGCACACTTTCTTCTTTATTATGTATGTGCGTGATGTCAGTAAACAAATAAACCCAATGGGTGAGCTCTTCACCATGTAATACAGGGTGGATAGTGACCTGAAGCCAAACCTTATAATCGTCTACCGGTTGCCAGTATATTTCGCCTTGCCACGGTGCTTTACGTTGCACTAATGCGGGTAGAAAAGTAGACGGCGCGTCGATATCTTTGATTAGCTCCATGATACGTATAGAGCTTGGTGTAGTGCTATTACACAACAGAAGCCGGTGTGAAGCTTTGTTGTCTAAAATTAACGCCCCTTCATTATCTAAAATAACAACACCCGTTTCTAAATTATGAATAGCTTGCTGTATAGGCGGCACGAGCTTTTGTAGTCGAGTGTTTTTGCGCAGCACATTATTTAATCTATGCCTAATGTATTCGTGCTGTCCTACAATTTCATGGTGACTTAACAGCAATTCACGGGCAGCTTGAAGCGTCTGTTGTTTTTCATCAAATTGTTCTTCAACGTTCTTGACCACCAGATAGCGAGAGCCAGAGCCGCTATTTATAGCCAGGGCTTCAAGACGCAAAAGCTGATTTTCGTTTTGTTCGGTCCAAAAACCGGAAGATAGGGTGAACGACGTTTCTCCTTTCCAAACCTCATCAGCATCGAAAAAGAAATCATCTAAAAAGATCGATGGAACGTGCTTTTTTTGCAGCTTATTGTTTTCGTCAAGCGAAACTACGTTCGATAACCATGGAAGTTCCGGTGTTAAACACGTGATGTCGTCTTCAGAGTTACACTTAAACAACGCGCAGTTAGTTATGCCCAGCGCATTTAATAAATGGATATCCATGGCATTCTCCTACCAAAACGCAATTGTACTGAATAAGTTTTCTACATTTTCACCGGTTTTCGCACTTGTTTTAGTAAGTGAAGAAAATCTCTGTGCGTAATTATTCAGCTCTTCTTCACTCCAATGCCAGCTAGTGGGGAGGTCAGTTTTATTCACTACGAAAAAGGCGGGAATGTCGGGGTAATGCTCGCGTGCAAGGTCAAGGATTTCTATACCCTCAAGCAAAGATTGAGAGCGAGTTTGATCAACCACGATAATATAAGCACTGGCGCCGCGAAGGTAGCGGGGATTAAAGCCGCAGTATCTATCAATACCCTCTAAATCCCAAAGGAGAAGCTGAACACCTCGCCCTTCTTTATTGACTTGTTTTTTGTCTATTTTTACGCCAATAGTTGTCTTGTACTTTTCGGAAAAAATACCTTCGACAAACTGCTTTACTAGGCTTGTTTTACCAACACCAGTGGGCCCTAGAATACAAACTTTTTTCTGTATCACCGCAAAGCTTCCTTACTATTGCTCACTGGATATTAAAACATTTAACATAACTGAACGCCCCATTGATGCCTTCTGCAATGGCAGCTCTCCTAAGCTTACGGGTATAAGGATATCACTTTCTACACCAAGTGAAATTAATGAATTCACAACATTCTCTGCTCGTTTTTGGCTCAAGGCACGATTGCGTGCGCTTGAGCCTGAATTGTCACTGGCACCCATTACAATAATACTCACAACAGTATTTGTTTTATCCGCAAGCATTAATAGTTGTTTTATATCGTTTGCCAGTGTCTCTAATTTTGCTAACTGTACTTCAGAAAGCGCTTCTTGGTTAGTAGCAAAAAGTACATTTTGTGAAGAAACTTTATTAACGAGTCGGTTTAACGTTGCTTTTTGAAGCGCAGCATCATCAACGTTATAAGCCGGTTTTACGTTTAGGGCAGTAGTGTCTACGGAAACTGCTGATATACCTGGGATTGCGCTTATTTGCTGAGTAAGGTCTATCGCGGTTGTATTATACACGGCTCCTGATATCAGGAATCTCCGGTTTTCCTCTTTTTCTATAGTTATGCTTTCAAGCTCGTTGAGTAGGTACTGGTTCACGAGCGTTTCAAGTTTACGCTCTACCACACTTGGTTTTAAAGAGACAAAGGGCTCTTCAATTACCGTGACCTTTTCTGCATCGATTCCATTGTCGCTGAACCATTGATCAATGCTGGTGGAAATAGGGTCGCGCAGTACTTTTGTATGTACAATGCCATTTGATATATAGGTATCGGTGACAATGATACCAGGGGGAGGCGTAAGCTCGTGCAGCTCGCTCTTTAAAATACTTAGCGATAGTCGCATGAAAGAAAGTACCGCTAAGGCGGTGAAGATTACCAAAAGCACGGCAGCGCCTATCAAGCGTTTTGACTTTTTGCCTTCGCCTTCTTTTCTTTCGCTGACCAAGCAATCCGCAAGGATAGTTTCGCATCCGTCAAAAGGGGCATTGTCTCCCTCATAATTGACTAATGGTTGTTGGTAAAATTGATGAAAATCTTCCAAAGCCTGCTGAAGCTTACCGCGAACCTCAGGAGGAATACTTCCCGTTACCGCTGCGACAAGTAACGCTTGAGGGCCAATTTTAATCAGCAGCGTAAAATCTTCTGTTTTAATCTCGCCCAGCTCGTTATCAGACTCGGTAGCGGTGACGCCAAATGCATCTGCAACAAAATCATTGATAGCCACAAGCATTGATGAAATGAGATCCGCATCTTTTTCTTTATCCGGATCAGAGGAGATACTGTGAAGTAACGTGCCGGTTTCTCGATGAATGACAAGCAGCTGTTGAACTTGATACTGGTAAATTTGCGAAGCAACATATTCAGAGTACTTAACGCCAGACTGCCAGGCTTTAAAGCGCCACGAGATACTTTTGGGGCTAAAGCTATTCTCGATTAATGCATTGGTGCGCTCAACAAACTCAACGAGAAATGAAGAAACGGCTTTTCTTACTAACGTACCGACCAACGGGTAAAGTGTACCTACAATCTTTTCACTGTTAGCTTCAATAGAACGATGCAGAGATTTTTCGACAAGGGGAACAAGGACTTTGTTGACCGAGCCATCTTTTGTTTCCCGTTCAAATAATGCTTCAGAAACAACATTGCTCACAAAGCCCTTTGCATCGCGATCAAGCTTCTGTTGAACGAATTTGTCATCTCGTCCAATAAGTAGCTCTCTGACTTTTTCAAGAGAGTTGTCCGGCAATTCAGACGACGGCACCTTGTCACTCATTAATTAATGATCAGTAGCGAGGTTGGTTGCCATGGTTGAAAGTAAGTTTGCCAGTGTTTTCCTGTCAGTTTTACTCTCTGAAAGCTCGCTAGTAACTTGCTGAAGCTTTTCTAACAACTCTTGATGACGCTTGCTAAACAAGTTGTCTAGTGACTCCAATTCTTTCACTACATGAGCTTCTAAAGCGTCGTTGTCGTTCTTCGCTGACGTTTCAGCAATTTCCAGTTCACTTTGCAGCTTATCGGTAGTGTGCTGAAGCTGTTCTTGTACGTTACTGTTGTTGTCATTAGCGCTGGCTAGCTGATTAGAAAGCTCTGAGATCTGATCATCGATAAGTTTACGTATATCACTGAACTGATTATCAAGATGCGTGTTTAATTTAGCGAAGCTTTCATTTACACGAGACTCAAGGGCAGAAAGATCTGCGCGAAAAGCACGGTTTGTTTGACCAAACAATATTTCTCTAAGTTGAGCAAGTTCGTCAGCTGGTTGGGGAGCGCTCTGTGTTGCGTGTACGTCTTGCGCTTGTTGATCCTTCGGCTTCTTGTCCGCCATAAAATGTCTCCGGAAGGTGCAGTACTTTTGCTTTCAATAGCGAGTAATCTGCGATCACATTTTTATTTGTGCTAATAATTACGGTTATTACTTTATACAATAGCCGCTAATTACTTATTTTGAAATACGCTAAAAGCATAATAGTGGTAAATACCTAGTTAAAAAAAGCACATTTTTCAGAGGGTTGTTAATAATTTAATAGTGCAAGGATACTTCAAGCACTATTAAGTGAGGCTGATAGATAGACCTTCGAATCTAATGAAAAGTTAAAGCGTTAACTAGTAGGGTTTTGTAGACAGAGCTAACTCGATATCTAATTGGTGCGGCAAGCGCACTACTTTAAAATTATGCTTACGTTCATCAAAAGTCACATAACTTCTTTTGCAAAACTCTTGTAGCCATGAATACATCGGAAAATATCCATGTTTGTGATAGAAGAGGTTAGCGTTCTCTACGATTGCTTCTAAATAATTGAGTGGGGGCGAATATTTAAAGTGATATTGATGTAAGACTTCATCATCTATGAGAATAAAATCGAAGTGCTGTTTATTAAATCGCTCTGCAAAGTCGGTGTCTTCACCACCATAACCTGTGAAATCCTCATCAAATCCGCCAATGACGTAGAAATCATCCTTGCGCAATGCAAAAACAAGTGACCAAAACTTCTTATGAGGTAGTGGTGTGTTTGCGTCAAGTTGCGCTCGTTTAGGGTGTGAAAGAGCATCTTGTTCAATTTGCGTATACAAGCCAGACAAAGGAATGTAGGGGAGGTATCTTGCATATGCAGAGGTAATGGTTTTGTCTTTCAGGCCGTTAAGCAATCCTTCAAGAAGAGTAGGACTGCATATGCAGTCAACATCCAAAAATATAACGCGTTCGTGAGTCGTATTTTCAAATCCCAAATTTCGAGCCTTAGCTAAGGGGAGTTCTCCTTTTTCCAGATAAAGCTGTTTAATGTTCAGGTCTTCATCTTCAACGCGTGCGTTGCGTGTTTCCTCTTCCATCCAAACTATTACGATTTCACTCGGGACTATTGTGCTCTGTTTAATACTTTCAAGCATGTTTTCGAGTTGTTTTTTTCTACCCTTTACTAGCGTAACCACAGAGAAACTCATAAAAAATGCTCCCTTATTAAATTTTCAAAGCTTTGTTCCCACTGCGATGAAGAGCTTGTATCAAACATATCGTTAATAGTGTCAGTCTTTATATCGTTCGAAGCTTTTAGCGCCTTGATGATATTTTCTCCATTGGCCAACTCAACTTTTGGCAAGTGAACAGCTGCATTAATATCAGATAATTTTATCGCCTTAGCGGTTTGTTCTTCATAGGGACGTGGCTCTGGAATAACAATAAGCTTCTTGCCGGCCGCGAGCAGCTCACATAGGGTATTGTTTCCCCCGCTGCAAAAAATTATGTCGGTGTTCGCAGAGTGCGTTATGTCACTCACCTGTTCGTAGTACGTAATCTTCTCTAAATGATGTAGGTTGGAGCGTTCACTACCAATAGCTGTTATAGGCAATTCTATTGGCAGTAAAGCCTCGCATATTGCATTGATAACTTCATGGTCACTGTGAACAATACTTATGCCGTTGTAATGGTGCGCAGAGTTATTCTTACTTGTAACTAAGCTCCCTAAAAAATACGTTTTGTTGAAAAAAGCATAATCATCAGCTTCTAGCTGTCGTGGGTAGGGAGCGTATAAAGCATTTGCACACTGGTATGCGAAAACCTGAGTAGGATCGATAGATATATCTCCCGAGTGTCGCTGCATTAAAACGGGTATACCTGCACCGCGAGCGTAAATAGTAAGCTCGGCCGAAACATCGCTAATAAAGCCATCATAAGCCTCTTTTTGCAGATGGTTTACAAAGAAACTGGCGCGTAGAGTAGATTGTGCAGATAAAGGAACACCTTCAAACGCGGTATCGAAAGTACGCTTTTTACCCACATCGGATGAAGACCATTTCGAAGGCAAGGTAACAATTTTCCTTTCTGGTAGCGCACACTTCACTGCCGGTAAAAAGTCATCTTGCGCAATAATTAATGAAACGTGAGCAAATTTTTCAATAATAGGGATCAGCAGCTGCGCTCGTGATAAATGACCTTTGCCATGATGGTGTATGTAAAAAAGGATTTTAGGTTTTAGCTTGTTCATAGATGCGCTCGTATGCCTTAACAGTATTGGAGATATCAAATTGTCGGGCTGCCTTTTGGCACTGGCTTGCCGATATACTGACTGCTTCCCGATAGGCACTTAGTAGTGATTCTACGTCGTCAAGATCTATAGTTTGGGTTAAAGGAGGCACACGAAGCTCGCTGGGAATCGCTTGGGTTGTTCCTATAACTGGCGTACCCATCGCTAGTGACTCAAGTGTTACTAAGCCAAAGGGTTCCTTCCAAAGCGAAGTAATAAAGAGGGCACGAGCTTCAGAGATCCTTTCATAGAGTACTTGCTGTGGTAGATGCCCGCCGTATTTTATATTGGCATCCAATAACGGTGCGATATCGTTGTTGAAGTGCGTTTCATCGCTAATCGGGCCGTAAAGTATCAACGAAATATTAAGCTGCTTCGCCGCGCGAATGGCGGCTACGGGGTTCTTCTCTTTGCACAGCCTGCCTACCCATACTAAGTCGCTCTGTTTATTTGGCGCTGCAGGAGGCAGTCGTGAGAGGTTAATACCATTTTGTACAACATCAATTGGGGTGGATATGGTCGAACACCACTCATCAGCTAAACGTTGCGATACCGCCACATACCTATCGTCACTTCTCATACTGTTCAATTTATGCGTAAGCGCAAGTCGTTCGGACAAAGGGCTGTGTAGCGTCACAATGTTACGTCTTTGATGAAAATAAGCGAATTCAAACATGGCGTGGTAATAGCTGTGAAAGTGTATAACGTCGTAATCATCCGCATTGAAAAGACCGAATTGGGCAGCCTGATAGAGCTTTTGACCTTCAGTTTCACTAGTGATGGCGTCAGTCATACGAAAAGCCGACTCTTGTAGGTGAAGCGTATTAAACTTATTGTCTTCGTCGGCATCTTTACATAGAACATCTACCTGATGCCCCGCATCAGCCATACCGTTTGCAAGGCTAACGACAAATGATTCGGTCCCACCTTTAAAGGGCTCTCTCAACGATACGATGGGGCTTGTTACCATTAAAACCTTCATGAAACACGTGCCAGTTTATCGAGGTAAGCGGAACACATAGCGTCTAAAGGAAACCTATGAGCGCGATGTATAACATCATGACTATGTTTATCTAAAGAAGCGCTTATAGCTTCGGCGAGGCTTTCTACATTGTTACCCCGTGCTAAGGCGCCACCTTCTTTAGATACGACTTCTGGAAACGCGCCCCGGTTAAAAGCCGCTACAGGGGTACCCGATGCCATGGCCTCTACGGTAGAAAGTCCAAAGGGTTCGTCCCAGCGTACGCCAAAAATTGCCGCTCGCGATTTCTTTAACTGGCTTTGTAACTCCATATGATTCAAATGGCCTAAGTAGTTCACGGCTTTGCCCAAGAAAGGCGATATCTTGTCATCAAAATAGTTTTGATCGTAAATAGGGCCAGCGATGTTGAGCTCTATACCCACAAGGTTGGCTGCCTTAATCGCCAGGTCGAAACCTTTAGAAGGGACAATTCTGCCGAAACTGAATAGCTGATCTTTTGTTTGTTTTTTACCTTCCCACTGGGATAACTCAATACCATTGTAAATAACGTCTATTGTATCGTTGATGTAGGGTTGCCACGCCTCAGCGACGCTATAGGAAACAGCATTGTAATGGACAAAAGGAGACAAAGAAGAGAGTTCTGCCGATGCTTTGAGGCGGCTGTAAGGTGGTGTATGCAAGGTTGTAAGCATGGGAATGTCGTATTTACATGCCCAAACTGTTGGAATAGGGCTGATAGCATTGTTATGAACAGCGTCAAAGCCTTTAAGCCGTATATCGTTCATAACTTTAAGCAAAAAATCATTTTCTATTAGCTCGGGGTATTGCTTGTGCGCTTCGGTATCGAACGGAAACGTTACGAGTTTAGCTGGGCTCTGGATTTGAGAACTCGGATGCGCGTAGACCGTAACTTCTGCATGAGCACTATATTGCGGAACTAAAGACGCAATAAAGGCTTCTAGGCCCCCTGGGAAAGGCGACTTAATAGGAAAGCGGGGATGTGCAATTATGGCTATTCTCATGCGGTCATTTCTCTGCCATGACCAATTTTATGAAGTATGACTTCGGCAAATGTTTCGGGGCATTGTTTATCGTATGCGCGCTTTAAAAGTTTCCAGTCAGCGCTGGTAGCGTTCTCAAACGGTAATAAACCTTTAAGAAAGTGATGGTCAAATACGCAAGTTTCTATGGGGCGTTGGTGATCCTGTTTAACCTGTAG
The DNA here is from genome assembly GCF_054890645.1 of Alteromonas sp. HB246098. NCBI lineage: Bacteria > Pseudomonadati > Pseudomonadota > Gammaproteobacteria > Alteromonadales > Alteromonadaceae > Alteromonas > Alteromonas sp. HB246098. The sequence continues at coordinate 24,505 of NZ_JBTZUG010000010.1, read as the reverse complement.
CTGGCCATCGAACTTATGGGGCGTAACTGCAAAACCGCGCCAAGAAGCCTTAGCAACCTTTGCTGTGACTGACTCGTTAAAAACGTCGTCATCAGTTCTAAATACCACTCTTCCGCTAGTTACCGTCTTAAGCGCTAGGTTATAAGCGGTAAACCTTGAGTTCGTGCAGTTTTCTAAATAAGTAACCTTCGAAGTAATACGCTCTATAGTATTTTTATATATGTCCTTATCTTTATATTCTTGGGGCGAGTTATCTACAAGAATAATATTTGCAGTGGGCATAGATAAAAGCAGCCTTTCAATATTTTGTAAAGCAGATTCGACCATTTCGTAAGTAACAAAAATAGCACTTAATTGATGTTCCATATCAACCTACTTATGAAGCTGTTCTTTTAAATGGCGTAGTTTTAACTCTAATTTTAAGCGTTCTGAAATTTTCCAGTAAGGCAGCTTCTTCAATAACTTTTCAGACTTTGTTAATTCAGAATTAATTTTTGATGAACTTAAAAATACCATGTGAATATCCCTCTCATGTAAGGCAGTAAATACGTTCAATGCTTTAACTACACCGTGACGGCAAAAAGCTGAAACAGATAACTTTAGTGAAGACAACTAAAGCAAAGAGAACTAAAACAAAAAGAGCTTAAGCAATAGGTGTGCCCACTGTATAAGCGTGGACAAAGCCTTCAGAGAAGCCCGATTTACTGTGGGAGTGACAATATGAAGAAACGTATGGGATGAAAATGTTGCAGCGGGCGAGGAATAATTACAGATGCTATAAATACTAAATTGAATGATCTAATTTACCTTAGATTAAATAAAAGCAATAAAGGGAAAAGGGATGATCGTCATGGAAAATAGTTTTCACCAAGATTGTGTACAAAAAAATATAGCCATAATTGGCGCAGGGCCAACGACGCTTTATTTTCTTTGTGAGTTATTGGAGAAAAACGTTTTTCCGCAGACTATAGTTATTTTTGAAAAACATGCCGAGCCCGGCAAAGGAACCCCATTTAGAAATGAGAATGCTAGCCCCAATTTACTTTCTAATTTAAAAGAGAATGAAATCCCAAAGCTTAACGTCTCTTTTTCCGCTTGGCTCCATGAAATATATGGTGAAGACCTGGTTCCAACGACCCTAAAGACTTTTCTTTCGTGCGCGGACTATCCTGAGGAGGCAGCAAACAAGGTTATTCCAAGAGCAGTCTTAGGAGAGTATTTAGGTTTTTGCTTTAATCGAGCGATTCAGAGCCTAAAACAAAAAGGTTTAGACGTTACCGTAAAGCTTCATACTGAGGTCAAATCCATTGCCTTAGAGAACCATCGTTTTACCGTTGATACGAGCAAAGAACGGTGTTCAGGTTTTGATCGTGTCGTGGTCAACATGGGCGGCGATCTATGTGCCAAAGACAAACTTGATGATGCGCTTTGGGCTTATCCCCCAAAGCAATATACACACGAAGATGCCAGCAAATTTACCATTGACGGGATGTCATTGACGGCAATCGACGCCGCTTTATCTATTGCGAGAACTAAAGGGCAGTTCTACGACAGTGCGAATGGGATTGAATACCGAAGTAAACACGATTTCCAAATAGTAATGCGTTCACGTTCGGGAGTGTTTCCGAAAGTTTGGTATAACAGTGATGCTGTTACTGACTACAAAAAAAGATTAAATGCAGACTGTGCAATTGATGTTAGTAATGTTGAGAGTTTCTTTCGCCACAAGTTATTGCCTCTTTTTAAGCAAAGTATGCCGAAAATCTATCATCAGATTAAAAACATGTCTTTCGCTGAAAGCCTTACTTTTCTCAACCAGCGTAATGGACAAAGTCATCCTATTTTGAAGCTCAAAGCAGAATTGCTTTCTTTAGCTGATGCAAGTCGTCAGTCAGATTGGCCCGCTGTTATTGCTGCTGGTATAGATTACATTCAGCAATCGCCCCTGTTACTTAAGGATTTTCTTACTCAGCATCAAGATATAAAGTCGCAGCTCTCAGCGAGTTTCGCTTCAATTCCACTAGAAAGCGCAAATCGGATCATTGCATTGTATGACAGTAAACTGCTTACTTTCGAGCAGGCTGAAGATGCAAAGTTAGAAGAAGGTAGTAATGCAGACGGCATCAAAATTAACGCTAAAGGTATAATCGAATGTGAGGACAAACTAGCAAAGCTTAAGGACTTATTAACCTTTAGCGGAAAAAGCTACGAAAGAGGGGCGTATACAAACGGTGCCGAGTGGTCGGTCGCTGAAAATCACGAGTTACTGATAAATGGCAAGTCTACTCAACTTTATGTGGGATCTGCTTTCGTGACACCTTGGTATATTAATATCCCTGGTTTAGGAACATGCGCAGATTTTGGAAAGCAAATTGCTCATCATTGTGTCCAAACTGATTCATACGAAGAAGCTGTAGGTGAATAATGTTACTCTTTGCGTGCGTTCTCTTTATGCTTTTCAGCGCCATAGAAATAATTATATTTCACTACTGGGGATTAAGAACAATCACCCAGTTTTCAAAACGCTTTTCTTCACATTTTATGATGAGTGTATCGGTAGTAGTGTGCCTATTTCTCATTCACCTTGTCGAAATTGCCTGGTATACCTTGATGACGTATTTTGCCTATGAAGTATGGGGTATAAATGGTTTCAAAGGTGATGTGAGTTTATCCATAGATGATTACGTTCATATTGCGGCCAGTAGTTTTACGACTTTAGGAAGTTTGACCCATACACCGCACAGTGAACTAGCAATATTTATTGATTCAATCTCCCTTGTTGGCTTTATGATGCTGACTTGGTCAGCAACTTATTACTACAATATTTTTTCTAACTCTGAGCTTCGTGATAAATAAATCGGGCCAAAGTCATGTTTATAATCTTGCCCGCTTTTGTTTTGGCACATAGCTAGGTAGAATGCGCATCGCCTAATTTTATGGCGCATTTTTGACCACGTTTTACAGATAAGAAAAGGTAACGCAGTGCTAATCACCCCCTTTAACCGAAGATTCTCTGTCGCTCCAATGCTGGATTGGACAGACAGGCATTGTCGCTACTTTTTACGATTAATGTCTAAGCACACGCTGCTTTACACTGAAATGGTCACTACAGGCGCGATTATTTACGGTAAAGGCGATTACCTTGGCTATAACCAAGAAGAACATCCAATCGCTGTTCAACTAGGCGGCAGCGATCCCGCCGACATGGCTAAGTGTGCTGAGTTATCACAAGAGCGCGGCTACGATGAAGTCAACATAAACGTAGGCTGCCCCAGCGATAGGGTTAAAAATGGCAGCTTTGGGGCCTGTTTGATGGCGCAACCTGAAGTGGTAGCTAGCTGCGTTAAGGCTATGCAGGCTGTGGTAGATATTCCCGTAACTGTGAAATGCCGTATTGGTATTGATGAGATGGACGAAGATGAAGACTTTGCTCGTTTTATCGATATAGTGGCAGACGCAGGTTGTGACACCTTTATTGTTCATGCAAGAAAAGCATGGCTACAAGGTTTAAGCCCAAAAGAAAATCGAGAAATTCCGCCTTTAAATTACCCTAGGGTTCACAGACTAAAACAGGCGCGCCCTGAATTATCAATTAGCATTAACGGTGGTGTTAAAACACTCGCTGAAACCCAGCAACAGTTAGAGAGCGTTGACGGTGTTATGGTTGGCCGCGAGGTTTACGCAAACCCCTATATTATGTCTACCGTTGATAAAGACATATTTGGTGATACTAATGCACAGAGTTTGTCACGTCGTGAAATAGTACTTCAAATGCAGCAGTACATTGAGCGCCAAGAGGACCCGTATTTTAAACCTTGGCATGCGGCTCGCCACATTCTGGGTCTTTATCAAGGGCAAGCGGGTGGACGAATTTGGCGAAGATACTTGAGCCAAAATGGTACAGGTAAGAATCCAGATCCTAATTTACTTCTAAATGCTTTAGATGCCGTAGAGAGCGCTCAAAAAGAAGTTGCTGAGTACAATAGTCAAAAAGGCTAATAACTTAGTGCTTTTGACCAAAGTTTAATATTTGTTCAGTTGTCACAAAGGCCCGTATTTTTGCGGGCTTTTCTTTAAATTTATATAAATCAGCCACTTAAGTCGTTTTTAAGGAGTTGGCACACCTCTCGCAATCCTCTAAGTATCGCGACAACAACGTGTTGTTGCACTGACTAAATTTAGAGGGATAACATGAAAACTTCATTAATTGCAGCAACTTTACTGACAGCAAGCATGGCAAGCGGTGTAGCAAATGCAGAAGAGTCAGTGCTTCAAACGTTTTTGACACATGTAGTTTCAAATGCAGTAACTACAACTACACAAGAAATAAAGTCTGATGTGTACCAAGCAGTGGCCAACGCCACCTACCATTTTGAATTGAGCCCTCAAGAGGTTCGTGGAAACGGTAAAGTAAGTGTTACCGACTTAGCTGTAACAGAAGCGGACAACCCAGATAAAGACGCTGATTAACTTTTAAAGAGCATCGATAAAAGCGCCCACGGGCGCTTTTTTTGTGCGTGTTTAGCAATGAAGTAAGTTTATGAGGGCACAATGTAAATGCCGTTAAACCGGAAGTGGTCAATTTAACAATAGCGTTGGTTAAATACACTAATTTATCGTATCTAAACTTAAAGTTAGAAAGCAGTTTTAAGCTTAATTTTAATAAAGTCTATATATATCAATAATATAAATAAATGGCATAGTCATTGTAATACTAAAAGTGTTGAGGAGAACTCAGTCAGCGGCAACTAGCAGTGTGTACAAGAGGATAAATGCTGGAAGCCACAACACTACTTTTAACGGAGAAAGAATCATGGGTATGTTTTCACGCATTAACGATATTGTCCAAGCAAACATCAACGCGATGTTAGATAAAGCTGAAGATCCAGAAAAAATCATTCGTTTGATTATTCAAGAAATGGAAGAAACCCTGGTTGAAGTTCGCACCGACGCGGCGCGCTTTATTGCTCAGCAAAAAACGCTAGCGCGTCATGTGGAAGCAGCAAACAAACAAGTTGATAGTTGGCAGCATAAAGCGCAGATCGCAATGAACAATGACAAAGAGTCTTTGGCAAAAGCGGCACTTATAGAGAAGCAGAAGTATGTTTCGAAACTTGACTCTCTTAAAGAGCAAGAAGCACAACTAGCTGAAAGCATCGAAAAGATTCAAAGCGATACTGCAAGACTGAACAGTAAATTGGCAGAAGCCAAAGCTAAGCAAAAAACCTTAGTTCAACGCAAAAATTCAGCGCAAACACGCTTGAAAGTGAAGCAAGCTGATCACGAAGGAAAAATTGACGATGCAATGATGCGTTTTGAAAGCTACGAACAGCGCATTGACCATCTTGAAGCGCAAGTGGATGCTTATGACTTAACGAAGTCGAGCGAAGCAACATCATTACAAGCTGAGTTCGATGCAATGGAAGCGGACGAAGCGATTGAAAAGGAGCTGGCAGAGCTTAAGAAAAAAAAGGTCGCCTAAGCAACCTTAAGTGCCGCCAACTTATATTGTAGATATCGAAAGAAACATTTTTGGAGAAGATGATGAAAGTACCATCACAGAAGCGAATTTATAGAGACCTTGATTCTGGCATTATTTCAGGTGTGTGTGCAGGTGTTGCACGTTATTTTGATATCGATGCAGTATGGGTAAGAGCGGCAGCGGTAGCGGGTCTATTTATCGCAACCCCCATCACGCTTGTAGCTTACGTGGCTGCTGTTATCCTACTACCGAGATTAGTGTAATGAAAAACTTTCTAATTGCACTGGTTATTGCCATTGTACTGGTTAATTGCTTGGGTAGCCTTGTAGATAGCTGGCTAGGTATGCACCTTGTCATGTCTGACGAACTGCTTAGCCCCTGGGAAAACGTGGCTGTGCTATCGTTAATTGGGGTTGCCCTTGCCGTTGTTGGCTTTGTTGTCGCAATAAGTGTTATGGGAACAATTCTTCTAGCGCTTGGCGCTGGTTTCCTAGCGCTACTTGTTTTGGGCGTTAGTGCTTTCTGGCCAATTATATTAATCGGTATCGCACTATATGTGCTGAAAAATCGTAACTCTGCTGCCTATAAGCAGCAAAATGATACAAACATGCATCATACTTTATAATTAACATAATTAATTTTATATTGTGTTAACGTAGTAAAAGGTGGTGTTATATCGAAAACCGTCATAAAGGTTTCGCATTTTTCACATAATATTAGTTGTTTCAAATAGCTGACCATCGTCGGCTATTTGTTATTTAAAAGGAAGGTTGGTGTTTATATGAGACAATCTATTAACTCAAAACGAATAGCGATTGTCGCTGTGGTAATCTTTTTACTTTTCTGGTTAATCGGTTGGTATTGGAGTTTATCTCCAGATACATTTGATGTCAGAAAGCGTTTGGAACAAAACTCACCCGTTGAGAACCCTACAAATATAGCGGGTTACACACTAACTACCACTATGATTGATGTGTCAGAAACTTTGCTAGATAAGCCTGGTGGCTATCTTTCAAATGATGTTATCCCACCCGGTGTCTTTTTAGATAATATGCCTGCTTGGGAGTTTGGAGCATTAGAGATGGTGCGAGACCTAGCACTTTCTATGCGTAAGGATTTCAGCCGTTCTCAATCTCAGTCAATTGAAAACCCATACCTGACAAAAGCCCACCCTAAATTCAATATGGACCATAAAAGCTGGGCATTACCTTCATCTGAATCTAGCTATGCTGAAGGTATCGAACTTCTTAAAAAGTACCGAGACGAGTTGGCAAACACACGTAATTCAGACAGTCAGTTTTATACCCGAGCAGATAACCTGCGAGAATGGTTGAAGCAGGTTGAAAAACGGTTGGGTAGCTATTCACAAAGATTAAGCGCCAGCGTAGGATCTGCTAGAGTTAATACAGATTTAGCTGGTGACGCTAACGCGAAGCAATCTACACCTAGCACCAATCAACGCGTTGTACAGACAAGCTGGTGGAAGTTAGATGACAATTTTTATGAAGCGCGTGGCGCAACATGGGCTCTTCTACACTTTCTTAAAGCTGTAGAAATAGAGTTCAACGATGTGCTTGAAGATAAGAATGCATTAGTTAGTCTTCAGCAAATCATTCGCGAACTGGAAGCAACACAACAGTCTGTTTACAGTCCGATGATTTTAAATGGCAGTGGCTTTGGTATGTTAGCTAATCACTCTTTAGTTATGGCTAACTATATTTCTCGCGCAAACGCTGCTTTAATTGAAATATCAGAACTTCTTAATCAAGGATAATTAATGAAAAAAGGTCTTATAGCTGCCGCATTGGGATGCGCATTATTTTCAGTTTCATCTCAAGCAGACACTATCGCAGGCGTTTACGTTGGAGCTCAAGTTTGGCAAACCGACACGCAAGGCGGTTTTGCAGATAGCAACAACACTGCTGATTTCAACTTTGACGATGAAACCAATACGGCGTTATATATTGCCTTTGAACATCCAGTACCTTTTTTGCCGAATGTGAAGGTAAATCACACTACGTTAGATAATTCGGGGTCGACAACACTGGATTCAACCTTTACCTTTGATGGTGAGCTTTTTGCGCAAAGCACCACGATCAATACCGACGTAGAGCTTGATGCAACTGATTTTATCTTGTACTACGAGTTGTTTGATAACGATTTGGTTAGCTTTGACCTTGGTGTAAACGCAAAATACATCGATGGTGCTTTGTTAGTGGTCGATACAGATAGTGACACCAGCGGCTCAGCTGAATTTTCTGGTATTGTGCCAATGGCGTATTCAAAAGTTCAGTTGGGTCTTCCTTTCACAGGGCTATCTGCATATTTTGAGGGTAGTTATTTATCGTTTGACGATCACGAGCTAAGTGATTATCAAGCTGCGGTACAATATTCATTCATCGAAAGCTTAGCAGTCGATATGACCCTTCAAGTTGGTTACAGAAACGTAACGGTTGATATTGAAGATCTTGATGATGTTTACGCTGACATGGAATTTGACGGTGTATTCGCAGGCTTAGAACTTCATTTTTAAGCATTAACTATATGTTTTTAAAGGCGTGGCTGCTTGTGCAGTTCACGCCTTTTTTAATTTCCGACGGGAATGTTTAGGCGCGTTATTACCTATTCTCACAGTCATTAGCACTTTCAGTAATAAAAAAGTTTCATTTATTCTTTTCTCTTCTTGTAGAAAGCCGTTAGCCTTAGCGGCATTGATAAAAGGCTAAAAGACTATGTCACAAGATTCTAATTCGAACTCAGCGCCAGGCGCGGTATTAAACGAACAGCAGTGGAATGCAATTACGCAGGCCATTGCAGGCTTAAATCGTGATCAACTTACTTGGGTAAGTGGCTATGCTGCAGGCATGGCGGCTGCGCAAGGCGGTTCGGTTGCCCCTGCGTTACAAAGCGCGCCTGCCGTAGCGGGTGACGCACCAACGCTAACTATTCTGTATGGCTCACAAACGGGTAATGCGAAGGGTGTAGCTGCGCAGTGTCAAGCCAAAGCAGAGGAAGCAGGCTTTAACAGCAAGCTTGTTAGCATGGCTGACTACAAGCCACGCAACTTAAAGGCTGAAACTCACGTGGCGGTATTTGTAAGTACCCACGGTGAGGGCGATGCGCCAGATGACGCCATAGAATTGCACGAATTCTTAGCGGGTAAGAAAGCACCTAAGCTGGCAAGTACCAAATACGCGGTGTTGGGTTTAGGCGATAGCAGTTATGAGTTTTTCTGCCAAACAGGTAAAGACTTTGACGAGCGTTTAGGCAAACTTGGTGGCAAGCCTATCGTTGAGCGTCTGGATTGTGATGTTGATTATGAAGCTGAAGCTGAAGCATGGCTTAACAAGCTGATTGAATCGTTAAAAGAGGATTTTAGTGCGGCACCACAAGCTGCGGTAGCGGCGCAAACCGGGGCAGCAGTGCAAGGCGTAGCAGCGCAGACATACACTAAAAAGGCACCGTTCAAGGCAACGTTAATTGATGCGCAGAAGATTACTGGTCGCGATTCAGTTAAAGATATCCGTCACATTGAAATAAGCCTTGAAGATAGCGGAATTACCTACAAGCCAGGTGATGCGCTAGGTGTTTGGTTTAAGAACGCAGCTTCTTTGGTATCAGAACTTATTAGTATTTTGTCACTAGATGGCAATGCTGAAGTGTCTGTAGGCGATGCGTCAATGTCGTTAACTGAAGCCTTAACGTCTAAACTTGAATTAACCTTAAGTTACCCTAATTTTATTAAGTCATATCAGGCTGCAACAGGTTCTGAATCATTAGCAACCTTGATGGAAGATAAAGCGCAGCTGCGTACTTATATGGCCGAACGCCAAATCATTGATATTGTGCGCGATCACCCAGGTAAACTATCTGAACAGCAGCTTGTAGATGCATTGCGCCCATTAACACCACGTTTGTACTCTATTGCATCAGCCCAAGCTGACGTAGAAGACGAAGTGCACTTGACGGTAGCTCACGTTGACTACGAAGCGTTTGGGCATCGTCATCAAGGTGGGGCGTCTGGCTTCTTGTGTGAGTATTTGGAAGAAAATGGTGAGGTAGAAGTTTTCGTTGAAAACAACGATAACTTCCGTTTACCGGAAGATCCGAATACACCTGTTATCATGGTCGGTCCAGGCACGGGTATTGCGCCATTTAGATCCTTCATGCAGGAGCGTGACGTTCAAGGCGCTGAAGGCAAAAACTGGTTGTTCTTCGGCAATCCTAATTTTACGCAGGATTTCCTATACCAGGTAGAGTGGCAAGGTTACGTTAAAGAAGGTCTGCTAGATAAAATTACGCTTGCATTCTCTCGTGACCAAGAGGAAAAAGTATATGTTCAGCACCGCTTATTAGAAAACGGTAAAGAAGTGTACGAATGGCTAGAGCAGGGCGCACACTTTTATGTGTGTGGTGATGCAATGCACATGGCGAAAGATGTAGAAAACGCCTTAATCAATATTGTGCAAGAGCACGGTGGGAAATCTGAAGCCGATGCAAAAGCCTATATTGTAGAGTTACGAAAAGCGAAACGTTATCAGAAGGATGTCTATTAATGAGTAACGAAAAATCACCATTTATCGTTGAGGGCAAACTGGCTGACAACGAGCGTCTAAAGCGCGAGAGTAATAATTTGCGCGGTACCATCACTACCGATCTTAAAGATGATCTTACCGGTGGTTTCACAGCTGATAACTTCCAGCTTATTCGCTTCCACGGTATGTACCAGCAAGACGACCGTGACATTCGAGCAGAACGTGCAAAGCAAAAACTTGAGCCGCTTCATAATGTGATGCTGCGCGCGCGTTTACCGGGTGGCGTGATCACGCCTGACCAATGGTTAGCTATCGATAAGTTTGCAGCTGACCACACTATGTATGGCAGTATTCGCTTAACTACTCGTCAAACTTTCCAGTTTCACGGTGTATTAAAGCCTAAGATTAAGTCTATGCACCAAATGCTTAACAAAGCTGGCATTGACTCTATTGCAACGGCGGGTGATGTAAACAGAAACGTACTATGTACCTCTAACCCAGTTGAATCCGAGCTTCACCTTCAGGCGTTTGAGTGGGCTAAAAAGATAAGTGAACACTTACTTCCTAAAACTCGCGCATATGCAGAAATTTGGTTGGACGGTGAAAAAGTTGAGACTACTGAAAAGCCTGTTGAACCTATTTTAGGTGATAACTATCTGCCACGTAAGTTTAAAACTACCGTGGTTATTCCTCCGCAAAACGACGTAGATGTTCACGCGAACGATCTTAACTTTGTTGCGATTGCAGAAAATGGGCAGCTAGTTGGCTTTAACGTACTTGTTGGTGGTGGACTTGCAATGACTCACGGCGACAAGAGCACGTACCCGCGTAAAGCCTCTGACTTTGGTTTTATACCGCTGGAAAACACGCTAGACGTTGCCGCTGCGGTTGTTACTACGCAGCGTGATTGGGGTAATCGTGTTAATCGTAAAAATGCGAAGACCAAATATACCCTAGAGCGTGTAGGGGTAGACAATTTCAAAGCTGAAGTTGAAAAGCGCGCAGGGGTAACTTTCCAGGAAAGCCGCCCTTACGAGTTCACCGACCGTGGTGACCGCTTTGGCTGGGTTGAAGGTATTGACGGCAAATACCACCTGACTGTGTTTATCGAAAATGGTCGTATTTTGGATTACCCAGGTAAAACACTAAAAACAGGTTGCGCAGAAATTGCCAAAATACACAAAGGTGATTTCCGTTTAACCGCAAACCAGAACCTGATTATTGCTGGTGTTCCACCCCAGGACAAAGACAAAGTAGAAGCCTTGGCTCGTGAGCATGGCCTTATTGCGCCAAGTGTTTCTAATCAGCGTCTAGATTCAATGGCCTGTGTTGCACTGCCAACTTGTCCGCTAGCGATGGCGGAAGCTGAACGTTACCTGCCAGACGCTGTTACCGAGCTAGAAGGTTTACTTGCCAAACACGGTCTGGAAGAAGACAGTGTTATCTTCCGCGTAACAGGCTGCCCAAATGGCTGTGGTCGCGCGATGTTGTCTGAAGTTGGCTTGGTAGGTAAAGGTCCAGGCAAGTACAACTTGCACCTAGGGGGCAACCGAGAAGGTACGCGTATCCCTCGTATGTATCGTGAAAACATTAGCGAACAAGAAATCATGGCAGAGCTAGATACGCTACTTGGTCAATGGGCTAAAGAGCGTGAGAGTGGCGAGGCCTTTGGTGATTATGTTGTTCGCGCTGGTATTGTAAAACCAGTAGTAGACTCCGCACGGGATTTCTATGACGAATAATACAGCAGAAAAGCAGCAACCACTTACGCTTGATATCAGCAAGGAAGATCTTGCTGATATCAACGATATGTTGGAGAAAATGACAGCGCAAGAGCGAGTTGCTTGGGCGCTGGATAACTTGCCCGATACTCATATTGTGTCTTCGAGTTTCGGAGCGCAGTCGGCAGTTATGCTGCATATGCTTACTCAAGCACAGCCGAATATCCCGGTTGTGCTTACTGATACCGGGTATTTGTTTCCAGAAACGTACAAATTTATCGATGAGCTGGTTGAGAAGCTTAATTTAAACTTGCACGTTTACAGCGCAAAAATGTCATCTGCGTGGCAAGAAGCGCGCTTCGGTAGGCTTTGGGAGCAAGGCATCGAAGGTATTGAAAAATACAACAAGATGAACAAAGTTGAGCCAATGCAGCGTGCGTTGGGAGAACTAAAAGCAGGCACTTGGTTTGCCGGTTTGCGCAGAAGCCAATCTGATACGCGTGGCAAACTACCTGTATTACAAAAAGTAGGGCAGCAGTTTAAGCTATATCCAATTATCGATTGGAGCAACAAAGACCTCCACTACTACCTTAAAGATAACGACTTGTCTTACCATCCGCTTTGGGAGCAAGGTTACGTTTCAATTGGCGATTGGCATACAACGCAGTCGTTGCAAGAAGGTATGAGTGAGCAGGATACCCGCTTCTTCGGGTTAAAGCGCGAATGTGGATTACACGAATTTGGTGACGGTATTTAACTTATGTTGAATACCTCGCCCAATACTTTTTTCAATTCTTGCAAATACTTTTCGTTAGAAGATTTAGTCACCAGTTTGTAAAGCTCACTTCCTACAGAAGTAAATTTGTAATACACCAACGCAACGCCTGAAGTTTTACACGTAAGCGTTATATTCTCATTAACACATCGCCATGTGACCCGTTGCCCCTCTACATATTCTCCACTCTCGATTTCACTGGCATAGATTAATTTCATTTCCTGCAGCGACAATAGGTCTGGGTAACTAAGTCCAACAGAGGCTAGGTTTAATTGTTCTGGAATGGGTTTTCGAAGAAACGAGAGCAAGCCTTTACGCTTATGATATCCCACTAATATGCGCGGTACAGTATCACTACTTTTTCGGCTCGCTACGTTAACCGCTTTATTAAATACTTTAGCATCTCTGTGTGTGAGCGTTTTGAGCAACTGCAGAGTGCGAAGTGAAAAACTACCGGGGTGAGCGACCTCAACGGCAAAAATCTTGCCCCACAATTCTTGCATCGGTTGGCTGTAAATTTCCTCAGCCATGGTACTAAAAGCAAAAAACCAATCTGCATCAAGATTATCGCTAGTTTGTTCGTTGATTGAAACATTTAGTGCTATATTTAAAACAGACTGAAGATTACTCGCTTTTTGAGTTTCAAGAATTTGTTTCCTTCGTTCTAGCGCATGTTTTTGCTTTTTAGGATCAGGAGACATCATGGAAGGGCTAATACCCACTCTAGCAAACCATGACAACATGCGTTGGCGGCTTACATCCGCTTTGATAGAGCTCGCCACTTTCTCAGCAGCGGGTTGGTCACTAGGCGCTTTGGCGCTACTGACTTCCGTGTTCTGAGCTTTTTTAATCTCAGGGGGCAAGTGCTGAGGTGTAATCTTCATATTGATTTAAATTATTGAATGTAAATTAGCATGTAACATGAGAGCACTATTGCATTGCGTAACCCATTTATCAATGCGATTGTCTCCTTAATACAGTAAGTCGTGCATTCTTGTTTTGTATGTATCGGGGAAATGAGCGGTAATGTCGGCAATGGATTACGATAACGACGAGTTAATTTTTTTAGATGATGATGATTCAGTTACAGAGCCGGTGTTATTAGGCAAAGACTGGAACATTCTTATCGTCGATGATGATGAAGAAATTCATACGGTAACGCGTCTGGCGCTATCTGATCTCATCGTAAACGATCGCAAGTTAAACTTCATCCACGCTTATTCTGCGAAGCAAGCCAAAGAAAAACTTCATGAATTCGGTAACAGTATCGCTATCATTTTGCTTGATGTTGTTATGGAAACCGACGATGCAGGCTTTGATGTCGTTAAATATATTCGTGAAGACATGAAACTGTACGAGCCTCGTATCATTTTGCGTACAGGGCAGCCAGGTTATGCTCCTGAAGAGCAAGTTATTAAAGTTTACGATATTAATGACTACAAAACGAAAACTGAACTTACGCGCTCCAAGCTACTTACGACCATTATTTCTTCGCTGCGCTCATACCAGCAAATTATCACCATAAGCCAAAGTCGCGCTGGTTTAGAAAAGATAATTACCTCGTCGGCTAATTTGTTTGAAGAGCACTCGGTCAAAGAGTTCTGCGAAGGAGTTGTCACACAAATTAGTTCTCTTATAGGTCTCGATTCTGAAGGGCTGTTATGTGCCCGAGCCGGTTCCCTTTTAGACCAAGACGACGAACAAGTATATGTCCTTGGTGCAGCAGGTGAATATGCAAAATTTATCAATCACCCGGTTGTAGACGTTAACAACATTGAAATTGAAGAAAATATAAGCCGTTGCTTACGCCTTAAGAAGCACATATTTGAGGCGAGTTGTTCTGTACTTTATATAAGTCGCGCTGGTTTCGAAGCCGCTGTGTATGTTAGGCAAACTCACGAAATCAGTGAATTAGACAAAAACCTTTTAGAAGTATTCTTATCTAGCATTTCTGTAGGCTACGAAAACGTCAACCTCTTCCACGAATTAAGGAATGCAGCGTTCAGGGATTGGTTAACCCGATTACCAAACCGCAATGAGTTCATTAATATGCTAGACAAGCCTCACTTGTTTGGTGGAGAAAATTTTAGTGTTGCGCTTATCGATGTTAATCATTTTTCCGATGTTAATGATGGGCTAGGGCAAGAAGTTGGTAACGAGTTACTGCGCGCAATCAGCGCTCGTTTTCAGACGTCTTTCGATGGCCAAGTCAAAAAGGGACGAATCGGTGCTGATGTTTTTGGACTTATCGGCCCGGATGAACTTGTCTGTCCAGAAGCTATAAACGCACTTTTCCAATCATCGTTTAAAGTTGGTGATCACACACTACCTGTGAATGTTACCGTCGGGTTTTGCAAGCTAGAGAATAAGCGCCATATTGGCATTGAGATTTTAAAGCGTACCAATATTGCGTTAAATCGCGCTAAGAAAAACCTGACAGACAACTTCGAGTATTACGCTAAAGATATTGAGGATCAAACCACATGGCGTTTGGATATGATCCGTCAATTAAGAAGCGACTTTGCGGCGAGAAAGCTAGAACTATGGTTCCAGCCCCAAGTAGACTTGCTCAATGAAAAAGTAGTGGGTATGGAAGGCCTGCTTCGCTGGCCAGATGGAGAGGGAGGCTATATCTCTCCAGCTGTTTTTGTGCCACTTGCTGAATACTCTGGTCTTATCGTTGATATTGGTGAATGGGTACTCGAAGAATCATGTCGCCGGTTGCAAGAGCTGAGAGAAAAGGGGTATGGGCATCTTAGGGTTGCTGTAAATATATCTATTCCCCAGTTTCGCGATAGATTATTTGTCGAAAAAGTTAAACAAGCACTTTCTAAAGCCAATTGTGACCCCAGTCTCTTAGAGCTTGAAATAACCGAAAGTGTGGTAATGGACGAGCCGCAAATAGTGATAGATGCTTTGCGCACGTTGAAAGAGTTTGGTGTCCAAATTGCTATCGATGATTTTGGTACAGGCTTTTCTTCCATGAGCTACCTGCAGCAATTGCCATTAGATCGTTTGAAAGTCGATCGTTCGTTCGTTAAAGACATCAAACCGGGTGCTAGTGCAGTGCTTGCCGAAACCATAGTAACGTTAGGAAACAAGTTGGGTTTACTCACCATCGCCGAAGGTGTGGAAAAAAGAGAGCAAGCAAGCTACATGATTAAACTTGGTTGTGATGAGGCGCAAGGTTATTTATATGCCAAGCCCATGCCTTTTGATGCACTTCTAACGTTTCTTGAGGCGCACGATTAATCAGATAAGGCTGCTGAAATAACGCGCTGCAGTTTGGGAAGTATAGTCTGCTCAAACCATGGATTTTTAGCAAGCCACCTGTTATTCCTCCCAGACGGGTGAGGTAAAACAAAGTGTGTATTAGTCGGCGCGCCTACTGCTTCAGTCAAAGTCTTGTACTGGGGTAAATAATACTGCTGTGAGTATCGACCTACGTAAAGCGTGACTTTAGGCTTTAGGTAGGTGAGAAACTCATTGTGCCATGTAGGTGCACATTCTTTTCTAGGAGGGGCATCAGCGCCGTTTTTGTATCCTGGAAAGCAAAAGCCCATAGGTAGCACCGAGATCAAGCGAGAATTATAAAAAGTTTCTTTAGATACGCACAGCCATTCACGCAAGCGATCCCCGCTGGGATCATTAAACGCAATGCTTCTTTCGTGCGCTTTAAGCCCTGGTGCTTGCCCAATAATAAGAATTTTTGTGGATGGTGAAGTGTTAAAAATAGGGTTAGGTTTGTGAGGTAAATGAGGTGCACACAACGTGCAACTTTTTGCTTTGGCCACCAGTACATTGTGCCCTTTCAATATTTTCTCCAATTATTTCTCTTTGTAATACTTTTGTCACAATTGTATGATCTCAATTTGACTATCTAATGTATATACAGTATGTTTAATAGTGACAGTAGTAGACTGTAGCACAGGAGAAGAAACATGCGTAAAGTAGTACTAACATTAGCTCTATCAGCAGCCTTTGGTATTGCGCATGCGGAATCTGGTGAGAACCAGCTTTTCGATTGCATGGATGCGAAAACATTCGAAATGAATAACCAATGTATGTCGGATCAAATCGGCAATAACATTCGTTTCCGTGATGCACAAGCAAAGCTGATCGACATTGCAAGCGAAAGTCAGGGTGACTACGCTATTGCAACAATGACATTCGATCAAGAAAATATGCACATCGACATCGTAGCACATAAAGACTCGCTTAATGCGCTTGCTGCGAACCGTAACTAATCATTAGTTAACGCATATAAGCCGGCGACAATTTCGCCGGCTTTTTTGTATCTGTTAAAAAATCCTATTTAGCCCGTTGATGGCAGCAACACGATACGCTTCCGCCATGGTCGGATAGTTAAATGTGGTGTTAACGAAGTAGTCTATGGTGTTGCCTTCACCTTTTTGCTGCATGATGGCTTGGCCGATATGAACAATCTCAGAGGCACGTTCACCAAAGCAGTGAATACCCAGTATTTCTTTCGTTTCCCGGTGAAATAGAATTTTAAGGCTACCCGTTTGCGTTGATGCAATCTGCGCTCTAGCCAAATGTTTGAACTGGGCTCTTCCCACCTCATAAGGTACTTTGGCTGCGGTAAGTTCTTGTTCTGTCTTACCTACCGAACTAATTTCCGGGATGGTATAGATACCTGAAGGAATATCTTCTACTAACGCTGAATGTGTATTTATGCCGAGCATCGCCTCAGCGGCAAATCGACCTTGATTATAGGCTGCCGATGCCAAACTTGGGTAACCAATCACATCGCCAACCGCAAATACATTGTCTACGTCAGTTTGATAACTTTCATTAACTTTAAGTTGGCCTCTAACATCAGCTTTTAAACCAATATTCTCAAGTTTCAGGGTATCGGTGTTGCCCGTACGGCCATTAGCAAACAATAAGCAATCGGCCCGCATGCGCTTGCCTGACTCTAGGTTCAAAATCACTGAATCATCTGTCGCTTCCACAGAGGAGTAGGTTTCATTGTGTCGAATAAGTACGCCGTTGTTCCATAAGTGGTAACTTAGCGCATCAGAGATTTCGTCATCTAAGAATGACAACAAACGGTCTCGCATATTAACCAGATCGACTTTTACTCCCAAGCCTCTAAAGATACTGGCATATTCCGACCCAATTACACCTGCACCATAAATTATGATGGACTTTGGATCGTGATCTAAAGATAAGATGGTGTCAGAGTTATAAATACGAGGGTGATTAAAATCGATATCTTTCGGGCAATAGGGGCGCGAACCTGTAGCTATTGCTATTTGTGCTGCTGTGACCGTGTCCTTCGAGCCATCTTCTCGGGTTATTTCCAAGGTGTGAGCATCGACAAAGCTGGCTTCGCCATGAAACAGGGTAACGCGGTTCCTATCATAAAAAGAAGAGCGCAGGCGAGTTTGGCTTTGCACTACGCCACTAGCATGGCGCATGATGTCTGAAAATGTAAGGCTCTTACTTAAGTGGTTGTCGGCAAACAGGGGAGACGTATTGTATTCAATAAGACGACTGACAGAGTGACGAAGCGCTTTAGATGGAATGGTTCCCCAGTGGGTACAGCCGCCACCAACTGCTTCGTATCGCTCTACCACAGCCACTTTTTTACCGGCCTTGGCAAGCTGCATTGCAACACCTTCTCCACCAGGGCCAGTGCCTATAACTATCGCGTCGTAATGATACGACGGAGCTTTAGTTTTTTGCTTCGTTGCCATCTTCCTTTCCCATATTGTTATCTTTGTATTACGCGGCATATCAAAATAGTGAGCCGCAATACAAAATAAGTGATTCTGGTTTTAGTATAACTACCTTACTTACTTTGTAATTCCAACTATAGAATAAAAAAAACCACATAAGCAGATACTTATGTGGTTTTCGTTTTAATCCAATTAGCTAAAAGAATACGTAATTCTACGCCATTTGTAGTGACAGGCTTTGCAGCTGGACCCATTTCTCTTTCTGCACTGCAAAGGCGTGCTTCATCTCTTTATATTTGTAAGCAAGCTCTAATCCTTCAATGCTGCGTTTTAATGTACGCTTCTTAACGCGCATAACGCGCTTTTTCGTTGCGTAGTACTCACTCATCCGCTGCATTAGCAGGTCGTACTCTTCTTGAATAGTGTGCATCATTTCTTCCGCATTCGGTAGTAACGATACTTTTTCACTTGCTCTTTGAAGCTGCATGGCCGCCAGAGCCTTTTCGATGCGTTCTTCAGGCACCTTGCGAAGGTTCGACGTTAAACCTACATAAGACAGCCCTTTGATCAGCCATTTAGTCGGATCAAACTGATACCAACGAATGCCATTACGGTAGTCGTACTCAAAAATATGGTGATAGTTGTGATAACCCTCACCAAAAGTAAAGAATGCTAAGACGCCATTATCACGTGCCGTATTCTTATCGGTGTAAGGCTGACTACCCCAGAAGTGAGCAAGTGAGTTAATGAAGAAGGTAACGTGGTGAACCAGCACTAAGCGCAACACACCGGCTACTAAGATCATGCCCATGACGTCGCCGTTCAGATAACCCAAAAGACCAGTAATACCAAAGTTAGCAGCGAGTACGATAGGCAAGTAGTATTTGTGCTGCCACATTACAACGCTATCTTTTTGTAGATCTTTACAGTTGCTGTAATCATCGTAACGCTTGGCTTGATACTCGCGTAACATCCAGCCGATGTGCGCAAACCAAAGCCCTTTCTTTGCAGAGTAGGGGTCTTTGTCGTTGTCATCTACATGGCGATGGTGAACGCGATGATCTGACGACCAGTGCAAGATACTGTTTTGCAGGGCCATCGCCCCACCAATCGCTAATACGACACGAACTACAATGTTGGCATCGTAGGTTTTATGTGACCACAAGCGATGATACCCAGCGGTTATCGACATACCGGTGAAATAGAATAGGAATATGGCGGTACCGATTTCTGCCCAATCGATACCCTGATATGCCACCCAAAGCGGCACACCTATAAATGCAATTGCGCCTGATATTATAAATACCAGCACATTCGTTAGGATAAGAGGAGGTTTTTTCATTTTATACAACTTGGCTTACAACTGTTCGCTAATTTATCTTTTTACGAGGCTTCAGGCAAGCAAAACCCGTATAAGTTCTGCTTACATGTGTAAAGTTTAATTATAGCCGAGGGTGGCTAAAACGCTGGTGAAACGTAAGAATTAATGCTTAACCCTTGTTTATAAAAGAGATGATTTTGTTTCCCTTTCCCCATCAGTGCGTGTTGCGATAAACTAGGCGTGCTAGTCTTTGATGTATGAGGTTCGATTGCGTTAATGGTTATTCAGATGACGTTGAAAGTAGACTCTAAAGTTAAAAAATCATCAGACCATTAAAAGTTAATGAACACAGGGTGCGAACGTGAGCCGACAAGAACAGAAATTAAAAACCCGCCAAAATATTATCCATGCTGCGTTTTCACTGCTAGACGAAAACCGCAGTTTATCGGCAATAAGTTTGCGCGAAGTTGCCCGAGAAGCTGGTATTGCCCCCACGTCGTTTTATCGACACTTTAAAGATATGGACGAGTTGGGTTTAACGCTGGTGGATGAAGCAGGTTTGGCCCTTCGTCAGCTTATGCGCCAGGCTAGAAGGCGCATAGCTTCAGGCGGGGGCGTCATCCATACCTCTGTTGAAACCTTTATGGAATTCATCGCGGCCAACACAAACGTATTTCGTTTATTACTGCGAGAGCATACCGGTACGTCGTCTGCTTACCGACTAGCAGTGTTCAGAGAAATTCAACATTTCATCGATGAACTTACTGACTACATTATCGAGCAGCAGGGTGTGGAATACGCCTGTGCCCAGTTACAAGCCGATGCCATGGTAAGACTGGTATTCAGTGCCGGAGCTGAAGCATTAGAAGCGGATGATAAGCTTAGAAGTGAAATCGGTGAGAGAGTGAAAGCGCAACTTCGCTTTGTTCAAATAGGCGCTACGCAGAAAGCGTAGCACGGAAGTATTATCAAGTATTTTACGAAACAGATTCTAGTGTAAGCCTTCTTATTACATGGAATATAGCTTGTTAAGCTCTTAATACGATAACGCTGGGTTCAACCAGTTAATTTTAAGAAAGAGAGCAAGATATGTATTATTCAGTTTTAGAAGTTACACCTACCAATGAAGCGTGGATCCCACACTATGTAAAACTCGCCGCGGATATCGTGTCAAAACATGGTGGAAAATATTTAGCGAACAGTGCAAATCATCAAACTTTAGAGGGCGAGAGAGAAGAACCCGCCATTCGCGTTATTATACAGTGGCCTTCAAAACAAAGCGCACTCGACTTTATGTCTGACCCAGATTACCTTCCGCTACTAAAACTAAGAACTGACGGCTCAATAAGCCATCACGTTCTTGTAGAAGGCAAGGAGTAGTAGAAAATGACTTACACGCAAACTAGACTTTGCGTGTAAGTAGTACACCTGCCTCGATGTGATGAGTGAACGGGAACTGATCGAAAAGCGCAGACTGCGAAATATTGTGAGTCTTACTCAAAAGCTCAAGGTTCTGCGCTAAAGTCTCAGGGTTACACGAGATATACACAATATTATCGTAATCCTGGATCATTCTTAGCGAGTCTTCATCTAACCCAGCTCTTGGAGGGTCGACCAATACAGTGGTGAAATTGTAAGTGCTTAAATCAATGCCTTCTAAGCGACTAAACGTACGCTCGCCCTTCATAGCCTGTGTGAATTCTTCAGCCGCTAACCTAACAATTTTTACATTGCTCAGCTCATTCTGCTCAATATTAAATTGTGCAGCCTGCACCGAAGGTTTAGCTATTTCGGTACCCACCACATTATCAAAGTGAAGTGCTAGCGGAAGTGAAAAGTTTCCGGCGCCGCAATACATTTCCAGTAAATCGCCTGAAAGTGGCTTTACACAATCTAAGGCCCATTCAATCATTTTACAGTTCACTTCAGCATTGGGCTGAGTAAAACTGTTTTCTATATGCTTGAAAACGAATTCTCTACCGTTTACTGGTAAACGCTCAATCACAAAATCGTTGTCGATAATGAGTTTTTGTTTTCTAGCGCGACCAATGATGTTTACTTTGGGAAAGTGAGTCTCAAGTGTCGCTTTTAATTCTTTTGCAGCCACTTGCCATTCTTCATCTAATTGACGATGGTATAAAAGACTTATAACAAGTTCGCCAGACAGTGCAGAAAGGTAATCGATTTGAAATAACTTTTTTCTGAGAGTTTCGTTTGGTCTTACTTCTTCAAGCAAAAGTCTCATCGCATCGTTTATTGCTTTGCATGCAGGGGGAAAGCTATCTACACGATATTTTTCTTTCGTTTCCTGATTAAACATTATGTGGAATAAGTCATCGCCCTCATGCCACACTCTAAACTCGGCACGCATACGATAGTGTGTTGGCTGAGACGGGAATACAGAAAGCTCTGGTGCATTGAATGGAGAAAGCAACGCAGTGAGACGATTTACTTTTTCGTCCAACTGATCTTGATAGCGTTGTTGTTCATTGGTGGTCATAAAATTCTCCATTCATTATTAAGGTCGCGAATTGTAGTCCCTTAAAAAATAACTGCAACAAGCGCTCCCGACTTCTTCATTATTAGTATGCATGATTGCTTAAATAGCTTTTAGAAAAAAATGCTGTATTAAAATTAAACAATATTGATTCTTTGCCGATAATAAGAATGAGGACAGTGAGGATCAAATTATGAACGTGGGTCAAATTAAAGCTTTTATGGGAGACCAAAAGGTTGATCAGAAAGCGGATCAAAAGGCAACGGTTCACCCGAATGAAGCGCTTAAAAAGCAGCTGCAGCAAGACGGATTGCAGCAAGCCGCTGAGTTCTCGAAGCAACAAGCAGCTTCAGTATCTGTTTCAAGTAGCCAGACGAGTATCGGCTTGCGCGTGGTAAGTAGCAATATTAATCAAGCGTTGGAAATAGATGGGCAAAAACCACAAGAAACGAAAGAGAAAAACCTTGAAGAAAAGTCGAGCGGTTTATTCGATTTTGAAAAAGTAGCGCGAAACGTACTTAAGTTCGTGGGCAGCGTTATTCGCGGCGCAGCCGATGGAGGTGCCAGCGACGAAAAGCTGACCGGGCTATTTAGCCAAGCAAGGGAAGGAGTAAGCCGCGGTTTCGCAATGGCTGAAAAAGATCTCGCTGGGTTTATGAATGAAGAGATTGAGCAAGGTATAACGAAAAGCCGGGATCTTATTGATACGGGTATTAATGATCTAGAAACCGATATCTTCGGTCGCCAACAGCCTAATGCTGTTCAACTTTCATCCTTAGAAGCTTTAGCTGCATCGGACGAAAAAAGCGGTAGTTTGGTAATTCGTACTAAAGATGGTGATGAGGTGAGCTTTAGTTTTGAAAGCCTGAGATCTTTCCAGGCTTCTCAGCAATTCAATTTTCAAGCTCAGGCATCTCAAGATCTATCTGGCGGAAATGGTGAACAAAATGAAAATGGTTTTTCGGCGAGCTATTCTCAACAAACGTCTTATCAATATTATGAAAGAAGCGGTATAAGCTTTTCATTAAAAGGAGAGCTTGATGAAGAGGAATTGAATTCGATAGCTGATTTAGTTGGACAAGTACAGGATCTAGCCGACACCTTCTATAGTGGTGATATCGACAAGGCATTTGAAGAAGCACTGAGTTTAGGCTTTGATGATAAAGAGTTGGTTGGTTACGCACTACAACTAAATAGAACAACACAAACAGAAGTGCTAAAGACATACGAAAATATTCAGCACTATAACGAAGATAAAAGCGACAACGCGAAGTTCGGTAATGTGGTTAATCCAATCGCTCAATATCTAGAGAAAATGATGGATACCTTTGCTAACGCAGAAAGTAAGTTAGAAAGTAACGAAGACTATAATGCGTTAATAGCTGGCATTATTAACGAAATGGAAGGTGTACAGGTTCCTGACCTTATATCCGCCATAAATAGATTTCGATCTTTTAATCAAACTTTATTAGATGGCCTTCCTCAATCTGCTGAAACCAGCGAGAGCTAATGCTTATGACAATAAAAAGCCCGGAAGCGAGAGCTTACCGGGCTTTTTTACATAACTAAAAACTACGAATAAGAATTACACGTGTTCGACTTTGTCCTTTGCAGGTCGAACTTTCAACGTTCGTTCCTGGAAGATTGAGTCATTTGTTTTATCAATAACACTGCTAAGGTCGTCTGTGACAACCTCAATAAAACCGTAACCTTTTCTTTTTCCAGTTTTGCGATCCTTCATTAAACGAACCGACTGCACTTCAATAAAGCTACTGAAGTATTCCTTTACTGCATTCTCGTTTGCCCTATAGGGTAAATTGCCCACATATAGAGTCTCGACTGATCCGTTATTGGTGTGTGCTCTGGCATCTGAGGAAGATGGACTTTGAATAAGAGACGCTAGCCAAGGAGTAACGATACCGCTTATCAGCAGAGCTGCAGATACGGTAAGTGGAACATGGACGTTTAAACTAGCAGAAGAAAATAACAAATACCCTGCAATCGCAAAAATAGCGCTAATTACAGCGCATTGAATAAAGCCTACTTTCATATACCTACCTTTCTATTGTTTATTATGGTGTTGGAGGCTGTATATAGTTTACTCATTTGTAACAATTTGAACAATAAAATGTGAAAAAACTAGTCGAAAGATGCATTGAGCCTATGGAAATGATGCAGAAATGAGCGGTTAACACCAAAAGCGCCTTAAAAAGCAAAAAAAACCAATTTAAGTGTTGATCTTTCTCAAGAGGTATCTATAATGCGCTCCACGTTCTGAGGGGGCTTCGAGAAAAACAAAGTCAACTTAGCAACAAGTGCGAAACCGAGTTTTCAAACAAATAAAAAGTTTAAAAACATGGTTGACATCGAAAATAAACGATGTAAAATGCGCACCTCACTCGAGCAGGGTGAGTCACTAAGAAGCAACGGCTTCTAGTGAATTGCGACGAAGTCGCAACGTTCTTTAAA